>CP054180.1:2573427-3216784 GCA_015709635.1 Gammaproteobacteria bacterium
GTACTGGTCAAAATCGACCAGAAAGTCAGCGCCGGACAACCGGTGCTGATCACCGAAGCGATGAAAATGGAAACCGAAATCACCGCCCCGATCAGCGGCACCGTCAAAGCCGTGCACGTGATCAAAGGCGAATCGGTGAATCCGAATGAGGTGTTGATTGAGATTGGAGTGGGGTGATGATCAATATTTATTGTCACCATACCCAAGTAAAGGATTATTGCATTGATAAAATACGAGCTAATTATTTCTTGGGGGCAAAGCAGGTCACGTTTTTATCGTTGAAGTTCCGGAATTACCCAGTTATATGTCAGACGGAGAAATCTACGAACTAGCGGTCACCAATGCAAAAATCGTCATCGAGCAGTGGTTAGATACCGCTCGTAAGCTGGGTAAACTGATTCCGGAACCCAAAGGCAGGTTGATGTACACATGATGGAATTGTTAGGGAAACGCTGATTAATTGACTATACGAGCGAATCACTTCGTTGCGCAGTACTCGCTTCCTCGCCTATCTTATTGATATGTCTCGGTTGCTGTGTTCCGTGCGCCTCGTGCTTCATCTCGTCCGCCGAATTAATCAGCGTTTCCTTAAGACGAATAAATTGCTCTACGCACCTGCACCTATCCTCGTGGCAAAACCGTGGGGAATCGCAAGTTGATGCTCTTGTCTTTCTTGAAGGTTTACGCCGCCGATGCAGCGATCATCTGCAAAGCATCATCAACTATGCCATCTCATCCAACCGGCATTGCCCGAGAATATTTTTGTGCATTTGATTGTTCATCAAATCTGAAATGCTGTCGGCACCGGCCGGTTTACTGAACAGATAGCCTTGCACGATTTCACAACCGAGGTTCTTGAGAATATCCAGTTGTTCCAGTGTCTCAACACCTTCGGCGATGATGCCATAGCCGAGTTTTTGTCCCATTTCTATCATCGAGCTGACCAGGGTAAGGGTTTTCTTGTCGGCCAGCATGTCGTCAACAAAGTATTTGTCGATTTTTAGGTAATCCGCTTGCAGGTGTTTCAGCGAGGCAAACGAAGAATAGCCGGTGCCGAAGTCGTCGATGGACAGTAGCACGCCCAGATCTTTCAGGTCCTGAAAAATGGTTAGATTGCGCGGGTCGGTTTGCACGATGCCTTCCGTTACCTCCAATTCCAATTCGGCTGGCACGATGCCGACTTCATTGATGATGCGCTTAACCAGCAGCACGAATCCATTGTCCAGAAAAAGACTGGGGGAAATATTGACGGCCATGCGAAGCGTGCGGAAACCTTCTTGTTTCCAGGCTACCAGTTGCCCGCAAGCGGTGCGCAGCACCCATTCGGTCAGCGGTTTGATCATGCCGATTCTTTCGGCGATGACGATAAAATCGTTGGGCGGAACTTGTCCCAATTGCGGGTGATGCCAACGCGAAAGCGCTTCGACGCCAAAAATCTCCCCGCTTTTGATATTGATTTGCGGCTGATACACCAGGGACAGCTGTTGTTTTTCGATGGCTTCCCGCAGATTCTGTTCGATTTGAAAACGATACTCAGCCTTGTGAGTCAGTTCGGCTTTATAAAATGCATACTGATTTTTTCCATTCTCCTTGGCGGTGTACAACGAGATATCGCCCGCTTTCAATAAGGCGGAGAGATTTTCGCCATCATCGGGGTAATAGGCGATGCCAATGCTGCAAGCCGGCGTAAGTTTTCTGGAATAAATTTCGATCGGTTGAGATATAGCTTCAAGACAGCGCTTTGCGACATTGGCGGCGTAATCCGCTTCGACTTCTTCGATGAGGATACAGAACTCATCACCGCCAAGCCGCGCAATGAAGTCTATATCGCGGCAGGTATGGATCAATCGCGCTGCAATGGTTTTAAGCAACAAATCTCCAGCGTCATGCCCCAGGCTGTCGTTAATGTATTTGAAGTTATCCAGATCGATGTACAGCAGCCCGAAGCGGCGGCCATGCCGGGAAGACGATTTGGTGATTTCTTCCATGTGTTGTATGAACGAGGCACGGCTGGCAAGTCCTGTCAGCTCGTCGGTATATGCCAGCGTGCGGATGCGTTTTTGCGCTTGATCCCGTTCCATGACGATCCCCGTCAGCCGGGCAGCGGAAATCAGATCTTTTAATTCCTTCTCGTCTGGCAGTGCGGGATGATTGTAATACATGCCAAACGCACCCAAAACTTTTCCGCTGGAGTTTTTGATCGGCTCGGACCAGCAACACCGCATACCATGCGGTAGCGCAAAATGTTTGATTTTTGACCACTTCGGGTCGGTGTCGATGTTTTCTACCAGTACACGCTGCCCGGTAAAAGTAGATGTCCCGCAGGAACCGACGCTCGGCCCGTTTTCCAGGCCGTGCACGGCTTCGCAATATTCCTGCGGCAAGCTGGGCGCTCCGCCATGCAGAAGTTTATTACCGCTCAATTCAAGCATCGAGCAGCGCATGCCAGGGTGACGGGATTCATACATCAGCGCAATGGCATCGTAGATATTTGGTGCAGGACGCCCTATCGCGATCATCTCAAGAATTTCAGCGTATTGATTGTCAAAGGCCTCTGCTTTTTTGCGTTCGCTGATATCGACGTGCGTACCGACGAGACGAACCGGTTTACCGTCCGATCCGCGTGTGACCAGAAGCGCGCGGGATAGCACAAAAACTTCGTGACCATCCTTATGACGCATGCGCATTTCTACTTCGAACGAATCTTTGCGGCCATCGAAGTAATCCTGAACTTTTTCCAGTGCGACGATTTTATCATCGGGATGAACCAGGTTTTCCCATGTGCTTAAGTGACCCGCCAGTTCGTTTTCGGCGTAACCCAGCATGCTTTTCCAGCGCGGCGAGTAATACACTTCATCCGTTTCCAGATTCCAATCCCACAATCCATCGTTGGCGCCGCGCATCGCCAGCGAAAACCGCTCCTCACTGACATAAAGCTCATGGGTACGCATTTCTGTCATCAACTTGACCGCAGCCAATTCGGAACGCAGCTGCTGCAGCTCTTGCAATAGTTGAGACTTGGTTTGCTTAGCATTACCCATGGTTACCTCAATGATAAATCAATGTGCAAAGATAACCATCTAAATCAGAATTATGCAAGTATGTCGGATAGGCGCGATCCCGGAAAAATCGCATTGCGGCACGCTATTGCTGAGTCTTTTCCGCATGCAATCGAGCCTACGCTACGTATTGCTCCGGTTCGTTTTGTTTCTCTTAGCTTTGTTACGGAAATCCTTAGCTGCAGCTTTTGACCGGGCATTTCTGCGGTTAAAAATGAATCTCTCCTTGCCCAGTTTTTGTATGAATTTTGCTTTATCAAGCGGCGAGACAATGATGGCTTTGCCTTCCCCGTAGATGATTTCCAGGCGGTCAAACGACAAAGCCGGACTGGCCGATGCATTCTGCGTCTCTTGCACGGATACGATCGATTGAATGGGGATATTCCAGGAAAACGGACCGCTGACGATCTTGAGATCATCGCCAGTCACGATGTACCGGGTTGAAGCATAGAGCCAGACCGGGAAACCGGCACCCAGAATCAATATGATCGCTGCAAACACATAATTGGCGGTTCCGCCAACCGACAACGCGACGGATGCCCCCAGCAGACAGGCTGAGATGGATAGCAATAAACAAATCAGTACCCAGTTATCGATTTTAGACTTGAAGACATGCATGATTTAATCTTTATGAAATTGAATAGTTGCGTAATTACCAGAAATCAATGAAGTGTTATTTCACGAACAGATAAGACCGTGCTCATTTTACCCATTCTTAATCTTGGTTAATGTTCGTGTAATAAAAATTTGGATAAGAAAAGTCTGGAAATTTTGCCTTACAAGCACCTTAAGGGCAAAACTTGTGCCGATACTGCTTTGGCACCAGACGAAATTGTCCGATCAACAAAAGTTCATAAAGCTATTTCTTCGTGAGCAAAAGCGCGCGCATACAAAAATGAGCCGTTTTCACGTATAATTCCGCATTCAATAGCCGGGGCATTTTAACGATCGCCGGGGCATTTTAACGATCGTTGCCGGTCCTTTTTTCCAGATCTTGTCAGTTTCCAAGGAGTTTTTGTGTCACAACCGCCGCACGCCATCCTCGCACTTGCCGATGGGACAATTTTTCATGGCGTGTCTATTGGCGTTGAAGGCATCAGTACCGGTGAAGTCGCGTTCAATACGGCCATGACCGGTTATCAGGAAATATTGACCGATCCCTCGTATTGCCGGCAGATCATCACGCTGACTTACCCGCACATCGGCAACACCGGCACCAATCCGGAAGATTACGAATCCGGTAATATCGATAAAGTATACGCCGCCGGCTTGGTGATTCGCGATCTGCCGCTGATGGCGAGCAATTTTCGCAAAACCCGCACATTGCCGCAGTTTCTCCAAGAACAGAATGTCGTTGCCATCGCTGAAATCGATACGCGCAAACTGACGCGGATTTTGCGGGAAAAAGGCGCGCAAGCCGGTTGCATCATGGCTGGCGATATCGATGAGGAAAAAGCGTTGCAAGCAGCCCGGGCATTTCCCGGGTTGGCCGGAATGGATCTCGCCAAAGTGGTCAGTTGCCGCCAATCGTACACGTGGAATGAAGGCGAGTGGTCGCTCGAATCCGGTTTCCGGATGCAAGATAATCCCAAATTTCACGTTGCCGCTTTTGATTTCGGCATGAAACGCACGATTCTGCGCAAACTGGCACAGCGCGGCTGCAAGGTCACGGTATTTCCAGCTCAGACTGCGGCGGCGGATATTCTGAAAGTACAGCCCGACGGTGTCTTTCTGTCGAATGGCCCCGGCGACCCGGAACCGTGCGATTACGCCATCTCCGCCACACAAACGTTACTTGATAAAAATATTCCGATATTCGGCATTTGCCTGGGTCATCAACTGCTCGGACTCGCTAGCGGTGCGCGCACCGTCAAAATGAAATTCGGCCATCATGGCGCCAACCATCCGGTGCAGGATGTTGCCAGCGGCAAAGTGATCATTACCAGCCAGAATCACGGTTTTGCTGTCGACGGCAATACCTTGCCCGCAACCGCAAAGGTCACGCATGTATCGCTGTTCGACGGCAGCCTGCAGGGATTCGAGTTAACCGACAAACCCGCCTTCTGTTTTCAGGGTCATCCGGAAGCCAGCCCCGGACCGCACGAAGCGGATTATTTGTTCGACAAATTCATCGCCATGATGCAGCACCACAAAAACCGGCATTCCCAATAATCACACCCTATTTATCCGTTAGAGAGTATGCCTAAACGTACCGACATTCAATCCATTCTTATCATCGGTGCCGGCCCGATCATCATCGGCCAGGCTTGCGAATTTGACTATTCTGGCGTGCAAGCCTGCAAGGCCTTACGCGAGGAAGGCTATCGCATCATTCTGGTGAATTCCAATCCCGCCACCATCATGACCGACCCGGAAATGGCCGATGCGACGTATATCGAGCCGATCACCTGGGCCATGATCGAGAAGATCATCGCAATCGAACGGCCGCAAGCATTGTTGCCGACGATGGGCGGACAAACGGCGCTGAATTGCGCGCTCGATTTGGTCAAGCACGGCGTGCTGGAAAAATACGGCGTCGAACTTATCGGCGCTTCGCGCGAAGCCATCGACATGGCGGAAGACCGGGAAAAATTCAAACAAGCGATGACCCGTATCGGTCTGGGCTCCGCACGATCCGCAGTGGCGCACAGCCTGGAGGAAGCCATGCAGGTTCAAGCCATGCTGGGTTATCCGGTCATTATCCGTCCCTCTTTCACCATGGGCGGCAGCGGCGGCGGTATTGCCTACAACCGCGAAGAATTTCTCGATATCTGCGAACGCGGATTGAAAACCTCGCCTACCAAGGAATTACTGATCGAAGAATCGGTGATCGGCTGGAAAGAGTTTGAAATGGAAGTGGTGCGGGATAAAAACGATAACTGCATCATTGTATGTTCGATCGAAAATCTCGACGCGATGGGCGTGCATACCGGTGACTCCATCACCGTCGCACCGGCGCAAACGCTGACCGACAAAGAATATCAATTGATGCGTAACGCATCGATCGCTGTATTGCGGGAAATCGGCGTGGAAACCGGCGGTTCCAATGTGCAGTTTGCGATCAATCCGGAAAACGGCCGCATGCTGGTCATCGAGATGAATCCGCGCGTGTCGCGCTCTTCCGCGCTGGCTTCGAAAGCCACCGGCTTTCCCATCGCTAAAATTGCCGCCAAGCTTGCCGTTGGTTACACGCTGAACGAACTGGGCAACGATATTACCGGCGGTATTACTCCGGCATCGTTCGAACCCACCATCGACTACGTCGTCACCAAGATACCGCGGTTTGCCTTTGAAAAATTCCCGCAAACCAACGACCGCCTGACCACGCAAATGAAATCGGTCGGCGAAGTCATGGCGATCGGCCGTACCTTCCAGGAATCGCTGCAAAAAGCTTTGCGCGGACTGGAAACGGGTGTTGACGGTCTGGATGAAAAAACCGATAACCTGGAAACGATCCGCACCGAACTGGCAAACCCCGGTCCCGAGCGAATCTGGTTTATCGCCGATGCGTTCCGCTGCAATCTGTCGCTGGACGAAGTACATCAGTTGACGCATATCGATCTCTGGTTCCTGGCGCAAATCGAAGACTTGGCCAAACAGGAACAAGCTCTGGCCGGCATAACGCTAGCAGCGCTTGATCGTCCGGCACTGCGTAAGCTGAAACGCAGCGGCTTTTCCGACCGGCGCCTGGCCAAACTGCTGAATACCGCGCAAACTGCGATTCGTGCTCAGCGGCATCAGTTCAATCTGCGGCCGGTCTATAAACGTGTCGACACTTGCGCAGCCGAGTTCGCAACCAGCACCGCGTACATGTATTCCACTTATGAAGACGAGTGTGAATCTCATCCGAGCGATAAAAAGAAAGTCATGGTGCTGGGCGGCGGCCCCAACCGCATCGGGCAAGGTATCGAGTTCGATTATTGCTGTGTGCACGCAGCCCTGGCGTTGCGCGAAGACGGTTTTGAAACCATCATGGTCAACTGCAACCCGGAAACGGTTTCAACCGACTACGACACGTCCGATCGCTTGTATTTCGAGCCGCTGACATTGGAAGACGTGCTTGAAATCGTTGCGGTGGAAAAACCGCATGGCGTAATCGTGCAGTATGGCGGGCAAACACCGCTCAAGCTTGCGCGCGATTTGGAAGCCAACGGCGTGCCGATTATCGGTACCAGCCCGGACATGATCGATTGCGCCGAAGACCGCGAACGCTTTCAAAAAATGCTGCATCAGCTCGGCCTGAAACAACCGCCTAACCGTACCGCCCGCAATCCCGAAGCTGCCCTGGTCGCCGCCGAGGAAATCGGTTACCCGCTGGTGGTGCGGCCCAGTTACGTACTGGGCGGACGCGCCATGGAAATTGTGCATGAAAAAGCCGATCTGGAACGCTACATGCGCGAAGCCGTCAAGGTTTCCAACGACTCTCCGGTGCTGCTGGATCATTTTCTGACCAATGCCACTGAGGTCGATGTCGATGCTATTTTCGATGGGGAAACCGTGCTGATCGGCGGCATCATGGAGCACATTGAACAGGCCGGTGTGCATTCCGGCGACTCGGCGTGCTCACTACCGACTTTCAATCTGCAACCGGAAGTACTCGACGAATTGCGGCGCCAAACCGCCGAGATGGCACGGGCACTGCAGGTAATCGGACTGATGAATGTGCAGTTTGCGATTCAAGACGACATCGTATATGTGCTTGAAGTCAATCCTCGCGCATCGCGTACGGTCCCTTTCATTTCCAAAGCCACCGGCTTGCAACTGGCCAAAATAGCGGCGCGTTGCATGACGGGCAAGAGCCTGATTGATCAAGGCGTTACCGAAGAAGTGATCCCTGAGTATTATTCGGTCAAGGAAGCGGTCTTTCCTTTTATCAAATTGCCCGGCGTTGATACGATACTGGGACCGGAAATGAAGTCGACCGGCGAAGTCATGGGAATGGGCACCACTTTTGCCGAAGCGTTTGTCAAATCCCAATTAGCAACCGATGTCCGCCTTCCCACCGCGGGCAAGATTTTTATCAGTGTGCGTCAATCCGACAAACCGCATGCGGTCGAAATCGCGCGCAACCTTGCGGAACTCGGCTTTACTCTTTATGCTACCCGCGGTACCGCCGCTGCAATAACCGAAGCGGGGATCGACGTCATCATTATCAATAAGGTTGCGGAAGGTCGTCCGCACATTGTCGATATGATTAAAAACGGTGAAATCAGCTTGATTATCAACACCGTCAAAAATCAACGTAGCGCGATAAAGGATTCCTATTCGATCCGCCACGCTGCACTCCAGGCAAAAGTGACTTACTATACAACATTAGCGGGTGCGCGCGCTGCGTGTGTCGGCATTACCAATAGACGCGAACTGCAAGCGTATAATCTGCAGAAATTGCATGTGCAACTGAAGGCATAGATCATAAATCAGCTCTTCTTGATGATTAAAAAAACAGGATGAAAATGAAAGGCAAAAAACGACAATGAGCACGATTCCTTTAACGGTAGCCGGAGCAGAGGCGCTACGCAAAGAATTGCACGAAATGAAAACCATCCATCGCCCCGCAGTGATTGCGGCGATTGCTGAAGCGCGTTCTCACGGCGATCTTTCCGAAAATGCCGAATACGATGCTGCCAAGGAAAAACAGGGATTCATTGAAGGCCGCATCGCCGAGCTGGAAAGCAAACTCTCCAGCGCTCAAATCATCAATCCGGCACTGATTAATGCGGATGGTGCTTGTGTTTTCGGCGCCACGATTGAATTGGAAGACCTGCAAAGCGGTGAAACCGTTACCTATCAAATCGTCGGTGACGACGAAGCCAACATCAAAGAGGGAAAAATTTCCATCAGCTCGCCGATTTCGCGCGCATTAATCGGCAAGTATGCGGGAGATATCGCCGAAGTTCAGGCACCCGGCGGGATACGGGAATACGAAATACTTGATGTCAAATACATTTGAATGCCGGTAAAACTCAGTTCTGATAGCTACGTTTGGTACGAAACGGCTCTTGTTTCTTTTTTTTATGAGAGGAACGTTCAATTTTTCTGTTAGTCTCTTCCGACTTAGGGCGGTAAATAACGAAAACTTTACCGATATGCTGCACTGGTGCAGCGCTCAGCTTGTCACAGATTTCTTCAAAAAGCGCATTTCTGGCAACCCGATCATCGATTTGAGCCTTAATCTTAATCAGCTCATGACTTGTAAGTCCACGATCCAGCTCTCCAATAACCGTATCAGATAATCCGGACTTTCCAATCATTACGATCGGATTGAGTGCATGGGCTTGCGCTTTTAGTTCACGCCGCTGAGCAATCGTTAGTGTTAACATAAATTCCCTTAAAACGTAATATTTTACTTCATGAAACGAGCCAAAACCAGTAAAGCTTGGATGAAAGAGCATGTTAACGATTTTTTCGTCAAGCAAGCCAAGAAAGAGGGTTATCGTTCGCGCGCCGCTTACAAGCTGCTTGAGATTGCTGAACGGGATCGTTTGTTAAAGCCGGCCATAATTGTTGTCGATTTGGGCGCGGCCCCCGGCAGCTGGTCACAAGTTGCCAGTCAGAAAGTGGGCCATAAAGGAAAAATAATTGCATTGGATATCCTGGAAATGGCACCATTACCCGGTGTTGAATTCATTCAAGATGATTTCAGAGAAGAACGTGCTGTGCTTGAATTAAGAAAACGTCTAGGGGAACAACAACCGGATCTTGTCATTTCCGACATGGCGCCCAACATGAGCGGTATTGTAGTCAGCGATCAAGCGAGAAGTATGTATTTGGCCGAATTGGCGCTGGTGTTCGCAATGGAGCAACTGAACTATGGCGGAAATTTCCTGGTCAAAGTTTTTCAGGGCAGGGATTTTGAATCGTTTCTTCGTGACATGCGCGCAGGGTTTAACAGCGTGGTGATAAGAAAACCAGAAGCCTCGCGAAATCGCAGCAACGAATTATACTTGGTCGGCCTCGGAAAAAAGTAATAGTGCTGATTACCGAGAAATGAATGGCCCCCCTTAGGTAATAAAGATAAATGTTGAGAGTAGGATATAGTTTGATAGCAAATTTGTATTATTTGAACTATTCTGTTCTATTTGACAGAATAGAGTTAGAATGTCCAATCAATGATTTTTAAGGTGCAAACCAAGGAGCTATCTTGAATAACTTAATTAAAAACATGGCCATTTGGCTGGTAATTGCACTTGTGTTGATGACCGTATTTAATCAATTCAGCGTACGTCAACCGGCGCAAGTACCGATGGAATATTCCCAGTTCATTTCGGAATTGAATCAAGGCAGAATTGCCAAGGTCGTTATCGAAGGCCGTACCCTGAAAGGCACCAAATCCGATGGCAGACGCTTTACAACGTATGCACCGTCCGACCCCTGGATGGTCAGCGATTTACTCAAAGCAGGCGTCATCGTAGAAGCTAAACCGGAAGAAGAGCCATCCATGTTGATGAGCATTTTCATTTCATGGTTCCCAATGCTGTTGCTGATTGCCGTATGGATTTTCTTCATGCGGCAAATGCAAGGTGGCGGACGCAATGGCGGTGCATTTTCATTCGGCAAAAGTAAAGCGCGTATGTTGGATAAATCAGCCAACACCGTTACTTTCAACGATGTTGCCGGTTGCGAGGAGGCGAAGGAAGAAGTAGCGGAATTGGTTGAATTCCTGCGCGACCCATCAAAATTCCAGAAACTCGGTGGACGTATTCCACGCGGTGTTTTGATGGTCGGCAGTCCGGGAACCGGTAAGACATTGCTGGCGCGCGCAATTGCAGGTGAAGCGCAAGTGCCCTTTTTCAGCATATCCGGTTCGGATTTTGTTGAAATGTTCGTCGGTGTAGGCGCATCCCGGGTGCGTGACATGTTCGAGCAGGCCAAAAAACATGCACCGTGCATCATCTTTATCGATGAAATCGACGCAGTGGGCCGTCAACGGGGTGCCGGACTCGGTGGTGGAAACGATGAACGGGAGCAAACGCTCAACCAGTTACTGGTGGAAATGGACGGTTTCGAAGGTGCAATGGGCGTAATCGTCATCGCAGCAACTAACCGCCCTGATGTATTGGATCCGGCATTGCTGCGCCCCGGCCGCTTTGACCGTCAAGTAACCGTACCGTTGCCTGACATCCGCGGACGCGAGCAAATTCTGCATGTACACATGCGCAAAGTGCCGTTAGCGCCTGATGTAAAAGCCGAGATTCTGGCACGTGGCACCCCCGGTATGTCGGGTGCCGATTTGGCTAACTTGGTCAATGAAGCCGCGTTGTTTGCTGCACGCAGCAACAAGCGTTTGGTCGATATGGACGATTTTGAACGTGCCAAAGATAAAATTTTCATGGGTGCGGAACGCCGCTCGGTAGTTATGCCGGAACATGAACGCCGTAATACCGCCTACCATGAATCGGGTCATGCGGTAGTAGCACAATTGCTGCCAAAAACCGACCCGGTGCATAAAGTAACGATTATCCCGCGCGGCCGTGCATTAGGTGTAACCATGCAATTGCCGACGGAAGATCGCTTCAGCATGGAGCGCGAAGAGATTCTGCAAAGAATTTCCGTCATGTTCGGTGGTCGTATTGCTGAAGAAGTTTTCATGCATCAAATGACTACGGGTGCATCTAACGATTTCGAGCGCGCCACGGAATTGGCACGGCAAATGGTCACCCAATGGGGAATGTCCGATTCGCTGGGTCCAATGGTGTATGGTGAAAATGAAGGCGAGGTTTTCCTTGGTCGCTCTGTCACAACGCATAAAAATGTGAGCGAAGCGACCATGCAAAAAGTGGATGCTGAAGTCCGCCGTATCATTGACGAGCAATATGCCTTGGCGCGCAAGCTCATTGAAGAAAATAAAGACAAGATTGAAGCCATGACACAGGCTTTGCTGGAATGGGAAACGATCGACAGCGATCAAATCAAGGACATCATGGATGGCCGTCCGCCACGTCCTCCCAAACCACCTCAATCCATGTCTTCTTCAAAAACGAGCGAGGAGTCTTCTTCTGCGGCAAAAACGAATGGCACCAAAGAGCCTGCCGCACCGCAAGAAATAGCTAAAGAAGCAGATTAACCGTCAACAACTTGAACAAACGGGATACGATCATTCCATCGTATCCCGTTTTTACTTCTACAACTTCTTTACCGCACCGTGTCTTCATCACAGCCAAACTTTATTCTCTCGAGCAATCGCCCTTTGATCATGGGAATTATCAACGTCACACCCGATTCTTTCTCTGATGGCGGACGCTATTTATCAACACAGCAAGCAATTGCCCATGCAAAGAATTTGATCGAAGAAGGCGCCGATATTTTGGATATCGGCGGAGAATCGACGCGCCCGGGAAGTCAACAAGTCAGCATCGATGAGGAATTAAAGCGCGTTATTCCCGTGCTCGAAGCACTCATCGATACAAAAATTCCAATATCCGTTGATACTTCCAAACCCGAGGTGATGAAACACACGATAGCAACCGGGGCTTGCATGATCAATGACGTAAATGCGCTGCGAAGCCCCGGTGCATTGGAAGCGGTTGCGCAAAGTACCCATGTGCAGATCTGCTTAATGCATATGCAAGGCATACCGCAAACGATGCAAGCAAACCCGCAGTACAACAATATCATCCAAGAAGTAAAGGACTTTTTACTACAACGCATCGAGGCGGCAAAGACCGCAGGCATGTCACAAGACCGGCTGATCATCGATCCCGGTTTTGGTTTCGGCAAAACGTTGCAGCATAACTTCACCCTATTAAACCGGCTGGATCAATTGCTTGACCTCGGTGTTCCAGTATTAGCCGGTCTATCACGCAAATCCATGCTGGGAGCCATCACTGGGAACAGCGTGAATCACCGCATCCATGAAAGCACTGCGGCAGCCTTGCTAGCAGTAGTCAAAGGTGCCAAAATTGTACGCGTGCACGATGTTAAGGCAACTAAGGAAGCGCTGGCTATCTACGATGCAATGAGAAATTGTGATACCCAAGAAGCCGATTCAACCGTCTCTAACCGCAATTCATAACTGCTCAAATTGACTAAAAAATATTTTGGAACCGATGGTATTCGCGGACGTGTAGGCAAAGAACCCATCACACCCGACTTTATTCTTCACCTCGGTTATTCAGCCGGTAAAGTTCTCGCCGCAGCCGATTGGCATCTGATACAAGGGAAACGCCCGACAGTTCTGATCGGCAAGGATACCCGGGTATCGGGTTATATGCTGGAATCCGCCTTGGAGGCGGGATTATGCGCCGCCGGTGTGGATGTCATTCTATCCGGGCCGATGCCGACCCCGGCCATCGCTTATCTTATTCGCGCCTTGCGACTACAAGCTGGGATCGTGATCTCGGCCTCGCACAATTTATTCGAGGACAATGGCGTCAAATTCTTTTCCGCCGAAGGGAGAAAGCTGCCGGATGAAATGGAACATAAAATCGAAAGCGGTATCCATGCACCGATCGAAACCAAACCTTCGGCACAGTTGGGAAAAGTACAACGGATTGACGATGCCGCCGGCCGCTATATCGAATTTTGCAAAAGCACTTTCCCTTATCACCTTGACCTGCGCGGACTGCGCATCGTTGTCGATTGCGCGCACGGCGCCGCTTATCATATCGCCGGTCACGTCATGCACGAATTGGGTGCGGATGTCGTGACCATTGGCGTGCAGCCGAATGGGTTGAATATCAACCTCGAGTGTGGCGCGACGCATTGCGCCGCACTGCAAAAAGCGGTTAAACAGCATCGTGCCGACTTAGGTATCGCACTGGATGGCGACGGCGACCGGCTCATGATGATCGACAAAAAAGGCCAAATCTATGATGGCGATCAACTGATCTATATTATCGCCAAACACCGCTTGCAGAAAAAAACGCTGACCGGCGGTGTTGTCGGCACCCTGATGACCAATCTGGCGATCGAAGATCAATTCAAAAAAATGAATATTCCATTTCTCCGCGCCAATGTCGGTGATCGCTACGTGCTGGAATTGTTGCAAGAAAAAGGATGGCAGCTTGGTGGTGAAAATTCCGGACATATCATCTGCATGGACAAACACACTACCGGTGACGGCATCATTTCCGCTTTGCAAGTGCTATACGCATTGCGCGATAGCCATAAAACACTGGCTGAATTCATGCGCGGCGTCTCGCTTTACCCGCAACGCCTAATTAATGTAAAAATACCCAAATCTTTCAATTTCAGCGCCAATAAAGCGATCCAAACCACGCGCACAGAAGCTGAGACCGATTTGAATGGCAAAGGGCGCGTTTTGATCCGCGCATCGGGCACCGAACCGCTTATCCGCGTCATGGTGGAAGGTGAATCGAAACATAAAATCAATCACTGGGCTGAACGCATCGCTGAAACCATACAATCCGCCAGCAGCGATTCCTAGTGTCCGGTCATTTTCACTACCGGCTTTTCTAATGCAGCCGCCCATGCAGTTGTATGCGCATCCGTTTTAAGACAAAAATATTATTGTCATAATCCTGTAATAATTCTGCAATAAGATAGCGCACCTGCTTGCAAGAATCTTTCATTACTCTTTATTTACTTATTTGGAGAACATATCGATGTCAATCTCGTTAAACTTCAGAGCATTTCTTGCGCTTGCGCTGTTGAGCGCATCTGTGACTTCCACATCCGCAATCGCCAGCCCGATCGTTAAAGTTGACGGCTCCAGCACTGTCTTTCCCATTACCGAGGCGGTCGCGGAAGATTTCCAAATCGCCAAACGCGGCGCGGTTCGTGTCACCGTTGGCATTTCCGGCACCGGCGGCGGATTCAAAAAATTCTGCCGCAATGAAATTGATATCGTCAATGCCTCACGCCCCATCACGCAACTGGAAATGGATGCCTGCAAAGAAGCAGGTGTGCAATATATCGAAATGCCGATTGCATTCGATGCGCTGACGGTGGTTGTGAATCCCAAAAACACCTGGAGCAAAACCATCACCGTTGAAGAATTGAAAAAAATCTGGGAACCCGGTGCGCAAAGCAATATCGTGAGCTGGAATCAAATCAACCCCGAATGGCCGGACAAAAAAATCAAACTCTATGGCCCAGGCGCCGACTCCGGTACCTTTGAGTATTTCACCGAAGCCGTCGTCGGCAAAGCAAAATCCAGCCGCGGTGACTTTACCGCCTCGGAAGACGATAACGTGCTGGTTCAGGGTGTTGCCAGTGACATTTATGCACTGGGATTCTTCGGTTTCGCGTATTACGTCGAAAATAGTAAAAAAATAAACGCCGTCGCGATTGATAATGGCAGCGGTGGCGTGCTGCCATCGGCCGAGAGCGTGGAAAATAACAGCTATAAACCGTTATCGCGCCCGATTTTCATCTATGTGAATGCCAAATCGGCAGAAAAAGCGGAAATTAAGGAATTTGTCAATTTCTATATGCAGAACGCCACCGAGCTGGTAAAAGAGGTCAAATATTTCCCACTGTCCAAAGAAGTCTACAACCTCAATATCGAACACTTCAACAAGAGGAAGCTGGGTACGGTATTCAAAGGTTCTGGGATCAACATAAAACTGGAAGATATTCTTAAACTGGAGTCCAGCTTATAGCATCCTAACCGGCTAGAAATCTTCCCAATCTCAAGCATCGATTGGAAATAACCCAGTAAAAGCAAGGAAGCGCTGATTAACGCATGAGCCAATATTTGGCTTAGAATGAATCGGCGCTTCCTTTATTTTTGGATGAAAAAGCTGTCATGGATTTTCTACCCGTTTTTCTCGATATTAAAAATAAAATGTGCCTGGTTGTCGGCGGCGGCGAAGTTGCCACACGCAAAGTCCAGTTGCTGCTGCAAGCCGGCGCTCAGGTCTCGGTGGTATCACCCGAATTAAATTTCGAACTGAATGAATACCGCATGCTCGGCAAGATTCAGCATTTAGCTACAAATTTTCAAGCCGATCAGCTGAGAAACCCGGCGCTTGTCATCGCCGCAACCGATGATCGCGACACCAACCGGCAAGTATCCGCAGCCGCGCAACAACGGCAGATCCCCGTCAATGTCGTGGATAATCCGGATCTTTGCACGTTCATCATGCCATCCATCGTGGACCGTTCACCGCTGCTGATTGCTATCTCCAGCGGCGGCCAATCTCCGGTTCTGGCGCGATTACTGCGCGCTCAGCTCGAGACCATGATCCCGGCCGCTTATGGACGCCTTGCTGCAATTGCGGGCAAATTCCGTGAGCGCGTCAAACAACACTTCACGCACCCGGAGAAGCGTCGCATTTTCTGGGAAAAAACGCTGCAAGGCCGCTTTGCGGCAATGGTATTGGCCGGGAAGGATAAAGCCGCACAGGATTATTTGTTGCAATCGTTGCAGCAGGAAAAAGACGAATCGCCGCAAGGTGAGGTTTATCTCGTCGGTGCGGGACCAGGTAACCCGGATTTACTGACGTTTCGCGCCATGCGCCTGATGCAGCAAGCCGATGCCGTCGTTTATGACCGCCTGGTATCGCCCGCGATTCTCGATATGGTGCGCCGCGACGCCACACGCATTTATGCCGGTAAAGAGCGCAACCGCCATACGCTGGCGCAGGAGTCGATCAATCAATTACTGGTGCGGCTGGCGCAAGAAGGCAAGCGAGTACTGCGGCTCAAAGGCGGCGACCCGTTTATTTTCGGCCGTGGCGGTGAAGAAATCGAAACCTTGGCCGCACACCATATTCCCTTTCAGGTGGTACCCGGCATTACCGCCGCTTCGGGTGTCGCGGCATATGCCGGTATTCCATTGACGCACCGGGATTATGCGCAATCGTGTATTTTCGTCACCGGCCATCTGAAGAACAACAGCATCGACCTCGACTGGCTGCATCTCGCACGCCCCCATCAAACTATCGTGATCTATATGGGATTGCTGGGATTGTCCGTACTCTGCCAGCAGTTGATCGCGCATGGCCTGCCGGATAGCACACCCGCCGCCATCATTCAGCAGGGCACGATGCAGAAACAAAAAATCGTGACCGGCACACTGCAAACATTACCCGGTCTGGCAGAAGCCGCCCATTTGACTCCGCCCACACTGATCATCGTTGGCGAAGTCGTCAAGCTCCATCGGAATCTTGCATGGTTCGAACCAGCTTTAGATTCAGAAAATGCGCAAGCAAATATTATGACATTGGAACCTGAAACCAAGCAGCCACTCGAATAAAAAAGCCAGCTTGCACACGACCATTTTTATCCCGGCTCGGCAAAGCGCATCGATAAATCGATCGCCTGGATATTCTTGGTCAAACTGCCGATCGATATCCGGTCAACACCCGTTTCGGCCACCTGGCGTACATTTTCCAATGAAATGTTACCGGATGCTTCCAGTATCACCGGTTCACCCGCTTGTCTGCGGGTCAGCGCCACCGCATCCGCTAGCTGATCCAGCGCGAAATTATCCAGCAACACCATGCGGGCACCTGCTGCCAAAGCTTCCTGCAATTCTTGCAGTGACTCCACCTCAATCTGTATAAAAACGTTGGGTGGCACAATTTTCATCGCTTTCTGTAAAGCCGGTTGGATGCCGCCTGCCGCGATGATGTGATTTTCCTTGATCAGGATGCCGTCGTATAAACCAATACGGTGATTGACACCACCACCGCAGGTGACCGCGAATTTTTGCGCCAGCCGCAATCCCGGTAACGTTTTGCGGGTATCGACGATCACCGCCCGAGTACCCGCGATGGCACTTGTAAACCGCCGCGTTTGCGTCGCCACGGCGGACAATAGCTGCAGAAAGTTTAACGCGGAGCGCTCTGCTGTCAGCAATGTACGCGCTGGCCCTTTAATTTCGCACAGCTTCTGCCCCGCTTGCACGCTATCGCCATCACGGGCAAACCAGTCAATCACCGTATCGGGTGCTAACGATACAAAACATCGCTCAAACCATTGCGTACCGCACAAAATAGCACTTTCACGGCTGATCACCGCGGCTTGCAGTACTTTTCCGCTTGGAATCAGTAATGCCGTCAGGTCACCGCTGCCGATATCCTCATGTAACGCCCGCTGTACGTTGTCGCAAATTTCGTCGTGTAAATTTTGCAATTTTTATCCTTAGCTACTCTGTCAAACCGTGCATTATAGTTTACTCAAACTGTTCCCTTACGCCCATCGAACGGCTAGTATATCGATTGACCAGCGGAATAAGGAGACGGTATGTCCGGTGCATTTGACTTGATCTTTTTTAGCATTGCCACAATGCTAGGTGTGGCCGCTGTCGGTTTAATCGTCGTCTGGTTTATCCAGGACGTAACACAAAAAAAGCACTCGATTCTACGCAATTATCCAGTCATCGGCCGTTTGCGTTATTTTTTCGAAATCCAGGGCAAGTATTTCCGGCAATATTTCTTCGCCAACGACCGCGACGAGATGCCGTTCAATCGCGCCACACGCGGCTGGATCTATAAAAACTCCAAAAATAAAGGCAGCCTGGTTGGTTTCGGCTCCACTAACGACTTGCGCCAGCCGGGTTCGATCATTTTCGTCAACGCCGCTTTCCCGATTCAGGAAGAAGATCAGTTGCCGACGCCGTCACTGTATATTGGCGAGGGTTACTGCGAGCAACCGTTTGAAGCAAAATCCATCATCAATATCAGCGGCATGAGTTACGGCGCCATTTCCAAACCGGCAGTGCGGGCATTGTCGCTCGGCGCCGCACAAGCGGGTTGCTGGATGAATACCGGCGAAGGCGGATTGGCGCCGTACCATTTGGAAGGCAACTGCGATTTGATCATGCAAATCGGTACTGCAAAGTACGGCATCCGCGATGAGCACGGCAATTTCTCGCCGCAACGCGCGAAAGAGTTAAGCAAAGTGGTCAAAGCCTTTGAGATTAAGTTGTCGCAAGGCGCAAAACCCGGCAAGGGCGGCTTGCTGCCGGCGGGTAAAGTGCATGAAGAAATTGCCGCGATCCGCGGCATCCCGGTGCATCAGGACTCGATCAGCCCGAACCGCCACAAGGACATCAACAATATCGACGAATTGCTTGACAAAATCAGTTATATCCGTGAATTGACCGGTCGCCCGGTCGGCATCAAAACCGCGATTGGCGGGTGGAATTTCATCAATGAACTGTGCGACAACATCAACCGCCGCGGCCTCGACTATGCGCCGGATTTTCTGACCATCGATGGCGGCGAAGGCGGCAGCGGCGCCGCACCGCAAACGCTGATGGATCACGTCAGCCTGCCGATCGCAGAAGCGTTGCCGCGCGTAGTCGATGCTTTGCTGCAATCCGATCTGAAGAAACGCATTTATGTAGTGGCTGCCGGAAAATTGGTGACATCGGCGGAAGGCGCCTGGGCGCTCTGCGCCGGTGCCGATTTTGTCAACACCGCGCGCGGTTTCATGTTTTCACTCGGTTGCATCCAGGCGATGCGCTGCCATCTGAATACCTGCCCGACCGGTATTACAACGCACGATGAACGGCTGCAAAACGGTTTGGTCGTGGAAGAAAAATATCTGCGCGTCGCAAACTACGCCCGGAATGTTAGCAAAGAGATTAACATGATCGCCCATTCATGCGGCTTACGCCATGCACGGGAATTCAAACGCGAACATGTGCGTATTGTCGAAACCGCCGGAAAGAGCGTAGCGCTGAATATTCTTTACCCTTACCCGGAACCTTCGAGGAAAAAAATGTAGTTTCTCAGTTGGTTCACTGTTTTATTCCACTCGGTATCGATCCCAAGGAAACTCTGAAAAAGGTAGCGAGCGACGGCCAAACAAGGTGAAATCAAGAAAAAAAGCGCATTTTATGAGTGGTAAAAATGAGCATTCTTGAACCTGATTTCAACGCAGCACGGCCGAGTGCAGTAGTTTTTCAGAGCTTTCCCAAACATAACCCCTCAATTTACACACTTTCATCATACTGAGAATAAGGGGAAAAAAGCCTCCTAAACAGCGCTTAAGTCTATTATTCAATTACCGATAATGTATGCCTTACGCGTAAAACTCACCTACTGGCCACCAACAAATCAAACAATGTTTCGTTTTTTTATCAATCAGGATGACAAGAAGATCCGTGTTGTCAGCGGACTGACGCTGAGTATCCTTATCCTGGCAGCAGGTTTCTTTGGTTACAGGGTCATACAACCGCAAACGGAGGCTACGGTCACCTCAGGGCTCAGAATCGCGTTAGAAAATACCGTCAAGCTGATCGAGAATCGGATTTCACACTCCCTATCCAATACCCGGACAGTCTCTGAAAATATCAATCTGTCCCAAAGCCTGGAAAAAATTTATTCCGCTGAATCCAATGCTGCAGACATTTCCGAACTATGGCAGGGTGCGAGGAAAGTACTGAATACCGGTCTTGTCGGCATTAGGATCTATGATGCCCAAAATAATCTCATCGTGGATGCCGGTATCAATTCCGGTCACTCGAGTCCAGGTATCGAACTGAATACGGAACCCGATATTCTCTCGGTATTATTATGGGAGAAGCAGTTCATTATTCGTAACACCCTGCAGATTCTGAATGACAGGAATCATTTCATTGGCCGGGTCGTCACCGAAGAACTCATACCGGATCTCACGGAGATCTTCGCAGAGACTGCCTTGATCGGCCGAACAGGCGACTTCCTCCTGTGCGCAGCGGCCAAAGGAAGCAATCGTGAGGTAAATTGCTTCCTGCGCACAACGGATGGAAATCAATTGAAACGCATGCAGCGCATCATGCACGGCAAGCCGTTGCCGGTACATTTTGCGTTGGCAGGACAACACGGCATTCAATTCACCAAGGATTACCGGCAAATTAACGTCGTAGCAGCCCACTCGCCCGTTGCCTATGGCTTGGGCGCAGTGCTCAAGATGGATGAAGAAGAATTGTACGGTGATCTTCCGTATCAGTTAAAAAAGATTTCGTTTTATCTGATTTTGCTTGTCTTTGCCGGTATGACAATGGTTTATTGGTTGACCAGACCGCTCATTCACAAAACAATAAAATCGAAGAATGCTTCGATCAGAGCACATAAGGGATTGATACAAGCAAAAAACAACGCTGAGAAAATTTCAGCGGAGCTGACCGCATACTTGAATGCCATCGGCAAGCTTACGTTAATTTCAATCACGGATCGTAAAGGCAAGATCATTCAAGTCAATGAGAAATTTTGTGAAATCAGCGGCTATACGCCAGCAGAATTGATCGGTCAAAATCATCGCATTCTGAATTCATGCACGCATCCCCAGTCGTTTTTCACCGAAATGTGGGCAACGATTTCAAAAGGCCAAACCTGGCATCAGGAAATCTGTAACCGCAATAAATCGGGCAAACTCTATTGGGTCGATTCAACGATAGTGCCGCTTACCAATGCGAACGGAAAAATCGATCGTTACCTTTCCGTACGGGTAGACGTTACCGCACACAAGCAAAAGGATCTTGATCTGAACGAACGGCTCAAGGAAAGCAATTGCCTGTATCAGGTGCGCAATTATCTGGAATGGGATCAAGATAGTGAAATAACCTGTCAGCACGTATTGAAATCGTTAACGCAAGCGTTGCAGTTCCCGGATATAGCCGTCGCTTCGATTATTCTTGGAGGCAAACAATCCGCTACCACCGGATTTCAAGATCATCTTCCGAATAGCCTGAGCGCTCCGATTATTGTCAATGGACAAATATGCGGGGAATTAAAAGTATCCTACACGCAGGATTTTCCATTTGCCTTACCTTACGAGCAGCATCTTACCGATACGATTGCGCATGATCTGGGCCGTTGGTTCGAACGCAAAGAAGCAGAAAAGCGCATCATCGAAATGACCACGCATGATGCATTAACCGGGCTGCCCAACCGGCATTTGCTGCAAGACCGTATCGAACAGACGCTGATTCATGATGCGCGCAGCCAGAAGCATATGGCGGTGCTCTTTATCGATCTGGATCATTTCAAAACGATCAACGATTCACTCGGTCACGATATCGGCGATCTGCTGTTGCAAGCGGTCGCAGAGAGATTGCTGACTTGCGTGCGCAGTGAAGATACCGTCGCCCGCCAAGGAGGGGACGAATTTATCGTGGTACTCAATTCCATTGCAGAATCTCTGGATGCGGCCAAAGTGGCGCAAAAGATTCTCGATGCACTGATGCGACCTTATTATATTCATAAGAATGAATTACATATTTGCGGCAGCATCGGTATCGCGGTTTTCCCGGAAGACGGCATAAATGCCGAAACACTGTTAAAAAACGGCGATGTTGCCATGTATCACGCCAAAGAGAACGGCCGCAACAATTACCAGTTTTTTACCGATGAGCTCAATAAATCCGCTCACGAAAGACATACACTCGGTCTCGATTTACGCTACGCGCTGGAACGCAATGAGCTGGTTTTATTTTACCAGCCGATCATGGACATGCCGGATCGTCAGCTGCATGGTGTTGAAGCGCTGCTGCGCTGGCGGCACCCCGAGCATAAACTGATCACCCCGGATAAATTTATCAACTTGGCGGAAGAAACCGGTTTAATTATTCCGATCGGCGAATGGGTGTTAAAAACAGTGTGCGAGCAAATCAAAGTCTGGCAAGCGCAGGGCTATCACGTACCGAAGGTCGCCATAAATCTATCGGCGCGGCAATTCCGCGACAAGGAATTGATCAATAACATTGCCCGGATTTTGCAAGAAACCGGTGTCGCAGCAAAGTACATCACGCTGGAAATCACCGAAAGCATGCTGGTCGATAACATCGAAAAAGTCGCGGAAACGCTGAATCAGCTCAATGCCATGGGTATCCGCATTTCTATTGACGATTTCGGCACCGGGTATTCCAGCCTCAGTTATCTGAAGCGCTTCCCGATTCATACCCTCAAAATCGACCGCACCTTTGTGCGCGATATCGCAACCGACCGCAGCGACCGTGCCATTGTCGCCACCATCATTGCAATGGCACACAGCCTGGAAATGGATGTTACTGCAGAAGGCATAGAAACCGAGGAGCAGCTCGATCTCTTGATTGCGCAGCAATGTAATCACTATCAAGGCTATTATTTCAGCAAGCCGGTTGCCGCGGCAGAAATCGAATCGATACTTGCCAGCCCGGTGCTACAAAAAAACAAAGTCCGCGCTATCCGTTCGGCAAAATAGCCGGCTCTTGAAATTTCACCCCTCTCCCCCCACGTAGGCAGCAATAACCTACCACGGGAGAATTTCATGCGTTTCGACAAACTCACGACCAAATTCCAACAAGCGTTCGCAGATGCGCAGAGTATCGCGGTCGGCCAGGATAATCCAGCCATCGAACCGCAACATCTGCTGCTGGCATTGCTGCAACAGGAAGACGGCAGCACGCTCTCTTTACTGCAACGCTCCGGTGTTAACACGGCGCCGTTGCTGGAAAGCGTCAAGCAAAGCGTGCAACGCTTGCCGAAAGTGGAAAATACCGGCGGGGAGGTCAACATTTCCCGCACCTTGAATAATCTGCTCAATCTGGCGGATAAGGAAGCGCAAAAACGCAACGACCAATTCATCGCGTCGGAAATGTTCCTGCTTGCGCTGCTGCAAGACAAAGGCGATATTGGCGCACTGCTGAAACAACATGGTGCCAATGCCGCGGCGCTGGAGCGCGCCATCAATACCATCCGCGGCGGTGAACAAGTCAGCAGCGCGGAAGCTGAAAGCAGCCGTGAAGCATTGAAAAAATACACTCTGGATCTCACCGAACGGGCGCGCCAAGGCAAACTGGATCCGGTCATCGGACGCGACGATGAAATCCGCCGCGCGATACAAGTGCTGCAGCGGCGTACCAAAAATAATCCGGTGCTGATCGGTGAACCGGGCGTGGGTAAAACTGCCATCGTCGAAGGCTTGGCGCAGCGTATTGTCAACGGGGAAGTGCCGGAAAGCCTGAAAGACAAACGCGTTCTCTCTCTGGATATGGCCGCCCTACTGGCCGGTGCCAAGTATCGCGGCGAATTTGAAGAGCGTCTCAAATCGGTACTGAAAGAACTCTCGCAGGATGAAGGAAAAACCATTGTTTTCATCGACGAGTTGCATACCATGGTGGGTGCCGGTAAAGCGGAAGGCGCAATGGACGCCGGCAATATGCTGAAACCGGCATTGGCGCGCGGTGAATTACACTGCGTCGGCGCGACCACTCTCGACGAATACCGTAAATATATTGAGAAAGACGCTGCGCTGGAACGGCGTTTCCAAAAAGTGCTGGTGGAAGAACCGACCGTGGAAGCCACCATTGCAATCCTGCGCGGCTTACAGGAGAAATACGAAGTGCATCATGGCGTGGACATCACCGATCCGGCCATCGTCGCGGCTGCGGAATTATCCAATCGCTATATCACCGACCGTTTTCTGCCGGACAAAGCAATCGATCTAATCGACGAAGCCGCAGCCCGGATCAAAATGGAAATAGATTCCAAACCCGAAGCACTGGATAAACTGGATCGGCGTTTGATCCAATTGAAAATCGAACGCGAAGCGATCAAGAAAGAGAAAGATGAGGCATCGCAAAAGCGCCTGCAATTGCTCGAGGATGAAATCAAAGAGAAAGAACGCGAGTACGCCGATTTAGAAGAAATCTGGAAAACCGAAAAATTCCAGGTGCAAGGCTCCAAGCAAGTCAAGGAAGAAATGGAGAAAATCAAGCTGGAAATCGAGACCGCTACGCGTAAAGGCGATTGGCAAAAAGTCTCGGAACTGCAGTACGGCCGTCTGCCGCAACTGGAAGCGCAACTGCAACAAGCCAACAGCGCTGAAGCCAGCACAGTAGCCACACCCAAATTATTACGCACGCAAGTCGGTGCGGAAGAAATCGCCGAAGTGGTATCCCGTGCGACCGGTATTCCGGTCTCGAAAATGATGCAGGGCGAGCGGGAAAAACTGCTGCTGATGGAACAAAAGCTGCATGAGCGGGTTGTCGGCCAGGATGAAGCGGTACGTCTGGTGTCCGACGCCATCCGCCGCTCCCGCGCCGGTCTGTCCGATCCGAACCGGCCGTATGGCTCTTTCCTGTTCCTGGGACCGACCGGCGTCGGCAAAACAGAGTTATGCAAAGCACTGGCCGGTTTCCTGTTCGACTCGGAAGAACATTTAATTCGCGTCGACATGTCCGAATTCATGGAAAAACATTCGGTTGCGCGTCTGATCGGCGCACCACCGGGTTATGTCGGTTATGAAGAAGGCGGCTACTTGACTGAGCTGGTGCGGCGGAAACCTTACGCCGTTATCTTGCTGGATGAAGTGGAAAAAGCGCATCCGGATGTCTTTAACGTTTTGCTGCAAGTTCTCGACGATGGGCGCATGACCGACGGCCAGGGCCGCACCGTCGATTTCAAAAATACCGTGATTGTCATGACTTCCAATCTTGGATCGCAAATGATTCAGGAAATGGCCGGCAATTCGTATCAAGTCATCAAAGACGCTGTGATGGGCGAGGTAAAAACATACTTCCGGCCCGAATTCATCAATCGTATTGACGAGGTGGTCGTGTTCCACGCCTTGGATCAGAAAAATATTCGGTCCATCGCCAGAATACAATTGCATAACCTCGAAGCGCGATTGGCCAAACTTGACATGCGTCTCGATGTCAGCGATGCGGCATTGTCGGCTATTTCTCAAGCGGGCTTTGATCCGGTGTTTGGAGCCCGTCCTTTAAAACGTGCGATCCAGACGCAAATTGAAAATCCGCTAGCCAAAGAGATTCTGGAAGGAAAATTTGTTGCCAAAGATACCATTAAAGTCGATTACCAGGATGACCAGATCAGTTTCACGCGTGTAACGGAATAGTAGGATGATGTGAATGAATTCCGCAATGCAACTGGAAACGGGCAGCTGGAAAAAATAGCCCGGGAGACATGGTGAATCTACTTAATCAGCTTGAGATTCGGGTAAAATGTATTCTTTTTACCGGGTAGATTGTTATGTTTAAAGGTAGCTTGGTTGCTATCGTTACACCCATGGATGAAGAGGGCGGATTGGATCTGGATCGCTTCCGCACTCTGCTTGATTTTCACATAGACCAGGGCACCGATGGTGTCGTGGTCGTCGGCACTACCGGTGAATCCCCGACTGTGGATTTTGATGAGCATCATCTGCTGATGCGTACCGCAGTCGATCACGTGGCCGGACGCATACCGGTGATTGCCGGCACGGGCGCCAACTCAACACGCGAAGCTATCGATTTATCGATTTATGCTAAGAATGCCGGTGTTGATGCGTGCCTCTCGGTTGCACCTTACTACAACAAACCGACGCAGGAAGGGTTGTATCGACATTTCAAAGCAATCGCCGAAGCCGTTGATATCCCGCATATCTTGTATAACGTCCCGGGAAGAACCGTAGCCGATATCCATAACAACACGGCGTTACGCTTGGCGCAGATCCCGAATATTATCGGCATCAAGGACGCAACGGGCGATATCGGGCGTGGTTCCGATTTGTTACAGCGCGCACCGTCCGGTTTTTCCATTTATAGCGGAGACGATGTCAGCGCATTAGCCTTTCTGCTGTTAGGTGGGCACGGCATCATTTCAGTCACGGCCAACGTAGCGCCTCGCATGATGCATGATATGTGCGCCGCAGCGTTCGCCGGCGACCTCAATACCGCGCGAGCACTCAATAGCAAGCTCCTGCGTTTACACATCGATCTGTTTGTCGAAGCCAACCCTATCCCAGTGAAATGGGCTGTTGCAGAAATGGGTTTAATCAGCTCTGGAATCCGCCTGCCGCTTACGCCCTTATCCAGCCAGTATCACCAATTGCTGCGTGAAGCGATGCAATCGGCCAATATCCAAAATAAGAGGTAAGATGTCAAAAATGCACTGGCGGAAAGTAGCCATACCGTCCCTAGTATTGACGCTTTCACTGACAAACACAGGTTGCAAAATGATCGACCTGTTTCCGGATACCAAAACCATTGATTACAAGTCGGCGGGGAAATTGCCGCCTCTGGAAATACCGCCTGATCTCATCCAGCCTGCGATCGATGAGCGTTATGCAATACCGGATGGTTCTTCCGGTAGTACAACTTTTTCCAGTTACAACAGCGAACGCGGCGGACAACAAAAAAGTGCCACGGCTTCCTTAGTACCGGCATCGATTCAAAATGTGCACATCGAACGTTCCGGAACACAGCGTTGGCTGGTCATACCTCAGCCGCCTGAAGTCGTGTGGCCGGTAATTAAGGAATTTTGGCAAGAGCTCGGATTCCTGATCAAAGTAGAGGTTCCTGAAGCAGGCATCATGGAAACCGATTGGGCGGAAAACCGGGCCAAAATCCCGCAAGATATCATCCGTACTTTTCTTTCCACTTTCCTCGACAGCATTTATTCAACCGCCGAGCGGGATAAATTCCGTACCCGCCTGGAACGCAACGAAACCGGAAGCACCGAAGTCTATATCAGCCACCGCGGTATGATCGAGGTTCTGGAAGGCGGTAGCCTTAATCGCTCCATCTGGCAGCCGCGTCCAGCTGATCCTAATCTGGAAGCCGAAATGTTATCGCGTTTGATGATGCGCTTTGGCGTTGAGGAACAAAAGGCCAAACTGGAATTAACCACGGGCAGAAGCTCCGCACAGGAACGTGCATTTATCAATAAAGAAGGCACTTCGCTGGTAGTCAACGAAGCATTTGACCGTTCATGGCGGCGAGTGGGTTTAGCGCTCGATCGAATCGGTTTCACCGTCGAAGATCGCAATCGGGAACAGGGAATTTATTTCGTGCGTTATGTTAGTCCTGACGCGGACAGAAAGAAAAAGGGAGATGACGAAGGCATTCTCTCAAACATTATGTTCTGGCGCAGCAGCGACAAGGACAGTGCACAAGCGGCAAAATACCGTATCCAGGTACATAATACCGGCACAAACACCAGTACCGTCAGTTTACAGAATGATGATGGAACTGACGTAAGCGCATCAACCGCCAGCCGCATCCTGAAGCCATTACATGAGCAGCTTAAATAGCAAGAGCACAAGCAAGCTTATTAATAAAAAACCGCCTTCAAAGGCGGTTTTTTATTTCTTCAAACAGAAAAATTATTTCTTTTTAACGTCCGGTTCTCCACCGCTCATAACTTTATCATAGTTTGCTTTCTCGGTCTCAGGCAATGCTTGGCTAGGTTTGCCACATGCGGATAACGTTAAAGCGAGTAAAAATACAACCAGAAGAGTATATTTCATGTGATTTTCCTTATAAAAAGTTCTTAAAATTAAAGCGCGCAGTATATAACGAATATGATTAGCCCTTCAAGCACGCATTCTGGCTGAAAGTCAATTGATCCGTAACTGCTATTCAGGTTTAAATCATCCGGATAAAAATAATATCTAAATGATCTCCTGTTTTCTGAAAATCCATCTTCATGTTATTTAAGTATTCCGATAAGAAAATGGAAACCAGAGATTATGATTGATGCACAAAAATCACCAGCAACATTCGGTAAATCTTTTTTGATTATCAATCAGAAACCACAAATTCTCTGACTCCGAGAACTTGTGGCTTATAAGAGTTGCTTCTGAGCAATTTAGATGATCATCGCAATAATATTATGATTATAGCGATAATTCTGCTACTTGCTTACCCGTTTATTTTAATTCTTGAGGTTCAGAATCTCTTGGTGTATAAGCTGAGGGAGGCGGCTTATCCATAGGATAGCCATCAAGACTTTTCTTACCCTCACAAGCACTCAATACCAATACAGCAAAAGCTATTACTACAAGTGAAAATCTAAACAATTTAATCTCCCATGTCCTTCGTTTTGATTTACACGCGCTAGCATAATCGAACTGACAAGATTATACAAATACTGATTCAATAATTCCGGCACACTCCGGGCCGCATTGTTCATTCAATTCAACAAGATTATTAATTTCCATACAGAAAAGAACTGATTAAAAATCGACACAAAATAAGCAATCTACTACGCCCAATTTTTGATGTATCCATTGACATACCATTGATAAAGAATCTCTCCGGTTTCTTGATCTATATCGGGTGTTGGCGGTAATTGGTGATTATCAGCCAGATTGAGTAATGTTTTATATGCGGTGGCGGAACGAACCTCAAAAATTTCACCATTGATATAAAATTTATTATTACTGCTTAAGATCCTGCTTTTTAAATCGAGCTGCACCCC
Source organism: Gammaproteobacteria bacterium (assembly GCA_015709635.1). Taxonomy (NCBI): domain Bacteria; kingdom Pseudomonadati; phylum Pseudomonadota; class Gammaproteobacteria; species Gammaproteobacteria bacterium. The sequence continues at coordinate 2,602,565 of CP054180.1, forward strand.
GCTTTCCTTAATCTTCTTCAGAAAAGCGCGCATTGCTGATGACTTCACCGGTTGTTCAAAAAAAACATGCGACTTGGGTTCCGACAGATAAATTCCCAGAAAATCCTGGATATCTTTCCGATCCCATTTTATTTTCTTCAATATCGAGTTAACTTGTGATTGCATAGCCACACTAATTCTTGCGGGATGAGACTGCATCTGCAAGTCGGGATCGGAATACCAGCCGTCCGTCACCATATTATCCTGCAAATGAACAAGAAATTGCGTTATCAATTCCTGGTGACTAGGGGCGCGAAAACCGATGGAATATGTCATACAGTCATCCACGGCAATACCGTTATGCGCATACTTGGGTGGCAAATAAAGCATATCGCCAGGCTCTAACACCCATTCCTGCTCCGCTTGAAAATTCTTCAAGATCCTAAGCGGCGCATCCGCAATAAACTCATCATCCAGCTGTGCGGATATCTGCCAGCGCCTGGAACCCATTCCCTGCAGCAAAAACACATCGTAGGAATCAAAGTGCGGCCCGATCCCACCACCTTTAGGCGCATAGCTGACCATCAAATCATCCAACCGGGCGTGCGGTATAAAGCGGAATTGTGTTAATAAATCACGTGCCGAAGAAAGAAAGTGATTGACATCCTGCACCAGCAAGGTCCAATTCCTTTTGGGCAACCTCGCCAAATCGGCGCTATCCAGCGGACCATGCTTGAGCTGCCATTTACCATTTCTTTGAGTTACCAGGCGCGATTCCGCATCTTCATTACACGCCAGTGCCATCAATTCGTCACGAGTTAATAAGCCATTGAAGCCCGGTAATGCATTTCTCACCAGCAAGGGACGCTTCTGCCAGTAATCTCGCAAAAAAACCTTCGGCGTCATACCACCCAAGGAAATAATTTTTACTTTGTTAATGTTTCAATCCCCCTCAAACTTTTTTCAAATAATCAGCGGATATAATTTACCGTCAACCCCTAAGCGCCGGTAACGAATCGGTCTGCGGTACAAATTTCAGTGCCAAGCCGTTATTGCACCAGCGCTCACCTCTCGGTGGCGGACCATCTTTAAAAACATGTCCTTGGTGCCCGCCGCAACGCGCACAGTGATATTCCGTGCGCAGAAAAATGAGCTGATAGTCGGGTCTGGTGCCAACATGTCCGGAAATGGGTTGGGTAAAACTGGGCCATCCGCTCCCGCTTTCGTATTTATATTGGCTCTCAAACAGCGGCAAATAACATGCTGCACAAATATAGATTCCTTCGCGCGTTTCAGCATTTAACTCACTGCTTCCGGCTTCTTCGGTATCTTCCTCAAACAAAATCCGGTAGGCCTCCGGTGTTATCAATCCGCGCCAAGCTTCTTTCGGCTTATTGAGTGGCGCGATTGCCGCCGAATTGACACCGCTTGCAACGAGTTGCACCGGAAAAATAAACGGAATGGCGGGAAACACAGTGGATACACCCATCCGCTGCAAAAAAATACGTCTATTCATACGATATCCTCAACTATTTCTTGCAGCCGGCTGCTTCAGCACAGGAAAAGATCCTGTTCGTTCATCGCGTAATAAACCATCCGCTTGACTCACTGAGCCGTGCCGATCGGGCTGTAAATCCTGTATCATTTCATCTTTCGGATTATAGCTTAACCCACATGAAAATCACTTTTCTGGAATTTGAGCAAAATATTGCAGAATTTGAATCAAAAATTGAAGAATTACGCTTTGCGCAGGATGATTCGGCTTTGGATATTTCTGCAGAAATTGCACGCCTGCAAGCAAAAAGCCAGTCGCTGACGAAAAATGTATACGCCAAACTGACACCTTGGCAAATCTCGCAAGTCGCCCGTCACCCACAGCGCCCGTATACACTGGATTACATCGAACATTTATTTACCCATTTCGAAGAATTACACGGCGACCGGAATTTCTCCGATGATCATGCCATTGTCGGCGGTCTGGCGCGGTTTAACGGACAAACCGTGATGGTAATCGGTCATCAAAAAGGCCGTGACACACGGGAAAAAATTTATCGCAACTTCGGCATGCCGAAACCGGAAGGTTATCGCAAAGCGCTGCGCTTAATGCGCCTGGCGGAAAAATTCTCGATCCCTCTAATTACTTTTATCGATACACCCGGAGCATATCCCGGTATTGATGCGGAAGAACGCGGTCAGTCGGAAGCCATCGGCAGAAATCTCTATGTCCTGGCGGAATTAAGAATTCCCGTCATCTGCGTCATCATTGGCGAAGGCGGCTCCGGCGGTGCCTTGGCTGTCGCCGTGGGCGACATGATCCATATGTTGCAATACGCCACTTATTCCGTCATATCGCCGGAAGGTTGCGCCTCGATTTTATGGAAAAGCGCCGATAAGGCGCCGGAAGCTGCCGAGATCATGGGCATTACCGCTGATCGTTTGAAAGCCATGAATCTGATCGACAGCATCATTACCGAGCCCATTGGCGGCGCGCACCGCGATTATCCCGCCATCATGCAATCGGTTAAAACCGTGCTGAAAGAATCGCTACGCAAACTTCAGGATCATTCAATCGAAGCGCTTCTGGAAAAACGTCTGGATCGGCTGATGGCCTATGGCTCATTCAAGGAAGTCAAAATCGAATAGTCTGCTTGATAACGCCAAGGAAGTACTGCTCGCCCATATCAAACCGGGCGATCATCTGACGATTGCGCTGAGCGGAGGCATCGATTCAGTCGTGTTACTGGATATCCTCAATGTACTAGCCAAGCAAGCGCCATTTACACTTTCCGCTGTGCATGTCAATCATGGCATCAGCAGCAACGCAGCGCAATGGAGCAGGTTTTGCTGCAATCTCTGTCATGCTTACGGTATCTCCATTTACATCGCCCATCTGCACATAACCAAAGAAACCGGAATGAGCCTGGAAGCAATTGCGCGGGAAGAACGATATCGCGTGTTTAGCCGCATGCAAACGGATTATATAACCGTGGCGCAACACCTCGATGACCAAGCCGAAACATTACTGTTGCAATTATTCCGTGGTGCTGGAATCCGGGGATTGAGTGCCATGCCGGTTATGCGGAAGCAGAATTCCGCCAGCGCACCGCAAATACTGCGGCCGCTGCTGGAAATTCCACGCCATATAATCGAAGCGTATGCGCAGCAAAATAACTTGCGATGGATTAACGATGAAAGCAATGACGACACGGCCTTCAATCGAAATTTCCTGCGCCATGACATACTGCCATTGCTAAGAAAGCGCTATCCCAATTATCCCAAAACACTGCTACGCACGAGCCGGCATTTATCCGAAGCATCGCAATTGCTGGATGAACTGGCGGCAATGGATAGCGAAAACTGCTTCGTTTCCGGCATGCTTCAAATCGATCGCGTGCGCAAACTTAGCTTCGCACGCGCTAAAAATCTCCTGCGGTACACTTTGTTACAGCACGGAGCGGCACTTCCCAGTACGGCAAAACTGGAAGACATTGCCAATCAGCTGTTGTCAGCAAGCAAGGATAATCAACTCCACATCACTTTTGGCAATAGTGAAATCCGCTGTTTCAAAGGTGCTGTTTATATCCTGACCAAGAAATTGTCACCCCTGAGCTTTGGTCAATTCGCATGGCATGGCGAAATGCATTGGGCACTACCGCATTTAAGCGGCACGATCCGTTTCACTCAAGTCATGAATCAAGGTATCGACGCGGAAAAATTATTAGCCGGACCGGTTACCGTGCGTTCCCGGCAAGGTGGTGAACGTTACACACCGGTTTGCAACCGGCCGCGCAGAAGCTTGAAAAACCTCATGCAAGAAGCCTGCATCCCACCCTGGCAGCGTAATAATAAACCGCTGCTGTTTTGCGGTGAGGAATTGATATGGGTTCCGGAAATCGGCATTGATTGCGAATTTCAAGTAAAATCGGGGGAAATGGGGATTTTACCTGTCTGGGATCCCGAGTAAATCGACACTCAAGAAAATGTTTCGAGAACTGTTTGGCATTTTCATTTTGATCACAATTACCAACTTATTCTTCTGAGAAATTGCATGATTTTAGTCACAGGAGGCGCAGGATTCATCGGTAGTAATTTTGTTCTGGATTGGCTGACGCAATCGGATGAAAGAATCATCAATCTCGACAAATTGACTTATGCCGGGAATCTGCACAACCTTTCTTCATTATCCCGGGATTCGCGGCATATTTTCGTCAAAGGCGATATTGGCGATAGCAAGCTGGTTTTGCAATTATTGGCACAGTATCGGCCGCGCGCAATTATCAACCTGGCGGCCGAAAGCCATGTTGATCGTTCGATCCTTGGTCCGGAAGAATTTATTCAAACCAATATTCTAGGGACATTTCGCTTATTGGAAGCAACGCATGCTTATTGGCGCGAGTTGGATTCCGCCGCAAAACAAGATTTCCGCTTTCTGCACGTCTCAACCGACGAAGTTTACGGCTCATTAAGCAAAAATGAACCTGCTTTTACCGAAGAACACCGTTATGAGCCCAATAGTCCCTATTCAGCCAGTAAAGCTTCCAGCGATCACTTGGTTCGCGCCTACCATCACACCTACGGATTGCCGGTATTAACCACAAATTGTTCGAATAACTATGGTCCGTTTCAATTTCCGGAAAAATTGATTCCTTTAATGATCGTCAATGCGCTCGCAGGAAAGCCCTTACCGGTATATGGTGACGGGCAGCAAATCCGCGACTGGCTCTACGTAACGGATCACTGCAGCGCAATCCGCCATGTCCTGCAGGCAGGTGTTCCGGGAGAAACTTATAACGTAGGCGGTTGGAATGAAAAACCCAATATCGAAATCGTGCAAACGATCTGTGCTTTATTAGAGGAATCGTACCCGAACAGGGATTTTCATAGTCTCATTACGTATGTCAAAGATCGGCCGGGACATGACCGGCGTTACGCCATTAACGCAACGAAAATCGAGCGCGAACTCGATTGGAAACCAGCTGAAACATTCGCTACGGGTATCCGCAAAACTATTCACTGGTATCTCCACAACCAACAATGGGCTGATGATGTTCAAACTGGCGTTTATCAGGAATAAGAATTACGCAGGCTTACCGTGAAGAAAATTTTGTTATTTGGCAAAAGTGGCCAAGTGGGATGGGAGTTGCAACGCAGCCTCGCGCCCTTGGGTGAGTTAATCGCATTAAGCTCCACAAGCTTGGATTATTGTGGTGATCTTACAAATTCTGAAGGTATTAGGCAGACAATCAGGAAAGTCGCGCCCGATATCATCGTCAATGCAGCAGCTTATACCGCTGTCGACAAGGCGGAAAGCGAGCCGGAATCGGCTCATGCGTTGAATGCCCTGGCACCTGGCATCATCGCACAAGAAGCGAAGCAGCTGAATGCCTGGTTAGTCCATTATTCAACCGATTATGTTTTCAATGGTTACGGTGACCAGCCTTTTCTAGAGACTGATGCTACTGAGCCGCTGAATGTATACGGAAAAACCAAACTGGAAGGTGAGAAAAATATTCAAGCCTCGGGTTGTTTACATTTAATCTTCCGCACCAGCTGGGTGTATTCGGCTTATGGAAACAATTTCATTAAAACGATTCTTCGTTTGGCACAACAACGGGATAAACTCACCGTTGTCGATGATCAAATCGGGTCGCCAACCGGCGCTGAATTGATTGCTGATATAACGGCCTTCGCGCTGCTCGAAATCATCAAGCACAATCCCGCAGTCTCGGGCTTATATCACTTGACTGCAAGGGACAGCACTTCTTGGTATGGCTTTGCCAAATTTATTCTGGAAAATGCCGAGCGCAATAATATTCCACTTAAAACCAAGCCAGCTACTTTGCACCCAATCACTAGCAACGATTTTCCCTTGCCTGCAAAACGTCCGCTCAACTCGCGTTTAAATTCACAGAAATTAGTAACAACGTTTAATCTTTTACTTCCAACGTGGCAAATTGGCACGACTCATACACTAGCCGAGATATTTACCAGCGACTGCTGGAAATAAAAACTGCTCTGCAGAAAGAACCTGCTTATCGCAAACTCACCGCATAGTCGGATAAAGTATTGAAGATTATTTGACCGAAACGCTTATTAAATAAATCGGATAAGCCTTCATGAGGGGTAAAATCAACTAATGTTTCCGCTTGAATAATTTCACGAGCAACATATTCGGCACTGCCCATTTCATCAGCAAGTCCTAAGTCAATGCTTTTCTGTCCTGTCCAGACTATGCCACTGAATATTTCCGGAGCATCTTTTAATCGCTCGCCTCGTCCTTGTTTTACGACTTGAATGAATTGCTCGTGTATTTCACGCAACAATCGCGTAGCATGTTCTTTCTGCATAGGATCTAATGGAGTAAATGGATCCAGAAAGCTTTTGTTTTCTCCTGCTGTCAGCAATCGGCGCTCCACACCCAATTTCTCCAGAGCGCCAGTAAAGCCGAAACCATCTATCAAGACGCCGATTGAACCGACCAAACTTGCCTTATCGACAAAAATTTTATCGGCAGCGGCAGCTACATAATAACCACCCGAAGCGCAAATATCACCGACAACTGCATAGAGTGGTATATCAGGGTATTTGGAGCGCAAGCGCCGTATTTCATCGTTAATATAGCCTGCTTGAACCGGGCTTCCGCCAGGGCTGTTGATTCGCACTATTATTCCTTGTGTGTTTTTATCCTGAAAAGCGGAGCGCAGGCTTGCATTCACTTTATCAGCGTTGCTCATGCTATCTGCAGTGATTATTCCATTTAAGTCAATCAATGCAGTATGCTTTTCAGCAATTCGTACTTTTCCATCTTCGATCCAGCCGAGTGCAAAAAATAATAAAATAAAAAGATAAAAAAAAGTAATCAGCTTAAAGAATATCCCCCACAACCGCGTGCGGCGTTGTTCCCGCAAAGAAGCCAAAGCAAGATTCTCAAGTAAGCTCCTTTCCCAATCTTCTTTTTTTATGTCAAATTCACTCATAGCGGCACACTCGCAAGTCAGAAATAAAAATAAATAGAGTTAAATATGCTCCAACAAAGCCGGAGGCTTATCGCTGGAGCCCCTCAAAGGGGCTATTTGTGAGCCGCTAAAGCGGCATCTATACACCCAATTTTAACTGATCATAACGTTCATCTTCTTTCTCCTGATCTCGGATGTACGTTCTGACCATCTCCTCGTCCAACCCAACCGTTGATACAAAATATCCATAAGCCCAGAAACTTTCTTCCGTGAAATTCCTTCCTCTACCCAATTGCCGCACCATTGCCATTGTACTTTTACCTTTGATAAACCCCACTACATGCGGCACTGAGTACTTTGTTTAGTCCCACTTTGTGATGGGGTAGTGTATTGTACACTTCCATGAAGGGAGGATTTATGGGATAGATATTACATGGAAGCACCCGCACAACACTGTGGTGCGTAGGGCAACTCCCAAAAAATAGTCAAGAGAACCTGAATCTACGGTGGCTGACGTCAAAGCAAGAAGTGGCTTGCGGTGCATTTCGCAAGTACACGTATTGCCTTTGGGTGATTGCTTGTATGCCTTGCGAGGCAGCATTCTCAGCCTGGCGCGCTCCAGCCCGCACCGCATGTTCAGCGTCATGACATCAGCCGATTGCCGGAGATGGAAGGCGATAAGCCGACAAAATAAGTTTTTCAGAAATAAAAAAGCCTCTCATCAATAAAAATCTTGATGAGAGGCTTTTAATAGAGTGCCTGGCGGTAACCTACTTTCACATGCGAATGCACACTATCATCGGCGCAGCTTCGTTTCACGGTTCTGTTCGGGATGGGAAGAGGTGGGTCCAAAGTGCTATGGCCGCCAAGCGTAACTTGTAATTGAATAATATCTATTTAAACATTATTCATAATAAACATTATTCATAATGGGAAAAGTAAAATTATGATTAGATTATATACGCATAAATTATTAAAGTTATAGGATCAAGCCTCACGGTCAATTAGTATCGGTTAGCTTAACATATTACTATGCTTCCACACCCGACCTATCAACGTCGTAGTCTTCGACGAACCTTTAGGAGAGTTATACTCTCGGGAAGTCTTATCTTAAGGAGAGTTTCCCGCTTAGATGCTTTCAGCGGTTATCTCGTCCGCACATAGCTACCCGGCGATACGACTGGCGTCATAACCGGTACACCAGAGGTGCGTCCACTCCGGTCCTCTCGTACTAGGAGCAGGTCCTTTCAAACTTCCAACGCCCACGGCAGATAGGGACCAAACTGTCTCACGACGTTTTAAACCCAGCTCACGTACCACTTTAAATGGCGAACAGCCATACCCTTGGGACCGGCTACAGCCCCAGGATGTGATGAGCCGACATCGAGGTGCCAAACTCCCCCGTCGATATGAACTCTTGGGAGGAATCAGCCTGTTATCCCCGGCGTACCTTTTATCCGTTGAGCGATGGCCCTTCCATACAGAACCACCGGATCACTATGACCTGCTTTCGCACCTGCTCGACTTGTCAGTCTCGCAGTTAAGCACGCTTTTGCCATTGCACTATCAGCACGATTTCCGACCGTACCTAGCGTACCTTCGTACTCCTCCGTTACAATTTGGGAGGAGACCGCCCCAGTCAAACTGCCTACCATACACGGTCCCCAATCCAGATAATGGATCTAGGTTAGAACCTCAACAACATCAGGGTGGTATTTCAACGTTGGCTCCATGAATTCTAGCGAATTCACTTCAATGCCTCCCACCTATCCTACACAAATGTTATCAAAGTCCAATGTAAAGCTACAGTAAAGGTGCACGGGGTCTTTCCGTCTAGCCGCGGGGAGATTGCATCTTCACAAACATTTCAACTTCGCTGAGTCCCAGGAGGAGACAGTGTGGCCATCGTTACGCCATTCGTGCAGGTCGGAACTTACCCGACAAGGAATTTCGCTACCTTAGGACCGTTATAGTTACGGCCGCCGTTTACCGGGGCTTCAATCAAGAGCTTGCACCCCATCATTTAACCTTCCGGCACCGGGCAGGCGTCACACTCTATACGTCCACTTTCGTGTTTGCAGAGTGCTATGTTTTTATTAAACAGTCGCAGCCACCATTTCATTGCAACCCTATTCTGCTTCACGCGCGAAGCGCTACACATACTAAGGGCACACCTTTTCCCGAAGTTACGGTGCTATTTTGCCGAGTTCCTTCTCCTGAGTTCTCTCAAGCGCCTTAGAATTTTCATCCTACCCACCTGTGTCGGTTTACGGTACGGTCTTCATTTAACTGAAGCTTAGTGGCTTTTCCTGGAAGCATGGTATTACTCACTTGGCATTCCTAAGAATGTTGCGTTATCACGTCTCAATTCAGCTGCTCGGATTTGCCTAAGCAACACATCTACACGCTTGAACCGGGACATCCAACACCCGGCTGAGCTAACCTTCTTCGTCCCCACATCGCATTAAATAAAGGTACTGGAATTTTAACCAGTTTCCCATCAGTTACGCATTTCTGCCTCACCTTAGGGGCCGACTCACCCTGCGCCGATTAGCGTTGCACAGGAAACCTTGGGTTTTCGGCGAGGGAGTTTTTCACTCCCTTTATCGCTACTCATGTCAGCATTCGCACTTCCGATACCTCCAGCAGTCTTTACAAACCACCTTCGCAGGCTTACGGAACGCTCTCCTACCATTTACATAAAATGTAAATCCCTAGCTTCGGTGCACAATTTGAGCCCCGTTACATCTTCCGCGCAGGACGACTCGATCAGTGAGCTATTACGCTTTCTTTAAAGGATGGCTGCTTCTAAGCCAACCTCCTGACTGTCTATGCCTTCCCACTTCGTTTCCCACTTAATTGTGTCTTAGGGACCTTAGCTGAGGGTCTGGGTTGTTTCCCTTTCGACACCGGACGTTAGCACCCGATGTCTGTCTCCCATGCTCGCACTCTTTGGTATTCGGAGTTTGCAATGGTTTGGTAAGTCTCAATGACCCCCTAGCCATAACAGTGCTCTACCCCCAAAGGTGATACATGAGGCACTACCTAAATAGTTTTCGGAGAGAACCAGCTATTTCCAGATTTGTTTAGCCTTTCACCCCTACTCACAGCTCATCCCCTAATTTTTCAACATTAGTGGGTTCGGACCTCCACGAGGTGTTACCCTCGCTTCATCCTGGCCATGAGTAGATCATCTGGTTTCGGGTCTACACCCAGCAACTAAACGCCCTATTAAGACTCGCTTTCGCTGCGCTTCCCCTACTCGGTTAAGCTTGCTACTGAATGTAAGTCGCTGACCCATTATACAAAAGGTACGCAGTCACTCTTACGAGCTCCCACTGTTTGTATGCATGCGGTTTCAGGATCTATTTCACTCCCCTTCCGGGGTTCTTTTCGCCTTTCCCTCACGGTACTGGTTCACTATCGGTCGATTACGAGTATTTAGCCTTGGAGGATGGTCCCCCCATCTTCAAACAGGATTTCACGTGTCCCGCTTTACTTTTCTCAATCTTAGTTCCATATTTAAATTTTCGTCTACGGGACTATCACCCACTATGGTTTAACTTTCCAGAAAATTCGACTAATCTAAATACTAAATATTGAAGGCTGATCCCATTTCGCTCGCCACTACTTTGGGAATCTCGGTTGATTTCTTTTCCTCTGGTTACTTAGATGTTTCAGTTCTCCAGGTTCGCTACAATTAGCCTATATATTCAGCTAAAGTTGACTCTTGCTTAATTAACTCTTTAAATTTAAAAATTTCTAAAGCCAATTAAACAAGAGCCAGGTTTCCCCATTCGGACATCTCCGGATCAAAGCTTGCTTGCCAGCTCCCCGAAGCTTTTCGTAGGCTTCCACGTCCTTCATCGCCTGTAATCGCCAAGGCATCCACCACATGCACTTATTCACTTGATCCTATAACATTAATAACTTAATAGTTTATTATAGAATTTTTCCTACTTTTTATTACAGAGATACAATCTAACCCAAATTTATCTACAAAAACAATCAATTCTTAATGATTGTTTAACATAAATAAATATTTTACTTCTCCACTTTTTTAAAGAACAAAAAAAAATATTTCAATAGGCAATTTTATCTATCTCAGCGATAGAACTCATTAAGAAAATTGGTGGAGGTGAACGGGATCGAACCGATGACCCCCTGCTTGCAAAGCAGGTGCTCTCCCAGCTGAGCTACACCCCCTTTTTGTGGTGGGTCTGGGTGGACTTGAACCACCGACCCCACGCTTATCAAGCGTGTGCTCTAACCAACTGAGCTACAGACCCTCGATGAGTCTAAGTTCCACATATCAAAACTAGCACAAGCTTTTGGCTCTTAACTCTGCCTATTAACAATCGATAGGTTGTGAGTACTTATGAGATACTCTTGAAAGGAGGTGATCCAGCCGCAGGTTCCCCTACGGCTACCTTGTTACGACTTCACCCCAGTCATGAATCTCACCGTGGCAAGCGCCCTCCTCGCGGTTAGACTACCTGCTTCTGGTGAAACCCACTCCCATGGTGTGACGGGCGGTGTGTACAAGACCCGGGAACGTATTCACCGCGACATGCTGATCCGCGATTACTAGCGATTCCGACTTCACGGAGTCGAGTTGCAGACTCCGATCCGGACTACGACGCGCTTTCTGAGATTAGCTCCCTCTCGCGAGTTGGCAACTCTCTGTACGCGCCATTGTATTACGTGTGAAGCCCTACCCATAAGGGCCATGAGGACTTGACGTCATCCCCACCTTCCTCCGGTTTATCACCGGCAGTCTCATTAAAGTGCCCAACCAAATGATGGCAATTAATGACAAGGGTTGCGCTCGTTGCGGGACTTAACCCAACATCTCACGACACGAGCTGACGACAGCCATGCAGCACCTGTGTTCAGATTCTCTTTCGAGCACGATTTCATCTCTGAAAACTTTCTGACATGTCAAGGGTAGGTAAGGTTTTTCGCGTTGCATCGAATTAATCCACATAATCCACCGCTTGTGCGGGTCCCCGTCAATTCCTTTGAGTTTTAATCTTGCGACCGTACTCCCCAGGCGGTCAACTTCACGCGTTAGCTACGTTACCAAGCCCAATAAGGCCCGACAACTAGTTGACATAGTTTAGGGCGTGGACTACCAGGGTATCTAATCCTGTTTGCTCCCCACGCTTTCGTGCATGAGCGTCAGTGCTAGCCCAGGAGGTTGCCTTCGCCATCGATGTTCTTCCATATCTCTACGCATTTCACTGCTACACATGGAATTCCACCTCCCTCTGCCGCACTCTAGTTCTGCAGTTTCAAACGCAATTCCCAGGTTAAGCCCGGGGATTTCACATCTGACTTACAGAACCGCCTGCGCACCCTTTACGCCCAGTAATTCCGATTAACGCTTGCACCCTACGTATTACCGCGGCTGCTGGCACGTAGTTAGCCGGTGCTTTTTCTGTTGATACCGTCATAAATCGCGATTATTAATCGCGATTCTTTCTTTTCAACTAAAAGAGCTTTACAACCCGAAGGCCTTCTTCACTCACGCGGCATTGCTGGATCAGGCTTGCGCCCATTGTCCAAAATTCCCCACTGCTGCCTCCCGTAGGAGTCTGGGCCGTGTCTCAGTCCCAGTGTGGCTGGTCGTCCTCTCAGACCAACTACTGATCGTCGCCTTGGTAAGCCATTACCCTACCAACTAGCTAATCAGACATCGGCCGCTCCAAAAGCATAAGGTCTTTCGATCCCCTACTTTTCTCCTTAGAGATTATGCGGTATTAGCACATCTTTCGATGCGTTATCCCCCACTTTAGGACACGTTCCGATGTATTACTCACCCGTCCGCCACTCGCCACCAGGTGCAAGCACCCGTGCTGCCGTTCGACTTGCATGTGTAAAGCATGCCGCCAGCGTTCAATCTGAGCCAGGATCAAACTCTTAAGTTTAATTCTGGTAAAACTCTCGCTTGACGTTTTTGATGTTGATTATAAAACCAATATCTATTACTTATTTGCGAATAACTTAATTTTTTAAGATTCTTATTTGAATCTATTTTTTCTCTAAGTACTCACACCTATCGATTGTATTTTTTTAAAGAACGTTGCTACTTTTTAAATGTTGCGAAGCAGCGAGAAGCGGAATTATACAGACTCTGAATTGCTGGTCAAGAGATTTATGCGAATAATTTTTTATGACGATCTCTTAAAGCCAACAAAATCACATAAACTCTTTTGATTACATCAACTAACCTAATTTTACTTTTTATTCTATTTAACTCCTTGTTTAAGACTTGCTTCAATGAAGCAAGTCAGATCTCCATCTAAAACACTTTGCGTATTCCCAATTTCAACATTCGTTCGCAAATCTTTGATGCGTGATTGATCCAATACATACGATCTGATTTGGTGTCCCCAACCAATATCCGTTTTCGTTTCTTCGATAGCCTGCTTTTCTTCGTTACGTTTGCGCAACTCCGCTTCGTATAAACGTGACTTCAACATCACGAGGGCATCCGCTTTGTTACGATGCTGCGAACGCCCGCTTTGACATTGCACCACAATCCCGGTCGGATTATGCGTAATGCGGATAGCGGAATCGGTTTTATTGATATGCTGCCCCCCCGCTCCCGATGCGCGAAAGGTATCTATTCGCAGATCGGCCGGATTAATTTCAATCTCTATCGTGTCATCGACTTCCGGATAAACAAAGACACTCGCAAAAGAGGTATGACGACGATTACCCGAATCGAACGGTGATTTTCTGACTAGACGATGAACGCCGGTTTCCGTGCGCAAATACCCATACGCATATTCACCGGTTACTTTCAATGTAGCGCTTTTGATACCGGCGATATCGCCCGGCGACTCTTCCAAAACTTCGACAGCCAGTCCTTGCCTTTCACAATAGCGCAGATACATACGTTCGAGCATCGCAGCCCAATCTTGCGCTTCCGTTCCGCCGGACCCTGATTGTATATCGACGAAACAGTTACTTGGATCCATCGGATCGGAAAACATGCGGCGAAATTCCAAATTAGCAATTGCCTTTTCTACGTCATCGACATCGCCGGCGATACTTTCAAGCGCTGCGTCATCGGATTCATCCTTAGCAATTTGAAACAGCTCTCGCGCATCATTGAGTTGTTGCTCCATCGACTCCAATATGACAACCGTGTTCTCCAGTTGCTTTTTCTCACGTCCAATTTCTTGCGTCCTTTGACTGTCATTCCAAATCGCCGGATCCTCAAGTAGGCGTGTCAATTCATTCAGTCTGGTTTGCTTGGCATCGAAGTCAAAGAAACCTCCGTAATTCGCTGGCGCGGTTAGCGAGATCCTGAAGATGATTAGCAATTGCGTTGATTCGTTCTGCTTCCATAAATTCCACCTCAACATTGAATTGCTTGATTATACCGTGTACCGAGATTTTAATTCCTAGTGCCTTCCGTCAATCCAGCGGAAACGTAAGTTCCTCACACTGAGTATGCGCAAAAATCTTTGGCAACAATTTCAAACCATCAACAAGTAAAAAAACTATAATTGCGTATTCATTCAATCAGCGATTCATGTATTTTTATCCGCCAATCTGTTTTCTTAATCCTGTTTTACTGACTTAATCATGTCAAAATTTTTTGCTCTAATCCCAGCAGCAGGCTCCGGTTCACGCATGAGCAACGAGCTTCCCAAGCAGTACTTGCCTCTCCGCGACCAGCCTATGATTTACCATGCGGTCAAAACATTATGCACAAATCAATCGATCGCTGGCGTAATCACCGTACTTGCACCCAGCGATACTGAATGGTCCAGATACGATTGGTCTGAATTTTCCACAAAATTAGTCGTGCTGAACTGCGGCGGAGCAACCCGGGCGGACAGCGTGCTCAATGGACTTGCTGCCGCACAACAAAACAAACTAATCGACAAGCAGGATTGGGTCTTGGTACACGACGCCGCCCGGCCCTGCTTAACTTCAGTTCAGCTCAACAAATTGATCGATGAAGTAACCAGTGACGCAGTAGGTGGACTACTGGCAGTACCTGTCGCCGACACTTTAAAACGCAGCGATGCGGAAAAACGCGTAAAAAACACCGAATCACGGGAAAACTTATGGCAAGCGCAAACTCCGCAAATGTTCCGCTGCGATCTACTCACGCAAGCATTGCAAAAAGCGACCCATATCAATATAACGGATGATGCCAGCGCCATCGAAGCGCTTGGACTTCAACCCAAACTTGTACTGAGCGACGCTTATAACTTTAAAGTAACTTACCCCCAAGACTTGGCTTTAGCCGAATTGATACTACAACAAAGGAATAATCCGTGAGCACACTAAGAATAGGACAGGGTTTTGATGTTCATCAGCTGGTTGAAGACCGTCAGCTGATCATTGGCGGCGTAACGATCCCGCATGAAAAGGGATTACTCGGTCACTCGGACGCCGACGTATTGTTGCATGCCATCTGCGATGCGCTATTGGGTGCTGCCGCATTGGGTGATATCGGACAACATTTTTCCGATTCCGATCCGCGCTACAAAAATATCGATAGTCGCGTGTTATTACGTAATGTATATAACCTATTAGAAGACAATCATTACAAAATCGTCAATATTGATGCAACCATTATCGCGCAAGCGCCAAAAATGGCTCCGCATATTCCGGCCATGATCGCCAATATCGCGCAAGACCTGCAAACATCCGCACGCAATATCAACATCAAAGCAAAAACCGCCGAGCACCTGGGTGCAGTTGGCCGCAAAGAAGGTATAGTGGCCGAAGTGGTTTGTTTGATTGATCGCGCTGAAAGATAGTTTGATTAAAATAAACTCCGCTCCATAGCAAAACTCATGCGCGTATTTTTTGCCGTTTTCCCTAATAAAACTGTACAAAAACAAGTAGCGCATCACGCTCAAACACTAGAGCCCATTTGCGGCGGACGTAAAATTAAAATGCCACATCTTCATCTCACGCTGGTATTCCTGGGCGAGGTTAGTGCCGAACGCATCGAAATACTGCGGCAAATCATGAAAAACATACCAGTGAAGAAATTTGAGCTCGTATTGGATCAGATCAGCTACTGGAAGCGTAATCAAATTGTCTCTCTTCAGGGGAAGCAATTGCCGGCCGAACTGTTCGCTCTCGTCGAAGCAATCCAAATGAAATTAGCGGAAAATGGATTCTCATTTGACCAGCGCGCATACAAACCGCACATCACATTACTGCGGCAAGCCGTTCATCAAATTAGCTCCGATTTGATTAATCCCATCCGCTGGCCGGTCAATCAATGGTCTCTTGTACTATCGAAATCCGTTCCAACCGGTGTTGAATATGCTCCGCTTCATCATTGGCGGCTAAAATAAACAGCATAGACCACCCCCAAAATTGGCACACATTAAATTACAAACAATTTTTCTTACACCCAGCCCCGCACTCACTTGAAAATTCTCGCCCTTGAAACCTCTACCGAGTTTTGTTCCGTCGCACTGAATCTCGATGGAGAGATATCCGGCAAAGAGATTCTTGCCGGACGCAATCATTCCGAGATGATCTTACCAATGGTGAGGGAAATTCTGGCGCAAGCCGGATTAACATTGCAACAAATCGATGGTATCGCTTTTGGCGCAGGTCCCGGCTCTTTTACTGGCCTGCGCATTGCCTGCGGTGTGGCGCAAGGATTGGCCTTTGCCGCCGATCTGCCGGTTGCGGCGATCTGCACGCTGCAAGCAGTCGCAGAACAAATCGGCCAACAGAAAGTCATCGTGGCGCTTGATGCCCGCATGAACGAGATTTATCATGGCGCGTACCGGAAATTAACCGATCAAAGCTGGGAAATTATCAGTCCGCCCGCGCTCTGCTCACCGCAGCAGGCACCATCTGTATCCGGTAATGACTGGCATGGATGCGGTAGCGGTTTTGATGTTTATCACGATGTTTTAGCAATGCGATATAGTGCAAATACTCAACGGATCCATTCCGGATTCCATCCTCGCGCGCAAGAAATAGCGCAGCTTGCTCTGCCCAAATTCCATGAGGGTGCCTATACCGATGCAGCACTTGCTGCACCCGTCTATATCCGCAATAAAGTTGCGCTGAAAGAAAACGAACGATGAATACAATTCCGCAACAAACCGTCGAAATCAGGCCGATGCTGCTCTCGGATCTGGATCGCATTATCCTAATTGAACGGGAAATCTTCCTTTTTCCATGGTCACCGGGGAATTTTGCCGATTCAATCAAAGCCGGCTATATATGCCATGTACTACATCAAACCGATACGCTGATGGGTTACGGTATTATGATGATGAGTCCCGAAGAAGCTCACATTCTCACACTTGGTATCGCGGCCGATTGGCAGAAAAAAGGGCTAGGAAAGAAATTGCTCCAATTCCTCATACAATATGCCCGCGAACAACAAGCAAAATCGGTTTTCCTGGATGTGCGGGAATCCAATCACGGCGCTGCGCAGCTCTATAAGCAGATGGGTTTTCAACATATCGCCACGCGCAAAGGCTATTACCCCGCCATGTGCGGACGCGAAGATGCACTCGTTATGCGGTTGATGTTATGAATTCCCGGCGCAGGCAAATACTAAAAGAATTGAATTTGTTGCCGCTTTGGCGTCAAAAACCAGATAGTCAGCAGCAAGCCGAAGAATCGCTGTCACAGTCAATCGGAACGGAAAATTTGCCGCTTCCGCCTGATGCGGGATCTGATGCAGTGCAACCATCTATCACGCAGATGAATTGGAACCAGCTGAAGTTGGCGGTATCGCAGTGTGTTGCATGCCCCTTAAGCCAAACCCGCACACAAACGGTATTCGGTGTGGGTGACGAAAATGCGGATTGGCTCTTTATCGGTGAAGGACCCGGCGCACGGGAAGATGAAATCGGCGAACCTTTCGTTGGACAAGCCGGCAAGCTACTGGATCAAATGTTAGCCGCTATTCAACTCAAGCGTGGCGAGCGCGTATATATCGCCAATATCGTCAAATGCCGCCCGCCCAACAACAGAAACCCAACTTCAAACGAAGCCCGGCAGTGCGAGCCTTATTTAACCCGGCAAATTGCGTTGATTAAACCGAAACTCATCGTGGCGCTCGGCAAAGTAGCCGCGCAAAATCTCCTCGATCGCGACGACAGCATTTCAAGTCTGCGCGGGAAAGTGCACGAGTATTCCGGCATTCCATTAATTGTGACTTACCATCCGGCCTACTTGCTGCGCTCTCTGCCGGATAAAGCAAAAGCCTGGAGAGATTTATGTTTTGCCCGGTCGACCATGCAGTCCCTACCCTGAGTTATCAATGAATTTTCTTCGCGCCGATTAAATGTAGCGAGTCTTCCTTGCTTTGATTAAGCAAATGCCACTTTCTGATCAGCGCCATCGTGACGGATACAAATAATCCGAAAGCAACGATCACAATATAAATGTGCACTTCAAACCAGATCAACAGAGCGTAGAGCAACAGCATCGTCAGAATACTCAGGTTTTCATTAAAGTTCTGCACTGCGATGGAGTGTCCGGCGCCCATCAAAATATGTCCGCGGTGTTGCAACAAGGCATTCATCGGTACGACAAAGAAACCGGCCAAACCGCCAATCAGCATCAGCAATGTGATCGCAATCCATAAATCTTTCACCAGAATCATCGCCATCACAACGATACCCATCGCAATACCCAGCGGAATTACCTTGACCGACTGCCGCAATGAAATCCACCGCGCCGCCATCACCGCGCCTACGGCGATACCCACTGCAACCACCCCTTGTAGTTGCGCGGCTTGATTGAGCGGATAATCCAGCGCTACTTCCGCCCATTTCAATACGATAAACTGCAATGTCGCGCCCGCTCCCCAGAACAAAGTCGTCACGGCAAGCGAGATTTGCCCCAATTTGTCCATCCAGAGCAATCTCACACAGTGACTGAATTCGTGAATGAGATAAAAAGGATTTTTCTTCGGCATACGGTGATCAACGCCGGTATTCGGAATATACAGATTAAACAACGCTGCGATGGCGTAAATAACGGCTATAATCAAAATGCCGCTCTCCAAGGCGTTATCTATTCCGGTGTCAACAAATGGAAAGTCGAATCCCAGCAGCACATCGGCAATCGCAGGCGTTATCAGCACACCGCCCATTACCGTACCCAACACAATCGATGCCACCGTCAGCCCTTCAATCCAGCCATTGGCAATTACCAATTTCTCCGGCGGCAATAATTCCGTCAAGATGCCGTATTTGGCCGGTGAATACGCTGCCGCGCCCAATCCGACAACCGCGTAGGCGGTCAATGCGAAATATTGATGCATGGCAATGAACAATAACCCGCAACCGGTAATTTTGATGGTGTTGCTGATAAACATGACGCGCCCTTTCGGCATGGAATCGGCAAACGCGCCGACGAAAGGAGCTAAAATGACATAGAACAGCACAAAAACGAACTTCAGCATGGGTGTCAAATAAGCCGGGGCGTGCAAATCAATCAACAATGCAATCGCCACCACCAGCAACGCGTTATCCGCCAAAGAAGAGAAAAACTGCGCCGCCATAATCGTATAAAAACCGCGTTCCAAACTATTTCCTTGTCTATTTATTATTCTCAGTAGATTCAGTACGAAGAATCATCCCTGCAATTAATCGCCTGCTCACCAAAACCGACAATGGCAGAACTCATCCGTTTCCCCGTCCAATATTCAAGATTAGCACATCATACCGCTTCGCAGATGAAGGTATCACGACATAAAAGTTAAATCGGCACTGCAAATTTAGATTATGATAAAACGTTGCGAATAATACTCGCTCTTGCTTATTCTGAACATTACATTAATGCCACGCCCTATCCAAGCTTTTATCGATCCTTCCGCTTTAACTCATAACCTGACCGTAGTCCGCCGATATGCTCCACATGCACGCATCATGGCAATCCTTAAGGCTAACGCCTACGGTCACGGATTACTTCTTGCGGCCAGTGCGTTAAAAAACGTCGATGGATTCGCACTGCTGGAACTGGATGCTGCCATATGCTTACGTGATGCCGGCTACCAGCAACCGATACTGCTTCTGGAAGGCTTCTTTTCAATGCAAGAGCTGGCAATTTTTGAACACTATCGGTTAAGCGCGGTAATTCATCAGACAGAGCAAATCGCCATGCTGTCCGCTTCCAAACATCGTAATCTGGACTTATTTATAAAAATCAATACCGGGATGAATCGCTTGGGATTGGCGCCGGAGCAATTTTCACAAGCAATCGGCAAACTGCTGGAAAAGCAATATCAAAAAAACATTACCTTGATGACGCATTTTGCCTCTGCTGACGAGGCTTGCGAGGAAGAAAATGTAGTGCAGCAGCTGCAGTGCTTCAAGACCATATCGAAACAGCATCCTTATCCATGCACACTGGCGAATTCAGCCGCACTCATCCGTTTTCCCGAAACGCACGCCGATTGGGTGCGCCCCGGTATCATGCTGTACGGTGCTTCGCCTTTCCCGGACAAAACCGCAGCGGAGTTGGATCTGCAGCCGGTTATGACACTATCGAGCAAAATTATTGCGATACACGATTTGAAAACGGGTGAGAAAGTCGGTTACAACGGTCTTTTCCAAGCACCTCATCCAATGTGCATCGGCATCGTCGCGTGCGGTTATGCCGATGGCTACCCGCGCCACGCACCGACAAACACCCCCGTATTGATCAATAACCAACGCAGCCGGTTATTGGGGCGGGTATCCATGGATATGCTGGCTGTCGATTTAACCGGTATCGAAAATGCCGGATTAGATAGCCCGGTCATATTGTGGGGAAAAGGATTAAGTGTTGATGAAGTGGCTTTGAGCGCCGGTACTACCAGTTATGAATTGCTTTGCGCGCTGGCACCGCGAGTAGAAAAGATCGCTTCGCTGTAACGTTGCAATCCAATCCAGCCGCGGCAAACGCATTCGATGATCGTCATTCCACTTTAGCTTTGCTGCGTAATTCCTGCACAACGGTGCCGAATTCACGCTGTAATACCCGTTGCTGAATATTTTGCTTAACTTCTTCGAAAGGCGGTACTTCCATCGGACGTATGTCCATTAACTGAATCACATGCCAACCAAAAGAAGTTTGCACCGGTTGCTCCGTCAATCCCCCTTTGGATAATTTCACCAGCGCTTCGGAAAAAGGTCTGACGTAAGCTGCCGGCGGACTCCAGTTAAGCTCACCACCATTTTCCTTACTGCCGTCATCAATTGATTTTTCTTCGGCAATTTTGGCGAAATTACCACCTTTTTTAAGCTTGGCAATAATATCTTTGGCTTCATTTTCGCTTGCTACGAGGATATGGCGCGCCTTGTATTCTTTATCACCCATTTGTACTTTCAGAACTTCGTATTCCTTGCGCAATGTATCTTCATTCACCGCATTGTTTTTTATGTAATTTGCTTGAAATGCTCTGACCAGCACCGCCTGGCGCGCTATCTCAAGTTGCGCGACAACATCAGGATCCTTATCCAGTTTCTTCTTGATCGCCTCTTGTGCCAGGATCTCCTCAGCGATCAGATTCTCACGCAGCGCTTTCCTCATTTCCGGGCCGTCTGGCTGACCTTGCGCAACACTCGCTTTCACCATCAATTCCAGACGCGACTGTGGAATTGCTACGCCATTCACTTTAGCCACCGTGCCTGTCGACTGGGCTTGAGCAGATAGAGCAACCATTCCCATAATACTAACCATCATTACTTGTGAAAATTTCGTCAAACGCATGGAATTTCCTTTTTTGTGATTAAGATAAAATTAAATCCGTCAAATTATACGCAGCGTTAAAGTATACGCCTTAACTGAATCGACGTGAACTCAACATGCCATTATTTCTATTGAACAACTTGATACTGCTAGAAAGCAGCACGGAAGCACTATGCAGGTAATACCTTTTTAAATGGCTTGACAGTCACTTCCCGATAAACACCAACGCTTACGTAAGGATCCGCATTTGCCCAAGCTTGAGCTGCTTCCAAAGACTCAAACTCGGCTACGATCAAACTACCGGAGAATCCTGCCGAACCGGGATCTTGGCTATCGATAGCCGGATAGGGTCCGGCCAAAATCAATCGCCCCGCTTCTTGTAGCGCTTGAATTCGCTTTAGATGCTCCGGACGAACCACCATTCTTTTTTCCAGGCTATCGGGTACATCTTCACCGTTTATGACATACAGCATCATTGCTCCTTGTCCACTTTATCTTTACTCTCATTTTTTTGACCGGTTTCTGCACCTTCGGCGACATTATCCCTCACGGCTGGCGATGCTTCCTGCAAATATTTCTCCAACATCATCACCTGTCCAATGACAAAAATCAGCATCAACCCGGTAGCACCGAACAGCTTAAATGAAACCCAAGTATCCAGCGGGAAGCTGAATGCGACATACAAGTTGATACATCCCATAATCAGGAAAAAACCCGCCCAGCTCAAATTGAGTTTGCTCCAGACTTGTGGCGGCAATACCATTTGTTTTTCAAGCATCGCTTGAATCAGGTTTTTTTTGAAAATTGCACTAGATCCGAATAAAACCGCTGCAATCAGCCAATACAACACCGTCGGCTTCCATTTGATAAACATTTCATCCTGGGATATTAATGTCGCACCGCCAAAAACGACAATAACCGCCAGATTTATCCACATTATTTTGTCGACTTGCCGGTGACGAAACCAAAGCCAGCCTATTTGCGCGAAAGTCGCTGCTATCGCAACCGCGGTCGCAATGAAAATATCGTACAGCTTGAACGCCAGGAAAAATAAAATGACCGGAAATAGATCAAAAAGAAATTTCATCACCGTGAATATTCTGAATTTATTTCAATAGCAACTTGGCTAATAGATCACAAAATGAAAGAAATGTTCTCACACCAATACCGGTGGCAACTGCGGCGTGAGATTATTTTTTTCCTGTGTCGCCGCACCCAATAAAGCGTAACCGAGCAATTGACCTACTTCATCCCGATATAGCGCTTTCACACCATTTTGATCGGCTTCCACATGCCATTCACCTTTTATATTGAAATCCGGCGGCGAAACCACGGCAGGACAGGCTGGTGTTTTCACGATCACCGGCATCGCCGGATAACGAACCTGAGTCGGATTACCTGCAAGTGTCGCCGCTAAAGCTCGGGCTGCATGCGTGATCGGCATCACAAAAGGCAGCACTTTCCCTGCCACCTCAGCGCAATCACCCAAAGCATAAATGCCGTCACACTGTGTTTGCAGCAAACGATTGACGACTATGCCGCGATTAACTTGGATACCGGCTGATGCGGCCAGTTGCGTGCGCGCACGCAAGCCAACTGCGGACAGTACGATATCGGATTCGATCGGCTCGCCACTGGTAAACGTTAAACGCAGCCTTTCTTGCGCTTGATCGATCGATTGTGTGGTTGCATTCAAATGAAAAACCACACCCGCTGCTTCCAGCTTCTGCCGTATAAAAGCTCCGCCCGCTGGAGGCAACAGCCGTCCCAGCGGTTGCGCGCTGATGTCGATCACATCCACCTGATAACCGGCTATTGCCAGATCGTTGGCAAATTCGCAGCCGATCAGGCCTGCACCGATAATACTGACCCGTTTCTTACCGCTTAGCGCGTCACGAAATTTTTTATAATCATCGAGATCATTAACCGTTAATATTTTTGCCACGCCATCACCCGACAACGGCAAATGAATTTGATCGGCACCTAATGCCAAAACCAGCCGGTCATAGCTTATTCTTTCACCACCGGTCAGTACCGCTGCACGTTCCGCTTGATCAATTGCGGTCACGCGGCAATGCGGGCGGATGGAAATTTTTAATTGTGATGCCATTTGTACCGCATCGCCATTTAAAATGGATTCGGGAATTTTCCCGGATGCCAGTGCATTTGACAACATAGGTTTGGAATAGAAACCACCGTGATCAGCCGATAGCATGACAACCGCAAGTTCGGTATTCAGCTTGCGCAATTCACGCGCCACCGCATAGCCGGCTAATCCGCTTCCCACAATAACTACTGGATTTCCCATTAACTCAGATCTCCTCCAGGTCAAAATCCACAATACGTATATTCTTGATCACCGATACATTCATCATCGCTAAGACAAGCCGCAATCGCATTAAAATCTTTTCGTTTCATTTTCCTGAGCTGACAAAAAAACAAGGCACACTGATTACTGAAGCATTACTCCGAATCAATGTGCCTTTATTACGATCTACGATGTCAGTTCAGGGATGCAATCCACATCCAGAAACAAAGGAACTGCGCTATATTACTTGGCCTCGTCCTTGTTGTTCACCAGGCTTGTACGTCTTTGCAAATAAGCGTCACGCACGAATTCGTACTTATCCAGTGCGGCTTCCTCAAGCGTTTTATCATGTTCCAGGTGCCGCGCACGCAAGTGGATGGTTCTTGCAGCGCCAATTGGCACACGCACTGCTGTTGAATTGATATAAGCGACGTTATTCACGAAAATCCCTGTAACCCCTTGGGTGATAGGATCAAATATGAAACTATCGACAGCGAGACCGACCGTATCACGAACTGAGCTTGGTCCCAAGAAAGGGAGCACAATATAAGGTCCACTAGCAATACCATAGCGGCCCAATGTCTGACCAAAATCTTCATTACGCTTATTGAGATTGACATCGCTCACGGCACTGATGTCGCTGGCAATATCGATCATACCGAACATACCAAAGGTAGTATTAACGAACAATCGCGCGCTACTGGCCAATGCGCTCTCGTAATTCAATTGCAGGACGGAGTTAGCTATCACGACCACTTCGTTCACATTGGAGAACATATTGCCGAGTATCATTTCAATCGGATCAGGTGTAACAATCTTATATCCTCTGGCAACCGGATCCATGACATTGTGATAGAACACTTCATTGAAATTGAAAACTGCACGGTTCATGGATTCCAGAGGATCATTCACACCATTCTGGTTGTTGCCGTTTGCACTTAACGTCTTCGTTGAAGCACAACCCGTTAAAAACAAACTAGAAACCAGAATAGCGACAGCTATGGAACGGATAATATTAATCATGTTCTTATTTCTTTTAGTAAAAATTCGGTCGATCTTGCCATATTTATACGATTGATTCAATACACCCTCGCACAAAGTATGCCGTTTTGTTCAGGCAATCATGCATCCATACTGCACGGAATAATTAGAAAGCTGCCAATTAATCAGATACCCCGCGTTCAATATACGGTAGATTATGCCAGGACTAAATAAAGTATCCATTCAGCAATAGAATGGACAAAATGATGCAATTCTCCGGTTAAGCCGTTTCCATTCCGCTATGGCGCAATAACGCATCCAATTCCGGCTCGCGTCCGCGAAAGGCAATAAACGACTCGAGCGCCGAACGGCTTCCTCCCACCGCCAGAATCTCTTCCAGAAAATGCGAACCCGTGGCTGCATTCACGACCCCATCTGCAGCAGTTTCTTCAAACATGCTGTAGGCATCCGCCGAAAGCACTTCCGCCCACTTATAACTGTAATAACCCGCGGCATAACCGCCGGCGAAAATATGCGCAAAACTATTGGGGAAACGGTTAAAGTCCGGTGGAATAACCACGGCAACTTCGCTACGGATTTCGTCCAGCAACTGTAAGACCGTCTTGTCACCATCCGGATCAAAATCGAAGTGCACATGCATATCGAACAGCGCAAACTCAATTTGGCGCAGCATTTGCAACCCGCTCTGGAAATTTTTAGCTTTAATCATCTTGCCATACAACTCTTTGGGTAATGGCTCACCGCTATCAATATGTTGCGTCATCCCCGCCAGCACATCCCACTCCCAGCAAAAATTTTCCATGAACTGACTCGGTAGCTCCACTGCATCCCATTCAACGCCGTTAATTCCGGACACCCCCAAGTCTTCCACTTTAGTCATCAAATGATGCAAGCCGTGACCGAATTCATGAAACAAGACGATCACTTCGTTATGAGTAAATAACGCCGGGCGCGGCTGATCATCCATAGTGACCGGCGCAGAAAAATTACACGTGAGATAAGCCACCGGCAATTGTATCGCGTGCTTACCCACTGGCTGATGATCGATCCGCCGGCGTGTAATCGCATCATCCATCCACGCACCACCCCGTTTACTCGGCCGTGCATAAAGATCCAAATAAAATTGACCAATCAGATGACCGTTGGCGTCATGAATATCAAAAAACTTCACATCAGGGTGCCAGCACTGAATCTTGCGCTCAGGTGCCGCAAGCGTGATGCGGATTCCATACAGCTTTTCCACCACTTTAAACATACCGGCCAATACTTTATCCTCCGGAAAGTATTGCTTAACTCCCTGATCAGAAAAAGCATAGCGCTCTTGGCGCAATTTCTCACTGACATACGCCAAATCCCAAGCTTCAAGTTTTGGCAAATCCAATTGCTCAGCGGCATATTGCTGCAGCGCTTGCAAATCCTGCGCCGCGTATGGCTTTGCTTTTCCTGCCAATTTTTTCAGAAACTCCAATACTTGCTGCGGAGAGGTCGCCATTTTCGATGCCAGGGAAACTTCGGCATAATTCCCATAGCCCAGCATTTGCGCCGCCTCCCGGCGCAATTCCAGTATTTTATTAATCAGCGGCATATTATCTTTGCTCGAGTCCGCCTGGCTATCAAACTCGCTGGCGCGCGTCGCATAAGCACGGTACATTTGTTCGCGTAAATCGCGATTATCGGCGTATTGCAGCACGGGAAGATACGACGGCATATGTAAGGTAAATTTCCAGCCTGTTTTGCCATCTGCTGCGGCTAACTGTTGCGCCGTCTGCAGCACATCGTCCGGAATCCCGGTTAAGGCTTTCGCATCTTCGATCAACAGGGAAAACGCATTGGTCGCATCCAGCAAATTGTCGCTGAACGTTGAAGATAATTTCGATAATTCTTCCTGGATTTGCAAGAACCGCTGTTTCTTGTCGGATGGCAATTCCGCGCCACCCAAACGGAAATCGCGCAACTCATTCTCGATGATCTTCTTTCTAGCCGGCGTCAACTGATCGAATTCCGCGCTTGCGCGTAACTGTTTAAATTTCTCAAACAGCTTTACATCCTGCGACAACTCGGCATAAAACTGCGTGATCAGCGGCAGATTGGCATTATAAGTTTCACGTAACTGCGGCGTATTCATCACCGCATTCAGATGCGACACCTGCCCCCAAGCGCGAGACAGCCGTTCATTGGCATCCGTCATTGGCTGCACAAACGTCTGCCAGGCCGGCACCCGGTCATCTGCTCGTACCTTATCAATCACCGCGCGATTTTCCTTTAACAGCGTTTCAATGGCCGGTGTGATATGTTCGTTGTTGATTTCTGCAAAACGGGGTAAGCCGGAAAAATCTAGTAATGGGTTTGACATGTTGCTCCACATGATCGGTTAAAAACAAAAATAATGAGGAAATTTTGCTGAAAACTCAGCATTCGTACACGACATGACCATTTACCAGGGTATATTTAACACCACCCGGCAATTCCATGCCCATGAAAGGCGTATTTTTTCCTTGACTCTGAATAGCCGACGAAGTCACTTTCCAGAAATGATCAGGGTCGAAAATGCAGATATCCGCCGCACTGCCGACAGACAGATGGCCCGCGTCAACTCCCAGTATCCGTGCCGGATCCGAGGTAATTTTCGCCAGCGCTTTCGGCAGCGGCAAGCGCATTTCGGTGGCCCACTTTAATGTCAGCGGCAGCAACAATTCCACGCCCGTCGCACCGACGTCGGATTGAGCGAACGGCAACAATTTAGCGTCTTCGTCTACCGGTGCATGATCCGAACAGATCGCATCGATCGTGCCATCCAGCAAACCCTGGCGCAGCGCATCGCGATCGCTAGAGCTACGCAACGGCGGCATCAAATGACAATTGGAATCAAAAAAACCGATATCCATGTCCGACAAGTGCAGGTGATTAATCGTCACATCGCAGGTAATCGGTAAACCCTGTTGTTTCGCAGCGCGGATCATCGTCAAGCCTTCGGCGCTGGAAATCCGGCACAGATGGACGCTGACACCGGTTTCCTTGGTCAACAACACAATATTGGCGATAGCGATCGTTTCCGCGCATACGGGGACTGTCAACAGGCCCAACCGGGTCGCCACTTCGCCATCGTGCGCCACGCCATCGCCCGTCAGCGTGATTTCCTGCGGCCGCAGCCATACGCTAAAACCGAATGTCGATGCATACCGCATGGCTTGCATCAGCACGCGCAAGTTCGGCAATAAACCATCCGATTGGCCGAACACCACGCATCCGGCATCATTCAGCTCCGCCATCTCGGTCAAGCGTTCCCCCTTCAATCCCTGCGTCAGCGCGCCGATCGGATAAACATGCGCCTGATTGAGATTCTTGGCGCGATGCTTGAGCATTTCCACCAATCCTGGCTCATCGAGAGGCGGATCGGTATCCGGCGGACACGCGATGCTCGTGACGCCACCGGCAACCGCTGCCGCCATTTCCGACTCCAGCGTCGCCATATATTCCAGCCCCGGTTCACGCAGGCGCACCGACAGATCGACCAATCCCGGGCACACGACCAACGATTGCGCGTCGATCACCCGGCTGGCTTGAAATTCGCTGGGCGCCGTACCAATGGTCACGATTTTGCCTTTGGCGATAAAAATATCCTGTACGGCATCGATACCGTTTTTTGGATCGATCAAGCGCCCATTTTTGATATGAATTCTCATGCAACCGCCTCTAAACCTGATTGCCCGCCAATATCGACATCACCGCCATACGTACCGCAATGCCGAAGGTTACTTGCGGCAAAATGACCGACTGTTTGCCGTCCGCGACTTCCGAATCGATCTCGACACCGCGATTCATCGGTCCCGGATGCATCACGATGGCATCGCGCCGGGCGAGTGACAATTTCTCCGGCGTCAGCCCGTAATATTTAAAATATTCCTCCGGACTGGGCAGATTCGCGCCTTTCATGCGTTCATTTTGCAAGCGCAGCATCATCAACACGTCAATGTCTTTGAGTCCCTTAGCCATATCGTGATAAACATGCACCCCCAAGCGCTCCACCATTTTGGGCAGCAACGTTTTAGGCGCGATCACGCGCACTTCCGGCACACCGAGCGTGGTCAATGCATGAATCTGGGAGCGCGCCACGCGGGAATGCAAAATGTCGCCGATAATGGCCACGCGCAAGTTACGAAAATCGTGCTTGAAACGACGGATCGTAAACATATCCAGCAGCGCCTGTGTCGGGTGTGCATGGCTACCGTCCCCGGCATTGATCACATGAATTTCCGGTTGCACATGTTTTGCAATCAAGTGCGCCGCGCCGCTCTGCGCATGCCGCACGACAAACATATCCGCATTCATCGCGGAAAGATTATTGACCGTATCCAGCAACGTTTCGCCCTTGGATTGCGCTGAAACGGCGATATTCAAATTAAAAACATCGGCTGACAATCGCTTGGCGGCGATCTCGAACGTCGTACGCGTGCGCGTGCTGGGTTCAAAAAAAAGATTGAATATCGATTTCCCGCGTAACAGGGGAATTTTCTTGACATCACGTTCCGTGACTCCGACAAACGATTCGGCGGTGTCCAGGATATGCAGCAAAGTAGCGGCAGGCAATCCTTCGGTTGTCAGCAAATGCTGCAACACGCCATGTTCATCCAGTTGCGGGTTCCTATTGATCATTCCGGCAGATTCTTATCGTACAAATGCAAGCTTAACTTTCCGTTCTTTCCACGCCGCAACTCGAGCATTTCGTCCATCGGCAATTCCAGCGTGATACCGGTGTACTGCGCGGCTATCGGCAATTCCCTGTCGCCCCGGTCGACTAACGCGGCAAGACTGATCGAAGCAGGCCGGCCGTAATCGAACAATTCATTGATCGCCGCCCGGATGGTGCGTCCCGTCTGCAGCACATCGTCCACCAGCAATATATGCGCGCCTTCCACAGCAAACGGTATTTCCGATGGCTTAACCTGTGCATGCAAACCGATCTTATCGAAATCATCGCGATAAAAAGCGACATCGAGCGTTCCCAGCGGTTGTTTAATTCCCAGTTCCTGATGCAGACGCTCCGCCAGCCACACCCCACCGGTATGGATACCTACAAGCGAAAAATCCTTACCGGTATCGGATCGGATTTTTTGCGTGAGATCTTTGAGTACTGCTTCAGCGTCTGGTAATCGCATGCTGTTCGTCAAAAAATGATTGCAAGATTTGCTGTGCGGCTATTTGATCCAATACCGCCTTTTGTTTTCTTCCGGTAATGCCCGCTTCACGCAATGCCGCGCTGGCTGTTTCACTGGTATAGCGTTCGTCTTTCATGATCACTTGGATATTGAAGCGACCTTCCAGCCGCCGCGCAAAACGCTGGCTCAATTGCGTCAATTCATGCGCTGTGCCGTCGCTGTGCAACGGCAATCCCACGACCAGCAAAACCGGCTGCCAGGTTTCGATCAATTGAGCAATCAGTGCAAAACACCGTTCTGTCACCGCGCTGTCAACCGTTGCCAGAGGATGCGCCACGCCAACGGCGGTATTCCCCATGGCCACGCCCGTGCGCTTCTTGCCGAAATCAAAAGCCAGAACAACTCCGGCTACGTGCTGTTCTGGCAAATGATTTTGCAAATGTTTATCCGCGAAGCTTACCGTCATCTGTACAAATGATTATGCATGCCCGACTTCGTTGGAAAGATTGGCATCTTGAATACCCAGTAGTTGCATTGCAGCCGGAAGCCTTTCTTCCGTCGGCAAGTCAAAGATCACGGAGGTTGAAGCGGGCACCGTCAGCCACGCATTCTGCGCCAACTCATGCTCGATTTGACCCGCAGCCCAGCCCGCATAGCCCATCGCGATCAACACTTGGTTCGGTCCTTCGGCATTGGCAATGGCTTTTAAAATATCCAATGAGGTTGTCAAGCCGACTTCTCCATTCACAGTCAGGGTAGATTGCCACTTACCGACCGGCTGATGCAACACGAAACCGCAATCCAGCTGCACCGGTCCGCCAAACAATACCGGCACAGATTCCGTGAAAGCATCGGCCGGTGGAATGTCCAGTTGCTTGAAAAGATTGATCAGTGTCAGGTCAGTGGGCCTGTTAATGACGATACCCAATGCACCTTGTTCGTTGTGTTCACAAATATACGTCAATGTTTTGGAAAAGACAGAATCTGCCATCGCCGGCATCGCAATCAAGAAATGATGTGTCAGATTGATATTTTTCATCGCGGACATTTTCACTTATTGCTTGATTATTCCGATTTCTCTTTTATCCGGTAGATTCCCCATACAGCATCGCATTCAAACCCAGTATGCGGTATGAGTCATCACTTTCGATCCAAGTTTCATGGTTAACTTCACCGGCAACGGTAGTTCTGCGCCACCGTATGACAATGCCATGGTCGCATGGCTGGCTTCATCGATTTTCATTTGTGTCACGATGGCGCGGCTTTTCTCGTCATGATCGGGCAAACGCTGCAAATGACCGGCCAGATGTGCTCCAACCTGATGTTCCGTCTCGGCTAGAAAACCTAGATTCCACTTGTCACCCAGCATACCTGCCACGACACCGATGGCAAAAGATCCGCCGTACCAGAGCGGATTCAACAAGCTTTTATGCCCGCCCAGTTCAGCGATACGGCGCTCCGTCCACGCCAGATGCTCCGTTTCTTCGCGCGCCGCCTGCATCAGGGTTTGCTGCACGGTTTCATTGCGCGCTGTCAACCCTTGCCCCTGATACAGCGCTTGCGCACATACTTCACCAACATGGTTTACGCGCATCAACGCACACGATAACCGTTTCTCTGCATCCGTCATCTCAGCTTCCGGCAGTTCACTGCCAGGCACAGGCCGCAAAGTCTGAGCCGGTGTCGAGAGTGTCCGCAGGGCGCTGTCAAAACCAATGATAAGCTTATCGATAGTAATCATCGTCTTTTACTTCATCCTTGAATAAGAATTGACGCACCATTATAGGCCGATATACGCGCATTTAGGTACACTAAAATTTTGCCGGTTATAATTTCAACCCCATTTGTCTGGCCAGGAGAGCAACCGGATGCAACACTTCAACATTAATTCCTTGCTCGTACAGTCTATTGGCCATATGCATGGCACAACCGATATTGGAAGTTACCAGGTACTGAACCCCGCTTTCCTTCAATGCCGTTATCTTATCGCTTAACAACATATCCGCGATTTCAGGTTGATCGATGAAATAAGTCCCTGCAGCACCGCAACATTGGTCATTGCCAGCCAAAGGCATCGCTTCCACACCGGGTATTCGGGCAATCAATTGATAAGGATATGCTTGGTCATGCAATACATTACGCAAACTGCACGGCTCATGCACCAGGATTTTTTTTGCTAGCGGCGCCATATCGACATTTTCCCATCCCTCAGCCTTCATTAGAAAATGACTGATATCCGTAATGCGCGCTTGATTGTCGGCAACCCCGGATTCGATTAATTGCACACCGCACCCCGATGAAGTACTGATAACCGTATCAAATCCAGCAAATACGAATCGATTCCGCCGCACCAATGCATTCGCCTGCTCCGGATCACCGCTATGCTGATGGATAGCACCGCAACAAGTCTGAGCGGGTGGAACATGAACCGTATAACCGAGGCGATTCAGTACATAAATACTTGAATTTAGAGTTTCTACATCAGTAATGCGTGCCACACACCCGAGAAACAAAGCAACCTCACCGCGCTTCTCGCTTTGCGCTGGATAAATCGCCTGCCAAAAATTGCCGATCGCATTATTCCCATCCGCAACCATCGCATAGGGAAACTTAACCAAAGGAAGTTGCATGATAAATTTTAGCAATTTGCTTTTCTTCCCAAGGATCGATTTTTGCAACCACTGCAACGGCATTCTTTTTTGCATGAAATAAAACCCCCAACGCAACCGGTCCAAACGCATGGGTTGCGCAAGCAGCAGCATTTCTAACACCATGCGCGCACGTGACTTTCGAGCAGTTGCCGTGGATGTCGAATGATCCGCAATTAAAGCGCGCGCCTCATCGATCAAGCGCCCGTAAGTCACACTATTTGGACAAACCGCTTCGCAGGCCCGGCACGTCAGACAACGATCCATATGCTGAACGAATCGCGCATTCAATGGGATATGTCCTGTTGCAACGCCACTCATTAAGGCGATACGTCCGCGCGGAGAATCAGCTTCAGATTGCAGCACACGATAAGTTGGGCAATGCGGCAAACACAAACCGCACGAAACGCATTGATTTGATTCTTCAATAATCATTTTTTTGGAAAATTCTGAAAGCAATTTTATTCTCCATCTTAACTAGAAAAGCGTGTTTGGTACTACTATCCATGCTCATTTAAAGGGCATTGCGGTAAGGTAAATATACGACTATTTTATCACTTGTCATAATTGCAAGAATTACTGTAAAATTAAATGTTATTTAAATTGCTTCATACTTTTTAGACTGACAGGTTCACAGGAAAAACATGGTTATTATCCGATTAGCAAGAGGGGGGGCAAAAAAGCGCCCATTTTTTAATATGGTAGTGGCGAATTCGCGCTACGCACGCGATGGTCGGTTTATTGAGCGCATCGGCTTTTATAATCCGCGAGCTGCCGAAGGCGAGGAAGCATTGCGTGTTCAATTGGAACGGGTTGCTTACTGGCAATCCAAAGGTGCGCAGCTATCATCAACAGCGACTCGACTGATCAAACAATTTTCTGCCAATCAAGCAGCATCAGCAAATAGCTAAAGCAGACAAACAAAACACACCGATGGTGATCATGGGCCATATCATTGGCCCTTACGGTGTTCGTGGCTGGATAAAAGTTAGTCCGTACACAGAATATATCGACGGATTAATGGAATACCCGGTATGGTGGCTGAGTAAGGATGGTCATGATTGGCAAGTGGTGCATGTTATTGATGGCCAAATCAACGGCAGTATATTAAATGCGCTATTCAAGGAATATACTGACCGTACGCAAGCACTGAAGTTAAACGGAATGCAAATAGCAATACCGCGCGATCAATTTCCTGATCTATCCGCAGATGGGAAGGATGGTTACTACTGGTCGGACTTGATTGGCATTGCGGTTTTAAATCTGCAGGGTGAAGAATTAGGTAAAGTTGTTGGTTTGTTTGAGACCGGTGCGAATGATGTCCTGCGCATACAAAGTGAGAATAAAGATAAACAAGAAATTCTCATCCCTTTTGTTGAACAGTTCATCATAAAAGTGGACTTAAAGCTTTCACGGATTACAGTTGACTGGGGCACGGACTATTAAGGTAAAAAGCAATGCCTTTTGAATGCGATGTTATCACGCTATTTCCGGAAATGTTTGGCGCCATAACACAATACGGCATAACAGGAAAGGCGAACAGAAGCAATCTTTTCTGTCTTAACACATGGAATCCGCGCGACTTTACCAGCGATAATTATCGCACCGTAGACGACAGTCCTTACGGTGGCGGCCCAGGGATGGTCATGATGGCACAACCATTAGAAGATGCCATCCTGCAAGCGAAGGCAAGACAAAATGTTTTGGGTATTGAAAAACCTACGGTTGCTTATCTAACGCCGCAGGGAAAACGGCTCGATCATTCGCTAGTCACGCAACTCAGCGCACTACCGGGATTGATACTGCTTTGCGGACGATACGAAGGAATTGATGAGCGTTTAATCAATCGTCAGGTCGACATTGAGATTTCTATCGGCGATTATGTTGTCTCGGGCGGTGAGCTGGCTGCAATGGTGTTGATTGACTGTGTCGTCAGACAGATTCCAGGCGCATTGGGCGATCCGGAATCTGCAAACCAGGATTCATTTGTAGCAGGGCTATTGGATTATCCTCACTATACCCGTCCTGAGGTATATCAAGGAAACTATGTGCCGGAAATATTAATGTCAGGCAATCATGCGCATATCCGCCGATGGCGCTTACAGCAAGCGATCGGCAGAACATGG
The DNA here is from genome assembly GCA_015709635.1 of Gammaproteobacteria bacterium. Classification (NCBI taxonomy): domain Bacteria; kingdom Pseudomonadati; phylum Pseudomonadota; class Gammaproteobacteria; species Gammaproteobacteria bacterium. Next base: position 2,637,437 of record CP054180.1, read on the forward strand.
CTAAAACGCCCTGATTTATTTGAGTTGAAATTTGCACAAGGCATGACATTAGAAGAAGAAAAACTGTTGGAAGAATTTAAACAATCTTGTAAATCCAGGTAGAAAGAGGGAAAAGTACTATGAACTTAATCGAGCAATTAGAAGCAGAAGAAATTAAACGCCTAAATAAAGAGATACCTGATTTCTCCCCGGGAGACACAGTCATCGTAAACGTCAATGTTGTTGAAGGTGACCGTAAACGGGTGCAGGCTTACGAAGGAGTCGTAATTGCCAAACGCAATCGCGGTCTGAATTCGGCGTTTACAGTGCGCAAAATTTCCAGCGGAGAAGGCGTGGAACGTACCTTTCAAACCTACTCGCCATTAATAGCTAGCATTGAAATCAAACGCCGTGGCGCAGTTCGCCGTGCGAAACTTTATTATCTCAGGGATCGTGCCGGCAAATCAGCGCGGATTCGCGAGAAATTACCTGCTCGCACCGGTGGTGATAGCAAAAACGCAGCATCACCTGAATAAGAAATTGCAACAGCTCTCGGAATAGATCATCCGGTTACGGTAACGAGCCGGATCGATGATTATAATCCGCCAAAGTGTAATTATCCGCACAATACCGTCGGTAAGATTGAGACAAGAAATCCGCAGCAACCGCGTTTTATCCTTGCCCTTTCAAGCTGCTATTTAAGCAATTCCAAAACATTTTCAGGCGGCCGGCATAATTTGGCTTGATTTCCACGTACCACGATGGGACGTTGCAACAAATCGGGGTTGTCGATCATGGCGTTAATGATCTCATCATCGGATGCTGCAGCAAGCTGATGGGCTGATGGTTCGTCTTTTCTCAGAATATCGCGCGCGGAGAGATTGAGTTTCCGGATCAATTCCCGCAATTTGTCGGCGGTTAAAGGCGTTTCATAATAATTCACGGATTCAAACTCCGCACCGCTCTCCTTAAGCAAGGATAATGTCGCTCTGCATTTACTGCATGTAGGCTTCTGATAAATAACGATCTTGTCACTCATTTAATTCGCACCATCAAGATTCTCTGCCAATCGCTCTGCGCGATAAGTCAATTATTTCACACCACACTCGGCCGAAATCGCTTTGTGCGCGGCCGTAGAACCGCTCAAACCAAACGTATCGGTCGTTTCCGTTCCTCGTGCCGATGCGCCCTTAACTACCAATGAACTGCCACGTTTGATCGCATCGGTGATTTTATTATCGGTTGCCTGATCGGGAGCCCACGCCGAGTCATCCTGAGTGAAAAGCCGGAAATTCTGATTATTGACGATAACTGTCGCCTCGCCGCCAGGTTTATAGGGATAACCGGCAATATAGCTAAAAACATTCTTACTTTTCTCAGCAGGACGATGTGTGATCAAAGCATACACATCACCACGCTTTGAATAATTTCCTTCCGATTTTTTGGGCTGGCTCACCATGTAACAAACCTTGTTGTTATTTTCCATAAACATATAGGCCGTCCAATCACCGTGCTGGCCGATCATCTTCGGTTCCGCCGCTTGTACTGAATTACACAGCGCAAGAACGACACCAGCAACAACAAATTTTCCACATTTCCACTTCATTTTGAGAACCTTGAGAATGTTATCGATACGATTTTTAGCGTTTGACGGAGTCAAGGTAAAAACATCTTCACCCTGGATTCCTGATCGTGAGCGATTATTAGCAGCCTTCCATTTTATAAATATAAAAACCGTTTTTGTTAATTTCATCAATGACATTTGCCGGAGCGCTTTGGCTATGACAAAAACTGCATTCGCGGCTGGTCACAACCGCGTTACTTTCGCCAATCGAACTCAGCCACTGTTTCGCATATTCAACCGCTTTCTGGTCATCTTTCACTGCAGTAAACACATCAAAGTGCATGGTATGCCCGTCTTTTGCTTTGACATAGGTATCATAAACATGAATTTGCATAATAATTTTTCCTTGAAAAAGATAAGTTATGGCGCGCAGTGCACAAAAAACGCGCTGCACTGCAACCGAAAAAAAGTACAGCAACTATACCAATTAATCCATTAAACCGCCATGTCAATTGCGTGACCATGAGATTAGGTACAAGCATGGACGCGGGCTATTTCTTTCTTGCAACGATTACACCGTCACGGGTTGGATTGATGAACGCATCAAAATCCGGGTCATTGAAAATCAATCGATTATGTTCCATGATCGCTTTTGTTGAACCTTGCTCCGCTCCTTGAAAATTTTTCAGAGCGACACGGCCGTACCACAGCACATTATCGGCGATATAAAGTCCGCCGGACCGTATGCGTTGTTTGGCCATGTGCCAGATTTCCGGATAGTCGCCTTTATCGACATCGTTATAGCAGATATCGAACAATCCATCCGTTTGCGCGAAAATATCTTGCGCCAAACCGACGTTGAATTCGATCCGCTGCCACAAACCGGCTGCGGCAAGGTATTTTTCCGCACGTTCGCGATTGACGACATCGGCGTCACTGCAAATAACATGTCCATCAGCACCGGCCGCCTTTGCAAACCAGTACGCCGAGTAGCCATAACCGCTGCCGAACTCAAATATCCGCTTGGCATTGATCATTTTCGCCTGGGTTTCAAGAAAAACACCTGCCAAGCGATTCACGATCGGGAAATTTTTCTGCTGCGCGAATTCTTCCATTTCAATGAGAACCGGATGATCGGTCGGTGTAACCAGTCCGCGCATATAGGTCTCGATTGCCGGATCAACCGGAACAAGCTCACGGGATTTCCGCCGGCCTGGAGATTGAATATCGTTCATGGGTTTCCTTTAACACGGAAAAATCAAAATGAAGCCATTCACTTGGATGCCATTAATACGCATTCTTCGCCGGAGTTTTTATCAAGCAGAAAAACCAGACAAGCGCTCACTTGAAACCAAAATCCCCGCACGACATCGCGGATCGTCACGATACGTTGTTGTTCATTGGTTGATTCAGTCAAGGGCGGACTGTCCAGACCGATTCCATACGCGTTGACCGGCGTTGTCCAGCAGCGCTGTCCGCTGAAACCGGCTCTCTGCGCCAGCCGATTCAGTGTATGGCAAGTAAACAAATGCAAATGCCTGGGCGGCTCAAGACCGCGCCATGCCGCACCAAATTTGCCATGTCCGTAACTTGCCGCATTCGGCGTCAGCACGATCAGCAAGCCATTCTTCTTCAACAAACGATGACAGGCCGTCAACGTGGCCACCGGGTCGTGCACATGCTCAATGACGTGACTCAAAATTACCACATCGTATTCATCCGGCTCGATAGTTTCAAGCGGGCCTAAATGTACCGGAATTCCCTTCTTTTTGTGCACATGTTCCGCAGCCGCCGGATCAACTTCCTGCCCCATCACATCCCAGCCCAGCGCACGCATGCGCACCAACCATTTTCCATTACCGCAACCGACTTCCAGTAATCGCCCCGGCGGAGTTTCGTCCAGGTAAATACACTTATAGCGCCGGCGTTCGCGCCGCAATCCCAACAGATTGATGCTGATTGCATGCAAAATAGCATGACCGATGCGCGCCGTGCGTGTTTGCCGCACGAGATCAACTTGCCCGTGAGTGTAATACCGGTGGTAAGCTTTGCCGATTTCATCCAGTGTCGGTCTGGGGTCAAGCCAGATAACACCGCATTCCTCATTCTTGCACTTTCTTAATGTCCATGCACCGGGCGCGCCAAAAAACCGGTCGGTCAGGTTACGATATAGCACTTCGCCTTGTTTGCCGCACAAATAGCAAGCCGAGTTTGTTTCAGTGCCGATCCGATCATGCTCCATCAAGCCTCAAATCCTTTCAAGTTGTTGTTTGTGTCTGCTGATCATAAGCGCGGTAATTATCGACAATAACACCGGCATTTTGCTAAAAATCAGAAACGCATCGGTCAATCCGGCCAAAATAATATAGGTTATTAAGCCTACGCCCAGTATGCCTAAGCCGCTGCGCTTAAATGCCTGGTACCACCCCCAATAGAGAAACGCCAAAGCCAGCATACCGAAAATGCCGACATGCATGCCGATCTCAATCCAATCATTATGATAGTGCGAAGTTTCTTGGAATGCCGGCAAATCCTTATAAAGACCGCCTCGATACGTTTGGATCATTGTGTCGAAATAGCGTCCCGGCATGCCGGTCCCATAACCCGTCAGCGGACGCTCGGCAATGGCGTGCAAGCCGACATCCCACATGGCAAGACGATAACCCAGACTGGAATTGTAATGACCTTGCTGCAACAACTCGATATCGCTTTTCAGCAACAGCAATCTTTCCTGAAAAGCAGGACTGCTGTAAGCAAAAATCCCGGTCACGATCAGCAGGAACAGAAAAATACCGGCGAATTTTCTGAGATCGATTTTGAAACACAGGTAAGCTTGCAACACGATAGCAATCAACGTCGCCAGCAAAAAAACTCTGCCGTACTGATGAAATTGCACAAAAACTAACGCGAGCGCCGCAATCCATAAGATCACACTCAGCATTACCGATCGGCTTGAGCAAGCAAAACCGACAGCGACTATAGCTCCCGTTCCGAGCATCGCGGAAAAACTCAGATAGGACATTTTCAGCTGCGGAATGCCTTGCCCCCCCATTACCAGCCAGTGATAAATGCCCATGCTCAAGACAATCAGATAACCCGTGACCAATCCGCCGATCGCCCACGGCATGCGCGCTTTATTCAGCAACGCATACAGCGGAATCAAAATCAGCAAATTAAAATACTTCAGCCATTTCATCGGCCCGCTGTCCGGCAATCCGCCCCATGACAATCCGATCAGTAACAGTATGCATAGCAGCAAAATCGCTTGCACCAAAGGCAGTTTGAGAATCTGACTCAAGCGATACAAGCCGCCGTCCATCAGCCAGGCTAAAACCAGCAGCGGAAAGGAAAAAACATTCAAATCGCCGCGCCAGAACGCAATACAAACAAATACCAGCGTAAAGCGGATAAATAATTCCTGCCATCCGATCGGAGTGCGCATAAAACCAGACCAGCGGGATTCTTGATTCATCGTCATGAAAATTTGCAAAGTTGCGACATATTCATTCGAAGTTTTGCTTGAGAAGCACTGAGCAATTGTTTACGCAAGCGATCTGCGGCAAGAGGATGTACTCGGAAGCTCGCCGATCACTCGCTATGATATGTCTCATTTCCTGCACTCCATCCACCTTGCATCTTATCTTGCTCGTCACATTATTCAATATTTCCCTTGTTATCCTGCCTGGAAACCGGCCCGGCCGGTAAATCCGGCCGGGATTCCGCCGTCGATGGCGCAAATCCAAGCTGATCCGTTTGCCACTCGCGCAGTTCCAAACGGCGTAAACGAACAAAAAACATCATTAGCATTCGTAACCCCGAGGGCACACCCGGCAAAATCCATACGGCAGAAACACGCTTATCCCTCCGCCACCAGCCTCGCATTAACTGTTTGACGATCACGCTAAAACTTGCCGGACCATTACGCATGGGATAGCAAAGTAACTGCGGCAACGGTAAAGGCGTCAGCCAGTGAACCCCACCACCCTGCCGTAACACATGTTCCAGCGCATCAGACCATTGAGCCGGTAAGTCGGCCAGTGTGTATTCTCCTGAAACCACAAGGATATTTTGGTATATCTCAGGATAACGGGAAAAATACATGGCACGGTTACGTTTCATCAATACAAAATACGACCAGCCGCGACCGAACGAAGCGCCACCTTTATGATAAATAGACGCACCCGGATGTACACCCATGCGCCATCCTTGCCGGGCCAATCTACGTCCGAAATCAGTATCCTCATAATAGCCGCGGCCAAATTGCGCATCAAATCCGCCCAGCGCCAGAAAAAGATCACGCCGGATCAAAAAAGCATATCCTTGAAAGCGATAAGTTGTAATGTAGCCACCCGCCTGCCGCTGGTAACGCTCGACTTTATAGCGAAAGAAATTATCAAACACGGGATTGATTACCGCTAGCTTCGGATCGGCTGCAAAAGCCATGCACAATAGCGGTAAAAAATTCTCACGAACCTCGGTATCCGAATTCAGTACCAGCACCAAGTCGGCGCGCGAGCGGGCAACCGCTGCGTTAACGGATCGGCCATATCCCTGATTTTCGGGTGCATGATGAACGTGGAGTTGCTGATAAGACAAACCATCGAGCATTTCGCGCGTTTCAGTGTTTGACGCATCATCCTGAATGAAAAGAGTCCCGATCGACCGGCCAAGATGTGTCACGACGGAATCAATGCAGCGCTTGGTCAATTCCGGCGCGTTATAAACCGGGATGACGACATCGATCGATACGGCAATCGATTCGCTCATAGTCAGACTATATCCTGCCAAAAATCAGATAGGCTTCGCCCCAGTTTCTGGTTGATCGCTGCTTGATTCCGAGGCCGGCCTGTTTCATTAATGCAATTGCTTGATTCTGTTCTTCTTCGGTACCCAATTCGACGATGACAGAGCGTAACGACGGATGTGCCAATACTGATGCAGCACCTTTGAGGATGGAAATTTCTATTCCATCCACGTCAATCTTGATGTAATTCGGATAAGGGAAGCCCCACTTACCGCACAAATCATCCAGTGTCACACCGAACATACCTTGAACATGTGTTGCCGATATCTTCATATTCTCAATATCTTCCCTGCCGAATTGCGAGCGATTCCCACCGGGAATAAATTTGGGTATATACAATTTGGAGAATTCGGTTTGCCCCGATATAGCGACACAGTAGGACAAAATATTTTTTTCCAGGTGATTAAAAAAAATATTCTTATTAAGCACATAGTAATTGTTACTTTGCGGCTCAAATGCATAAACCTGGACTTTGTCGCCATATTTTTTGGCAGGATACAACGAATACTGTCCGATATTCGCGCCGATATCGAAATAGCATGAGCAGGGCTCAAAGCTGTCCAGCCAATCCAACGTATCCGGTTCTTTGATCGAATAGGTTTTTGCGCGTTGCAGCGTGCGTAAGTGATCGACCGAAATTAAAATGCGCTGATCTCTGACCTGTATATCCGTATACCCACCTTTCAGTCTGTATGCTGCCACAACCAGTTCATTGAATAGCTCTTTTGCCAGCATCAGATCACCTTAATAGTTAAAAGCTTAAGTCCTGACTTTTACAAGGCGGATATGCAAAGCATCTAACTCGCGAGCTGCTCAAGAACCTCCACATAGCGAGGCAGCACATCGGCATCCGGGTAATCCAGCATTTCTCGCAAGAAACGCTGGCGGTGCTCTTCAATGTAGAAAGAATCGCAGCCATTGTTGAGAAAATGATTGATTTTTTCATCCACATCGTCACGGCATCTCAGCTCGGTTTCCGGCATGTAATAAGCCACTGTCGAGCGCGCCGCGATCAAATAATCAGCCGCCAGAACCGGTTTCTTTGCCCGCACCGCTTCAAACACCACGGAAGTCGCCAAATCGATGATGACATCGGCCCAGTTCATCAAATGCACCGAATGCGCATCGTCGCTGGCGACACGAATGTTGGATAATTTCTTGATCGAACTGTCGGTGGTCAATGACTGCTTCCAGCCGCTGCGGGTATGCGGCTTGATGACCAGTTCCACACCGGGAAATCCGGCGATCATGTGAACCACTTCGCCCACTTCTTCCCAGAACGTCGTGAAGTTGGCCTTTCTCAGAAACATGACGATCTTCAACCGGCTGTCCGAATGCGTCAGCGGTGAAGGCGGCATCAAACCGCCCAGGATTTTCAGCCACTCTTCGCAATAGCGCGGCGAACCCAATACCGCCAGCTGATTTTCATTCATAAAAGGACGGAAACGTATCGAACATAGTTCATTAGGCACCACCACCTTATCGAAAATCGTCGCCGCCGAAAACGTAATATCGGGTGCAACACGCCTTTCACCGCGGCGGATCAATTGACTGTAATGCGGACTATCGCCATGCGGCAGCGATATGGTGCCGCATCCTCTTGCTTTCGCCAGCGCCACCACCGCCTCGACCCATTCCACGCAAATCACCGAGTTGCGTTCAATCCAGTCGAACGCCACAACCCCTTTGCCGGCATCGCCGAAGCACCGCTGCAACAGAAATTCGGCGGTATGCCGCCACAGCGGCTCGCGTTGTTTTTCATCAAACCGTCCGGCCAGCTTCTCCACCAGCTTGCCGATCACTTGAATGCGCCGCACATTGCGCGTCAGCATCAACATCTGCAGACGCCATTTTAAATAGACAATGAGCGGAAACAGCTCCTTCATATGTGCAACGCGCACACCCTGCAATTGACTCAGGTATTTCACGCGGAAATCACGGCGGAACTGAGCGGAGCCGATCAGCACCACATCGCATTGATGACCGGATCGAGTCCATTTGTAGATAACCGGTGTGACATGATCGATATCGTTATAGTGGCGGAGGAAAAAAAGCGCTTTCATAACGGTGATGCAGCGGTGGAGTTATTTAGGATTCGCAGCATTTCAGGTGTTTTTCCAGTTTAAACAGCAGATTCTGCAATGCGCGCCATTTTACTCTGGCGATCCTGCAATTACCAGCAACACATCCTGGCCGGTTTTATAATGATTGCTATAAACGACATTCGCGTTAAATTTAGCAATTAATATTGCCCAGAATAGAGGAAAAACCGGATAATCAGCGCACTGCCTTTAATGATAACTTTTTGTACTCAACCATTAATCAATCACACGTTATTTTCATGAAAACAATCGCTGTCATACCGGCCCGCATGGGGTCATCGCGTTTCCCGGGCAAGCCCATCGCAAAAATTCTCGGACGCCCGATGATCGAACATATTTATAAACGCGTGGCCATGAGCAAATCACTCGACGCCACCTACATCGCCACCTGCGACGAGGAAATCCGCCAAGTCGCGGAAGGTTTCGGCGCGCAAGTCATCATGACATCCGATATACACGAACGCGCCAGCGATCGCGTCGCAGAAGCGGTTGTCTACCTCGATGCCGATCTGATCGTCATGGTGCAAGGCGATGAACCGATGACGCATCCCGATATGATCGATACCGCCGTAGCGCCTTTTAAAGATGATCCGAAACTGGGCTGCGTCAACCTGGTACGCAAAATTGACCATGAAGCCGATTACCTCGACGCCAATACCATCAAGGTCGTCATGAATCAGCACAACGATGCGCTTTATATGTCGCGCCGCCCGATTCCGACAATGGCCAAAACCGGTTTCGCCAATACCGCCGCTTACAAGCAAGTCTGCATCATTCCTTTTCGCCGCAGCACCTTGTATCAATATACACATTTGACACCGACACCGCTGGAACAACTGGAGTCCATCGACATGCTGCGTCTGCTCGAGCACGGCATGCAAGTTAAAATGGTGCCTACCGAATTCAATACCCAGGCGGTGGATACTCCGGAAGATCTGGCGCGCGTCGAAAAACTGATGGCATCCGACCCATTACTCTCGCGCTACTAGGAATCGTCATGTCATTAAAAGCTAAATTAAGCCGATCCGAATTGACCATCGGCTCCTGGGTCACGCTGGGACATCCGTCGATTGCCGAAATCATGGCATCGGCCGGATTCGACTGGCTGGTGCTGGATATGGAGCACAGCGTGCTGGAACTCGGCGAAGTGCAAGCCATCATCCAGGTATTGGATGCCAAGCAATGTCCGGCCATCGTGCGCCTGACGTCGAACCACCCCGATCAGATCAAACGCGTCATGGACGCCGGTGCCACCGGTGTCATGGTGCCGATGATCAAATCCGCCGCCGATGCCGAAGCGGCTGTAGCAAGCGTGTACTACCCGCCGCGCGGACAACGTGGTGTCGGCCTGGCGCGTGCGCAAGGTTACGGCGCGAGCTTTCAAGCCTACCGCCAGTGGCTGGAGGAAAATGCCGTGATCGTCGTTATGATCGAGCATGTCGATGCCGTTCAGGCGATCGATCAGATTCTCGCCGTTCCCGGTATCGATGCGTATATCATCGGCCCCTACGATTTATCCGGTTCGATGGGCCGTCCCGGCGATCTCAATCACCCGGATGTGCAAGCGGCCGTCGCGCATGTGCTGGAAGCGGGCCGCCGTGCGGGTAAACCGGGCGGCATCCATGTCATCGAACCCGATCCGCAGGCATTGCAGCAACGCATTCAAGCCGGTTTTAATTTCCTCGGTTACGCACTGGATATCCGCATCCTGGATTCGATCTGCCGCACGCATTTACACAGCATCCGCGCAACATTAAAAACGTCATGAACTCATTGATCATTTCCACCTCGTCGTTCGATACCGGCAACAATCCAGCCATTCAGCGCTTGTTGCAACAAGGTTTTCAGGTCGTCACCAATCCGCACAAACGCAAGCTCACCGAAGGCGAGATCATCGAATTATTGGCTCATGGTGCGACCGGACTGATCGCCGGTATCGAACCGTTGACCGAACGAGTGTTTCAATCCGCGCCGAATCTGAAAGTCATTTCGCGCTGCGGCGCCGGATTGGATAGCGTCGATCTGGCCGCGGCAAAGCATCACGGCATCACGGTGTTGAACACGCCGGAAGCGCCCGCGCAGGCGGTGGCCGAGCTGACCTTGGGATTGATGCTGACGTTATTGCGGCAAATCAACCCGATCGACCGGGCGGTGCGCAATGGCGAATGGCCGCGCACGCAAGGCCGCCTGCTGGCGGCGCAAACCGTCGGTACCATCGGCTTGGGATATATCGGCCGACGCGTCGCGCGCTTATGCCAGGCGTTTGAAGCCACGGTAATCGCGCACGATCCGTTCGCAACCCAACTACCGGACGGTGTCACGTTAATGCCACTGCAACAATTGCTGGTCAGTGCCGACATCATCACGCTGCACACGCCCTATAGCGCGGATACGCACCATATGCTGAATGCGCAGGCATTCGCGGCGATGAAACCCGAAGCCATCGTCATCAACGCCGCGCGCGGCGGATTGGTCGACGAAAACGCGCTGCTGGCGGCATTGCAATCCGGCAAGATCAGCGCCGCGTTGGATGTGTTTGAGCAGGAACCGTATCACGGCCCGCTCATTGAAAGCGGCAACGTCATTCTGACCTCGCACGTCGGCTCCCTGGCCCGCGAGTCGCGCCAGCGCATGGAACTCGAAGCGGCGGAAAATCTGCTGCAAGGTTTGATCAAAGCAGGTCTCGTCAATAACGGATAGCATTATGGTGAATGAACAGGTTGTGGTATTCGGCGCCAGCGGTTTTTTGGGCAGCCATGTCGCGGACGCATTATCGGCCGCAGGCTACCGGGTGCGGCTGTTTGACCGCAGCCCATCGCCGTATCTGAAAAGCAACCAGGAAATGATCATCGGCGACATCATGAATCTCGACCAAGTGGTCGAGGCCGCCAAAGGAACTTCCATTGTGTACAACTTCGCCGCGATCGCCGACATCGACGAAGCCAACGACAAACCGATCCCGACCGCCACCATCAACGTGCTGGGCAACATGCATGCATTGGAAGCCGCGCGTATCGCCGGGGCGCGCCGTTTTGTGTTCGCCAGCAGCATTTATGTCTATTCCGAATCCGGTTCTTTTTATCGCGCCAGTAAGCAGGCGGCGGAACGTTTCACCGAAACCTACCACGAGCGCTATGGCCTGGATTACAGTATTCTACGTTACGGTTCGCTGTACGGACGGCGCGCCGACAAGCGCAACGGTATCTACCGCATGCTGCACGAAGCGGTCGCGCATCATTCCATCACCTACAAAGGCAGCGGTGATGCCATGCGCGAATATATCCACGTGGAAGATGCGGCACGCATGAGCGTGCAAATACTGGCGCCCGAATTCGCCAACCGGCACATGATTCTGACCGGCCAGGAAAGATTGCGCATCAAGGATGTCATGACGATGATCTCGGAAATCCTGCCGTGGCCGGTGGAATTGCATTTCGACGAAGCCAACGCGGTGCATCACTATGAAATTACGCCGTATGCGTTTCAACCGCGCGTTGGCCGCAAACTGGTGCTGAACGAGCATGTCGATCTGGGGCAAGGCATCCTCGACTGTTTGCGCGAAATTCATCAGGACTTGCACCATGGCGACGAGAACGACGACGCCACGCCGTCCATATCGGACAATCGCGCCTAGCCATGAACAAATTTAACTGGCAGGCGATCATTTTCGATTTCGATGGTGTCGTGGTCGAATCCGGCACAATCAAAACGCAAGCGTTCGCGGAATTGTACCGCCCGTACGGCGAGGACATCGTTGTACAAGTGGTACAATTCCACACGAAAAACGGCGGTATGTCGCGCTACCGTAAATTCCGCCACTTTCAGGAGCATTTTCTGCACCAACCACCGCTGACCGAAGCGGAAGAACGGCAACTCGACATCCGTTTCTCCGAACTGGTCGTCGAAGCCGTGATCGCCGCCGACCCCGTGCCCGGTGCAATCGAACTGATCCGCCAGCAATCCGGCAAAATCCCACTGTTCGTCGCCTCCGGCACACCGGAAGTCGAGCTCAAAGTCATCGTCGAACGCCGTGGCCTCGCACCTTATTTCACCGCTGTGCGCGGCGCACCGGCGCTGAAAAAAACCATCATCGCGGAAATCCTCGCGACACACAACTTACAACCCGAAACGGTGCTGATGATCGGCGACGCGATGGCCGATTTGGAAGGCGCGCAAGCCAACAACACCGCTTTCCTCGGGCGCGTCTTCCCTGGCGACCCGAATCCGTTCTCGGCGCACATCAAGACCGTGCCGGACTTGCGCAGCTTGGTGCAATAACGTTGGCAGTTCCATGATACAAAGGCACGTCTACCCGGATATCGAATCGCTAAGCCAAGGCTTCGCTGATTTTGCCGCTGCCGCACTGCGCGACACCCTAAGCCGGAAACCCCAAGCCACCTTGGTCGTTCCCGGCGGCAACACCCCGCGCCATTACCTGCCCGCATTGGCAAAATGTATGCTGCCTTGGGAACGTATCACTGTCACGTTGTCCGATGAACGCTGGGTCGATGTCAATGACACACAATCGAACGAACACCTGGTCAAGCAGCATCTGATAGATCACTTGCCCGCAAACGCACGCTTCGTCGGACTCAAAACCCATCACAACAATCCTTTTGAAGCCATCGAAACAATCCACCAGCGCCTCGACAAGCTGCCGATGCCATTGAGTTTGACGGTATTAGGATTGGGCGAAGACGGCCACATTGCCTCGCTGTTTCCCGGCATGAATCCTGATTTAGCTGATACCCATCACTGCATTGCGATCGCACCGCCGGTTGCGCCATCGTTGCGGGTCAGTCTTTCGTTGAAACTGCTGGCGGAAAGCGAGCAGATTGTACTGGTGGTGACGGGAGAAAAAAAACGCAAACTATTGGATCAATTGATTAAGAATCTAGATCCAAAGCTTCCAATTACTTGGTTATTGCAACGTACTCGATCGTCGGTTACGGTTCTTGAAACAGACGCACAGTAAATAAAAAGGGGAACTATATATTTAACTAAGGCGTGTGGTCAATTGAGCCAAATGATAGCTGCAGCGAGGTGGATGCCGCCGAGGAAAGTTGAAGCACGTTTATCGTACCGAGTTGCAATGGCACGGTATTGTTTGAGTTTTGCAAAGAAATTCTCGATCAAATGCCGTGCCTTATACATTTCCTCATTGTATTCGCGTGGTTCCTTACGGTTTGACTTTGGTGGTATGACGGCCCGAACCCCGGCGTTCTTTAACAGATCAAGAACCCGTTCCGCCGCATCATACGCTTTATCGGCCAGAAAAGATTCTATACACGTCAGAATGTCCGGCAATAAAACATCCGCACCTTGAAGATCATGGGCTTGCCCCGGTGTAAGATGAAAACCGGTCGGGTTGCCAAGAGCATCACAGGTTACATGTATTTTTGTGCTCAGTCCGCCTTTACTGCGCCCAATGCACCCCGTTTGCCTGTTCCCCCTTTTGCCCCCGCAGCATGCTGATGAACACGGATGATTGTACTATCGATTATCGCATACTCATTATCAGCATCTTCGGCCAAATACGTGAAAACCCTTTCCCATACGCCGCTTTCCGACCAGCGGCGATGACGGCGGGCTATGTTGTTCCAATCTCCAAAACGCTCCGGCAGATCACGCCATGGTATCCCAGCACGGTAGCGGTACAAAACAGCTTCAACAAATAGCCTGTTATCCTTGGCTGTTACACCAACTGTTTGCTTGCGACCCGGTAACAAGTGCTCGATCCGTTGCCATTGATCGTCCCGTAATCCATAGCGCTTCACCATTTATAACCTCCTCTAACTGTTTATAAACAGTAAATCACAATCTGATTCTCTGGGAAACTATATACATTTAATTGTCCACATGCCCTAGCCAAAGTTGATGCTAATCTGAATTACTACATAGTCGCCCCTGCAAAATTCACACAGTCATGCCGACAAACGAACGTTTTGTGTAAAAGGTGTTGATCAGTTGCAGCAGCGCAAGTCGCAATAAAGAATTCTTGATGCCCAAATGGTGTATAGCTCTCATCAGCCAGCGCAGATTGTAGCCAGCCGCACATAACACAGCGTGCAGTGCATCCCCAACTGACCTGGTAACCAGCAGCGATTCATTCGGTGATCCGACTTCAGATGCCCGATTGCAGGTTCCACGGCCTGCCGGCGCTTGAGCCAGCGCCGCTGCGGTTTCGTCAGCGACTTGTACTTGCCGCGATGGATGATTTCCACTGCCGGATTGTCAGCATCCACTCCCCGAACCCGAGATCGGCAATAACCTGCTTCGGTATTGATCCGGTATCTTCGAGTAGCCTGTGCGTTTGTTCGAGCTGTTGGTGGAGAATATGACCATCGTAGGGATTGCCAGGAAAGGTTCTGGCACCGACTATCAGGCCGCTTTTGTGCGTAACAGCAATGCCGGCTTTAACTCCGAACTCGTAAGGTTTGCGTGCTTTGCCCTTGCCGATGCATTCGGCTTCCGGTGCGTGCAATGCATAGAGTTTGTTGTTGTCCTTGGGTTGCTGCTTATGAATCCGTCCTGCCCGTTCCAATAGCGTGGTCAATTGCTGCAGCGATGCGGCACAGACCGTCGTCACGGTTGCCAGTTTGCGCTGGATCTCCCGCAGCACGATACCAAGGATCGTGCGTTGGCGTTTAACGGTTTTGTGCAGACGCCGCAATTGCCTGGCGTGGGCATAGCCGCCTGCCCTTCGGCGCAGCGCCTTGCCTTCTTTGGCGTAGGTTTGCTTCAAGGTGATGCCAGCCCGTCTGGCTGCTTGCACAATCTTGCCGCGAGCAATTTCCAGTAACCGGCTATCCACCGGATGCGCAATTGCCTTTTCCTGAATTGTCGTGTCAACAATCACTCGTTTGAATTCAGCCGGTTTGACCGCCTTGGTGTGCACCGCAGTGTCAATCGTTGCCTTCAGTTTTATTCTATAAAATAAGACATTATTAAAATAATTTTGTCTCATCCGGTATTTTTATTCCTAGACTACCAATCAACGTTGGAAACTTTCTGGTTTATCAAGGCACTTGAATATAATGTTTTATAACTTATAATATGTCTGATTGTTATAATTTATTGATCCGGCCGCAAGTCAAGAAGAAATTGCAAAGCTTGCCGAGAACGGATCGATTCAGGATTGCTGAGAAACTGGAACAGCTAGGCCGGAATCCCAATGATAGTTCGCTTGATATCAAGAAACTGGAAGGTGAGCCTTATTTACGGCTAAGAGTTGGTAACTGGCGCATTATTTTTGAACGGCATGATGTCGTTAGAATTATTACGATTGAGAAAATCAAACCGCGTGGAGATGCTTACAAATGACACTGCAAAAAATCAAATCCATACAAGGCAAAGATGAATATGTTTTGTTGCCAATAGCGGTTTATCGCGTTCTGAAAGATCAGATCGAAAAAGAATTGGCGGCTTGTGAAGCAAATCAGAGTGACGAACAAGCCTATGAACCGTTTGTGCTTGAGGATTATGTTGATAATCCCGTCGCGTTAGCGCGAATCAAGGCAGGCATTACCCAGGAACAACTGGCACAGCGTCTTGGTGTCAGTCAAGCCTATGTTAGTCAAATCGAGCGTCGCAACAATGTAACCAGTAAAATGCTTGAACGGGTACATACGGCTATTCATGAAGCTATATAAAGTTCACTGACTTATCCGTTTTAATAGGAAGGCGCATGAGATTAAAGAAGCAACTGCTAACCGATAAGGAATTGGAAGCCTGGGAAAACAGCCGGGACTTAGGTGCTGAATTACTGGAATCTGTCCGTCAAATGAAAGCAGGGAAGGGGCGCGTCGTCATGTCACCTCTCATATCGGCACGAAAAAAATCAGGACTTTCCGAAGTAGAATTTGCCAAATTGTTTGGAGTGTCAGTTCGCACCTTGCGCGATTGGGAGCAACACCGCCGTAACCCCAACGGAGCAGCAAAAACACTGATTGCTATTCTTGAGCGCCATCCCGATGTACTGAAGGAAACTACACTTATATAAATAACACTTCAGAATTACGCTGTTCGTCTTAATATACTCAAGAAGTTCGCAATTCTTCCCGGATCACTTGCCGGATCGTTTCCTCGATAGTCTTTTTCTGCATAGCTTCCCGTAAAGTAGCATTAATAAGCGTTTGATACCCTCGCCCTCCGGCTTGCTGCTTGAACCAAGCCACGATATCCGGATCAAGCGTGATATTGATTTTCTGCTTCTTTTGCGGCAATGGTTTCAATCCGGCTCGATGCACTGCCTGTTTAAAATCATCGTCTGTCCAAATGGGCGCTTCATCCAAATCATCAGAGGCTGGCAAAATAGTTTTTTTGTTCATGGCGTTCAGCTTTTCGCATGGAAATAATATGAATTTCATCGGCAGTTTCAGTGTGTGCAATAACCACTACGTCAACCCCGAGCAAACCTATCGTGGAAAAACGGTTTTCTGTATAAGCAAAGCGCGTATCCGGTCTGGTTAGCGTGTAGCCTGCAAAAACCGCTTCAGCATCGGCAAAATCCAAACCGTGTTTTTTCAGATTGGTTTTGCATTTCGTTTCATTCCACGTAAAGATCATGGTTTAGATAGTATAGATTAATATCTACATTATCAAGATACAATTTTCTCAAGTGTGCAAACTACAAGCCGTCAAATGAGATTATTTCTCATAGGATGATTTGTCATGCATGTGGAAAACAATCCTGACTTCAAAACTGTCTGGCAATTGGCGCACAATTGGATCAATGCCGACCCTGACCAAACCGATACCAAGAAAATCTCACCTGAACTTAGAATCGCCATTCTTCGGTTGATGCGTGCTATAGCGAATCAAGAGATCACGGCAAGACAGAATGGATGGAAAATTTTAACTGACGATTCATTTTTCTCGCAGTTACGGGATTTTCTGAATATGAATAATCTAAAGCTCATTCAATGCCTCAGAAACGAAAAATTTAACAAAGCTTATCTGGATAGTATCTATGTAATGCGAAACGAGGTTGTCAATTGGTGCAACGATGTAATACGGCTTCCTATTCCTCCTTGCTGGGCACCTCAAGAATTATTAACGAAAGCAAATACACTTGCTGAAGCTGTTGATCCTGATGATGACAACAATAGCTGGTACGAAAAAATGCCAGAACGGCGCAGGCAGCGGGTGGTTTGCATTGAATTAGCCAAGCAATTATGGAAAATGCACGAAAACCTGGGTTATGAAGAAATGCGGAACCATCCTACAATGCAGCAATTCGGGTATTCGTCCACTTTCTCTCCTACGGCATTTAAAAAATTAGTGCGAACTGTCGCATCAGAATATGCCAAGCTGCCTGGAACACCATTAAAATCAAAGAAATAAAAAATTGTAATTATTCCTAGAAAAATAGATATATTTCTATTTTTCTTAGCATCTTTTCTTACTCCATCATTTGTCGCAAATTGATCTCGTATTTATTAACTAGCGAGGTCAATCATGCAAAACTCTTTACTCACTACTAAACAAGCGGCACAAATCTTAGGTGTCAGCACCGCATTCCTGGAACGAGACCGCTGGGCCGGGGCGCGGGTGCCATTCATCAAAGTAGGCTCACGGGCAGTTCGCTATCGCCATAGCGATCTGCTCGCTTATATTGAATCATGCACGCATTATTCAACCAGCCAGTACTGAGGTGTGTATGCACACGTCAGTACATCAACCCCATGAACTACTCAGTCCCGGTGAACGCATCGCCGAAGGCATATTAAGCTTACTTGATGAACCGGATGGCAACGATAAACGCTGGCGCGCGCCGATATTCCGGCAACTGCCCAAACGGTTTGCTGAAAAAACTGCATATGATTACAAAGAAACCTATATCTTTGACGGCAGAAGCGATGCCAATCTAGGATTGCTAAAGGCCTATGGATCTATCACTAAAAATAGCATTCCCCTCAATGCCAGCGATGACGATCTAAACGATCTGGCAAGAAACATCGTCAAGGAAATGCAGCAAATCAGCCGCATTTACTGGAATCTGGAATATGCTGTTTCCCGGATGCTGCACCGGGCGCAAAAGTATGAAATCGAGCTGTCATTGTTTGAAGACCCGAACATTACAGCCACCGGCATCTATACCCGCCTGACCGATGAAATCTGGTGGCTGCAACGGCTACGCAAGATTCACGCACAAAAGCTGGAACAAGACGCCATCCGCATCGGATTAGTGCATGAACGCGCCAGCCGCTATGTCAGCGACGAAACACTAGCAAGACGCAGAGAACAGAAAAAACGTATCCGCCGCGTTCTCGATGGATTATTGGCAACCAATGAACTCGGCCAGTGTTTCACGCTGAGCGAACTGGCAGAGTTAGGTCTGGCTAATCCGCGCATCCGGCGCAATGAATTAATGGCGCGTATTTACGGTTTTGAATATATCGCCAACGAATTGGGTCATGCCGGAGTATTCTATACTATCACCTGCCCATCCAGAATGCATGCTCGTCACTCCGGCAGCGGCGAGCAGAATTCCAAGTATGACGGCACGACACCGAAACAAGCGCAAAAGTACCTCAACAAAGTCTGGTCAAGAATCCGCGCCAAATTTGATCGCGATAAAATCAAAGTGTACGGCTTTCGCATTGCCGAACCGCAACACGACGGCACACCGCACTGGCATATGCTGCTATTCATGCCGCCCGAACAAACCGCAAGAGTTAGAGAAATCATGCGGCATTATGCCCTGCAAACCGATGGCGACGAACCCGGCGCACAGCAACACCGCTTTAACGTAACGCCTATTGATAAAAGCAAAGGCACCGCTGTCGGCTATATCGCCAAATACATCTCAAAGAATATCGACGGCCACGGTCTTGAGCATGATATTGACGGCAGTCCGATACAGCAAGCTGCGGAACGGGTAGAAGCCTGGGCGTCGACCTGGGGCATCCGTCAATTCCAGCAAATCGGTGGCGCACCTGTCAGCATTTGGCGAGAACTGCGCAGAGTCAGCAACGCACTCGAAGGCATTCTGGAACAAGCAAGACAAGCTGCCGACCAGGGCCACTGGTGGCAATTCATTCAATTGATGGGCGGAGCTACCATTAAGCGTAAAGATATTCCCATCAAGCTGATGAAAATCGATTCGAAAGAACGGGGAAAGTATGGCGACCCAGTAGGTAAGAAAATCTGCGGCATACAAACCGAGACTATCCAGTTACCGACACGCCTTCATCAATGGCAAATTCAAAAAGTTACAGTCGATACAGAATCAACTGAACGGCAAGCCGAAAAGCGCCCGAGTGGGAGCGACAGCGGCAGCAACCACGAGGCCGCATTTGCGGCGCAGCCGCCTTGGAGTTCGAGTTCTGTTAATAACTGTACGCAAGATAATAATAACTTATTAATTATGGTTAAATACAGTTGAATAGAATTGATAATTGAAAAATACAATTATCAAAATGATTGGGTTGTAAATTGGAGGAATGCGAGACTTTTCCCATTCTTTATTTATTGGAATTTTGTTAAATAGGAATTATTTTTATATATTAGACGGTTGCTTCTTTAAATAAGAAAATAATTAAAAAATAGGAATCTTTATAATTATGAGAATTCATTGCTCATCTGTTCTCATTTTCAGATCACCAATTTTGATGATGGGCTTCCAATGAGTAGCCCCCAAAAGCTACGAGAAATACTGCTATCAAAGGATCTGATTTCAGGAAAGATACAAAACTTAAGGAGAGTTAATGGCAAAGAAAATAATACTTGTACATGGTCTAGGAGGGGCGGCCGATAAAACATGGGGGAAATTTCCTGACTTCCTTGAGTCGGATATTGAACTTGACTTTGACATTGTTACATATGGTTATGAATCACCGAATATATTGAAGCAATTCTGGAAACGAGCTCCGAGTATCTTGAATATAGCTAATGGGCTTCTTACTGATATTGAAGCTCGGTGCGATTTAGATAACGACAAAATAATTTTAGCAGGACACAGTCTGGGCGGGCTAGTTGTTAAAAGGCTATTGCTGCGTATGAAGGATAAGAAAATAAATCATAACATCAGGAAAGTATGCTTTTTCGATGTTCCTCATGACGGCTCAGGGTTTGCCAATGTAGCAAAATATATATCTTGCAGGAATCGGCACCTTAGGAGTTTATGTCGCGACTCAAGCGAGCTTGATGATCTAAATGATCAGTGGGTGGCCAGTGAGCTGGATAACGCCTTAGACATATTAAGCATTATTGCTGCGAATGACGATATGGTTTCTTCTTCTAGCTCTAAAAGTATTTTTAGATATCATAGAGTGGAGACAATTAACAATGTTGACCACAGAACAATTGTTAAGCCAGAGAGCATCGACTCCTCCTCTTATATTGTGTTTAAAAATTTTATCTTAGAAAAAAGCACAATTAGCCGGTTCAGAAATAAAGCCTCTAGAGACCTTGATGACTGGAAAAGTCTTGAGACAAGAAACCATAGTTACAAATTTGTCAAAGATGAAAAGCGAGATAGCGATTTCAAATCGTTAGGGCCTGTTAACACTATTTGATATAATATGGTGATGGAAATCACCGAAACTCAATATCAACAGATCGAACACTGCATGCCGCGCCAGCGTGGCAATGTCAGTCATTCCAATCTACAAATTCTCAATGCTATTCTGTATGTTACCGAGCATGGTTGCAAGTGGCGCGGACTACCCAAGCGTTTCGGTAATTGGCATACCATCTACACTCGAATGAATCGATGGGCGAAAAGCGGCGTGCTTCAAAAAGTTTTTGAGCAGCTGCAGCATCAACAAATCATTCGCATCAAGATTGAAGCCGTTTCGATGGATAGCACCAGCATCAAAGTGCACCCTGATGGTACTGGTGCATTAAAAAAAACGGCCCGCAATCCATCGGCAAATCCCGAGGTGGCTGGACCACTAAAATTCATCTGGTTGCCGCAGATACCAGAACAGCCATAACTTTTTCCTTATCTCCGGGGCATACACATGACGCACCGGAAGGACGACAACTCCTGTTAGCACTCGGCCCCGTCTCTTCTCCTACTCATCTGCTGATGGATCGCGCTTATGAGGGTGATCAAACCAGACAGCTTGCATTGGAGCTCGGTTATATCCCGGTTGTCCCACCCAAAACTAATCGGCTGGAGCTCTGGGAATATGACCGCGCCATGTACAAAAAACGCAATGAGATCGAAAGATTATTCCGCAGACTCAAGGGATTCCGTCGAATATTCTCCAGATTCGACAAACTGGATGTCATTTTTCTCTCATTCATCCATTTCGCTCTCATCGTCGAAGCACTTAGGTAGTGTTAACAGGCCCTAGTTGAAGCTTTGAATTTGAATCGATCTGTTGTAAGACTAACAGGCGCATCCGGATTAGGTAAAACTCGCCTTCTTTTGGAAGCAATCGAAATTGTTTCGTCTATTGATGATTCCTGTGTGCTTATTTTCAATAATGCCTTAGGTTATGAAAAGGAGATAAAAGAAAGCATTCGTCAAGCCGTTGAAGCTAAAGTACATGGTCTAGCAGTGGTTGAGAATTGCAGTGTAGACCTACATAACGAATTGGCTAGAGAAGTTAATAAAATTGAGTGTTTTTTAAAGATTGTTACCGTTGGATATTTTCATGAGCAAGTTGATGACTCAATTCATATCCAACTTTCCCCTTTATCAGATGATGCAATCAAACAAGTTTTGTCTCCGATTCTAGTCGATTTAGATACAAGCGATGTAGATCGTGTCGCTCGTTTTTCTCAGGGTTATCCGTTGATGGCGACCCTTATCGCTGAGCAGTATCGGAAGGAAGGTCGCTTATTGGGTTCAATCGAAACTAGATCTGTGGTTAGAAAACTAATTGATGGCGATGGTGGCGTTACGGATGCTGAAAAGAATCTATTATCAGCCTGCTCGTTGTTTGATGTATTTGGTGCAACTGAGGGAAGCGCCAGAGATGAGGCAAAGTTTATTGCCGAGGATGTTGCTTGCTCTACTTTAAGAGACTTTGATCGCGTTTTAAATAAGTTTACTAAAAGGCAGATTATTAATAGAGCTGGAAGATACGCTAGGTTAGTTCCTAAACCCCTTGCGCTAACGCTTGCATCGGATTGGTGGGAAGAGACCCCATATGACAGACAAAAGCTATTGATAGATAATTTGCCAGACTCCCTCATGCAAAGTTTTTGTATTCAGGCATCTTATCTTGATAGTCAGGAAAGCGTTCAAAGGTTTTCAGCGCGTCTATTTGGTGGTCAGAGCCCTTTTGTCCAAGCGGAAGAGTTGCTTACAGAGAAGGGTTCGAAACTCTTCCGCGCATTTGTTGAAGTGAATCCAGAGTCTACTAGTCAGGCCCTCCATAAAGTTTTGAGCGAGATGACTCGCGATAAGCTTCACGAAATTAGAGGTGATACACGTAGAAATCTCTTATGGGGGTTAGAGAAATTATGTTTTCATGCAGGTGTATTCGAGAAATCTTCCTGGTGTATGTTGCTACTCGCTTCAGCAGAAAATGAAACCTGGAGTAATAATGCAACAGGAATGTTTGCGCAACTGTTCAGGATAAATCTATCTGGAACGGAGACCACACCAAATATTCGTTTTGATGTATTAAGGCGAGCGATTGATCTTAACCGAGCTGAAATTGACATGATCGTACTTGAGGCATTAGATCGAGCAATAAGTACGTCCGGTGGAACACGAACAATTGGCGCAGAATATCAAGGAACGAAAGCACCGATGAAAGAATGGCAACCGGCGCTATGGCAGGAAGTATTTAATTATTGGCAAGAAGCCTTCAATTTACTGCTTATCTTATTTGAAAGGGGAGAACCTCAAAAAGAGAAAGTACTCTCAGCTATAGGTCACTCAATACGCGGTTTTGTTATTCGGGATCGTATTGATATGTTGGACGCGGCGATCAAACATATTGTATCCATCAACGGTCGCTATTGGCCCGCTGCTTTGGAAAGTATAAAACATGCCTTTGAGTATGATTCAAAGGGGATGAAGCAAGAGGCAATTGATGCACTAAACAATTGGCTTGAACTATTTAATCCTGATTTCGCTGATTTATCAGAGAAACTGAAAATTCGTGTGATCAATCCACCTTGGGAGTACCACAAAGGAGATGACGGTCACTATATTGATGTGGCCTCTGAAAATGCCAAAGCTTTGGGTATTGAAGTGGCTAAAGATATCGATTCATTAATGCCCCACCTTGATTTGCTAGTACAAGGTGATCAAAAGAAATCTTATTCCTTCGGTTATCAGTTAGCTCTGGAACTGACAGATGTTGATCAATTACTGAAACAATCTTTCGAGCAGCTTTTGGTTGTTGACCATGCGAACCCCAGCTTTATCTTGGGAATATTTCGTGGAATTTTTGAAAGATCACCCGAAAAATGGCAAGAAAATATCGATAAGCTTTTGACTGATGAACGTCTTGTTTTTCTCTATCCAGATTTTATACGCACTGGCGGCATTCAAAAATCACATCTTGACATATTGCTGAAGTTAATTCGTTGTGAAGCTATCTCGCCCAATAGCGCAAATTCATTGAGTTATGGCAGTGTCACTAATGGTATTAATCCAAAAGAAATAATGGAATTTTGTTTGGCATTGACCGAGCTTGGTGACAAAGCCAGTTGGGCAGCTTTGAATGTGATCTATATGTACTGCTTTGGAAATAAAGGGAGCATTGAGATATTGCAGGAACCGCTTAAACAACTGGTTTCTAGCGTACCTCTCCATAAAGATCAGAAGGGAGCAGTAACAGACATACATCACTGGCAAGACTTGGCAAAAAAGTTGCTGCAGGAGCCAGATCAGAAGTTTGCTATCGCATTGACGAAACAGCTTATTGTCGCTTGTCGGCATGGATTAAACCACGGTGACATCTGGAGTTATACCAAACCATTGTTACTTGATCTGATGCGTGAGTATAACGATGTACTCTGGCCGATACTTGGAGATGCCATTGTCCAAGCGAATGGTATGGAGCGATATTGGTTGCAACAATTGCTAGATCGGGAAAATAATGATTCTGACCAAATACCGAGTGTTTTGTCGGTGGTGACGGTCGAGAGTGTGATTTCATGGTGTGAGGAACAGCCTGAATTTGGGTCGAGCTTTGTAGCTTCCTGTATAAATATCTCGGAAGTAATTGATGACACGCAACGGCCCACAGATTTGTTTGTAGCATTGCTTGTGCGATTTGGTGACGATGAAGATGTAGCTAGTGCCCTTAGAGCCAATATGATTACTAGGGGTTGGTCCGGCTCACTAGTACCATATTTAGAGGATGATAAGAGATGCCTCAGCTCATTGTTGGTACATGAAAATAGGAACGTAAGACGATGGGTAATGGATTCTATTACTTATATTGATAAGCAAATTGAAGCAGAGTCGATCAGAGATAAAGAGGAAGACATATCTCGATTTTAGAATTTTTACAAGGCAGCGCGCTACATCCTACCAACCACATTATTTATTAAGATCTTTCACTCACACAAAGTCTACATTATTTTAAATGTATAACTTAACTTATTTATTTTATAGCGATATTTGAAATAATATAACTGTTGGCCTACTGATTGCGAATTTGATTTGCATCAGGTCGGATTTTCTAATGCAAATTTTTCAATTGACTTTTATACCTGCTTTACTGTCTACATGAATCAGGTATTTTTATATAATTTATTGCAATTTGTTGATTTTTTGGTGCTGTTGAGAGGAGTCTAACCTCCGACCTACTGATTACAAATCACAAATCCCGTGTATTTATCCATATTTATAGAAATTTATATAAATACACAGACCTTTACACAAAATAGCATTCAGGGTAGATTTAGCATTTACGTAGTCGCCCCTGCAAAATTCACACAGTCATGCCGACAAACGAACGTTTTGTGTAAAAGGTGTTGATCAGTTGCAGCAGCGCAAGTCGCAATAAAGAATTCTTGATGCCCAAACGGTGTATAGCTCTCATCAGCCAGCGCAGATTGTAGCCAGCCGCACATAACACAGCGTGCAGTGCATCACCCAACTGACCTGGTAACCAGCAGCGATTCATTCGGTGATCCGACTTCAGATGCCCGATTGCAGGTTCCACGGCCTGCCGGCGCTTGAGCCAGCGCCGCTGCGGTTTCGTCAGCGACTTGTACTTGCCGCGATGGATGATTTCCACTGCCGGATTGTCAGCATCCACTCCCCGGAACCCGAGATCGGCAATAACCTGCTTCGGTATTGATCCGGTATCTTCGAGTAGCCTGTGCGTTTGTTCGAGCTGTTGGTGGAGAATATGACCATCGTAGGGATTGCCAGGAAAGGTTCTGGCACCGACTATCAGGCCGCTTTTGTGCGTAACAGCAATGCCGGCTTTAACTCCGAACTCGTAAGGTTTGCGTGCTTTGCCCTTGCCGATGCATTCGGCTTCCGGTGCGTGCAATGCATAGAGTTTGTTGTTGTCCTTGGGTTGCTGCTTATGAATCCGTCCTGCCCGTTCCAATAGCGTGGTCAATTGCTGCAGCGATGCGGCACAGACCGTCGTCACGGTTGCCAGTTTGCGCTGGATCTCCCGCAGCACGATACCAAGGATCGTGCGTTGGCGTTTAACGGTTTTGTGCAGACGCCGCAATTGCCTGGCGTGGGCATAGCCGCCTGCCCTTCGGCGCAGCGCCTTGCCTTCTTTGGCGTAGGTTTGCTTCAAGGTGATGCCAGCCCGTCTGGCTGCTTGCACAATCTTGCCGCGAGCAATTTCCAGTAACCGGCTATCCACCGGATGCGCAATTGCCTTTTCCTGAATTGTCGTGTCAACAATCACTCGTTTGAATTCAGCCGGTTTGACCGCCTTGGTGTGCACCGCAGTGTCAATCGTTGCCTTCAGCAGCTTCTCAACACCAGCTTCACCAATGGCGGTGCGGAAACGGCCAATCTGGGTGGCATCACACGGCAACTTCGATGTGTAATATTCCTCGCCGCTGAAATACTGCCACACCACATTCTCCGACCAGCGAACCACCAGCTCTTCGTCACTGAGGTTGAACGCATGCTTCAGATACAGCAACGATGCCATCAACCGGATCGGCAAGCGGGGGCGACCCGCAGTGCTCACGCCCCCACTGGCAATCGCCAATGTTGTGCCAAAAAGATCGTTGATCTCCAACACTTCACCCTGACGGTTTTTACGCTCAAAAGCAGGGACAAGTGCTGCTTCAATATCAGCCCACGGCAGTCGATTCGACAGCACTGCCAGGGGATGACGCAGATCAATTATCTGATCGAGACGCGCTCGGAAAAAATCATCGGTCGGCATTTCAGTTCCTCTTGATTCTCTCAATGTTTTGATGCGAATAGTATAAATTCTCAGGGATCAATGCCGTCTAAAATTTGATGATTCCTGCAGTTCATGCAGGCTCTAAGTGTTTTGCAGGGATGACTACGTACATCGATAGAAATGCACTAAAATGCATCCGGAATGTAACCCCGGCGTAACCCCAATTTGCCATGACCAAAAAATTCAACTTTACAAAAGCGGAGATTGACGCCCTCCCCTTGCCACAAAAAGGCAAGCGCGACACATATCATGACACAAAGGTGAGTGGTTTGCACTTGCGTACATCATCAACCGGGATCAAAACATTTAGTGTTTTTAAACGCATCAAAGGCGGCAATCCTGAGCGCATAACACTAGGACGCCCCCCTGACATGACGATTGATCAGGCAAGGCGAAAAACTATGGAAATCAATTTGGTTATAGCTGAGGGCAAAAGCCCAGCTGAAGCTAAACGCAAATTAAAATCGGAACCCCTCTTCTGTGATTTATTTGCAGAATATTTAGAAAGACACTCTAAACTAAAGAAAAAAACATGGACAGATGATCTAGATAATTATAAAAAACATGTTGAAAAACAGTTTAGTAAAAAAAATTATCAGAAATAAATCGAGCAACAGTATCGCTACTTCATAGCAATATAACAACTAAATCAGGACCAATTGCTGCCAACAGAATATTAGCCTTAATTTCAAGCGTGTTTGGATGGGCAATATCAGCAGGGCTTTGGGAAAACAACCCGGCTATTGGGATCAGGCGTAACAAAGAAAAGAGCCGGGATCGGTTCATTCAAAGTGATGAGCTGCCAAGATTCTTTCAGGCACTCTCAAAAGAGCCAAATGAAACGATTAGAGATTATGTTTTAATCTCGCTATTGACCGGCGCACGCAGATCAAATGTCTGTAGCATGAAATGGCAGGATATTAATCTCGAACGTGCTGAATGGCGTATAGAAGAAACAAAAAATGATACGCCTCAAACAGTAACGCTTTCACCAGAAGCGATTGAGGTTTTGCAAAACCGAAAATCAGATGATAGTGAATTTGTTTTTCCCGGCATCGGCAAATCAGGACACATTCAGGAACCAAGAAAAGGCTGGGAGCGCATAATAAAGCACCCCGCCGCAAGAGCGGGGTATTAACTGCGTTCTTCAATCTGCTGGTTTTTCAACCAGCTTTCGCCCCAAGGGGCGGGGAATTGAACCCGCAGAGATTAAAAAGCGCAGAAATAAAAGATTTGCGACTTCATGATCTAAGGCGCACATTGGGAAGCTGGCAAGCAAAGACCGGTGCATCGCTGGCGATTATTGGCAAATCGCTTAATCATAAAAACCAAAATACAACGGCGATTTATGCGCGGCTTGATCTTGATCCGGTTAGAGACTCGGTTAATACAGCCACAAGCGCAATGCTTGCAGCAGGCGGGCTAACAAAGCCAGGTGAAATTGTGCAATTTAAGAAAAAGAAATAACAAATTGCAATATGTACGTAGGACAAACTAAATGACTGATTTATCAAATAGACGCAGGCTCGATTCCATACCAAATTATTTATCTTATTATCAATCAGTTGCATGCCAAATGATGACTAGGTTTTGGCATTTTTGGCGAGCATTTAAGGATATCTTTTTGCAGAAATTTCGGTTCATTTTTGAATCGTTTTGACTTGTACTAATGGAATGGGCGCCCACCGGGTTTACTACCAAGTTAACTGTATCTGAGCGACAAAGGGATTATGAAATGCAACCACTGGATGTGAAATTAATATAATCAATTAGTTACAATGCTTACCAAGCACAAAACCAGTGTCAAACAGCCTCAAATGGTGGTATTTCCGTCGTAGTTTGGCACCAATTTGACACAGTGATTTTTATGATATTTAGCATGACACGTCAGCGCACTCAACTAGACTCACTCATTTATTAGCTGGTAACTTTCAAACGCCGATTGACATACCCTGCACTAACCGCTTTAGCAAAGATATTAAGCTTCTCCGTATATTCTGCCAAATCACTCCCAGCTTGGCTTTGCATATCCCTTGCAAATTGCTCTTTTCTGTTAGGTAGGTTAAATAATTTTTCTTCCAGAAAAGCCATCGTCACCACGGATGCTATCTTACCAACATCCTCACCAAGCTTCATGACGCTGGACTTGGCTTCGTCCCATTCCTGAGCCTCCATATATCCATCCTCAAATAATGCATCATTGATTTCAGGAATTTTGGAGTAACTCTTAATCAGGTATTCAAAATCAGTAGCATCTTTTGCCCTTAACTCAACTTCTCTATCCAACCACGAAACCAACTTTAGAAGGCAAATACCCGCTGGAGAAGCAACAGGAATAACAATGTCCGGATCTTCACTGATTTGCACACTTAACGCATGTTCAAATGCTTCTGAAAAACCGAGCACATTCATGACGAAGCCCTGCCCAGGCGGCCAATTGATGCTATTATTGTCACCTGCAATTTCGCCAAAGGGAACAATGTCAATTTCCCAAGGATGTCCTTCTGAGTCCACGCAAGTCAAGCGATGAATTCTGTGTATATCAGACTTATAGCCTGCTTTCAGTAACCGATCTCTTAACACATTAAACTCATTCCAACTCCCCACATTAATGCCAAAATCAACATCTCGGGTACCGCGCTCTATAGTAGAACCGTATCCATGCACCAGCACCATATCCCTTGCCATAGCTCCCACAACCAGAAAATCGATAGCCAATTCTTTGGCATGCTCGCTGATATCGGCATAAATCCCAATCAACCCTAGCGGAAGTTTCCCGGTAATGTTAATGCAAGTATTTTGCACGAAGTCTGTTCGCTGTTTCCAGATTACGGGGATCAGCGGTTTCTATCAAATCAGCGTAGACAACAATTGGATGTGCCAAATCCTTTTCTTTTTCAATACTCTTCTCTTGTTTCCAAAATAGCTCAATCAGATCAATACGAATATCAGACTGTTCAGTTTGTATTATTTTTCTTAACCGAGCAGCCTTCAGGAATTTCGCCATATTGGCTTTTTTGATATATACCACAGCATGTTTGGGGTTGAGATAGTTAGTGTATTTAGCCGCCGCGATTTCTCCACCCCATAGAGCATCAAATTCTTCTAGATTCACAGTCTTCCACCAATCGGGATTGTCAGTGGTGAATATGCCTATTTTGTGTTTTTCCTTCAGCCTGTAGGGATAAACTTCTACCCATTTATTCAACAATCGATCAAAGTCAGCTAGTTCGCGTTGATTCTTCTTCACTCCTTCAAAAAAAAATCCCTGTGCCACTAGATCACTAATTACCCAGCCTACTGTCCCTAACGCCACCTGAGCTCGTTCTGCGATTTCCCGATATGGCGCATTGATAAGACTTCTATCCTTTAGAAAGGCAAAAATCACCTTCATTCCCGTGGGCTGAAAGGCTTTGCCAGTTTTAATCTTTCCCATTGCAGCAACATCCGGCTTCGGTTTGTTGCCTTTGATGTAGATATAAACAGGTAATTGATTGATGTACGCATTACCTGCCGTATCGAGAAACTGGATGTTAACTTCTTTTAGTCGCTCACCCATATTAGGGTTTATATAGTCCGCCACAAGTAGGCCATGACCTGGCTTGGCAATATTTTTGATTTGGTCAATGACGGCACCAAGATTAACATGAGTTGCCCACTTTTTAATTTCAGCAACCAGTTGAGCGCCTGTCTCTGGCATCTCTATAATCGCATCTATGTGCTTACCCCCCTTCCAGACATCACGCTCGACAATATCTAAACGTAGACCTATCTCACGGCGGACTATACCAATGGCCGCATCCAATATATCGCATTCTGTCGCCAATCTATTCATGATGTTCACTATTTATACACTGAAGCAATTACATTAAACGTTCGTTAATATATCATGTTCATTATTAATGTACAAAACATTATAACGAAGTGCAAGATATAGTGTTCGAATATTGTGTAAAAAATTGCACTGCGAGACATACCAGTCAATACAGTGTCATTGATAAAGACGGTCGTGTCGATTTTGTGGATTGGATGGGTGATCTGGCAGGAGGTTATGAGAATAATCACTATAAAAGTCATCGTAAACTCCCCCTGTAAGTAGACAAAGATCAGTAGAATTTCGGCTGTGACGTATATTGATGAACAATCCAACTTTGTATCGGAATCGTCAGTTTATCGGCTACTGAAAGCCCGTAATCTGATCACAAGCCCGGCCCGCAGCGGCGCTGGCTCAAGCGCCGGCAGGCCGTGGAACCTGCAATCGGGCATCTGAAGTCGGATCACCGAATGAATCGCTGCTGGTTACCAGGTCAGTTGGGTGATGCACTGCACGCTGTGTTATGTGCGGCTGGCTACAATCTGCGCTGGCTGATGAGAGCTATACACCGTTTGGGCATCAAGAATTCTTTATTGCGACTTGCACTGCTGCAACTGATCAACACCTTTTACACAAAACGTTCGTTTGTCGGCATGACTGTGTGAATTTTGCAGGGGCGACTAGGTAGCAAGGTCAGGTACAAAATATCTGATTTGATCGCTTGGAAAGAAAGTAAAAGAGTGTCCTAGAAATGGTTGCTAGATCGCCGCAATGTAACCCCAGCGTAACCCCGCAAACAAAAATGGCTTGCATGAAAATTGCAAGCCATTGATTTTATGGTGCCGACACCAAGAATCGAACTCGGGACCTTCTGATTACAAAACTTATTTACAAATTTAAGTTACATATAAATCAATCACTTAAAATGCTTGCCAAGCATAAAAACTGTCTCACACAACCACAAACGGTGACACTTACAGACTAGTTTGGCACAAATTTGACACAGTCAATTCCGCATCTTATTTCGTTCTCGCATAACGATGTTCCTTTGATAACTACCATTAACACAAAATACGCTAAGATTATTCTTCCCAAGGATTGATGACGGGCACTCCGGCAGCGACAAAAGGCGCAGTATCTCGCGTCGCTATGGTGAATTCATGTACGACCGCGATTGCGGCAATCTGACCGTCTGCCACAGAGATAAGGCGACCATTAGTCCTAGCTCGACCGACTATAAACGCATATGCTATCGCAGCCTGTTGATCGAATGATAGTATGCGCGCTCCAAAAAGTCTCTCCATCAGTTTCCTCAATGCAGCATCAAGTCCTTCTTTACGCTTTCCATCTGGCAGGATCTCAATGCCGACCAGCAATTCGGAAAGGCTTGTTGCTGTCAGATACAGTGTCTCGGCTGTTTGCCGATCAAGCCAAGCTTGAACGGCGGGATTGCCGTTGGGTTTCATTGGCTCGGATATGACATTCGTATCCAGAACGATCATTCGAACACTGCTGGATCAGTCGGCGTCTGATCACGAGTGCCATTAAAATCAAGCCCCCCAAAGGATTGCCCAAAAGCAGCGAGTTCAGATCCGATTTTGACACGCGTCCTAGGACGCACTGCTTCTTCCAGAATTTCCCGAATTTCAGCTTCGGTGCTACGTCCATGCTGAGCAGCACGCAGCTTAAGCGCGCGATGCGTTTCTTCGGGCAAATTGCGAACAGTAACAACAGACATTTGACTTCACTCCTTATTATGTGAAATCAATGATAGCATATATTTACAAGTGACATCAATTCTTGATATGTGCTGTCAAAAATTATGAATTTCTTATATACGACGGATTCAAAATCAGCCACGACGTCCCTTTACTAAGCTAAGGCTATGCCATCATCTCTCGGGCTATCCCTTTGCCTGTTCGCCGAAATCGGGTACTTGACCTAGCGTGACGCAAGAAAGCGCCGGGGAATTACTGTGCAATTGATGGCGGAGCATATGGGCGTGACAAGAGTAACAGTTGCAAAAATTGAACGTGGTGAGCCTAATACCAGTATGGGAAATTACGCGATGGCGTTATACATCCTTGGTAAAGTCGATGAACTCGAAATGCTGATGGATCGTACCCATGATTCCCTCGGTCTGGATCTGATGGATGAAAAACTACCCAAACGGGTCAGGGTCTCTAAATGAGTGATACGTACCTGCTTGTCTCATTAGATTGGCAAGGACAATTGCATCGCATTGGTCACCTGGAAATTCATAAAAGCCGTGGTAAGGAAAATTTCCGCTTAATCTATGAAAGCACCTGGATCAAATATCCGAATCGCTTTATCATTGACCATTAAGTTACCTGCTACCCATTATGGAGACGCCACGATGATAAGATGGCCGACATTTTTCCTAGTGAAGTTGGTGCTTGCGCTGGTCCTCGCTCAAAGCTATGGACTGGGAAACGCGTTCGAGCCGACCAAACATGCTCGAACAGCCCCTCACTTTTCGACTGGCACGCCTGGCTTCGTTATTTGGGACTCTCGGAATATAGAATATGAACCAGTGAACTCGGCGGTTCCTTTCTCGTTTACCTACAACGGCATCCCTTTCAATCAAAACACGTGGCAGATGCTTGCCACTACACCTACGAACACGATCTACCGCGACCCTTCCAACATTCTCGAAGTTCAGTTCACGCAAACGTTGATGGCCGATTTCAATGCAGTGAAGTGGGCCATCTCTTTTCGCAATGTCTCGACGACCAAAGTGTCAGGAATCATTGCCCAAGTGAAATCTGCGGACATTCAATTGATTCATGAGCTCGGGAGTACCGAACGCTACGTCATCAATTACTCAACTGGAAGTTTGGGTGAAGAACCCAACGACGGTTCCCTGCCATCCCGGGATCTACTCCCGGTTCTCTCTGACTTCACGCCAATCCGGAATGCCCCTCCCAAGACTGTGACCGTCGCTCTTCGTTCATCAAATGGACGGTCCTCGAGTCAAACCCTGCCCTACTTCAACGTCGAGGCTCCTGGAGGTGGTGCAGGCGTGGTCTTCGCAATCGGCTGGTCGGGGCAGTGGGCAAGCTCCTTTGCGATTGACAGCACCGGAACCGACATGCGCTTCCAGGCAGGCCAAGAAGACTTTGGGGCACAATTGAGGCCAGGTGAGCATTTCCGTGCTCCATCGACTCTGATGATGCCTTGGAAGGGCAAGGATTTCCTCGTCGGTCAAAACAAATTCCGGCAGTTGATGCTGAAGTACTTCTCTCCCCGAGATTCCCAAAGACAACTGCCCAAGCCCATTGCAGCTGCCTCGAGCGCTGGTCTTCCGATAGCGTGGGAACGCCTGACATCCGAAGATCTAATTAAAGCAATCACGCATGTTGCAAAATCTGGAATATCGCTGAACACATTCTGGCAGGACGCAGGTTGGTATCGAACCATCACGAAGGCGCAGGACCCCTCTTTGTATGATGCGTTGACCAAAACAGAAGATAAGCTTTGGATCTCCGGAGTGGGCGATTGGATCCCTGACCCAGACCGCTTTCCAAAGGGCTACGGCGAGGTTTCGCAGAAGGCACATGAGCTAGGGCTGAAGTCACTGCTTTGGTTTGAGCCCGAGCGAATGGCCTCGCCAGCCATCAATTTCGATTCATGGAACGACGGACGCCTAATTCACAGAAGTAGAAGTTTATGCGACACAACTTGTCAAAAGCTCTATCGTCAGGTAAATTTTTCCGATCGGAGCGTCGTGGATCAATTGCTCGCGCTCCTGGATACCCAAATTAAAGCAGGTAAAATTGACATTTTTCGCATGGACAGCAACGGGGACGGCCCCCATCTGTTCTGGAAGAACAATGACGCGAAACAGAAGACTGACATGGGCATAGAGCGAACCGGCATCAGCGAAGCGAGTCACATTGATAATCTTTACTACTTTTGGGATCATCTGCGCGCCCGTCACCCAGGCATGATCATCGACAATTGCGCCGCCGGTGGACGGCGCCTCGATTTTGAGGCGCTCAGCAGAACTGTTCCGTTGTGGCGATCCGACCGTGTGGACACTTATGTGGACACTTATATGGACAATAAACCAATAACAGAAGGTGGCTGGGGGCCCACGGAGCAGCAGAATCAGATGCTTGGGTTGTCCCTCTGGTTGCCTCTACAGGGTCGGGGGGCCGACGCGAGCATTGACACCCATGAAATTGCCGGACTCGACGGTTTTAAATACAGATTTCGTAGCGGCGCGGGTTGGAGCGGCGTTTACGCGCTCAACTGGCACAACCTAGATCCTGATCAGCGAAGGGTGACGGCCAGCGAAACTGGCTGGCTTTTTGGTACGAAGTCCCCACTCGGTCCCATGTATCCCGCCGCAGAGATGTTCAAGGGCGACTTCTACCCAATGCCATACGGCCAAATAGATGTAGTCGGGAAATGGCAAGGATCCATGCCCACATATATTGGAACGAAGAGCGTTTGGGTGGGTTGGCAGCTCCACCGCCCTGATCTAAAGATGGGACTCGTGCAGGCGTTTCGCCGCAGTATCGCCGCACCCGGAACATACAGTTTCGTGCTTCAGGGACTCGATGCCACGGCCACCTATTTGGTCACGGACATCGATGCGAGTGGTAGCGACGTTTCGATTTTGGGTGCAACGCTGATGTCAGTCGGTTTGCAAATGTCATGCTCAGGGGCCTGCTCAAAGGTCTATACTCTTAAAGACATTTCCTTGCAATAGCGGGTGTGTAATTCAGAGTTGGAGGAAATGGGGACCGCCGTGCTTCGGATAATCGGCATTTTTTAGTCGCTGCCAGGCCTTGCTCGACCATGACAATTACGATCGAACCGTGCAAATACAATATTTTTATCAAGAGCTTAGAGTTCTCATCGAGAATGTTTTTCCTTACGGAGCATGTGCATCTTTCTAATGTATCTTGTTTGTCGTCATGCAATCCACTAAATTGTAAGAATTTCTAGCGTTGTTTACAGTATTTGGGAGAATACTGTAAATGAATATACATAAACGCACTCGATTGACCTTATTGGATCGTCAGGAAATCTGGCGGCTATATCAAACCCGGCTGTGGAAGGTAGCGCATTTGGCGGAACGCTTCCACGTCAGCCGTCCAACGTTTATGCTGTGCTGAAACGTGCCAGACTACAGGAATTTACTCTGCGCGACAGCACTAACCAGTGGTTTAAAACATTGCAGTACGGTCTCAAGCGCCTGGCCAAGGCCGAACAAACCATCCAGGAACGTCTCGAGCGGGAAGCCAAGCGCTATAACAAGTCTTACCCGGGTGAACTGGTTCATTTCGATACCAAGCGACTGCCCTTATTGAAAGGACAATCCACCAATGAACCTCGCGAGTACCTGTTTGTGGCCATCGATGATTTTTCCAGAGAGCTATATGCCGATATTCTTCTCGATAAAACCCAGCACAGCGCCGCTTGCTTCCTCCTGAGTACTGCTGCTCAATGTCCTTACCTGATCGACTATGCTTATTCCGATAACGGCAAGGAATTTAAAGGGACTGACGCTCATGCTTTCGGCAAAGCTTGCAGGCAACACGGTATCGGGCAGAAGTTTACCCGCGTTAATCGCCCTCAAACCAACGGCAAGGCCGAAAGAGTCATCCGCACTCTGATGGATATGTGGCACAGCAAAACTTGCTTTAAAGACAGCGCTGATCAGCGCATTCAGCTTTCCCGTTTCATTAACTTCTATAATACTGTGAAACCGCATAAGAGTTTGAATAATGCCACTCCTTATGAAATACTTTCCGCTAATTTCAATAAACCTCTCTGTAAACAACCCTGAGATTTCTTACAACTAAATTCATATTTTTTACAGTTGCGCGAACGATTGCAGATTTATCGGGAGTTAAGAAAATCAATAATCAACACATTGCTGAAGCGATTCAGTATCGCCGATTAGATAAGCAATAAAGCAATACTTCTATTAATTTTGTAATCGTGACAGGTCGAGAGCATTGCATTTTCACGATATTTTCTTCCATTCCCAATCGTCTCCATCACAGGCACTATTTTCCAATTTAGCCTGACCTTTCTTGGGCGGCTCATTTTCTAAACTTGCACCTTCTAAAGTAATAACGACTTGATTCTCATTATCCCCATAAAGCACAAGTTTTTTAGGAGAAGTAACAACTTTTACTTTTCCATTTTGAATGTGCAAAC
The DNA here is from genome assembly GCA_015709635.1 of Gammaproteobacteria bacterium. Classification (NCBI taxonomy): domain Bacteria; kingdom Pseudomonadati; phylum Pseudomonadota; class Gammaproteobacteria; species Gammaproteobacteria bacterium. The sequence goes on from CP054180.1 coordinate 2,674,212, forward strand.
AAACTGACACTGTTTCATCCTCCCAATGAATAGGAGGGATAGGAGAAGGTTCAGTAATTTTGATCTCGATTTTCTTATTGTCCACGGCGCGAATTAAGTTGAATTTATACTCTTTCAATTTTTCCCCCTCAATTTGTATGATGATTATTGAAAAAAACTTATCACAGTTCGACTAATATAATGCAATTCTGCTTCTTCTCATTAGAAAAAATGTGAACTCAATCTATGAAAAAATTTATCCAGAAAAAGATCGCTATCTAAAAGACTTATTTCCTCCGGTGAGCAATTCGGCTCCAAATCTTGACTGAGATAGTAATACGCATGCCATATTCTTGACATGCTCTCAAACGATCTAGCCCAAACTGTAATGTGTATGCCATCGCTGCTAGCGCAAATCTTTATTAATTCTGGCGCACTATCTGCATCTATATCAACAAGGATCGTGTTTTTATTATTTTCATTAGTTTCTTGTTCGATAATTTTTTTATTCCCTTTTATCGCTACAGCAAACCTTCCAGCAATCATTTGAGGCAACCATTCTATGTGGTGTTCTGTTAACTGCTGTCCAGTATTGCTATTTATTCTAATTGCGGAAGATTCATTAAATCCTCCGCCTGTAATTTTTGCACAGCAATAACGCAACATATCTGGAATAGAAACAATAGTGATCTCATCCAACTGCTTAAAAACCCCTGGCTCACTCACGATTTTAGGATTTGAGATCTTCGGATCACCCATGACAGCTATCCCCAAGCCAAGTTTTTTGTGCTCTGCAAAAGCGAAGTTACTACTTAAACACAATAGTATTTGCAGGAAATAAGCGAATTTACGGAAAAACACAAATGTAGTCGCTAAATCTCAATGACCATCATCAGACCAATGAGGCGGGTCACTTAACAATTTAATCACACCATAACTAGCCCCAACAGAATGTAGGCTCGTGTTAGTTTCATCTCTGGGTTCCGTATCTATGGTTATTTCAGAACCATCTTTCTTTTTGATAACAAGATTTCCTCTCCATGAAATATTCATATCGACAGCGCGTCCTTCTGTATGCCTGCTTGTCAACGCTGCTCTCTGCACCATGTTATATCCTCTTGGCCCTATCATTTCTTCTGCAGCTTGTTTTGACTTGGCCGAATCAATGGTGCCATCAGGCAATTTGTGTGCCCAATCGATATCAACTCCAGGCATTGGTGGTACAGTAGATGGATTTATGGAATCACGCGCAATTCCCCATGCATAGTGCATCAAATAAGCTCTTTCCGGAGGACGTAAAGTAGCGCTAATGTGAATGCTTGCGCCTGCTGCTTTTAGTGCAGCCAGGAAAGATTCTAAGTTTGTTCTAAAAGAGGATATAAGATCCGAGGTGCTATTACTACCAGGAAATCGCTTCACCCAAATCAAACCACTTAATTCACTCATATTTTCTCCAGCCTATTTCTCAAAATCAAAACGAATCGGTCCAAGAATTTCCGGCAAAGGTCGTATTGTAGATTCACCACCAGGCATATTATTTTTGTCATTACGAAAAATTTCTTCTATCAAATTCTCCCAAGTTTCCAGTGCAGGCAATTTTGATTTTAATTCTGATTTTTTTTCTTCTGGATCATCCGTTTTTAATTCTGGCCAATTAACATTGATACGTTGAAAAGATCGCAAATAGGCATAATCGCCAGCTTGGAGTTCAATGCTTACTGGATGCCAAGGAGTAAAAGTGCCCGCCCAGGCATTACCGGTTCCAATATCCGGAGCAAATAATCCTATAAATTCCCCTGTTGATGTATCAATTGATCCTCGATTTATATCTGCTGTAGGCCTATAAACAAAAAGCAACTGGAAGGTGGTTTTGTTATTCTTCGAATAATCCCACCATTTTTGCCTAGCAATATAGGATTCGTCAGTTTCTTTTTTAGGCACAGTGTTCTCATAAAATTCGCGCTTTGGCGGTGGCTCCCACAAAACCCAATTAAAGATATCTGTTTTATCTTTATACGAAAGTAACCAAGAATCAACTTTGCTATTTCCTTTGCGCAGAATGTATTCATCCGGCCGTCCAATTGGTTGTTGACCGAATGATCCAATAAATGTTAGCCAAAGAGGTTCTGTGTAATCACTTAACGCAATACGTTGTACTTCCAGCTCTTTCACATCTTTGGAAATATCATTCATTGAAAGATAGTACTTATCTGATCCGGAAGAAATAGTGTGTTCCCAGTTCTTTTCAAGGACAAAGCAAGATTGTATTTCACTTGTATCCCAATGCATTAATCCTAATCTCTGTGTTTGCAAAGCTACACGCATCCTCCAGCTTGGATCGCTCTTATCCCATCGTCCTTTATGCCATGAACACAAGAAACGATAAGTCCCTTTTTTCTGCAGTTCAAATGATGGAGTAACAGTAAATGCATTTGTTTTTTCGTCGTTCTTTCTGACCGATATTGTGATCGATACTTCTTGGCTAGAATCTTTGTCAAATGAAAATTGAATACAAAAATCTTCGGGTACAACTTCATCGCCTATTTTCCGTAAAGCAACTGACCGTCTCTTTTTACCTTCTTCATCTTCTTCGTTTATAACAGATCCGCTAATGGAATGTGGTTCAATCAATCGCCGTAGTTTTACTTGTGACATAACCCATTTACCATTAGCTCCTTCTGGAACGACTACTAATGAAGTCTGTGCCACTTTGGCATTTCTGCCTTGATCATAAGTTAATCCAAATGAATCGAGTGATTTAATCTTAAAAGCAGTTTTTTCTCGGGAATGGAATATCGGATTTACACCCTGCTGTAGTGTTTCCGAGAAACGGGTTTCTACGACATCAATCTCAATTCTCTCGCCGATACCGCCAAACCGGGCTAGCGCATCGGTGCGATAAATTGCATCGTCCAGTACAAGTAAATTGCCGTTTTCTATTCTTGGCGGTATGTGATCATTCTGCTGAGCGTTAGCATCCAATGTCATAGTCATCGGTATCGCCCATTTTAGTGCAGGGATTGGCAGGCGTATTTTCGTAGCATCAATTGCCGATCCCGGAATTATTCTTCCGCTAGCAAAAACTGTATCTGACCATGCTTTTACATATTTATTGAGAGGATTCAGCCAACGCTGATAATGTAAGCGTGGACGCATTGTATAAGCTACATATCGTCCAGGGCGTGAATCAGGAAGAGTTAAGCGAGTGATAGGGCCATTTTTGAGAATTTGTTGCTTCTCTTTTTTCTCACTCCATATCGTCTCGAATTCAAAATCAATCGATTCCCGGTAGGATTCCACGCCCGTATGGCGTATTAACCATTGATCAAGACCATTATCCGATGGAAAATCGACAGCATAGCCGGTCCAATGCCATTCATGACGCTCCAGGTAGCCTCCCAGCGTCCATTTACCCAATTCTATGGCATTATTATCATCACCACTTACACTTGCACTCAAGACAAATGCATCTGATTTTTCATCTTTCAACTCAAGTTCAATAAGTTTATGGTTTTTTAGTGTTGGCAAGTCATTCTCTGACGATTCGTCGAACCACTGGGTTGGCAAGAAATCCTTCGGCAATACCTCGAACCACTGCTCCGCAGAAAAAAGGGCGTGAAAGCCTTTGAAAGTTTCTATGTCAAACTGATCAGATTCAAAAAAACGTGCAATCGAATCTTCGCTGTCTCTATACATCCAATTTGGTATTAGGCAATAATAAGAAACTTTAACCTGAGTACCGTTGGGAATGCTCAAGGTCATTTCTTTTATATTTATATTCTTATCCTCTTTCGATTTGAGAACCACCGATATAATATTTCCAGCAACACTTGTAATCTTCAATTCAACCCGATACTTGATGATTTCCTTATTTTCATTGTCGAAATTAATTTTTTCAATAACAGGAATAGATTGATTTGGTATATTCGCTATAGGTTTAATTTCCCCCTTAGACAAGTATTCAAATTTCATTCCGATATGCGTAACTGCAGGATGAAATGGTATATATGGTTTGTAGCCAGGACTTACCTTATTTTGTTTACGTTCTTTGACCCTAAGATCACGAAATGCTATTAATTTTTCACTATCAGCCCCATTAAATGGCTCTTTTCGAAGTTGCCCTAATTTTTGTTCAGCAAGAAAAATCTCAGTGTTCATCCAGCGAGTAATAAAATCGGCATCAGCATCGGGTGATCCGATTTCAAATGTAAGTTCTTTAAGCCCTATTGCTTCTATAGAATAATGGCTATCATTATCATTGGCTTCAGCTGGACATAGCATATATACCTGAGTGCTTTTTGACTTCTCTGATTTTATTTCTTCATTATTCTTCAGGTATAAATTGACTATACTTTCTTCATGGCAAGATAGAGCTAGCTCCAAATGAGATTTTTCTGTAGTTGCCTTTGGCTGCACGCTCAATGCCTTAGGTGCTTCATGCGAAAGATATCGTACTCGTTCTCTACTTTCTGTAAAAATTGCATCGGTATTGTTAAGTTCCGTGTAATTTCCGACATTACGCAAGCGGGTTGCCTTGATACCTCCTGCATTATCAATTGCCGTTGCTATTGCTTGGTAATAGAGGCCGTATCCAAGTAAGGGCAGTTGGCTTTCTTTTTTATCCTTATCTTCGAACCAACGGAAATCCAAACAGTTCGTTCCATCAAGATCCTCGCCAATGATATTGTCTGAAATGGCTTTACCGTCTTTATCTGCAGGAATCGATGCGACTGGTCCGCCATTGTAGAGAAATGATGCAACCAGGTTGCCATGGTCTAAAGTTGCACCAACCGTTTCGTGTAATACTAATTTACTCTTAGAAACTTCAAGCCATTGCAGCTTTCTTTCTTTATCTAAAACGACGCAATGCGTATCTGTTATCCATTTCGCCCGACTGTCATCCCATTTCATTTCCCCATCTATACCTTTAAATCCAGCCCGCAAAGTAATAGCGAATCCTCGGATCTCGGCTTCTTTCGCTTCTTCCTTTATCGCTAAAGTCAAGCCGGTATCTTTGTTTTCAGCCTGCACATTTTCTTTTTCCGATAATAATGCTGCTATTTTTATAATATTTTCTATTACTGAGGTATTAATCTTTTCCTTTTCGTCCAGACCTTCACACAAATATTCAGCAATCTTCGGGGCATGATCGTTAATCTTTTCATGATTTCGGAACCATTCCTTAAATTGCGCACTAGTGCCTTTTTCCCAAAACAATCGAACCATTCGAGCTGAGAATTCGGATTTCCAAAGTGCATCATAGATAATCTTTTCTACATCAGAATCTGGTTTTGGATCTGGTTCGACATTTACGATCCATCCAGCTACGTTTAAATGCCAAGCAGCGCAAGCCAGAAACTCATTGGTCAGCGCATTCGGATTCGATAAGAATTGAAGGCTTTCCAGTGCTGAATCGATAGCTATAGAATCATTAGTCCATATTTTTAAATTATCACCCCAATCTTTCAGTCTTAATTTTTCTAAAAATGTTGAATATCTTGCAATTATGGTTTTGTTATCGTTGTCATTAAGTTCATCAATTTTTTTTGATGCGAGTATATTTTTTAAAACGAACCATTGCTGATTATTTAACCAAGCTATAGGTTTTTCTTCATGAAAAAAATAGTCCAGAATATGCGGATTAGTATTAGGCCTAGGATTCTCTGATGGAACGTGAGCATCTATCCGATCCCATCCCCAGCCAAAAATACTGACGATTCTCTTTCTAATTGTTTTTAAGGATTCAGGCGTCAGTAATTTCGGGAAGAAATCTTTTTCATCTTTGATTTCTTCTTCTTTTTTCTTTATTTCTTCTTCCTTTTCTTTAATCTTAGCTGGATCAGATCCGGGGAAAGTCTTTAATGTCATCAGTTCTTCTTTTAGTGAACTGAGTTCTATATTCAACTGATTAAGTTTCCCCAATCCCATTGATAACAATTGAATGGGGTGCAAATACGTACGCAATTCCGCTTCATAAACGAAATCACTCTTTTGATGTGTTTGGATGTTAACTTCTATTGGTTCGTCTTCAAGTGCTTCTACAGAATCAGTAGCTTTTAATGCATTCTGTAAAAAGCAAACTTTAACACCTGAAGAATCCTGTTGATATGTACATTCAGCAATGGCTATTGAGTCGCCTATATTAAGTTTGTAACTCTGAGGTTCAAATAATTTTTCTTTAGCTTTGAAGATTGGGAATGCCACGAGAAAAGTTGAATCCTCGTTTCCAAGACCTTCTCTCTCTTTTTTGCCGATTTTCAAGAAACCTGCCAGTTGCAATACCTCATTTGAGATGCCTGCGGGTAGGTGGGTTAGCGGAGCAAACAAATGAGGAAAGCTTTTCCCTCCAGATTCAGCTGTTGCATATTTTGCATCCGCAGAAAACACATTCTCACAGTTACCTTCTTTAGTTTCATTTTCTATTTCATTCCAGATTGAATCTTTGCTCGGAGATATCCTGTCTTTTATAGGTAAACAACCTGATACAAAATTTACTTCGCACTCTTTTAAATTTTTGCCATTTGCATCTAATTTCACTAGTTTCCATGACTTAATTTCCCATTGCCATGGATAAAGTAGATCTCCTAGTCGTTTTATGGCGTCAACTTTTGACCACCTCGCCTTTGGCAAACCTGGAGGATGTTCTGGATTCCAACTATCCAAGTCTGGTTCTCCTGCTGGCATAACAAAATTTACCGATAACACTACCGAATCATCGTCAAGATAAGCGCAGCGTCCTAAATGCAACACCCAACCGAAAATACCCATGACTTTCTCCTCAATTTATTATTGTTCGCTTCATTGTTGAATTGATTAGAACTCTTTGGTGACCTGCTTTCTGACCTTTAAGGTATAACACCAGCTAATCTTTACTGAGACATCCAGTGTTCCGGTGCCTTTTGATTTACCCCCCGAATGATTGGCTTCCAACTGCAAGCGAACGCAAGCGTTAGCTAAGCCGAGAATTCTCGCCGAGCCTTCTATAAGAATGCCGACGATAAAATGTTGGCGTGTACTTTCAAATTGGATGTCAGCGAAAATTAAGATTGAATATAATCCGCGAGCAACGCCGCCCAAGGTAAAAGCGCGGGTGGAACCAATTGCAAGTCCGCAAGTGACTTTGTATTCTGGCTTACCTTTTACTAGCTTTGTCTGTCCTTCTAGCCATACGCCACCGCCTAGAAAACCTATTTGTACAAAAATTGGGGTTGAACGTGTACCTACAGAAATATAGGTTCCTATTTGGAAATCGCCTTTATTGACTAACAAGTTTAGTCCAGATGCTATGGTTAGCGTACCGATCGAAACGGCACCCAAGGGTGGCAGATTTTCCACCCTGGTTTCGAAAGATGCTTTAGCACCAGTAGGAAAACCCTTTTCATCTTTTTCAATTTGGATAGCGGGCGGCAGGCTTCCTTGGAATCTTTCAGCAAATTCGGAAATAAATTTGAGGCTGGGATGAAGTTCTATTTTATCGGGAGCAATATTGAAATCATATTTACCATGATTATTGAAGGTTATTGTTACTTGCCGGAATTTGACTAAACGCTTATCGCTCAGATCCAATGCCAAGTCACAAGTCAAAACACCTTCAGTCTGTTCTGTCCGCCGCCCATCCAGTCCGATTCGAAAATCGCTTGTAGCATTGATAGACATCGCCGCCATTTTTACTGCGATTGCTTTCTCGCCAAATACGGTAGATTCTTCAGGTGATTCAAAATGCACATTTGCTTTTGCCCAGGCGCTGCGCGTTTCCTTATCGAAACCATGGGTCACTTTGACGTGATCTTCATTGATAGCGGGAATTTTTAGGCCATTGCAGATATTCCGGAAATCAATACCAGCAATATTCTTGAATACTTTTCCAAAATCAAGATCCTTTAACGTATCCGGCATGAACTGGTCACGTAGTTGGCGAGTGGGAATTGATAGACCAAGACCCTTGAGACCATCGTCAATTTCACGCATTTTCATTGCAAATGGTGATGTTTCGATTTGTTTCTTAAAATCATCGAAAACATATTCTGCGCGATCAGCGTTGAAGGTTAGGTGAGGCAGACTCGGTATGTCACCGATGGCTTTACATAGCTTAAGAGCTTGCGAACCTTTGTCTTTGAATAATTCGGCTTGCGATGCCAGTGACTCTAACTGCTTGCGCGCTTCGCTGTTAATAGCACCAGCGACTACTTTGGTCACTTTGTCATTAGCCCATGTTTCTAATTGCTTGAGCTCTTCTTTTAATTGCTCACATGATGCTGTACTATCATTAATCACTCTATTAACGTTCTTCTCTAACTCTTTAATCTTGTCAGATACTTCTTTACCAATTGCTTTTATATTTTTATAAAATTCAATTCTCAATTCTTCAAGTACTTGAATAACACCATCATTTATTTTTTTTCTAATCCCTGGAATAACTTCACCAACAATAGTCTTTTCATATTCTTTAATGAGTGTCTTTTCAATCTTTTGGCTTGAATCTTGTAGGTTGTAAGCAAGCAGATTGATTTGTTCTGTGATTGCATCATCTGGTAGATTTTTGAGCTTAATTAATGGATCGTCAAAATAGTTTTGCATTGCATCATTAAAAGCACGCCAAATTTTACCGCCATCCTTCGAGTCTTCACTCGGGGGGGTCAATATTGATTGAGTATCCTGAATGAACTCTTTTGATTTACTGAATAATGCTTTAATTGCTAAGCAAAGTTCTTTTGCGGGGCCGAGCCGATCTTGTTTGGTCACTGCGAGCTCAACATCTATAGCAACTCTAGCTAATGAGCTTCTTATCTGTTCTGCAATTAACTGTAGTCGAGGGTCGGAAATTGCAGCAAGTTTTGCGTCTAAATCGTTGACAGCAGTACGAACCTCTTTTGCGATCTTTTCTGTAGCATGATCTAGGTTTTTTATTTTATTGTAGATTGTTTCGTCGAAAATAGTTTCCAAACTTTTACTCTGTTCAAAAATAATTTGAACTCGTTTGCTCACATTCTCGAGTTTTAGTTTTACATTCTCTCTGGTTGATCGAATGTCAGTTTCCAGTTTCTCTATTTCTTTAAGTGTTTTATCTTTCCCTTCCGCTTCGTACGTTTGACGAATTCCTTCAATTTTTAATGCCCAGTTTTTAACAAACTCGTTAAGTAAAGTGACTGGTAATTGAATTCTTTCTTCACAGAATTTTGTGAATGAATCGGTAATTGCGTTTGTATTGATAGCTTCGGGCAATTTTAATTTATCTTCTGATAATGCTTGGTTGCTCCGGTACCTTAAGTCGTCAAAAAAACGTTTGGATTCAGCGCGAAGTTTCTCTGAAAGCGCCATACAATCCAAATTGCCGATACCCATGCGAGTTGGATCAAGGCGATCAATGAATTTTTTTACTTCCTCTTCGATGCTTTGCGCGTTCATGCTAGTACGAGCAAGTTCTTGGAAGTTAGTATAATTATTGCGTGCGTTCTCAAATTCGCTTTTGTTTAAATGCTCATCACTTATCCCGTTTCCGGTAAGTGAGGTACGCTCGATAGCGAGCACTGAAAATTTAACAAGCATCGGACTCTCGCCCCGATTTTGCTGTACATTTCCTGGTCCTTCCGACAGGACTGCCATGTTAAAACGTGGGTTTCTAGGCATTTGTGGCCCAGGATTTGGTAGGGAAGATGCCTCTAGTACATGATTCAATTCTTCTTTCGGTATTTCTCCTTTTTTATTTTCACGAGAGGTCACATCGAATCGCCATCCTGGCTGAAAATCTACCAATACTTTCGCTGGCCATGCATTGCTTTCACTTCCAGTCTGCGGTTCTGTGTTCGAATAAAAGAATAACTGATGTGGTTCTTCGTGACGTTGCCGGGTTTTATCTTCGCCTGCCGCATAGGTCATCAAAGCGGCATATGGCTTTGGATAGAATCCACTCGTATCTTCCTTATTCCATAGCGGGATTTCGTATCCATGGGCTACATCCCGTCCCCAAGAACCATTTACATAAATACGTTTGGTAAAAAACTTGCTTGAGAAAATAGCTCCCGCGCGATTATCAATTGCTGATTTCTCGGTTTCAAATAAGCGCTCATCTTCGATAAGCTCTATATATTCTTCAGTTTTTCGAAGAATTGGCCAGCCTTTTAAAGTGCTACCTTGTTCACTCTCGAATTGTAAACTGGGCACTGTGGTGCGCTCGTAAACAATCACGTGGTTGGCTTTATTCCACAGCACACCAATACGACCGACACGCGTTTTGACAATGCGGGATGCTTGTCCGTATTGCACTTCGGCAGTAAACGTTGTCCGTCCATTATCAAAGCTCGCTGAAACCTTACCCCATGCACCAAGGGCAGAAAAAGATAGATTTTCTATCACGCCATTCCTAGATACCGGCCCACGTAATACCGCAACCAATTCACTTGGAAATTCCATGGTATGTATCAGGCCGCCACGGATAGACTCTACGTTTTCCCAGTCAATTGAATCTTTAGTAAGAAAATTCTCGGTTATTTTCTTTTGATCTTTGTCGAAATCAACACCCGTAGGAAGAGGATTAGCCAGAGCTGGAGCACCCTCATTACGACTACGCAAGCGGAATTCTATCCCCTTCGTTAGAAACAGTTTATGATCCTTGCGATAGGGATCATGTAGATGCATTACTGCAAGACGAGAGACAAAGTTGATACGCGCAGCGCTTTGCGCGCTACGCATTTTGATATAGCTTGCTTTACCCTGTTCTACCACCCCAGGTACACCTTGATACCATTTCGCTAAATAATCATCAAGCAGATTTTCCTCAGAAATGAACTTAGGGAATTCTTTTTTGTCTATTTTGCCATCAAAAAATGGAAGATTCTCAGCAGGTCTACCGAAAAATTCGGCAACTTCTGTCATTCGTACCTCAGGCTCACGATTTTGATCGCGAGCAAACTTCATCGATAAGGGATAGACTGCCTCCGTTTCAAACCGCTCTACATCCGAGTTACGGATGATTTCGCGGAGATTGGCTGGGTTTTTGTTATATCGGCGATCCAGAATGCCGGGTCTGATAGTGACGAAAGTTGGCGGAGAAAATCGAAAGCGAATCGGCTTGTCTTTCTCGATATAGGGAGTATGATTTTTCGTCCAAAACCGATTTCCCCGTTCCATTTCTTCACCCACCGCTTGCGGCGGTAGCCTGAAACCCATTTCGGAGTACCCGAATCGCCATTGCGCACCATCGGGATCATCACTGCGCCAGGTTGCAATTCTGGCGCCGGATTCAGCATCAAATTGAATAGAGTTAAGTTGCGCTTCGACATAGGGTCTTGCATTAAAAAAATATGTACCATTGTTCTTGCCATTACCTTGATTTATCGACTTTGACTCAACAATCATTTCCATTACAGAATTTTTGCCAGCCTCCGATTTGAAACGAAGAATAAACTCAGCATTAGTTGCTAAGACAGATTGTGGATATAAAAGTGATGATGTCTCGCGCTGCAATCGATCTTCATCGCCAGCCACAACATCAAGTTGGGTATAGATATCGTCTCGGTCAGCATCATTACTGCCCGAGGTGTGAATTTCACAGTCCTTTAATGTTAATTTGAATTCTGGATAGATATCCCAAGACTCGCTGCTCCAACTACCTCGTAATGTACATTCTAAAGTGGCAGCTTCTTTCGAAGGTTTCGAAGGTTTCGAAGGTTTAATGATAAGCGAACCAATGCGAATTTCACTGTTTTTGTCCACCTTCCGACTATCAAATTGAATAGTGAAGCGTGAAAGAATACGTTCGGTTATATTTTGTGAAGTATTTTTGTAATTTCTAAGGATTTTGCTAAATATTTCTTCAAATCTTTGATCTATAATTGGAAATATTGATACATTCTTAATCTCATATTTTGTTACGAAATAAGGATCATATAAATCTTTCGATTTATCCCCAAGCGGAAGAGATTCCCAATCTTGGATAATTTCGGATTGCCATTGATCGAAAAGGATTGAATCTTTATTATCTTTATTGAGAAACTTGCCATTCTCTAAAATTAACGTTTGCGGTGATAGATTAATTGCAGATTGTGTATCCCCATCGAGAATTGAATCCATCCAATTCCAAATGAAAGCAACCGAGAAAGGTTTGTCTTTCTCCCGAACTGCAGGAAAAACGTGCCTGACATGTGACTTTGAAGATGGATCAATCAATATATTTGATCGAATAGCTCCAATGTTTTTATTCAGAAAAACAGGTAAACCCAACAGTGGCGAACCGCCGTTTAATAATTTTGTTGATGCAAATGCAGTTTCTACTGCCCGATTCCACAGCCAAAGAAAATCGAAAGATTCCCAGCCCTGAAGAGCTATATCAGTTCGTTTGTTTCTGCGGGGATGAACAAAATCTCGCCCTTGCCAGCTAATGAGTGCAGACCATCGACCAGGAGGGAAAGCGGAAGAATCACTATGTATAGTGCTTAGAGAGGTGATATAAAGTGCAGGAGAGAAGCACCATCTTTCCATCTGATGAAGAAGTGAAACTCCCTTCATCCCTCTTAGTGCTGCGGTAACTTTTGTGTTTTTATCTAGTATGGTCGCTGAATAAAGAAAAACATGTAACGCACCATCAACATGAACATCCTTATCTATACCTTCTTCAGGAACATACCAAACGCATACCTGTAAATTTGCTTTACCAGCTGAATCATTGGTTCCTTTTTCAAGAATTCCCATGGAATCCCATGGCATGAGCTCACGGCACGTAGTATTGCGTTCACCATTTTGATATAGATTCCGAGTCGTATTTGCTGGATTAAACCACTCACCAAATAATGGATATGCATCCTCACTGGAGTAAGAATCTTCGACAAAAGATGAATCGAAGAGATGTTTATGCCATTCTGTCCAATTTACCCGCCACGAATTATGATTCCTAATATCACGTTTGTATTTTTTTTTAAAAATCCGGTCACTATCCCACTGATACAATAAGTTAAAAATTTGAGGCTGATGAAGTGTGTCCCATTTAGGCCATTCTCTATCCCTTGCTACTTTGCAATTTATTTCTATTCTTGACTCAGTTGGATCGTCGTCATTTGGTACAACCTTAATCGAGGTAACATATTGGCCACCAATTCTAATTATTTTTTCCTGTGTTGATGATGGTAGCTCGACTTTAATGTCTACCCAGACAATGTTCTGAACATCACTATTCTGAACCTCATGCTTCCTCCAATCATTAATTATTTTAATCGTTGAACCGGATTTATAGCGTAGCAAGAAATCTTCAGTCATTGAATTCTCCAGACTTTATCAGTGGTATTCTTTGATACTACTATCACCAATGGGTGCTTTGTGTGCGTGATTGATAAATTTCGCTCAAATATTTTCACAAATAATCAAGTTTGTGTCTATATCATCTATTCACTACTTCATAAGTAGTTTGCAAAGTGTAAATAGCGGAGTAAAAATGTACCACTGAGACGCACTAAATTTCGCGGGAATGGCGGAATAAAAGTGTACCAGTCTGAAGCCTGTAAGCTGATGCGATTAGCATCAAGTGAAAGGCGATGAGGATGTATACAGTGGAACTATATGTAAAGATTCGACGAGCGGTGATGGTAGAAGGCAGAAGCGAACGCGAAGTTGCGCGTTATTTTGGAATTCACCGCAAGACTGTGAAGAAGATGTGTCAATACGCGGCACCGCCGGGTTATCGGCGCAAGAGCGAACCAGTATCTCCCAAGCTTGCTCCTTTCACTGGCATCATTGATGCCATTCTGGAAGCTGATAAGCAAGTTCATGCCAAGCAACGCCATACTGCGGTGCGGGTATTGGAGCGATTACGGGATGAACATGGTTTCACCGGTGGTTATACCATCGTACGTAATTATGTTTACAAGGCTGCGGTTCGGCAGAAAGAAATGTTCATACCGCTGGTACATCTACCTGGGCATGCCCAAGCAGATTTTGGTGAAGCTGATGGCTATATTGGCGGCAAACTGGTTCGATTCCATTATTTCTGCCTTGATTTGCCGCATTCGGATGGTTGTTTTGTCAAAGCTTACCCGACTGAAGATACTGAATCCTTTCTGGATGGCCATGTTGCTGCATTTGCGTTTTTTGGTGGAGTGCCGCAATCGATCTTGTATGACAACACCAAGATTGCGGTAGCCAAGATATTGGGTGATGGTAAGCGCCAACGCACCAAGGCATTTAGTAAGTTGCAAAGCCACTACCTGTTTGAAGACAAGTTTGGACGACCGGCTAAAGGTAACGACAAGGGCAATGTTGAAGGGATGGTCGGTTATAGTCGCCGTCACTTCATGGTGCCGCTACCTATTGCTGCCGATTTTAATGCCCTGAATGCCAAACTGCTGGATGGGTGCATTAAACGCCAGCAGGCGAAACTACGGGGTCAAACAGAAACCATCGTTGAGCGCATGAAGCGTGATACGGCTGCGCTGATGGCTTTACCTGCCGCTGCTTTTGATGCCTGCCACAAGATTTCCACGCGTGTATCTTCACTATCGCTCGTGCGTTATCGGACCAACGACTACTCAGTGCCTACCCAATATGGTCACCGGGAAGTATTGGTCAAAGGCTATGTAGATCACGTCGATATTTGCCTGGGTGCAGATACGATTGCACGCCATGTGCGCAGTTACGGTCAAGAAGAATTCATATACAACCCATTACACTACCTGGCATTGCTGGAACAGAAACCGCGTGCGCTCGATCAAGCAGCGCCCTTGCACGATTGGGTACTGCCCGAATCATTCGATCGCCTGCGTCGACTGCTGGAAGTCCGCATGGAACGGCGCGGTCGCAAGGAATATATTCAAGTTTTGCGGTTGCTGGAGAATTTCAGTCAAGCGCAGGTTGAACAGGCGATCAAACAAGCGATGGGGCTGGGTGTAGTGGGTTTTGATGCTATCAAACATTTGATCCTATGTGCGACCGAACAACGGCCTGCCAAGCTAGACTTGGCGCTTTACCCGTATCTACCGAATGCCAGTGTAAAATCCACCGAACCACGAGCGTACTTAAGCTTGCTGCAAAAACCTAAGGCAAATCAGCAGCCTATGGAGGTGCGTCATGACTGACACGTCTATACCTACCACGGTTGTGCCACAGGTTTTGCTGGTCAATCACTTCAAGACCTTAAAGTTGCCGACCTTTGCACGTGAATATGAGAAAGTGGGTATCGAATGCGCACGTGAAGATATCGATTATGCACGTTACTTATTACGGCTATGCGAACTGGAATGTATCGATCGTGAACGACGCAATACCGAGCGGCGCATACGTCAGGCAAAATTCCCAGTGACTAAAAGCCTGGATACGTTCGACTTTGCTGCGATTCCTGGGTTGAACAAATCGTTGGTACTGGAGTTGATGCGTTGTGAATGGATAGACAAGCGCGAGAACATTATTGCGTTGGGCCCTTCAGGCGTTGGCAAAACTCATGCCGCATTGGCTTTAGGGTTAGCTGCCTGCCAGAAAAGCATGAGTGTAACATTTACGACAGCTGCAGCGCTGGTGCATGAATTGATGGAGGCGCGCGATGAAAAGCGATTGCGTACCTTGCAAAAGCAATTGACTAACGTCAAATTGCTGATCATCGACGAACTGGGTTATGTGCCATTTACTGCAATTGGTTCAGAGCTCTTGTTCGAAGTATTCAGCCGTCGATATGAACATGGATCCACTCTAGTCACATCGAATTTACCATTTGATGAGTGGACCAGTGTGTTGGGATCAGAACGATTGACCGGCGCGTTGCTGGATCGCTTAACCCATCATGTGCATATTCTGGAAATGAATGGAGAATCGTATCGCCTGGCCGCAAGCAAAAAACGGCAAAAGCAGACAGTACAAACCAAGCCTATAGAAAAGGAGGATTCCAGACCAATATAAAAGATTTTAGGGGAAACACTGCGCTTTGACTGAAACCCAAGAAATAAAAAATCAGAGGCGCAAAACCAAGAGGTTAAATCCCTCTTTTTATTAACCTAACTGGTACACTTTTCGCGCGCTATTTGGTACCTTTTTACTCCGATATTGACAGCAGTAAAGTGGTTCCCATGGAGCCAGGCGGCGAGACGACTACCCAGCGCTTATCCTGTTCCGGCAAGTAAGTATCTTCGACAAGAACGAAATCCAACTTGTTCAAGTAGAAATCGAGGGCCTCATCGTAGTCCCGCACGACGACGGCGATGTGGTCAATGGACTGGTTCATGCGAAATCCTTCTGGGAGCGGCTTCGCGAAATGGGAGCGTGTTCCCCAATAGCCCTTTGTGTATAGGAAAAATAAACGCTCTTTTTCATCGGAGGCGAATGTAATGGAAATCGGGCGGAGTGTCAAACACAATGACAAGCGATCAGAAATTCACAAAGTTTGTACCTGATCGGTAGCAAAAAGAATCGATCCTAGATTCTTTTATCAGCAGCGAAAACATCCATTAGTGCACAGGCCTCGCCGAAGCGGATAAATGGTAACTGGTTTATCAAGATTCAGTTTAATATCTCATGTATATACAACTAACGTTTGAATTTACCGGATGCTGCACGGCTTTATCGCGCAGCATCCGGTGAAATGATGGGTTAGGCGTCACTGGCTCGGCAGAAAAGTAGACTCGCACTTCTACAGGTGCCTCGTTTCGGCTGGCGATACGCTCCAATTATTATTGCGGCCATCAGCGAATCGAATTGGCGCTTCAATAAGTTCTATTGGATCAGCATTGTCGAGGGCTGCCAGCTGAACTGCAATGTAGTCGCCACCAATTTCTTCAACATACCCACGTGCGAACGAACGCACACCACAGTACTTACAGAAGAAGTGGTGGCCAACCCGATTGCTGAATTGATAGTCAGTCAAGTCGCTCTCGCTGGACAGTAGCCGGAAGGCACTGGGCTTAATGATTGCATTCCAGTTCCGTGTTTTCGTGCAGATTGAACAATTGCATTTGTTCGTGCCCAAGCTAAGATCAATATCGGCTTCAAACCGAATGGCTCCACAGTGGCAGCTACCAAGATATGTTTTGAGCATTACTTTCTCCTAAGTAGTCGTAGGAATGCGATGTGAATCACCCCGAGTTTTCTGGAAACTTTTTGGGGCTGTAGTAGTTTAGCTTAGATGATAAGCTAATTTAATTCGTTAAAAGAAGAAATGTCCGGTAATTAAACAGATTCTTCTCTGTTTCCCCATACTCTATTATTTTCGTTCTGAGGGATTCTCTATCCGTTCATAACGATTAATCTTTTTTCAATTTATCAATCTTAATCGCAGGATCGTCTTTAATTAAGGCATGAATAATTAACATTACCTATAAGTAACATAAGCCTGTTATTCACAACCTTTTCCACGGAATTTGTGGATAACGCATAGAAACTGACTTAATCCATATAAACGCCAGGTATTTTATTGTTTTCCGTGATAAAACAGTTTTCTAGCCAATCCGCCCATTTAACAGCTTTGGCAATCAGATCAGCCCGATACTTTGCATTATATTTTGGAGTACGAGAATGATAATTGGCTGCTCTCGTCCAGATGTCGCCTTTATCATTTTTGATATGTAGCCGCACACGCCATGCGGCCAGATCATAGGCATAACACCCCGGATTTGCCACATGATCAGGCTTAATGCCATATTTGGATAAATCTTGAAGATATGCGGTATTAAATTGCATCGAGCCAACATCGTGAGTACCGTTACTGTTACTCACCCACTGACCCGGTTTGCCACCCTCTTTTTCGGCTATCGCCAACAAGATATTGGCGGGTATCTCATACTTGATGGCAGCAGCGATTGAGCACACCACTCTTTCCTGCATATCCGGCGGCAAATCCATCATCGATCGAATCGCATAAATACCTTATTCATTATTTACCACCTCCTCGCGAAATATTGTTCATACCTGACGATTCCTGAGCCTGGCCTTTTTCTATGGCACTGCGCAAAGCATCCGTCCCTGCACTTCTTGCTGCCGTCAGACGATTTGCTGCCAGTGTGCCGCCATATGACGCAACGGCTGCCACTGTGCCTGCCGCTGCCATAAAACCACCGGCGCCATAACTACCAATTCCGACAGTCGAACCTATGCTACTACCCGTTATAATGCCAGCCAGCAACAGCGGCAATCTGGAAATCAACACAAAAAATGCAATCGTAAAAATCAGCATGACCGCCAGTTCTTCATAATTCAGAACATTCTTACCCATTTTGGCGTAAAAACTGGATAACAGATCACTGCCAATACCAACGATCAGGAGCATCACAAATAGCTGAATACCAACACCCAGAACTGTTTTAAAGTAGTTTATGGCGATATCGGATGTCCAGCGTGCGCCGCCAAAGCCTAGAAAGAATATTCCTGCATACATGAGGATCCATCCTGATATCAGCAAGAGCAGCATGTTGACCGCAATTACTGCCAGAATAATTAAAATAATCAACGAAATGACAAAACCCATCAGACTATCCATAGGTTGCATGAATGTCAGATTATTCGTCGCCTGGTTCCAGATTAAGACACCTGTATCCATAATACTGGAATGACTGGCACCACCCGGCATGCCAGCTGCGCTTCTACCTAATTCTTCTAACGATAGAATAATAGTACCGGCAATATTGTGGCCTGACACGGCATTGGTGAGTAACCAGAAATAAAGTCCTGTAAAGATAATAAAACGCGTGAATTCGGCAAAGAAATCACCAATATCAGCTTTACGCAACAACATCATGCCGAATGTCCACACCATGGAAATCAATACCAACGTCCAGAACAAACGCTCAGCTGCAGATTGGATAATGCTCTGCCATGATTTAACCTTATTACCAAATTTTTGAATAACCTGATCCAGTACGCTTTGATTAGTCGCCGGATCAATATAAGAAAGTTCTGCGTATGCGCCAGCAGAAAAACACATCAGAAATAACATAATCAAAATAGTGTATGGATTCATTCTGTGCATTTGCATATCTCCTTCATACAATTATGCCCACGAGCATATTGCTACTCTACTCATCAAAACCTTCAGCATCCTTAATGGACCAATTTTTTCTTTCCGGCATTTCACTTAATTCTTTCTTAGGCTCCTTCAATTCAAGCTTGCCATCGCCATCCTTATAACAGCCTGACAACAGCAACAAAGACAATGAACAGATAACTGCAATAATCAAATGACCTTTTTTCATCGGTATCTCCTTGGGTTAGTGTTTCAAAAGGCATCCCTGACAGACCAGTTTCTACCCACTGGCAGTATTTCAGGACTCAATCGCTTGGTTGCTGCTTCACGCGCAGCCTGCTGCATAGCCTTTTGATCTACCTCGGCCTGACTAAGCGTATTGGCGGCATTGTGCTGAGCAATCAGCATCTGGCGCATTTGCAGCAACTGGTTTGACTGATACGCTGCTAACTGATTGGCATATTGCAGGGCCTCCATTTGTCCTTGAGCGGATTCGGTCTTTTGTTGTAAGACTTGCAGGTGAGCAGCATCCACTGGAATCTGATTCTGATGTTCGCTTAAACCGCGCAGGAGCGAATCATTGGCATTCTTTTGTGCATCGGTGCTGGTATTTTGTCCTTCCTTCAGGAGTTTCCAGGCGCCTTCATTGCATTTTTCCTGCAAACTAAAGCAAGGGGAACTGCGATAATATTCAACATTGCGAAACCGCTGCATATAACCATCCAGTCCGCCATACTGCTGTTCATAATAGCGTATGGTATTGGTCAAATTGATGAGCTTGTTCATCGCATACTCCACTTTCGCCCAGACATAAGCAGGAGGCGCCACGGTATTTCGGATCATGTTCTCATATTGCTGCAATTGCGTCTGATACTGCTCTATTTGCTTTTGGGTCTGCTCTATCGCTTCAAGCGCAGTAATTGTGGTTTGTTTGATATTCGCAACATCAATGACCGCCATTCCCCCGGCACTGATACTCGATGAATAACCAACATTACCGATTACGAGCAGGATTGATATCAACTGAGAGACTATATTTTTACTGTTTGTCATGTTCAAACACTCCATGCATTAATAATCAAATGATTGATACGGTTTAGAAAACTTCATGTCTCTGGTTACAATGATGTTAAAGCGATACCCCGGCCTGATTTCTAGTGTTGGTGAAATATTCAGGTTTTTCCGAATGAGATTGGCGGTCACCAACCCCAATTGCTGACCCAGCGATTGACTCATGATGCTGCCGGCATTTTGCCGCCCGAATGCACCCCCTGCATCACGCTGGCTATACGCAGCACCGGCCACAATCGCCGACATGATCAGGGCTGATCCGAAGATGCGGATATAGTGATTATTGACCAGATCCTTAAAGCCTGCGTAGCCCACCCCGTCAGCACCCGGCATGGCACCGATATCCATGGTCTTGCCATCCGGAAAGATAATGCGTTGCCAGGCAACCAGCACACGTGCCTGACCAAATTCTACTTCGCTGGAATAAGTACCCACCAATCTGGATCCTTGCGGAATCAAACGCCATTTGCCGATCGGTGAATCATAAATATGCTGGCTCACCTGCGCCATGATCTGCCCCGGCAGGCTGGAATTAATACCTGATATCAAGGTTGCCGGTATTACAAACCCTGTTTGCAAAACATAAGGCGATGCGGGCTTTTGGACTTCGCTATTTAATTTCCAGCGTTCCTCGCCACTCGCTGAATCAAAGCGCGAGTAATCCTTATCCCGTGTACCAGTCTCGTCATCCAGCAATCGAGGAGCGCCATCGTCCATGAATTCATCACTTCTACCCGCTCCCATTCCTCCCGCCACACCCGTTCCCCCATCCTGCCGTAACTGCGCCAGGCGCGCATGATAGGCAGCCGTTGGATCTTCGCGCAGGTTTGCATCGATCTGTTGACGCACCGATGCCAATTTAGCCAACATTTCCTCACGTGTTTTAGGTGCACTGGCGTTGGCTAAATCCGGTGATGATCCGGCACTTCTGGGTGCAATGACATTCACATTGGTTTTGGCCTTGATCGCTTCTTCCAGTTGCTGGCGTTTCAGCATGCGAATATGCGCAATATCAGCATGAAGCGATGGATCGGTAGTATCCATAGATGGCGGCAGAGGCGGCCGATCCAGATCCGATGGCCGTTCAATAATAATTCCCTGTAGGGGTGCTTTTTCGGTTAAATCAGGAGTTTTAGTCTGAGTTTTGGGTTCGATAATGCCGCCGATATAGTCTTTGGCAATCAGTGAGGCAAAGGAATTGCTTGACTGAGTGTCATGATTACCATCAAAATCGTATTGACCGCGCTCAGCTGCACGATTCATGGCGACAATCATCATAAGCAACATGAATATCAACATGATCGCGCCAAAAATAACAATCGGAAGGTTATTGACGCGCCGCACCCCGACACTTTTGGTAACTACATCCGGGGATGAATCAGGCGACAGGAGTTTAGAATTGGTTGACATCACCTTTCCCCCCTTATTCTTTTCTCACCCAAAGACCGGCAGGGTGAATACTGTCGGCCTGCACACTAAATGCACGCGACAAGCGCATATCGTCAATCATGAGTTTGACATGATATAAATCGCTCGACTGATCAACAACGTAACTCAAGGCTAAGCCTTTTTGCGGTTCAATATCAGGTTGATTCGGCGCAGCAAAGATTTGTTGCTGAATTGATTGCTGAGTCGCTTCCTGAACTGCAAACCCTGTCAGTCTCAGGTTTTCGATCAAGGCATGACCAAACGGGTCATTAACCATATGGCGCAAATTAAACTGCGTATTAGCCGCCGGATACAGCCGCACTATTTGGGCTGTTACGTCATCGGCCATGACTTTGCTGTATAGGGTTGAAGGATTTTGAATAAAATTGCCATACGGTTGGCTTACACAACCATTCATTAGCAATAAAACCAGCATGAGGATAAAAATAGAGTTGGATGCGGTGATCATTTTATTCATCATCAATTCCCCCGCGTAATCGTCACCCGGCTTTGATTGCCGCCCACTCCCGCAATCAGAATCGCACGATCAAACACGGTATCTACGATATAGCGATCGCCCTGCAAACGGTAATTCACCATAACCGTTTCATCCTCGCTAAAAATGCCGCCTTCTTTGTTCAGTAGCAGCAAAGTCGGTGCTTCCGTTTGCGCCATGATGGCAGGCATTTGTATGATGGTTTTCTGACCGTCGTTATAAACACGCAGCGGTTTCCAAGCGGCATCCCCAGACACTGCATACGCAAAATCCAGATTGCCCAGATATTCCCCGGTTTCAGAAATGGTGCGCGATTTCCTGATTCCCATCGTATGGCTTTCTTTATCTCTAATCGCATCCCATTTAATCAGCGCATCTTCCGGATAAGTAAAACTCACTCTCGGCATAAAATCGCGCCGGTGAGATCGCAGACGCATGTGATACGTGCGCCGGTTGGTCGTCACAACTAAGGATGTTTCAAGTCCCACATCCAGTGGTTTCACAATCAGATGTTGCACTTCAGCAGAACCTTGACCGGTAACCGCGGGTTCTATTAGCCAGCGCGCCTGGTCGCCCAGGTGGATGGAATTAACCTGCTCACCCGGCTGCAATTCGATATCGCACACCTGTAATACTGCACAGACGATGCTGGGCTGCTGTGAGCCAAACAGAAAACGGATGGATCCATCCGGCCCTGCGACCGGCTTTGTGCCGGTGGGATTAACTGCCTGCCATTTCTTGGCCAGATCAATAGCTGCGCGTTCCTGTGGAGTGAGTTGCGGGTTCTTATCGTTGAAATACGCTTCTGACAAGCCGTTGGCATAGCTTGGGGCAATCAGTCCAATGGACAGAATCAACGTGCTTAGCGTACTTAAAGAGAATAACGGTTTCATGATGAGTGACCCCTTTATGTTTGTTTCGACCAGGAGAAATCCTGGATATAAATACCCAGCGGGTTATTTCGGATCTGTTCTTCCGTCGTGCTTTGCGTGGTCGGCTTGTTATAGATCCTGAGCAAAGCACGCATCTTGAAAGGCGGTTCGGTTAAGTGCCCTTGACGGTCATAGACTTTCTCCAGCCAATCGACCTGCCAGGTCTCAGGTGATTGCGGGATCACCGATATGATTTCAACATTAACCGTTTGGGTTTCAGCACGTTTGAAAGGACTGCTGGCCTCACTGCTATTGAACCATTCGTTAGCTTTTGCTGTTGCGGGATCGTTATTGGATAACATGGCATACGCACGAAAGATAGCGCGCCGCTGCAAGGCGATATCCGGTGTCACCATGCGCAAATCATTAATAAACGATGCCACGGATGCATGCACTACGCGCTGATCGGCCACCGCAGCGATATCCGCACGCGAAACCGCGATGGCTTCACCCAGTTTATTGACCTGCACGACATAGGGGATGAATTTGGATTGGCTGCCGATGACAATCACACCCCCCATTCCTGCCAGCGCAATCAACAAACAAAGCAGTGCTAGCATTTGCCACATAGTGCGCGAAGCAATTACTTCCCGCATGTGATCATTCCAGGTGCGCCGTGCTGACAGATAGGGGTTCTCATTTTCACCGCAGCGGCGACCGCCTTCCATCACACCGTCATTAACACGCACAGTTTCATCCGCACCCGGCTTTAACTTGAATAGTTCGTTGATCATATTCATGCGGCAACTCCATAATCAGATAACGTTAACCCTTTGATTGCCAGCCACTCACTAACCCAACCGTCACCATACTTGTCACACAGGTTTTTAATCGTGGCGATTGATTCCTTATCCGTAGATCCTATAAGCGCCAGCGCCAATGGGCCAAGCGCCAGGTCGTAGAGCCGCCTGCCGTTCTCGGACACGGTGTAGTATTGCTGTTTGGGAATGGCAGAAGCTAAGATCTCAATCTGTCGTGAATTGAGGCCCATGCGCCGGTAGAGTGCTGAGGCTTCCTCATCACGCGCAAACACATTGGGCAAAAATATCTTGGTGGCGGTGGATTCAACAATGACATCGAGAATCCCGCTGTTGGCCGCATCGGACAGGCTTTGCGTCGCCATCAACACTAAACAGTTATTCTTGCGCATGACCTTGAGCCATTCGCGGATCTTTGCGCGAAATACCGGATGACCCAACATCAACCAGGCTTCGTCCAAAATGATGGCGGAAGGTTGCCCATGCAGGCTGCGCTCAATGCGCCGAAACAGGTACAGCAAAGTTGGCAGTGCGTATTTATCACCGAGATTCATCAATTCTTCGATCTCGAACGTGGTAAAGGTCGAGAGATTCAATCCATCGGCTTCAGCATCGAGTAAGTGCCCCATCATGCCATCGATGGTGTATTGCCGAAGACACTCGCGAATACCTTCATCCTGGATCGTCACTGACAAGTCCGATAAGGTTTTTGATCCGCTTTGATGCATGTTAGTAATGGCCTGACTGATTTCGTTACGCTGTAAAGGTGTTACGGTGATGCCATTGAGTTCTACCATCAAACAAATCCACTCCAGCGCCCAGGCACGGTCACCCTTGGTTTGTAAAAACTGTAATGGACAGAAAGACAGCGATTCATCATCCCCTGCTACCGTGAAATGCTGGCCATCCACTGCCTTTGTGAGTGGATACATCGATAGCCCTTTATCAAAGCAATAAATCGACATACCCTGATAACGCCGCAATTGCGCGGCAATCAGTGCCAGGTGCGTGGATTTACCAGCTCCGGTCGGTCCGAACATAAAAGTGTGGCCCAGATCGCGCACGTGCAGATTCAACCGGAAAGGGGTTGCTCCTTGTGTCACACAGTGCATTAATGGTGGTGAATTAGGTGGATACATCGGGCACGGTGCGGATTCCTTGCCGGTCCAGATGGTATTGACCGGCAACAGATCAGCCAGATTCATGGTGTTGATGAGCGGTCTGCGCACATTCTCGACACCATGGCCGGGCAGGCTTCCCAGATAAGCATCCATGGTGTTAATCGTCTCAACCCGTGCGGCAAATCCCAAATGGTTGATGGCTTTCTCAACCTTGCGCCCGGCTTCTTCCAATGCTGCCCGATCTTCCATCATCAGCACAACCACGCTGGTATAGTAGCCTTGACCTACAAAACCGCTGTTGGTCTCTGCAATGGCTGACTGCGCATCTTCAGTCATATTCAGCGCGTCTTCATCAATGTTGCTACTTTGTAGGTTAAACACCTGGTCAAAGAAGCCACGGATTTTTTGTTTCCAGCGTCTGCGGAATTTTTCCAGATGGTTGACTGCTTCATGCGCATCCATAAAGATGAATCGCGATGACCAGCGGTATACACCCGGCAATTCAGAGAGCAGATTTAACATGCCAGGGGAGGATTCGAGCGGAAAACCCTCAATCGAGACCACTTGAACAAAATTGCGGCCAATTTTAGGTACGACCCCACCCCACATTTCCTGACCGCCGAGCAAGGTATCCAGATACATCGGATTGGCAGGTAACACCATCGGATGATCCAGGCCAGTCACACATAACTGCAGCCACTGCAAGAAATCATCATGCGTGATGGTGGTACTGTCCTCATTGACCAGCTTGCGGCTTTTTAAGCGTGACAAATGAAATACGCTGGATAATCGGGATTCAAAGTTGGCACATTCGCGCTGGAAATATTCCAGCAAACCTTGTGTTCTGGCTTTTTGGTCGGGTGCTTGGGCTTCATCGTCAAACATCAGCTCAACGAATTTGCGCTGTGCCAGCATTGGCGGTAAGTACGTCAGTGATACGATAAAACAGCTCTCGTACATTGTACCGATACGCTCGAACAGATTGCGCCGCTCCTCGTCAATGGCAGCGGTCACAGGGTCAGGATAATTGGAGTGCGCTTTGTCTGAATAACCTTGCGCAGGTTTTCGGATCGCATCCACATGAATCATCCAACCATTGCCTAAGCGTGATAATGCTTGGTTAATGCGGAATGACACGCGCTCACGCTCAATCTCGGTACTGCTGGCCGTATCATCGCCACAAAATACCCAGGCAGCCATCAATGAACCGTTCTTGCCGACAATGACGCCATCTTCCACGACCGCTGCATACACCAGCAGATCGGAAAAGCCCATTGCTTTGGATCGATGTTGATCCAGTCTTAATTCTTTATCTGCATCACGGATACGGATAAACAGTATCAAGAGCAGTGCAGCTCCTGAGATTGCAATGAGAATAGAAATGGCGGCAATCATAGATGCTGTTTTTCCTGTGTGAGCGTATTGTCATAAAAAGGAGTGCTTCGCGCCGGATAGTATTTTTTGTATTGCATCTGACGTAAGTAAACATGACGCAGTTGCGGATCATTTTTAGCCATCAGTCGTAGTGCAAACAGTGCAAAAACCCATAGGGCTATACCGAAGAGCGTAGCCTTGATTTCCATCGCCACAAAAATGGATGTCGCTGCAATCAGGATGGAAAACATAACCAGTTCCCGGTCACCCCCCATAAACAGGTTAGGACGGTTACCCGATTGACGGATAGGTATTGTTCGCAAAGCCATAATCAGCCTCCTATTCTTGTGGATTTACGACTGATTCATGGATTTCACCCGGAATAACCGCGCCCTGAAATAGATTTGTCATGATGTTGTTGGCGCCGACGAGTAATGCCATCACCAGCACGATAAAAATCAAGGTGCGGAAAAACGCATTGAGTTCACCACCAAAGATCAGAATGCCGCCTGCAACCACAATACCTACAATGGACAAGGTAAAAGCAACCGGGCCGGTGACGGAGTTTCTGAGATTAACCAGCCAGGTTTCATAGGGAAGCGCACCGCCCGCGCCAACAGCGGCTTGTGCGTTATCAACCGACAAGAAAAACAAAAGGAAAACGCATAAAGAAACAATGAAGAAGGGTGAAATTGAAGGCATCATTTTCATTGACTGACTCCTGTTATTTATTTACAGCTTCTTGATTTGGTAACTTCCTCTTTTAAAACCTTGTACTTCGATAATCTGTTGGATTCTCCTGCCGTTGGGTGTGCGCGTGATATGCACGACCATATCAACCGCCTCCGCGATTAATGGCATAATTTCTTTCGGTGCTGAAGGATTGCGAGAAATCAGAGATTCCAGACGAGTAAGCCCTGATAGCGCATCATTGGCATGCAAAGTTGCAGCTCCACCTTCATGACCGGTGTTCCAGGCATCAAGCAAATCCAGTGCTTCAGGGCCTCTCACTTCACCGACCAGAATGCGATCCGGGCGCATACGTAAGGTTGTTTTTAACAACTGCGTCATGTCGACATCAAGTGTGGTGTGATACTGAACAAAATTCTGGGCAGCGCATTGGATCTCGCCGGTATCCTCCAAGATGAAGATGCGCTCATCCGGGTCACTGCGAACCATTTCATTGATAATGGCATTGATCAATGTTGTTTTGCCTGATCCGGTGCCGCCAATGACCAGAATGTTGCGGTGCTTGCGCACGCCATCTTTAATGACATCAGAGTGTCTTGGCGACAACACGCCGGTTTCCACATACTGCTCAAGCGTAAAGATCTTGATGGCTTTTTTACGGATGGCAAATGTGGGGGACGAAACAATGGGGGGTAGTTGACCGGCAAAGCGTGAATTATCGAGCGGGAATTCACCTTCAATCATCGGGTTGAATCGATTGACTTCCTTACCGTGGAAACCTGCAACTGTTTTGATGACCGCTTCAACCTGGGCAGCCTGGATATTTCCGATATGTTGTATCTTTTGATCCAGCTTCTCTTGCCAGATACGGCCATCGGCATTGACCATGATTTCAACCGTCTCAGGATCTTGCAGTGCGGACAGTATTTCCCGTGCATCACGTTCCAGCTTGCTCTTTGCTCGGTCTTTAACGGTTGTGATGTGAGGTAATTGATCTTGCGATGTCATGCGAATACTCCAACAACTTACACACAACATTACAATATAACGTAATTATATTTTGTGCAATACTTTTTTACTGTTTTTCTACTGCTTTTTATTACTTTCTCTATTGCTTACTTTTATTTTTTAATAAAAATGCTCTGTTCTTTTTATCCCATTGCTCGACTTGATACGCTTCAAATTCACTCAGCACACCCCCTTTCCAGACAAAGCCTTTAGGCAAATGCTTTAGCTTTCGATTGGTTAATGCTTCAAGATCACTTGCACTCATATCCGAACTATCCAATAACATTGGCAGTGGAGTCTCGAGTGCTTCAGCAATTGCTTCTATAATTCTGAGTGATGGGTTGGCCTTGTCATTGGTCAGATCGGTAAAAAAAGAGATGGAGACCCCCGCCTTTTCTGCCAATTCTGATTTGGTCATATCCTTCTCATCAAGGATACGCAAAATATTTGTGATGAGAATCAAATTGTACATATAATAGCCCTGCCATTTTTAGGGTTTAAGCAGCTTAACTAATCAACACCATTGTTTTGCAGCAGTTTTGCTGCTATTTTAATCCAAAATAAAAACACACATTCATTAATTCAATGGAGGGCTAAATAATAGTTTCGTTATATACTTATTCAATGGTTAATTATTAATAATAGTCTTAAAATAGAAATCAAACTAATAATTAACTACATCATTGATTTTTATTAATATAACAAATATTAATAGTTACCTTAGAATGCTATGGATAGAGGGTAGATGAGTAACCGATGGAAAATCTTGAGAATCTGAAAACATATGCCGTTTTCTGATACGAGAGATTAAACATTCAATAATAAACCAAACAAGAAGAACAAAAATACAAAAGTGCAAAGACAACTTTTGCGCGGTTTTATTTGTTGATGATTGCATCCATAGCTTCTATCTTTCCACCCAGTATAACGAGCGCAAGTTAGGCCCACGATTAAAATGACAGGAAGAAAAAAAGAAAATAAAAAAGGGCTTGTTGCACCTATCGGCGCGACAGAAATTGACATCACGCTGATTAGCGAAGATATCCATCAACCCCGGAAGGAATTTAATCAGGAAACGTTACGAGAATTAACGGAGACGATTAAATTACGCGGAGTAAAATCACCCATATCGGTTCGTCCCAATCCGGATAAACCGGGAACCTACATTATTAATCATGGGGCAAGACGCTATCGTGCCAGCATTCACGCCGGGTTAACAAAGATTCCAGCATTCATTGATACCGATTACAGTGAAGCTGATCAGGTGATCGAAAATCTGCAAAGAGATGATTTAACCTCCAGAGAGATTGCTGACTTTATTGGGCGGCAACTGGCAGGCGGTAAAACCAAATCTGAAATTGCCAGGCTGATCGGCAAAACCAATCCTTATATCACCATGCATGCTGCACTCCTTGATTTGCCTGATCCACTAGGAGAAGTGTACCGGACAGGCCGCTGCACCGATGTCACAGCACTCTATGATTTAACTAGACTGTATAAAGCCAATCAAGAGGAAGTAATCACCTGGCTGGCGCTCAGTACGCAAGAAGAGATATCACGATTGGATGTATATCATTTCAGTCAATTCTTAAAGCTAAAAAAAACGCCCCCATCTAATTCTGCGGATGATCAAGTAATTAATGCTGAAGGCAAATCAAATACGACTCTCGATAACAACAACGATCAAAAACAAACCACGCCGAATTCATTACTGGACTCTATTTACAATCTGATTAAAAAAGACAAACGCAAGCCGCAGGATTTAATGCGCGATCTGTCTAACGATAATAAAGAGTTACTAAAAACCAGGATCAGTGATTATTTTGAGCAAGGCAGAAATTGCCAAAATATCGTTCAATTCACCATAAAAGCTTTGCAAGATGGCAGCTTCTCAGCCAAGGGGAGCGGCGCACTGCAATTGATCGCCTTTTTGCATGGTATGGAAAGATCAGAATCTTTTGATCTCTTAAAAATACTGGAAGAAATTGCCGGACAACAGGA
This sequence comes from Gammaproteobacteria bacterium, assembly GCA_015709635.1. Classification (NCBI taxonomy): domain Bacteria; kingdom Pseudomonadati; phylum Pseudomonadota; class Gammaproteobacteria; species Gammaproteobacteria bacterium. The sequence continues at coordinate 2,703,995 of CP054180.1, forward strand.
AGCAGGATAATTTAGACTTGCTAGCAAACCTACTTATAACTAATTTTAAATGACGACACCCGCAAAGCTACGAATGATTGTAATGAATGGACAAAAGATTCTACAAACTCAGAATAATAATGAATGGGAAACGATTGGCACCATCAAGAAGGTTGATGAAGGTATCAAGCCGGGCGTCTACAATATTTATTTAGCTACAGCACCCATTGATAAAAATCAGTATCAAGGACAAATTATTTATATTGATAAAGAGAATTCTGTTTTTTATCAGCAGGTCAAGAAGGATTTTATTGTGCACCAACTAAATGCTGTTGATGGCAAGCCTATTGCTGGCAAAGATGTGGTTATTGCATATGATGAGGAGAAAGCTACGTTAACTCTAATGGATACGCTTAAGATTAAAAGAACGTTGAAAATTTGACACTAGGTTACCGAAATAAGAATTTCGGCAAAAATACACGCAAGTTTTAGGTGCCGCCCAATTTTTCCAATAAGACCATCATGTACCCATCTTTATTTTAAAGAACATTATAAGAAATTATATCAAGTTACATTATCGAACATAATAATGTTGCCAGCTTAGATCCAACAGCTCTTTACCTAGCAATTCGTGCAATCATGGTTTCAGACAATACCGGAAAATTTGTTCACTCATCTCGTTATCTGCATATAGAGGCATTCGATTCACTTAGTTTAACGGATTTAGAATTAATAGCAGATGCAGAAAAACTTGCGCAAGTTACTAAAGGCATTAATTACAATGTGGTTCGAATCTCTGAAAATAAAGAATCCATTTCCTTTCTCCATTATCCTGGTTTTTTTAATCAACCTTTTCCCAAACTAAATGCAAGTTGGCGTGTTGAACTCCATGGATCTGGACGAATCCATAATCGTTCCTACGCTGATTCACTAAACCCGCCCATCCTTCATCGTAAAGAACTTCTACTTCCACCTGATCATAAAGAAATTTCAAAATTTCAAGTACTGACCAGTACTGCTGAGACATTAGGACTCTTCGATGATCCTTCTAGAATTGGTTTTCAGAATCAATGGGAAAAATTGATCGCCGAAAGAGGATATTGTTTGATAGATAATGATTTTGTTCCTCTTGGCAACGACTTTTCAGAAATAGACAGCATTAGTGAAAGTTATACAGCCACTGTTGGTGAAGTGCCGAGACATTTGACGGCTCTTGTTCGATATGGTTTTTCCGCTCCTATACAAATGCTCGCAAGATTTGGCTTCCTCGATGGATCACATAGTGTCTTTGATTATGGTTGTGGCCGTGGAGATGATTTACGAGGTTTACAAGAAAATGGTATTCGAGCATCAGGTTGGGATCCACATTATGCACCAGAGAATCAAAAGAAGTTATCTAATATTGTTAATCTAGGTTTTGTCATCAATGTTATCGAGGATGTCAATGAGCGTATCGAAGCACTTCAAGGAGCCTATTCATTAGCCCAAGAGCTACTAGTGGTGGCGGTGATGCTAACTAACCAATATGCGGTGAAGGGTAAGCAACTCTATGATGGAATTCTGACAACTCGGGGTACCTTTCAAAAATTTTATACACCAAGTGAACTAAAAATCTTTATCGAACAAAATTTATATGAAGAATCAATCCCCGTAGCTCCGGGTATATTTTTCGTTTTTAAGGACAAAGATGCGGAACAACGTTTCTTGGTTAACAGAAGCCGTTCACGTTCTAATCTATTGCGTGCTGCTAGCCAGTTACAACGTGCATCAAAACCAAATAAGATTGAGATAGATCTCGCACGCTATGCTGAACATCAGGCTCTGCTCGATTTGATTTGGCTTCAATGGTTAGAAAACGGACGCGAGCCGGATAAAAGTGAAGTCATAAACTTGCCTCAAGTAATTGAAGTTTTTGGTAGTTTGCCTAGAGCACTTCGTTTCTTGCGAAGTCAAAAAGATGATGCCATTCTGGAAACTGCTCGCAAGATCCGGCAAGATGATTTATTAGTCTACCTTGCGCTTGGAATGTTTGATAAGCGTAAACCCTATCGTCATCTTGATCCTCAATTGCAACGCGACATTAAAGCTCACTTTGCTGATTATGGGGCTGCCCAGCTAAAGGCAAGGGAACTACTGTTTCAAATTTCGCAACCTGAGCGCATCAACGCGGCCTGTCGTGACGCGGCATCAAAAGGTCTCGGTTGGTATATCGAAGGCGAGTCATTACAACTTCATTCAAGTCTTGTCGAACGACTTACCCCCATTCTTCGTATATATATTGGTTGTGGTGCAGCACTGTATGGTGATATTACATCGGCTGATCTAGTCAAAATTCACATACGATCAGGAAAACTTACCCTGATGCGGTTTGATGATTTCTGTGGGGAACCACTTCCCAAAATGATACATCGCGTAAAAATATTATTTTATAAGCAAGAATTTCATCTTTTTGAATATGGGGAAGAATTTGTTCCCCCTTACCTTTATCTGAAATCGCGATTTATGAATGAGGAAATGGATAGTTATGCGGAACAGGTTGCATTTGATAATCAACTAGAAGCCTTAAGGCTCTTTGATCTATCAGGCTATGGACCAAATCCTTCAGAATTCATTCACAACCTTAATCTTGCACGTTGGCAAATTGATGGAATGCGCTTAATTCGGAGTCAATCTATTCCCAATCTTGACACTCCATGTGGTAAGTATTTTACTTATCGCGACCTCATTGAATGTGGCGAAATGCAAGCTAGAACAGGCATTTCTAATTTACCGAAAGAAGCAGATTCCTATACAGCCATATATGAACTTGCAACGAATATTCTTGATCCAGTTATAGATTATTATGGAATGATTAAACTAACTTATGGTTTTTGCTCGACAGAGCTTGCAAAAGAGATATCTGGAAGAATTTCGCCAAATCTTGATCAACATGCTGCTCATGAAAAAAAACGAAATGGTAAATTCATATGTGAACGATTAGGCGCTGCTTGTGATTTTATTATTGAAGATGAAGATATGGAGGAGGTTGTGCAATGGGTATGTGAGAATACTAATTTTGATAGGATATATTTTTATAGGAATGATCGTCCTATCCATGTAAGTTTCTCTTGTTTACCATCTAGGCAATTTACAAAGATAAAATTAATAGGCAATGGAAAAATTATCCCCTGCACATCAAAGATATAGTTAAGTTCACAACCGCCCATTACCTTTCAATAGTGAGTTAGCGTTTTAAATCTATATAATCATCGATACCATCTCGATAGTTTAAAATAAACTCCTGTAAACGACTTGGACTTATCTCTTTAAAAACCCATCGTCTAGTAAAATAGACTGAAAGCCAATCACTAAATCGCATGACTTCATGAGCCCAATCATGTGCCTCACATATCACTCGCAAAAATTCGCTAGTCGTTTCGCGGCTTATATCACCAGTTTCTTCAAAATCGACTTCCCCTTGAGCAATCAATGCTCCTGTATAAAATATCAAATCGACCATCATTACAGCAAAAAAATCATCGCGCTCTCTTGTCCCATCTTTCATTTGTTTTCTTAATTCTGTTGTTGTGGAATTTTCTAAACCTAGGCAAAACCCATTTAACTTCTTGCCGTACTCAGCGATACTAACAAGAATAATCGTTCCAAAAAGCTTTCTAATAACCTGAATACAATGCTGGTGGTTAAGAGGGACTGCCGGATTTAAAACGCGTAATATATCGGTTCTTAAATCTAATAGCGCACTATCCACGAGTTCCTCGTTCAAATGGTTGAGAATTTCATTTTGATAAGTATCAAGAAAAGTATAACCAAGTTCGCTAAAAGCATTACTTAGATATTCTATCATTTCGACAGAATGAAATACTTTCACGGCCTGAAAATAAAACTCCGCAGCAGATTTAAAGTTTCCTAGATATGATTCACAATTCCCCAGCTGATGTAAGATTTGTCCGCGATTTACACCTATTGATGAACCTCTTACGTGGCTTAGAGAATGACGATAAGCTTCCCTTGCTTCTTTGTATCTTTCTTGAGATAGCAATGAATACCCAAGAATTCCTAAAGAGTTAGATATATCATTGTGTAAGTCTAGATGATCTCCTACTTTATCGACTTCCACCGCAGTACGTAGTCGATATTGATAGCCTTTTAATGCTTTGCGAGCGTGTTGTTCGGCAGATAAAAATTCACCAGACTGTTGAGCAGCTATTGCGCGGGACATCACCAAATCTGGTAGGTATTCTAGCGAATCTACAGCGCTTTCTATTCGATCAACCAAATTTATACCTTTGGTAATTAGTGAGTCATCAAAACTACGAGATGCTAACGCCATAAATTGCGCTGCCAAACTTGAGGCATCGGTCCAGTTTGAGGAACGAATTGCCATATCAGCAGCGTCTAATATGACTTGCGCACCTTGTTCCGGGAGTCGAGAAACAAAGAAATAACGCATTAGAGAACGGGCAATAGAAATGGCAGTTTTTAAGAGCTTATAATCGCTCTCTCTTGACTTAGTAAGTTTTATGGCGCCCAAAAGGTTTGGTAATTCCATCTCATATCGCCGCATAACATTAAATGTGTCTTCTGGGCTGTCGTAATTGAGTTCGAGTACTGCCACCATCATCTCGAATTCCTCAAACATGTAGTGAACCATGTCGTCAAAAAGTTCCTGTTCATCAGTTCGAGCTCTGTCTAATACGAATTGACGAATTGGCGTCAGCAAGTTGCTACGACTTAATTTATCATTTATTGGCATATCATTAACAAAATGCCATCGCCGAAGTATGGCGAGAGCCTCCATTGAATCTTCTAAACACCCCCAGTTGTTTTCTAAATTCTCTTTGAAAAGCCCTGCCGGAGATAGCGCTAAAGCCCATAGCAATTTCTTACAATCAATAGAAAGTGTTGTATATGCAATTTCTAAACATAAAATTAAAGAGGTTTGGCGACTGTGATGTTTTCGGTCAGGCAAACGAACAGACCGGGCTCCATTTCTTTGAATGGCGAGCATTACGTTAGCTGTGCCACCATAATACTCAGCCAGCGCTCCTGCAAACTGAATTGTTAAAGCATGTCCGTCACAGAACTTTAATAATTCCTCTAAACTGGTTCTACTATCTTTTCTGTATTGTATGTAAGATTTTTCAAATAACAAAAGGCTAGCTGACGCATCTAATTTATCTAACTTTAAGCAAATATCTGATGGAAAGCGGTACAAAGTGATTTGGCTCGTCAACACGAACTGTGTGTGATATGTATCCTGAAGTAGTTGAGTTACTGTATCTTCGAAGTCATCTAAGTTCTCCAAGCTACTCTGTTCTATACTATCGAATACAACGCATGCTCGCATATCATCAAGGCGATAAGGAATTTCTTCTTTATTGCAAGCGATACCCTCGCTGGATAGTGCAGTGCGTAAAGCCATGACGAAATCAGCGATATGCCGATATTGTTCGATATCGCACCAAATCACTGTCCGTCCAGTCTCTATCCGACTCAACGCTTGTAAGACTAATTCAGATTTTCCGATACCCCCCACTCCGTTAACTACAACGGATTCACCTAACTGCAAAGCATCTATAAGGATTTGTAACTCTCTTTCTCTACCAAAAAATTGTTTGGAACATCGTGGAGGACGAAACTTTTGAGAAGGAGGCAATATTCGATTTCTCAGTCGAGAGCGTGTTCGATCAATTAGTTCTTGTTTTATTTTCCGTAAATCTTCACTTGCTAGGCTTTGCTGTGCATCATGTTCCCGATGACATGAAGAGCATATACGAATCAAATTATTTGGATGGTGAGATCTACTTATACTCCAGGGAATGATATGCGCTGTATCGACACCAGATCCTGAGCCACAGCGCGCGCATTGATTATGGCTCTCAGCTCTTAAATGATCTAGAATCGCTTTAGGAATACTAGGCCGAGGATCGCTAGGGCCGCACCAATATCCGGCAAGCAACTTGTCAAACTCATATAACTCTTGTTCAACAAACCAAGTTTTTCTCTTCTTCTCCTTTGTTTTTAGAGAGCGCAGGCCGCTAGATTTAGTAAAATTAAGTTTTGTAAATTGAAAGAGGAGTTCTACTGTAATTCCAAGATGGATGGCGGCATTTAGTGGTGTAAGCAGCTTCTCCTCGTCATCTATCATATCTTTAACCCTTTTCACTCAATTAATTTTCAGGATTATTATCTGGTTTGAGTAATCCGCTTTGCATAGCGGCGTCAAGACCTGGAGTATTATCTTGTGAAAGGTCTCTTACCAAAAAAATTATGCCAGCTTTTGAAAGATCATTATTTGAAAGCGCTTTCAAATCGATTAGATAGTTCCAAGCCAATAGACCAAGTTTAGGGATTCTATCCGTATTTGTTAAGGATGGGATATAAGACCATTTACTGTCGTTAGCACCTTTGAGACTTATACCGCTAGTTAACATTTGCCTTAAATCGCCTGATGTGCGCACGTGATCGAAAACTTGTCGAGCTTTTTCTGATATATGTCTCTCATCCAATTCGGTAACAGCATCTATAACTCCGTCACTGGCATGGTCAGTCATGACAAGCCGGAGTACAGGCTCACTTTTCTCATCTCGTCCCACAAAACATACTGCAGCCTCTTCGAGAGCAGGGATATCTAGTCTCGTTGGAACTCCACTTACATTGGAATAATAGACTTCTACACATACCGGAAAGGTCGCGGGTAGCTTTGCAACCATTCCCACCCTGCCAAGTCCTGACAGAACCCTTTGCTGTAATTCAAGAGCATGAGCTTCGCGTAGACGAGCAACCACTGCAAGATCGCCATTTTCGAACACCTGCCCAAGCTGATCATGCGAGACCGTATCGATGTGTTTTAAATTCCATTGAATCCATGATAATTTTTTTCCAATACTGATCACGGGTGTTCTGGCATCACCTTTATATGACCAGTCATGTACCCCGAGGGACTTTAGTGTCCCCACTAGTAAAAGAATACGAGGAGCTCCTCCTCGTTGCAGATCACACGCTGGAGTTAAAATCAGCATGACCTTATCGGGTCCTGTGTCTACAAGTAATAAAGATTTAAGTCTATCTACATCGGCGGTTTCTGTCATTTTTAGAATATCACCAAAGGCCACAGAAGCTTCGAGCGCCCCTGGCAAACGCAATCTTTCAGCATTCTGAGCCAAGATACGCTCGACTATTACTTGCAGTTCAGGTGAGCCAGCAATGTAGGGAGGGGGATGATTTGCAATAGAAAATTCGTTTAGGTCAAGTGCAGCATTTATAATAGTAGACTCGCGCTCTATCTCATGCTGAAGAATGCGATCAAACACATCGACAAGGTAACTACCGGTAGGCTCCCCTTCAACGCTCAATAGAAGTTGCTGGATTTGTCCAATATCAGAAAGACGCAATTTTCTAAGAAGCTCTAGGGTTCGATCGGTCGCCCTAGCCATCCCTTTTTCAAGTGCACAGAAAAATGTAGCCAACTTACGAGAATCCACAGCGTTTTCTACAAGGCGTTCAAGTTGACGTTCAAGACGATCATTATTTTCTAAGTCGGATTTCTTAATGATACGGAAGGCAGAATCTAGTAATCCGACATAGTCTCGGAATTCGTCACGTTTTGCATCTAGGCGAGTACTACGTGACATAAGAATGACTAGTGGCGGGTTTTCACGCCTCGTCGAAAGGGCGAGTTTCAGTTTATCCTTTGATTCATCTAGTGCGGAATCATCTTGAGTTTTGTTGAAAAATAAATCGATCAAAATTAAATCAATAGACTGAGCAGCGGCAGTGAAGTTTCGTCCAGAGGTCTCACACTCAAGGCCAAGGACTCTGAGTTTCGCCAGTGCCAGTTCTATATATCGACGGTCAGAATCTTGGTCACTAATGTATGTTTCAAAGAGGGGGTTACAGATTTCGCCAAGATAATCACGTAAGTTCCAAATAGCTGCAACGTAACCATCATCGGCTATAAGCTCATCGAAGCGTCTATTTGTAGCTGGAGGATACGCGTCAGTTATCTTCGCCTTGTGCACTTCGAGCAAATCATCATTAAATATTGGCCAAGCCTCGTTTGCCGGACCAATATCATTTGCAGTGGGTATAGAATCACAGACATCGTCAACAACGAGTGCTCGTCTAATACCCTTTTCTGCAAGCAGGTCACGAAGCTTCATACTTCGGTTCCTTTCGGCAACTCTAAAATAAAGCGATGTAAGCGACCTGTTTCGGGATTACGATCTTCATCTAGTTCCAGCGTGCCACCATGGTGTTGTGCTGCATCACGAGCAATATAAAGCCCGAGGCCTCGTCGCCGTCGGCTATCTTTAAGTGAAAAAAACATCTTGAAAACCTGCTCGCGGTTTTCGGGTGCGATACCGCGGCCGTTATCTTCAAATGTCATTGTTGGAGGACTACGTGATAGGCCGATCTTAATCTCAGCTTTAAACGAGGACTCACGTTCTACACGCATGTCTAGCCAATAGACTGAGTTTGAAATAAGATTTTCTATTATCTGCACTATCATACCCTTTACAGCACGCACAAGTAACGGTCGGCTTGGGAGATCTAAAGCTACGCATACTTTATGACGCTTGAACTGCGTTTCATGGGCTTCAATTGCTTCGCGGATTACTTCATCCAATGCAAATATTTCTAGCCGTTGTCGGCCAGACACACTTAACGGGTCTAACACACGAACCCGTTTACTAATACTCTTCATCTCTGCCTGAAGTGTGTTGAAGTAACTTCTCAACTGATATGGGACATCGTTACCCTTAAGCTTGACAAGTGCTTTAAGTGCATTTTCCGATGCCCGTGCCAGTTCATGTGCTACCACTTCGACCATTAGGCCAACACCGGCCATTTCAATCATTTGGCGACTTTCTTGCTCCATTTCTTCAATTCGCTTCCGTGCTTGTGCAGCGAACTCAGAAAACTCAAACAAGGTCTGCTGAAGATCCTCAATCGCTTCTCCCCCCTCAGGAGGTGTGAGTTTTTTCAACTGCTGGATAGCAGTACGAGCACGATCTTCAAGTTTGATGACTTTTGCCTGTGCATCTGATAGATCTATTTTTTGATGCTTGTATTGCCGTTCGATGTCCTGCATGAACATGCCTAGTCGATCCTGAACTGAATATCGTAGTACCTGGAGAAGTACATATTGCTCAGACGTCTCGCGCAATCCTTCTCGATTAGTTTGATCGACTAGCATTGGATTTCCAGTTCGAGATATATTTACACGACCAATAAACTGCGTTTTATTAAGTGTATACCCCGATCTCCGTAGCGCTCTCCGGTCAAGCTCCAGCCAATCGTCTTCATCTTCTCCATAAGGAAACACCCTGAATCTATCACGAAATAAAAGAATTCCTGACCATTTCTGCTGTAATTCACGCACCGCTCGCTGATCGCCAATAGTATCAATGCTAGAGAGTCTTCGTCTGTTGTACCAGTGTGCTTCGAAGCTGAAAGGACCAATAGAAGTAAGTGCTGAATCTTCCACAGGACCATCTTTACCAATAATTGCTGCTTGAAGATCTTCTACCGGGAGCACCAACGTTTGCTGCTCGATCGGGTGTTCAAAACCTAAGCTAAGTGCCTCAAAATTGCAGGTAAGAACCGGTGATCCATTGATAATTTCATAATTCCCTTTCACGCGTGCATGGGCGGCGTTGAGGATAGAACTCGACATAATTGGAATTGCTATACGCTCGCCGTTCCAATAGATCGCAATACGGGGGCGTGATCCTGCATCTGCAAAGGGGTCAGTCAGACGAGCAAAATCATACTCCGCCAATTCACGTACCCGGGATTCAGTCCAGTTTTCTAGGAGATCGCTAATAACTATTGAGGTACCTGACCAGTCATTCTTTGGTTTGGTATCTCCAATATCTGGTGCAACCGGTATCTGATCGAGCATGGCATCTATATCACCAAACTCTGCCCAGTCGATCTCGAGGATATTGAGGTGAGAGTCAGATATTTTGGCTGTCTCAACTCTTAGCCGTTCTCCAAGCCGCATAGCTGAAAGCCGACCAATACCTTTCTCGCCAAGATATGGCGTCTGTTTGTCACCACGTTGAAGTGCAGCTTCAACCTCTTTCTTTCGTGACGGGGTACCAATTACGAGGAAATTGCGATTGAGATCTTCTAGCGACATCCCGACACCATTATCGAATATGGTAATAGTGTTATAACCTTTTTGAGCCATCTCGAAGCATTGTGATAGAGACTCAATTGATGTTGCTTTATTGATGGTTGCAGTGAAATCTCCACGCGCTCCTTCACTAGCCGTTGGAAGCAACTCCGACTTAATCTGCGCCTTTAACTCCTCCAAGGTACCACCGGTGGCGATTTTATTTTGGAGTCGCAAATAAGCTCGTTGGGATAGCAAGATATCGAAACGAACATCGACACCACTCTTGGTACGTGCGTCGAAACCATTCTTGATGAGTTCGTAGAATGCTATTATGTCTGAGCTAATCAGCTCAGAGCCAAGTTCTAGAACGGTTCTCGCAGTAATTCGGAACAAACCAAATTTCCTCTATTTATTATCAATTTGGTGTTGATGATTGTTCATTACTAACTCTATTTACGTGCCACTGCAATCAAGTGGGCAAGTTCAGAAATTTCTTCTTCCGAAGCAAAAGGCACTTGTGCAAGGATAACTCTACCTTCTCCTGACAGCTTAGCTGCCAAATGACCGCGACCAAGTAATCGTTCAGCACCTGGCTCGTCAAGAACAAGAATTGAGTTCCTCTTGTCTGCAACTTTTAAGACTAGGCGATTCGTCAAGTTTGCACGAAGTTGCATTGGTAGTGCATCTTTGTCAGGTCGTTGCGTAATCAATACTAGGTTAATTCCAGCTGCACGTGCTTTTACTCCCAAACGACTTACATTTAGATCCACGGCATCACGATATTCATTCATCATCATCCAATCCGCCAACTCATCATGAAACAGCCATATGCGCGGAAGCTGTTCGGAAGAAGAGACCTTGCAATTATAGTTATCGAGCTTAGTGACACCTGCCTCAGCCAGTAATCTGTTCCTTCTCTCCATTTCAGCAACTAATTCTTCCAAAGCATAAATAGCCTGACCCTGCTCCGTGATTAATTCACCATCAAGGTGCGGCATGGTGCGAAGCCACGGAAAATCAATCCCGGCCTTAGGATCAATCATACGTATGCGTGCTCTTTTGGGGGAATTTGTTGCGCAAATATCTAGCAGGAGGGACTGTACCAAGACGCCTTTGCCGCTTCCTGTTTCACCAGCAATTAGTGTATGAGGTCCATGAGACTGATGCCCTCCAAACTCATTCCCTACATTCAGATATAGCAACTCACCATCTGATTCTTTTGCGCCAAGCAGTAGACTATTATTTGACTCAGGTGCGGTTGAAGGAAGCTCGCGTCGTCGCCAAAGGTCCCGCAAATGCAATATTGCCCGATGTGGTCGTTTTACCATGATGATAATTTCCATCGGGGCGGCCAAAATATTGATGACATCAACAGCATGGGACGTCAGCAACTCCTGTCGCTTCTTTTCGACCTTTGTTACAGTCAAATCATCTGATCCCCGAAAGCGCACGAGCGCCGCATTGGGTGTTAATCGCGCTCCGATGAGTTCTGCAGTCATTTCATAACCGCGCAATGCTCTCTGCAATGATTTGACCGTTGTATCCAGCCAGGCTTTGGTATCTTCATCTTCTTCATCTGAGAAGGTACCTAAACTCACCCATTGAGCGAGTTCGCCAGATGGCCACATTTTTAGCAAATCATTTGGTATAGCATATTCTCTATCCCTCATCTCAGGTTCTGGTTGAGATGAAACATTTCCATCTACTGGTGTTGGCGAATTAATATTTTTTGTTTCTTTGGGTGGCTCTGGGCTAACAACCTTGTTATTCAATAAAGATAATGAATCCATTGCATGCAACATTTGGTTGCTCCTAGACTGAGCATTAGCTTGTTCGTTGTCAGATGCTGATTCCTTAGAAACCTGCGCGTCGTTCCACTCTTCGTCTTCAGACACTACCCGCTTGGTTGAAGATGGTTTGTGCTTATTAGTAGGGCGTGAAGACTCTACAACATTAGATTTGTCAAAAACTTGTTTCAACCATTCCGCAAGTTGATTAGATAACCACATTTTTAACAATTTATTTGGAATAGCATCTTTAGTGTCTTCTACCACTGATTCCATTTGAAATTCTGTCTTTTCTAATGCTATTACGAAATCGTTTTGTTTTGTTTCTTCTAGTGGTTCTGGTTTATCGAACTTGTTGTTTGATATGGGTACTGAATTCACTCCTTGCGACATATGGTTGCTACTAAGCTGGGTATCGGTTTGCAAGTTTTTAAAGATTGTTTCCTTAGAAACAAGCGCGTCAGCCCACATTTCACCTTCAGATACTGTCTGCATAGCAGAAACCGAATTCTGCTGAGCGAAAGATCGAATAAATCCAGAAACTCTTGTTTTGTCGAAGACTTGCTGCGTACAATGAGGCATTCCTTTTAAAGGTATTACATCTCCCGCATCTACGCATTCCTCAGTGTCATGAATGAAGACATGTGAAAATCCTGCAAGTTGAATCGGAATTTTGTCTTGTCTGACTTCATCTGACCATTTGTGTAGATCCCAACAGTTCATTAAATTCGGATCAAACGGCTCCATGCCTTCTATCATGAAATCCCCTAATCGATGTAGCCAGATTTCACGGTCTATTCGGTTGTGTTTTGGATCAATCGCACGGCTAAGACGAGCAACAGTCTCTTCAAGTTGTTTTGCAGATTTCTTTGCCTGAGTTCTATAACCAAGCGAGCTGACAAATTTGGCTTCAGAAATTGCAATCTTTAGAACGGGCATACCATTCACAATACGAGGGGCAATCGCCATGATATCGGCAATTTGCTCTTCCCGCTGGCCGAACCAAGAGGCTAAATCATCCAGAAAAAACCAACCCATCGGTAAATCTGCACTTCCAAGTCCAGTTCGGATTTGCTCCATTGATAAGACAATACCAAGTAATTCATTCGCATAGTGGCCGTAACGTGCTGCGCGCATAACGATTTGACCGGATAGTGCATTGGCCTGTTCGATAAGTCGGTCAATAACGGTTTCATTTTCGTCGATGATTGCTGGATCAAGTCGTTCCAGGCGCTCTTTCAGAAGTACACGAAGGAGTCTGGGGTTGGATGTTGTCGATACAACAATATTGCGATCTACATGCCGGTCATGAATATGACGGATGACATGTACTCCGTTGTTGCTCAAGAGACGACGGTCAACCAATTCATCGAAGTTAACAACCCATTCACCGATCTTGTGTGTCTGACGAAATACATCACCAATATCGCCATCGCGGAAATTGACTTCACGTGCAGGGATGACATTGTTCGGCATAGCATTGCCACCTTCGAGGAAGCCCTGTACTAGGTTGAGGTAGCTTTGACCTACATGAGGCTGAACAGGGCAAGCTAGATAAACTGCTGTTGCTGTATCAGCTAAACCTATGGGGCGCCGTCTAGACCAGCGCGCCGGAACATGATCAAGCAATTCAGAATGTCTTTCACCGGGTGCGCGTTTCCAGACCAACTTTGCATTGCGTGCAACTACATCCTGAAGCGCCACAAGGTCAGCAACCCGATCGATACTATCATCAGGGATATTAGCGGCGTCGAGAAAGCCAACGCGCAGTCTAGAGAGGAAGTTCCTGGCGGCTTCGCTGGCCATGACCGACCCGGATTCTTCGTTAACGGTAACATTTTGTTGTTCATACATCCGCCTAATACGCTTGGGATCTGAATGTGTTAACAACAGATCACATTGCAGGTCATTTTCTTGTTCGACTTTGCTAGATAGTTCGGAAGCTAGAGCACTCGGTAGAGCTTTAGACTCAGCGTTATAAAGCACTATTGAGAAATTACTGCGTTCATGAGGGAGAAGCTTAAGGTATTGTTCTCCGACATTTCCAAAAGCTTTGGCTGCTACACCGGGTTCAATGTCAAGCGCTTCATCCCCATTCGGGCGTGCCCGACGTAGCGGCGGCTCTGCTAGTGTGTAATCATATATTGTGTCAGCTGCTGCAAGGAGTATTGGTTGATCTTGATCAAAGCCAATACAGACTTCTGGATAATAATTCGAAATGAGTTCAGTCTGTATCTGGCCAAACAGCAAGTCAGCACGAAAAATATCATCTTCTTTAGCATTTAGAACATTATTGATCAGCTTTGCAGATTGGCGTGCCTTAATACTTATTTCGGCAAGTCGCATCGGATGCCACGGTGTAACAATTGCAGCAGGAGTGCCAGCGCCGACATTTGCAATACCAACACGCAAAATTTCCTGCCAAAGCCTTTCTCGTGAGAGATCGTTATTTGCATGTTCTAGAAGAGTATCAAAAAGCTCACCGTAGGCTATAGCCTGTTCTATAAGGGCATCTGATGCAATTCCGGAGCCTTCTGGTGTGACCCACTCTCGTATAGCCTTTGTGTATAAATTGATGAATCGCTCAAACGCTTCATGAATTTTTTTTGTACTGTATGTTCCCAATATGCTTGACATCTCATTGAGTGCAGACAAAAACGGCGTACTTCTGTCCCCGCTATTTTTGTTAGGGGCAACCAGCCTTCCATCATTTGAGTTGGTTACGTCCCGGATAGTATTGACATCATTGAGCGCTATGCGCTGAATACTACCCTTGGCACTGACAAACTGTCTGGCGATATCTGCTGTCGGCAATAAGGCCCATTTTTTATCTTGGTTGGCGACATTCAACAAATCATCAGGCAAGGCTGTTGCAATAGCATCGATCGGCATTTCCCAATGGAATATAAGCTTAGTCTTTGCACCTTCGGGATCGAGGATGGCCTCGAATTTGATAGACCGTGCTTCTTTCGAGCCAGAAGTAGTCTTAACAAGATCATCATCGACTTTTGGATAATAAAACTCCAACAACTTTCCAAAATCTAATTTGACATTTTCACCTAGAATTGTTTGAAGCCCTCGGTAACGAAAGGCAAGATATCTCGCAACTTTTGCGTTCTTTCCACGCCAGAAACTTTTCTCTCGGGCATTAGGAATGCGTATTGCCAGTTTGTTTTCTTTCAACTCCTCGTCACTTACACGGCGGCGCAGGCTGTCCAGAGTTTCCAGCAATCCCACTAGGAAATCTTGATAAACTTGCGGGTTACGATAGATATAGCGCTCCCATTTTCCAGACAGCTTTTTGTCGCGTGCGAGATGTTCACGGTGGGTTTCAAAGAATTTCTGAAGATCGTCTGATGGCTCCTTGAGAAAATCTCTTGAAAGTAGCTCACGCTCTTCATCTTCCAGCAGATCATCAAATTCATCGTCAAAGAACTTGATGGTTTGTTCTCCCAAAGACAAGGAAACTGTTCTCATAATGCCTTCGAACAAGTCAGAGATTGACCTCCAATCCAGGTCTGCTAACCCTTTTTGGGCATCAGACCAATCATCAATACGCAAATCAGCATCAAGAAAGCTCTGTATAGCCGTTCGTTCTGAATCGGTCAACCGATCTGAGAGATCTTTGAAATTTGTCCGAAGTTGGTCGCGTGGAATAGGTTCCCCTCTCTCTGTTTCTCGGACAAGAAGTGGTCTAACTTTACTATGGAGACTCTTGAATATCTTGCTCCACTCAGTTAGTGATCTACGCTTTTTCTCGGGTATGCGATCAAAATACCCTGCATAGCGAGGAAGCCTGAGGCTGGGAAGGGCATTGTCTATAGCCTTTTGTAAAGGAAGCCCTTTCCAGATAATTCCGTCCGAAATGGCTAGCACAAAATCTGCGAAGGTCTCGATCGTTCGTGCGGCATGGGAAAGATTCGCAGATTGAAGAGCTGTGAGTAGGTGATATCTTTTATGTCCATCAAGATAGTTAGATGTCAATCCAACTTTATCAATCCAAGCGTCATAGCTTGTTCTTAGAGTGTCAGTTTCGATCTTTGTGATTTTTTCAACGCTCTTGTCATTACGTTGTAGCTCTTCTTGCGATGCAGCAAAGAGTACCGCACGTGTCCCTTCTACCAAACGACAGTGACGCCAGTGTGTAATGGATTGGTCGCTTCTTGCATCCAAAGGCAGATTGCTTTCTGGATCGAAGAAGGAGGAGATCTTGACTGAAACGATAGCACCCGCATCTGAATCCGCCAAGACTGCCTGCGCAATTGAGCGCACAAGCGATGCCTCTAACCCAAGCATACAAAAACGCAAAGAACCTTCGGGTTCCTGATTTAGATGTGTCTTTATAAAGTCGAGCGCCACTGACGCAATGAGCTCATTTCTTGTCATGCATTGCTCCTGAACGGATTTTCGACGTAAGCACAATCATCAGAAAGACGGCGTAACAGCCCCAAAGTCCTTAAGCGCTGCTCTAAGCGCTGTGTATTCAGCATAAAAGCGTTCTGATCGGTTGGAAGAACCCCAAACGCTCGTTCTGCCTCACTGGCGCCAATAACCAGTCGAAAACGGTCATATAGCTTGGCAAGAAACCGATGGTACTCTTCGCGGCCTTCGTCAACAGTACAAATGACAAGCGCTTTGAGCAGCAAGTCATCAGGCGAGTACCATGTACCCGCACCTCGGCGTGATACTGCCAACCCAATTTGCCTTGCCCATTCCATATGTACTTTCGCAACGTGTTGTTCGTGACGCTTCTCTGCGTAACCTCTAAGGGCTTCAAATATTGCCTCCGGATCGCCTGAAGGCGAGCCCTCATCGTATTGCCATTCGTAGCGTTCTGTTAGATATTCTCTTACAGCTTCCGATGGTGCTCTTGCTTGCAACGCGGCACTCCACCGCTCGTCTTTTTTGGCAGATTCTATATACGCACGAACCGCACGCGTTGATAGCATTCGATTTGCTCCGAAATTTTCCTTCGAAAGTTCAAACAACGTTGATCTTCGTGGTGAAGCTATTTCCAATACAAATTTGGGCTCGCTTGAATCACCAATCTCTTCATTGGCGCGTCGCAGCATATAAAGCAGCATGTGCAAAGCTGAAAGGCGCATCAATGGATCGAACAGTACCTCCCCAGATAGGTCTAATTTGAGAAGCTGAGTCCATGTTTCCGCAAGCTCTTCATATTCAGGGCGCTTGGCAAAAGGAAGATAGCCAATTGTGCTTGAAACTGGATTTGAATCGATTCGGTAACCCTCCGGCAACAATGCACGAACCACACGATTCCATGTCTCGCCTGGCCGCAGTAACTTCTCTGAAATCATCTTCGCTATTTCTACACCCTTGCCACTGCGATTTAGCATCAGGTAAAGCAATTCACCGCTTCGTGCGAAGAAGCGTCGATCTGGGCTTCCTTTTACATTTGCGGGCAAATCTGCATAGAGACAATTTGGGCCGTATGGAAATAGAAAACGGGAACTCCATCGGCGCTGACGATGTGGCTCAATTGCTGTCGTCTGGAAGAACTCGACTACACGAGCAAGCCGTGTGAACGACCCAAAACGCTCTTGCAGATATTCAAAGTTATTGTCTGTAGAAAATGTCTTTAACCATGCACGCCACCGCTCCGGGTCAGATTGATAGTTATCCTCAATATAACGAATATGAGGGTTATTAAAAACCAATTGCCGTATTGGAATTAGCCGTGGAATATAGTAGGTAAACGATTCATGTGTTCCGTCGCGTTCTCCCTCATGTAGCGCTTTGCCCTCGGCCTGTCTTGACTGAAAGATTGCAAGGAACTCTAGAAATACAAGCCATGGCGTCTGGTCATTGTATAGGCGGTGTCCCCAAATAGCCTCATCAACCCAAACATTAACATCGTTTCTGTATTTGGCAGGAGCCTCGAGACGTTTATTCATGAGCCTAACCTGATACGAATGTTGTCGGCATGCGCTCGCCCACGCTCATCAACTGTTAGCGCTTGTAAACTGATTTCATCACCTGAAGGTTTTTCACCGATCAGATCATCAAGCCTTTTAATGAGTCGCAATTTGAAATCGAGGAAATCCTCATTACACTGTCGCGAGAAGCTAGCTGGCAGGCTACCACTGGCCACGCGAACAAGATACTCAAAGTGAGTGAGTTGAAGAGTGAGACTATCAACGATGCCATCGCCTTGGCCCGCAGGATCAATAACTTGCAAGCATGGTGTCGCGCCATCCGCTCCTACTGCAAAGCTGAGATAGGGGTCTCTTCGATGTCTAGTTGTCGGCAGGCAATAATTGAGGAGAGACGCTATCCGACCCCGTCCGTCACCTCCAGAGGAGGCAAGATATAGTTCTGCACCATCATCAATCATCATGCCACAAAACGTTCTGTTGAGCCCCCGGACCAAAAGTTCGGTCACGCGTGACACATCACTGCTATTTGCTAGCCCGTCTAAAAACGTTAAAAACCTGCCTGACGCTTGATAAATGGTTAATCGCCAGGGGTCCAAAGCACTTTCCGTCGGCAAAGAAAAGAAAAGGCGCTGCCGTTGCCGGGACAGAGCGTTCATAAACTCCTCTATATTTTCCCGTTCCCCTTCAAGATAATCACGTAGACATGCTTCATAGGCCGATGCTCCGTAATGAGTGTCCATCGACACTAATTCTTTGTAAAGTGCCGAATCATCGTATATCCCGTAAATAAGTAAATTATCAAATTTGTTATCTGTTTCGCGTCCGATGCCGAAAGCTTCAAGTGTATTGAAAACCTGGTATTGTTGCCGCTGACGTTCAGGCAGGTTTGTTCCGAACACATTTGCGTAGGGATTTGTCAGTCGATAATCTTGTTTTTCTGCTCTATTCTTCGCCGTTCGACAAGTCAACAAAATTTGCTGCCCTTGCCGGTCGCCCAAAAGAATGTTTACGCCCAGGAGAAGAAGGTCTCGGATAGGTATATGCATGCGGTTGGCGCGGGCAAGCTTCATCAACTCTCCCAGACGCTTTCGAAATACCGACCCGTTACTTCCATTGCGGAGTCGTTCCCGATTTATACGAATGGGGCAAGTCGTTGATCCATCTTTATTGAGTAAGTCACAGCCTTCGCATTGTGACCATTGAGGATGTGCGACAATCTGTTCGACGAGCTCCTGAAAATGCTCAGATGCATCAAGACGGCTAAGATTGAAAAGATCCAAATTAAGAGCGTCGTCACTTGTTCGCTCATCAACTAGCATATCCTCTACAGTTTTGAAAACCTTATGCGCTTCTTCTCCTTGGGAATCCGACCAATCACGCCAGCTGGCGAGAAGTTGACCGTCATTGGCTGCCACAAGATAAACATTGTTTGCACTACCGCCAGTCACTGCAAGGGCCAGATTGGCGAGCGCGTTGTTTTTCTCGCTTACTGTCAATTCGCTCAAATCTTTAATAATCGTAAGCGTTTTTCTGGAAGCAGGAAGTGAGAGAGAGACAATTTTCTCGCCTGCTTTCCATTGCTCAGGATCGCCGCCGAAATTCGTCCAGATTCGTCGGCAGTGGTATGTTTTGCCATCACCGGCTGTCCCCGTCAGTATCACATTGCGAGGCACCGATGACTCAAAGTTCTCCTGAACTTTCTGCAATCTGGCAGGAGTAATGTGAATTGCAGGATCAATCCCATGCCGTTCTATCTCGGATTGAATTAGTTCGTCGTACATGTTGTCCCCAGCAGGGATAGGCCCGTAATGCCGCAAGAAAGAAATCAAATTGTTAATATGAGTCATACTATCGAATTATGTTGTAAGAATATTCTTTGATATCAAAATTAAATTCTGTTTGAATAATCTAAATTTGTTTGTAAAGATTACAAAGAACAAATCAAACAAGATTCATCGGTTTCTTCTTCAGCAATTGATGCGAGCGTGACTTGCCAACTTTTAACCGGGAGGGATTGTGATTTTTGATTTGCGTTCAGCTTAATTTCTTCTGACCGGGCTTCAAGTTCGTCCAAGCTTTCTCCTTGTGACCAGGTGTAACGTGTATCTGTTTCGGCATCAAATTTTTCATAGTGCTTTGCCGCTTTAAATAAATCTGGGTGGCGTTCTTTGAGACCAACCCATTCAGATTTACGCTGAAAAAAACAAAAATAACATCCTGACCTGCTACGCCATTCATAGTAAGCAGGAATACCAAGACCAGAATCATTCAAAATGCGCATGATATCAGCATATACAAGACCTGCTTCTTTAAAAGGAAATACTGCCTTGATATTAGGTTTAGTACTTATATATCCTTCTCGATCTTCATCAGCACGTATTCCTACATAGCTAACGACGACATCATCACCTGCAAATTTTTCAAATGGTTTTATCTTGAGTTCACGAGTACACCAGCGAGTATTAGCCGATGGAAGAAAATTGTTATATTGATTTTTAAGAAGGTGATCAAAAGTCCGTGTAGCATTGATACGAGCAATAGGCTTGCCAAGGTAAGCCTCCAATTTATCCAAGTATTCATAAGTCTCGGGTAGTTCAGCACCTGTATCAGTAAAGAAGTATTCCATCTGTGGCACCTTGTCTCGCATAAAAATTGCAAGCGCAGAACTATCTTTACCTCCAGAAAGACCAAGAACGTGACGTATTTTTTTATCGCTCATTACTTGCTCCTGTTTCTTTTTTAGATGATAAATTATTATCTCTATTCTTTTGATTCGCAATGTGTTCTTCAAAAAGCTGAGCTAGAAGTGCTAAACGAAGATCTTCTGAAGGCAAATCACTCAGCATGCGCTGAATCAATTCGAATTTTTCGCTTATGGCTTTTTTCTTGGATTCATCAAGTGAAATAATAGCATCATGATCATTCCCACCTTGACGCACTGTTCGGAGCATTACCACCTCAATTTGAGTGTTGTGAGAAGATGGCGCGCTATCTTCATAGTGAATACGCAAACGTTCCAGATCTCGCAAACGTTTTGAAAATTCAACAAGACGGTATTCCGCTATATTGATATCTTCATCTAACCATTTTTCAGGAGGTTTGCGAGCGACGAAAGTGGCCAGGCTATTTAGCCAATGTCCGTCATCACCATAGGGATCAGCTAAACGACCCAAAAATGCCTTTAATCCATGTGTATCAATTGTATATGTTTGAAGAGGGCCATAGCGTCCGCGCAAACGTTCACGCAATTCTGAGAACGCAACTTTCTCATTCTCATTAAAGCTATTTTTAAGCATCATCCGAAACTCGCTCAGCAAACTATGATAGGCAATTCGCAGTTCTGAGAATATTGACTTTAATTCTTTGGAAAAATCTTCAAGTACTTCAATTGTTGTTTCTGCGCCGATGGGTTTGAATCCGCAGGCAACCGGCAATTCTCTAAACAACAATTGTGCAGGGGATTTGGCTGCAAAGAAATGCTCACGTACTTTCTGTGCTTTTTCAGAAATACGTTTGGTTCGCTTTGTATAATCCGGCAAATTGACCATAAACCTAGATAGTGGTTTAAGTACTGCCATCATATTAACCTCAGCAGGGTCATCAAGTGTAATTGCTTGAGCATATTTCTTGAAAAGCTGGTCTCTAAGATGATCAATTCTGAGGCGCTGAATTGAGAATATCTCAGGCGACTTCAAGATTTTTTCCAACAATTCCTGAGTTAGGAATGGTGAGTAATAACCATCTTCGTAGATAACAATTTCTTCCTTATAAACCAAATAAGCTGCAAGAAAAAGTACTGGTAGTAGGCCTGATTTAATACCATACGGTGGATTTAATAATTCTTGGTAAAGTTGAGAGATCGCTAGAGGATTCTGCTCGGTACGACTTAAGAAGTTATCAATTGCTTCCCAAAGGGATTGGATACCTCTATCTGATGCTAACTGGGATTCCGGTACTGTAAATTGCCACCCTTGATTCGTCTTAGAATGAAGGCCAGTAGCTCGAAGAATAGAGCGATAGATCGCTTTCTCTGGTGGGAATTTTTTAATTCCTAGATCTTCAATAGACTCCATTTCAAGCATAGCAAGCAGTAATTTCTTACGGCCAGCTATTGCACTTGAAGAAGGTTTTTCACGATTGATCAGTTCATTATGTAAATGCGGTGTTTTAGAGTAATTACTTTTCAACACTAAAGTTAGTAGCTCTTGGAATGCACGTTTATTATTTACTTTGTAGCGGCGAGCACCCCAATGCCAAGTCGATTTACTTGGTTCTTCAAGAATACTTGAGATAACCTGTCTTTCATTCTTGATAGCGACAGTCAACCTATCTTTGAGCTCACGTTGAGCAATCGGATCGGATGCTAATTCAGGACTACTATGCTGGACCTTTTGCAAAGCGATAATCTCAATCAAAGATTCTTTCAATGTTGCACTTGAATCTATAATTGCACCGATTGCTAGTGAACACCCGAGTGTACCTAAGCAGCTTTCAAAGAGAGCTTCATCTTCCCCCGTTTCTGACAAACATAAATATAGTGTAGGTTCATCTGTTGAAACGATTTGATTTGTATTAAATCTATCAATAAATATTGGTCTGAAATATCGTAGCGTGCCTATTTCAATCCCATAACGTCGGGCAACGACAGGTTGCAAAGGTTTTTTTTCATTAAGTGTCTCAGCAAGATGAGCGCTGGTCATCTGCGCTTTTTGCTCTTGTACAGAAGCTTCTAGATCAAAATCACTACCTTGCCATACACGATACTCGGCATTATATTTACGGTAAGTGATAATTGATTTTTCTAGTAACGACTCCAATGCGTGATTGATAATGTCTTCATTACCATCTCCACAAAGGGCAATAATTTCTTTTGATGCCTTTAATCCACCTTGAGCACTGATAATGTTAAGTAATCCGATAGTTTTAAGTAATTGGATTTCCTGTATAGGTGCATCCCCTAAACGTTCCAACGCCATCACGACTTCTGCCCAGCGGCGGTGAGTTGCATGATCTGTGGTTAGTCCTGGCTGATTCAAAATGAAATACTGATAAATTTCCCAAGGCATTATCCAGGGCAATCGATCATCAGTAATTTCAAGATGAGTTAACGTATCAAGAAAACCATATGGCTCTTGACTACCTAAATAGGTAAATAAAGTACGTTCATTTTGTGCTACTTTTTGGCATAGCGTAGGCAACAATAATAAAGTTAAAGGATGTAAGGGATAGCAGTTCTCAAATAATTTCTGAGCAGTTGCAACGCTCATTCCTGTGGGTAAAGCATTGACCAAAGCGAGTGATTTTACTATGTGATCACATTGAGTAGATTTCCGTACGATAATATCGTTATCAAAACTAGAAATCAGCGATGCCGAAAGAATTCGTAGAGTTTGTTCAGCGGATTCAAGAAATGGTACATTTTCAAAACGACCTTGTACTTTTTTCCACTCATTTTTAAGCTTCTCACCAAATCCTTGGAAATATTGTTCGAAAGCTTGATGTAATAGAACTACAAAATGCAGTGGAATTAAATTGGGCTTAAAAGCAGACTCCGCAATTGCTTGTAACAAAAATACATCATTAGCATTGCGATTCCTCGCTTCGAATTCCAGAAATTTGCCTAACTCATCAATTATGATAAGGATGCCAGCTCCTTGCGCTCGATGAACAGCCTTCTGAAGCTCTGAAATTAGTTCAGTTACTTTTGAAGTGGTAACGAAGTCAGACTCTGATATAGCCTGAAGCTGCTTAAGAATTTCCGGCAAAGGCTCTAGCTTTTTACCAAAAAAAACTTGAGCACCTGTAAGCATAGCTTTCGTAAGTCTTCTACTAAGTGCTTCTGGACTACCCGTTAAATTGATACAGCAATAACCACCAGTTCCGGTGAGTTCTTGTGTAATCTTTTTGGCCATACCCTCATCTGTATTTTTTAATACATTCATTGCATGTTGCCATGTTGCAGATCCTGGGTTACCTAATAATTGGCTAAGAAATAAGCCAAATGCTGATTTCCCTGATCCATAAGGCCCTACTAATGCCCATGCACGGGGCGTTTCTTTAGTATTAATTGTGTCGATGACACGACCCAACGTTTGAACAGCACGATGTGTGGGAATATAAGTACATGCACTTGAATTTTCTTCAGAATCTCGTTCCAGATTAATCGATCTGGTGTAATGCGTGTTAACCTTCAAAAGGTTTATCAGTCTCATGCTCTTATCTCCACCAATCGTGACTGGTTAGATTCTTCGTAATATTTATCTAATATATCCAATGGTTCAATTTGCTTGAGCATGTACAATTGATGAATACCGGCAGTTTCTCTCAGTTCAAAAACGCCAGGTAACCAAGCTATCATTTCTTCTAGTTTATCGATTAGCCCTTCTTCATTTAACCTATAGACGGCTCCTGGAGCAGCATAAAAACCATCACTGATCATTAATTTCTCGACAGGCAGGCTAGATAATCTAGAAACTTTGAAAACTTCCAGAACCGCATAGCTAAATGGCACGACTGGGAGATTCCAACGATTTTCAAGTTTAGACTCGTGATATTTTGAATTACCAATTTCATTAATCAACCCGAGAATAGCTAGCGGAGAGTCAAGTCCTTCTTCAATTGGAGTTTTCTTAAAATCTATTGTCGGCTCGTATGTTCGTAGCATTAATGTGATATCACTTCTCAAAGTATTATCGGCAACTCGGCTACTTACATTCTCATGAACAAATACTTGCAAAGCTTCAAATAATTCTTTTTGTGTGAATTCGGGTTTGTGGAATCTATTGAAAAACCAGAAAAATGCTGTTGCATTCTCGGCATTTGAAGCGATCAACCAATGGAGTAGCCAAATAGTGGCATCGTCTTCTAGATATGGATCATGTCCATTTTTTATATCAAATAGCCGTTTTCCTAGTACGGTCGATGTTAACGTATGTTTATTAGCTTCTAGAATTTGGCACGCAATAAGCCAATAGCGAATCGCATGAACCATGTTTTTACCCACGCCCAGAACAACTGTTGCATCATCCTTTTCAAAAATCGAGGAGTCTTCGCACCATGCTTTGAAGCCTTTTGTTAACCAACCAAAACGAAGTGTAAAGGTCTCATGACGACCAAAAGATACAGCAGAAGATTTATCAAATGGTTTCATTTTAAAGTATCCTTCATTTGATGTTCATCTTCATCAAAAGGTAAGGATCCTTGCGTGGTATTAGCCAAATAACTTTCCGCTGATAGAACGAACCAATCTTTAAGTGTAAGACCATTCTTCATTAATGTTGCATGCAGTGTCTTCTTCAATGCAGGATCAATCTCAATCACTACACGTCCGCTTCTTCCAATGCTCATCTATCCCTCTATATGATGTAACTTATGTAATATTACAAATTGTGTTCCAATTTCTGGATTTAGTAAAGATGCCCCTGATTTCGCAATTTTAATTACCGCATTCATTCATCATGCCCAGCAGCACGTTCTAAATACGCATCAATCACCGTTTGCTAACTATTAGCAACCCAATATAACAATAAGGTATCTTTTTTATCGGCGGCAAATATTGCGTAACTAATGATCCGACCATTAAAAAGATTTATTAGAATCTCCGTATTCCGGCCTTCTCTGCTATGAAAAATCGAACTGTTTAATGGCCGACTCTATAATGACTGAAAAAATTGGAAAGATTCCGGCCGTTGGTGAGATTCATCCAAGAGTATGATCCTATGGTGTACCAAATCATGAGTATTGGTAACTGCTGAATAAACCGGCAAAAAAATAATAGAGACCTCTGCAAAACGGGTTTCCTTCTTTGTAAAAACTTGTGCGCGCTTGACTTGAATATACTTAAATCGAACAGAAAAGCTCAAAAATACAGTTATGCCGCGTCTTTAATAATAATGACAAAACGCAGCCACATAATCCCGCCTATATAGAAGATCCAATACATAGACTTAGAGCAATCTGAAAAGCAATTCATTCAGGATTGAAATCCGACTGTGTCTTAAATTTGCAAATAAAATAAGTTTCCAGGTAAAAAATGTATAAGATGAATAAAAGTTATTGATTTTTCACATTATACCCTGCTAGATTACCATTCACTTCTTAAACCACTTTTAGGGCGTCCCCATGAACAAGACTGAATTGATTGAAGCCATTGCTACACGTTCTAAAACCACCAAAGCCCAAACAACTGCCATGCTGAACGGATTGCTTGAAGTTATTCAGGAAACCATGGCTAGTGGCAGCGATGTTCAGCTTGTGGGATTTGGTACTTTCTCAGTGACAGAACGTGCAAGTCGTGAAGGCCGCAATCCAGCGACTGGTGTAACCATGACAATTCCTGCCAAAAAGGTCGTTAAATTCAAGCCAGGCAAAGCCCTGTCTGATGCTGCGGCCTCTGTTAAGAAAATCAATACTGCCAAACCAACAAAGCCCAAACAAACAGAAAAAAAGAAATAATACGATTGAGTGTGTTTTGATTGGAGGAACCCAGGGAATCATCAAGGGAGGACAATTCCCTGGAGAAGGTTTATGAATAAAATCATACGGTAGAATTTGTTATTGCCTACAGTTATTGCATCGACCAGATAAATAAAACTTGAATGACCATTGATCCGTCAGTCAAACCAGTCTCGGCCAGCGATCATGTATCCAAGCATATTATGGTGGGTGTTGATAGTCACCACATAAACCCGCATTTCATCATCTCTTTCTGCTAATAATCCTTGAATCGCCATTCTTTTATCCAAGGGTACCCAATGAGACTGGTTATCATGGTCTTTTCCCATGAACTGGTCCAGCAGCGATTAAAACGGTCTTGGGTGCCAGAGTTTCCATTTGCCGCTTTTGATGGAATTCAGTCGTGCCCAGCCGCCGATCGGAAATTTACCAGTGGCTTCATCCTTGCGTCTGCTCCAGGCTATCCAAGTTACACTGCCATCTCGCAAACGCACCGGCAACCGCGCCCCGTTTGCGGGAAATATATCTTTTCACTCTGATATTCAATTCCGCCACACATAGTAACCCTACCATTAGCTGCTGCGTGATCGTGAAATTGTTTTTGTGGCTATTGAAATTAACCGTTGACTATCTTCATGTTCAAAGGATGATGACATACGCTTGATCTCATCGCTGCGTAATTGATGGCGTTTTGCGGTCAATTGCCAATTACCCAGACTTTTCCCGATCTTTTTTAATGCAAGATCGGTTATTGACTGATTTAATGCAAAGTATTCTGTCAGCTCCAGACAGGTATCTAATGATGGTTTAACGCTTTGGTTAAATGCCAGTTGATGCACTCGTTGGATAAAGGGCTGAGAGGTTGGGTTTAAATCATAGGCAGGTGCCAGTCGCCATCCCTGAGGGGCGCGCAGAAAACCATGATTGCGTAGATGATCATCAATATTGCCGGTCATAACGTTGAATGTCATACGCCGCCATAATTCCAGGCGATCTTGTGCAGGCTGCGCAGATTCACGATTAATGGCATCAGCTATTTCCAGATAACTCGCCCCCTCCTTGGTATCTTCATTGCGTCCTAATAGTGTCATGGCAGACATAAAAGGGGTACGCAGTGTTTTCTCACGGTCAAATCGTTTGACCAGTAAGACCGGCGAATCACTTTTTGCATTTAAAACCCTAAATGCTGTTACTTCAATTCCGGCTTGTTGTGCAAGATCCAGCATAACGGCTTCCCATAGACTGACTCGTTCTGTATCGTTCTGTGAAGAAAACTTGGCAATCCAGAGTTCGCCGGCATCTTCAATCGCCGCTTTAGGTCGCGCTCCGCCAAGCGATGAACCAGGCTGCGCAAGCATGGCAAGATCGGCGGCAGTCTCCGTACCGCTTTCAAAATGTCTGGCTGCGGTTTCAAGTTGTCGCATATGAATCAACTTGGGGATATTTGTATGTTCTGCAAGAAACACATCGGGCGTATGACTGTGACTTAAACGAAGTCCACCCATGCGCATGTAATCACTAACACCCAACATATAGTCACTGTCACTTAAAAAGATACCAGTTGTGCGTGTCTGAATCAGTCTGCCCCAACGATCTGGTGAAATATCCTGGAAAGCACCCCATAAACGGTTGTTCAAATACGGCATATCAACCAGCAAAGGGAGTTCCGGGTCAATGGCAAAGCGATTTGGGTGTTTGATCCAAGTACGCTCATAGATAAAGCGGTAATTTTCCCTGCCACGGCTTTTATGAATTTCCAGGTGACCAATGCGATGCAATTGTCCTTGCCAATCCAATGAGACAAGCAGGTGGGTATCATTCATTTAGAAACCCTGACTCGTTTGGGTAGTTTCTCATCCATCAGATCCAGGCCCAGGGAATCATGGGTACGATCCATCAGCATTTCGAGTTCATCGGCTTTACCAAGGATGTATAACGCCATCGCGTAATTGCCCATACTGGTATTTGGTTCGCCGCGTTCAATTTTTGCAACCGTAACCCGTGTAACGCCCATGCGCTCAGCCATCAACTGCACAGTAATTCCTCGGCGCTTTCTTGCGTCACGAATGTCACCACCAAGTTTCTTTAGGACTTGCTCAACACGAAATGATCTGACAGACATAATGAATACTATAGCGCACATGTTATTATATAAAGATCACTATAGTATACTATATATAGAACTAATACCGAATAACTGTCAGCGGGTACGACTTTTGCGCTTGCCCAATCCACCATCTTCCTTCACAAAGGTTCTGGGTTTTCTAAAAATAGCACCTATTTCACCGGACAATGACGCAAATAACCCTTCTTCTCGCAATGAACGATAATCATAGCCCTCAACGGTTAGCACATCTTTTAGTATGCCAACTTCACAGGCTTTGGATAATACCGGATGTCTGTAATCATTAGCATTCGTGATGGCAAATACGGTATTGACGCCAGAATTGCGTGCAAAATTTTGTAGTCGCGCCAGAAGCAGATTTTGAGGACGATTCAGTACCGATAAGGGTAATTCACTTAACGACAATACAAAACCATTTGCACTGATGCCTATCAAGTTAAAAAACTGATCTTGCTTTTTTAAAGCATGGCCTATCTTCGCAAGATCCTCCGGTGAGGCTATTTTCTCCAAAAGCAGCGTATGACTTTTATAATGATTGTTCTGATAACCTCCTGCCTGATCACCCATCCAATCCACAAAATCGACATGACCTTCTTTATCAATGATACTGTATTGACTGGTATTGATAATGACATGGCCTTTAAAACTCGGAACAAATGATGCAAGTATTTCTGTAAGCCTGATATCCTGACTTGATGGCTTAGCATTACCCGATGGATGATTATGCAATAACCAGTAACCATCTGCTTTAACATGTCGCCTAGTCTTTTCTACCAAAACACCCAGATCATATTTGGCATGACCAATCTTTTCCAAATAGACTGCACCCGGTAATCTGGAACTCACAGCAGTATGATGAACGATGCGATTCATACGGGTATAAAATATTCTCAGCGTTTCATAGCGCGGATCACGCAGTATTTGCGCCATTATTGCCAGATCATGGCCTGACTTGATGGACTGATTCAGGAAGGTGGTTCCTCCTTTTTCTCGGAAGTCTTTCGGGAAATCACAACCCAGTAAGGTGCCACCTGCCCATCGAGCATGAGATTCGAGCAGTTCTGTATAGGCACCTCTTCCTGCTTCCTTTTGCTTTTCGGTAGTGCCGGGACGAGTCTCAATGTTTTCATAAAGATCACCTTCATCAGAATTGGATGGGGTTCCTGGAATCTTCAGCATATTATCGCGCATCTTGTAGTCTCCTTAAAAGATTACCTGACCAATGCCCGTTTTTGCCTGATTTCCTGCTGCTTAGGTTCAATAGGGACTTGTAACTTCAATAAGCTGTCCTGTTTAGCCTGCTGAGATATTTTTTCAACAACCGATCCAACCTGACGTTTAACCGCCTCAATACCTAGCGCGCTTTTATTGGCCAGATCATTAAAATCATTTAATTTTTTTGATATCTGCTCACCCGGCGCAAAAACCGGAAATACCGCAAACCCATTTACCAATGCCGCTGCTTCCAGCGCTTTTTCCTTGCCGGGGTTTTTGCCAAGGGTGGATTCCAGGTGATGATCATCGTCTCCCGCAATAATGATGGGCTTATGCGGATACTTTGCATGCAAATCCTTAGCTACTTTGGGTAAGTTACCTGAATCAAATGCAGCGATGACAGGATAACCCAGCGCCTGAGATAGCGTGTCTGCCGTGGCATAGCCTTCAGCAATTACAATGGCAGGTGCAGCATCCAGTGCTGTAAGTCCCTGACTCTCGCCACCAACGACATGAAAGTTATTCTCCTTTCTGCTACCCGTAGCAAAAAGCTTTGAGCCACTGGGTTGTATCGTTTGTACACCCCAGATTTGTCCATGAACATCTTGTGCGGCCAGCAACAAATCACCAGCAGTCAGTACAATACTGTCTGGATTTTCTTCTCGTAGTACTTTGACTTCCTGCCAGTTTTGACCGATTTTAATGATTGAATCGGTCAGCAAATCATCCGCATTCTGCGGCACGATTCTCAAATTGCCCGGGCGGACACACTTTTCTTTCAGATAAGGATGTTCGGAATCGGCAACTGGTGCGATCGCCAGCAAGGCTTGAATTGCATCAGCAACTTTATTTTGCTGTGCCTGTTGCTCGGCTTTTCGGTTTTGCTGCTTGATAGCAGCTTGAGCGATCAACTCGGCTTTTTGCGCATCCGTTAACGAATACCCCTTGGCTTTCCAGCGAGTCTCTATACCGGTTCGATTATTCTTGAAATATCCGGCAGGATGGCCATCCAGATGCGCCACATAAAAACCTGATTTCTCACCGGACTTGTCACCTTCAACTTTAATTCTGTGTGTGCCGCCATCCATCAACGGATGATTGCCATCAACCAAACAACCTTGAGCGCGCAGCAAATCAGCAAATTCACTCACGGGATCAATAGCCGGTTCCTGCTGACTGGAAACATTCTCCGGTAGCCAACGTTGCAATGTTTGGATATCTGCTTCTGGCCCTACATACCAGGCACGGGCGTTTTTGTCCCAACGAGCGCCAGCGGCCTTTGCCAAGTCTTTATCACGATAAGGAACAATCAAATATTGACGAGCATTGTCATCGTTTTGTTCGGTCTTGGCTCCTGATATCGATACTTCAGTGCTAATTGGATCATTTCGAATGCGATTTTCATGGATATTGGCAAGCTTGACGGCCTTCTCATGTTCATTCTTTTCGGCAGCGACATCAATGAGTGCAAGCAAATTGGTTAATTCTTGCGCTTCCTGTTTAGACCCACAGTTTTTCACCCATTGAAAAATCTGATCATCACGCTGCATAGTCACGCCCCAGAATTGTGGCTCTTTATTCGTTGAATCAGCAGATACTATAGACTTAATACCATTTTCATCGGAATGAATCGCATTACCCTGAATCTGTAACTGTCCATTCCAGTCAGCCGGAATTCTAAAACCCAATTTGTCCTCCGCAACTTCTTCAAACTCCAAGTTATCAATACCGCCGCCCCTCGTAAACTTGAGTGCATCGGCAACCAGAATGATGGCATCCTGATCCTTTTTTGACATAGCTTGTGTCAGATCATTAAACCGTTTGATATTGTGGGATGCGATGGTGGCCAGATCCGGTGAGAGATTCAGTAAATAAGCTGTGGTGTTTTGCTTGATTTGATCCATTCTGATTGCCTCCTCTGCATCAACTTCCTGTGCAATTTCCTGTTGTTGTGACAATGCCAGTACATAATCCTGGATTTTTTCCGCATCAGCAGCAGCACGAAATATCTCTGTGGGATCTTCCTGTAGCGCTTTGATCCATGAACTCACATAAGCCACATGCTGCCCCGGATCATGACAGATACCCAATTCACCACTGAGCAACATGCTGGCAATCTCGGCACGTAGTTCTTCTTTGGCATAACCGTGGCTGCCGAATGGATGCGCGAGATCACGATTTAAGCGCAATTCATGACCGGTCCAGTGCCCCAGTTCATGCAGTGCGGTTGCGTAGTAGCGATCGGGGGTTGGAAACTGGTGCTTATGGGGTAAGTGGATACTGTCGGTTGATGGCCGATAAAATGCGCGATCAGCCTCGCCATGATGGATTACAGCATGGGATGCCTGTAATATGCGTTCTGCCCGCTCCAGCGGATCCCAGTCAGGGGCTTTAATGTCAAGTTCTGGCAGATTATCCATTTGCTGCGCATTAAATACGGCGGCATAAAACACCCTGGGACGCTCAAGCCTGATCTGTTCTTTAATAGAATTGCCCTCATTATTGAGTACAGGATTATTGTTGTCATCGGTTTTGATGCGTTCATCGGTAAATTTCCAATATTGCACGAGCGTGCTTTTTTCACCTTTACGCACCTGTGCCCCCAGACTTACCGCTTGCTTGTAGGTTAACCAACGCGGATCCGTATACGCACGGCTCATCAGGTTCAGGCTATTAATGCCCCGGTAGCGCTTCCCCGTTGTTGGATTCATGGGTAATGTAGCCAGCAAATCACCGGGTTCCCACGGCTTTTGCCAGGGCGCAACACCTTTTTTGAGTTGCTCAATCAAATTCTCGGCAACTTGTTCATGAAAAGCCTTCTTAGCTTCTTTCATCGTCAACCTCCGCTGTATGATCGATGTTGCTCTCTAGCGCATCTTGTTCATTCAAGGCATCTTCCGCAAATGCGCCCAATCTCTCAGCTTCTAAGGGATCAAATTCAGCCTGGAAGCCCGGTATCTCAGCATCGAGTAGCTTTTCCTGAATGATTTCTGTTATGTCAGGATTGTTGGTTTCAGCATCAATCGGCGGTCTATTCATAACATTGTCTCCTTTAAATTTTAATTAATGACTCCAGGTAAAAACTGGACGTACCACCTGTTGAATCTGATCACGCGCAATCAATCCGAAATAGCGCGCATCAAAGGATTGTGGGTTCACATCGGATAGCAGTAGGTATTCAGAATCATTCACCACAGCTTGAAGCCGATATTGCGGCAATGGTTGATCCTCAGCATCGGCTGTTAGCTGGGCGCTATTCGGCAAATGTTCACCATTCACATAGATGCCAGCCTGAGCGATCAAAACTCGATCTCCGGATTGTGCAAACACACGTTTGAGCAACAAACCATAGCCACCAGGGCAATTACCTTGATTGATGTAGGATCTATCCTTAGCCATATCAAAAATCGCATCCTGTGGTGGGCAGAAAGCGACATAAGCGCCGCTGACAATCGGTTCATCAACCACTTTGTAAAAACCCACTGGCAAGCTGGGTGTGGTATTGATATAAATCCCGCTGATTCGTGCACTAATACTCAGTACAAATAGGCTAGCGCTCATAGCCAGAACAGAAATAGCCAGGAATTTGATGGGTTTTTTCATGAAGTGGATTCTCATGAGTTCGAGGTATCTCACAGTCCGGTTAATTTGTCGCTGAAGCTCGGGGGATTGACCTGTGCCCGTGCAGTAAAGGTTTCATCCTGGAAATACAAAGGCTGCGTGCCATAAATGGCCGGGAAACCGGCCACATAGATGATCATGTCGCCTGGTTTGGTGATTTTGCCTTCAGCATCTTTCATGGGGCCGGGCAGTCGCATACATTCATCCGGCGTTAATAATGCGCGCTGCGTCTCCTGTAGGGTACGGGTAACATGTCCATGCATCATCGATGAGCGGCGACCACTGGTGGTAATCTGCTCTTTGATAACGGTGGTTTGCCCGGTCAGTTTGGATAAGTGCTCCGCCGTTTCAATCCGATTGGGTGCAAACGCGGTCTGAATGTGACAGTTTGAAGTAATCGCTTCATCATGCCCGTAGCCGGTCTCGCGACTCTTGAGCTGATTCAAATCCTGGCAAATCAGATAGGCTTTCATGCCGTAGCCTGCGATAAACGCGAGGGATTCCTGAAAGATTTCAAGTTTTCCTAAGCTTGGGAATTCGTCCAGCATCAATAGCAGCTTGTGTTTATAATGCGCAGCTGGTTGACCGTCTTTAAACGTGATTCTATCGGCCAGCTTTCTGATGATCATGTTGATCAGAATGCGAATTAAAGGACGCAACCGGGATTTATCATTGGGGTGTGACACAATGTATAAGCTGACGGGATGCTCATGGTGCATGAGGTCGCGGATTGTAAAATCCGATGTGCTGATATTGTTGGCGACGATCGGATCGCGATACAAAGATAGATAGGATTTTGCGGTTGATAGCACGGAACCTGCTTCTTCTTCAGGGCGATCCAACATATCGCGCGCACTGGCTGCAATCACTGGATGACTTTTACCGTCCAGATAATCCTGCATGGCCATTTCCATCCACAGCTCCCTAATATCGCGATCAGGATCAGATAGCATTGCGTCGACAGTCGATAATGTGGCGGGGGTTCCTTCTCGCTCAGACTTGTATAAAACATGCAAAATGACACCTACCAGCAATGCCTGGCTGGTTTTCTGCCAGTGGGTTTGTAATCCCTTGCCATCCGGATCAACGATTAAGGTGGTCAGGTTTTGAACGTCGGCCACTTCCATGCCGCTGCCAATTTGGATTTCATCGAGTGGATTCCAATGCGCGCTACTGGTTGATGCCGGATCAAAACGCAGCACCTTGTTTTTGGCATGATGCTTTCTCCAACCGGAGGTCAATGCCCATAACTCACCTTTAAGATCAGTAATGACCGCGCTCTGAGTCCAGGAAAGCAGGGTCGGTATGACGAGACTCACACCTTTGCCAGAGCGAGTCGGGGCATAACACAACACATGTTCCGGGCCGCTGTGTTTCAGATAGTGGGTTTTACCGGAATTATCCCGCCAGCCGCCGACATAAACGACGTCGCTCTGGTTACTTTTGTGATTCTTGCCTGTTGCAAGCAATCCTGCAGCTACAATGTCCTTTTTATCTGCCCATCTGGCCGAACCATGCAATCCTTGATTGGTTCTGGATGAATTGGCCAGCACCATTTTAATGACCAATACCAGTATCAAACCGATGCTGGAGAATAAAATGCCGAAACCTGCCGCCAGATCAAAGATGCCCGAATACTCGCCATACCATTTATTTGCCCATAGCAGAATTGCCCAAGGTTCATAGATGTTAAAGAAGTGAGTACCTAATTGCGGCTGATAGTTGAATTGGTGGGAAAAATACTGGGTAGCGACTTGGAATCCGCCAACAAGACAGACAATGGATAATGAGCGAACGATAATCTTGTCTTTTTTGACATTTCTGCTGTCTTTAGAACTCAGATTGATGTTATTCATCAGAGGCTCCTTCGGGTGGTGATGGAGGTGGTGGGTCGTTTTTGACCTGCCGATTGCTCTCTACCTAAAGCATGCTGTTTCATTAATTGCTGACGGTATTGTTCAAGCGGCTTATCGTCAAAAGTGATGCGCATTTGGTTTTGTGCTGCAACCTGTGCTATCTGAAGGCGAAACGGTTCAGTTCCATTGATTGCCAAGTGACTGCCGTACTTCTTCATGGCAACATGCAGAATATCTGCCAATGCATCTTGTGTTGTATCCGGCAGAACGATTAACCGCTTGCCGTCATCGCGGATGGTGGTTGATCCTGCTTTATAGGTGACTGTGCCGATTTTGCTGATCGATTCCACACAATCGTCTTTAATAAAGCCATCCTTGAAGTAGCCATTAGATTTATCATTGCTTGGCTTAGCCGATACCTGGTTGCCCTTAAATTGACCGATTCTTCTGGATCGCAAAACAGCCAATGCTTGCGTCTTACCATTTTTGGCCTCAA
The DNA here is from genome assembly GCA_015709635.1 of Gammaproteobacteria bacterium. Lineage (NCBI taxonomy): Bacteria > Pseudomonadati > Pseudomonadota > Gammaproteobacteria > Gammaproteobacteria bacterium. Next base: position 2,739,551 of record CP054180.1, read on the forward strand.
ATGCTAACCAATCCAGCCACCCCATTCTGGAATGACAGGTTTTAGAACTTTGATAGGCTTTTTGGTAATCGCTTTTAATGACTGCTATAGTTGTTTTGAATTGCTGATGAGCGGTTGCGTATAGCGCTTTTTTGGCCAATCTCCCAGCTTTGATGCTTTTAATGATGTTGCGCTTGAGTTTCGCTTCTCGTTTGGCGCGGTCAATGAGTTGATCTCTGCTTTGTCGCAATATTGCCCACTGGATTGAACGCTGTCTGGCGTTATCTGTCTGCTCTTGCTGGTATCTCGCAAAAAGCTCTGAAGTATCGATTCGATTCTGCAATGGTCTTGGCTGGTATTGTTTGGCGTTTTGTTGTGACGATTGTGTAGAATGTTCATTCTGTACAAAAGCACCCAGTCTTTGAGTTAAATTTCCTTTGGATAAAGAGCGATCAACTGAGCTTGCTTTAACAGCCGTGCCATTGTTGGCAACCAATACAAACCCATTACCACGTTCCTTGATTTCAAGGCCATGTCTAGCTAGAGCCTGATGTAAATCCTGCCAGTTGTCCGGCTGCTTCAATTCATCCAAGCACTCACGCTTGATCCAGACCAGCAAACTCTCAACACCGGTTCTGGTTTCAATTTCCTGCGCTACCCTGGACGCTTTATCGCTTTGGGTTTCATGATTAACTGTTGTTAAGCCATATTCTTGTTCTATCTGCTCACAAAGCTTGGCTACTTTGTTGTAGTCATAGTAGGGGTTATGGATTGTGAGGTTTTTGGGGTGAATCTTGTTGATGGCGATATGGATGTGCAGGTTATTGGTATCATCATGGACTACGCTGATGCGTTGATGACCATTAAAACCCAAAGCATCGCAAAACCGCTCTTCAATAGCATTCAGATCAGAAAGGGATAAACGCTCACCTTCCGGAAAGCTCAGCACCAAATGACAGGTTTTATCCGATTTGGCGCGCTTATTCATTTCCTGTGTGTTTTGTATCTCTATCAATGCAGCTATCTGATCGTCTGAATAACAGTTTGATACCTTGATCTGGCTGACACGTTCACTCTTGTCTTGAGGATCGGTCAGATACTGTATCAACGCAGAGTAGTTGCTTTTGCGCACTGATTTGATGGGTATGATTTTAGCGATCATCGTATTTAAGCTGCTTAAGTCAAAAAGGACTATTCCGAAAGTTATTTTTTAAGCTTCATAATGACATCCAGCATCGTGCTTTGCGTATTTCGGATACTGTCCAAGGTCATATGCAACTGTGACTTGCCAATCAATTTTGTACGCTTGTCGTTGGTAAGCCAAAGTTTGATCAATCCACCCAATCTGCCAAGATCACCGTTAATTTTTAGCAGGCTATCTACCTGTCTGCTGTCAACAATACTGGGTACTTGATAACCCAGGCCCAGATTGCGCAGATACTCGGCAACGGTTAATCCGGCATCCTGCGCCTTAGTCTTTATTTCAGCTTCCTCGATTGGCAAAACAGGAACCCTAAGCTTCTTATCTCTTCTTTCTTTTCCGATTGTCTTGGGGTTCTTTTGGGTAATCATTTCGGTTTTCCTCGAAGAGCAAGATCAACGTTGAGCACAGAGTGCAAATAAGTTGGAGTGGAGATGGCCATCTCCACATATCTTGCCCGGTTCTGTGAGTTTCAAGAAATATACTAACACTATAATCGATGTTTGCAAATAGATTACTTTCGTTATATCATAATTTCAATCAGTATAAAAATACTTGAAAGAAGCTTGATTCAACTAAATAACAGTGACTTGGAAACAAAAAGAAAGAATAAGAAACTCAAAGAAATTGAAAACAACAAAAAGAAACAGAAAGGAAAGCAAAAAATCAAAAAGCTGTTTGGACGCCAAGATAAATATTTTTGTGGAAATTGTGTGATGACTAAATCCTTATCAGATCGAATCGCACTTTATGCGGATAAAAACAAAAGTACGGTTAAGCAATTTTTACCGGCGTTCATCGCGTTGAAACCTGATATCGAGCAGGCACTCAAGGATGGTTGGACGATTCGGCAGATCTGGAACATTTTGCACCAGGAAGAAAAAATCAAATGTTCTTATCAATGGTTCCGAACATTGGTCAATCGACATATTGGTGAGGACAGAAAACAGCATCCGCGCATTGATCAAGGAAAGTCAGCTGGGAATGGTCAAGAAGGATTTCGTTTTAATTCTGCAACTGAAAAAGAGGAGTTGGTCTGATGGCTAGAATACATATGATTCTGCAAGGGAAAGGTGGAGTAGGCAAATCGTTTATATCATCCACGCTAGCGCAACATAAAGTTGCAAAAGGCGGCAATCCTTTATGCATTGATACCGATCCGGTTAATGCTACTTTTTATGGATTTAAAAAGCTCAATGTTAAGCAGATTAATGTGATGAACAATGATGAGATTGATCCGAGAAAATTTGATGATTTAATTGAATTGATCGCAAAAGCAGACAATGACGTCATTATTGACAATGGTGCCAGCACCTTTGTACCGATGTCGCATTACCTCATCAGCAACCAGATACCCGCTTTACTTCTGGATATGGGGCATGAGTTGGTTGTGCATACCGTCATCACAGGTAGTCAGGCTTTGCTGGATACATTGAATGGTTTTGTACATCTGATTAAACAGTTTCCTAAGGAAGCATTGTTTGTGGTTTGGTTAAACCCTTATTGGGGAGAAATCAGCATGAATGGCAAGCAGTTTGAGGAAATGAAAGCTTATGTGGATAACAAAGGTCGAGTATCGGCGATTATTCGAATTCCACACTACAAGCCCGAGACTTTTGGCAAAGATTTAAGTGAAATCCTGCAATCAAAATTTACTTTCGATGAAGCACTTAAAAATAGTGCTTTGCCGGTGATGGTACGCCAAAGATTAACGATCATCCGCAGACAGCTCTTCACCAACATTGAAAATGTGGCTTCGGTTTTAACATGAATACCGACAAATTAGATGTGATCATTGAAAGAATAGCGTCTGAACACGGCATTGTTCTGTCGCAGGATGATCCGGTATTGATGATGCATACGCTCAATGAAGTATTGCTGGAACAAAATGAAAAAGCCCATGCTGAGCTATTAAGCAATTACCAGGCGATATTGGAAGAAAACTTTAATCGATGGTGTGAGTACTCTACCAAAAAATCAAATGCACTGATTAATGCATCCATGAGTAACGCACAATTGACACGAGACCAATTTCTGGAGAGCTGTATTCAGTTGATTGATGAAAAGATAAAAAGCGGGGTAGGTCAGGAAATTTATGATCTAGCCAGAATCTCCAGGCAAGCAGCCATCATTAATTTAATGGCATCAAGCTTACTTTTAATTTCGGTTGTAACCATATTTCTGATTTTGTTATAGCCAATCTTTTTTAACAATGCAATGGAATGGCTCATGAGGACATTAAATTTAAGTGAAGCTGCTCAATTCTTGAAGTTGCACCCTGAAGAAGTGCGTCGTCGCGCTAAAGCAGGAATTATTCCGGGTGCAAAATTAGGGAAACGGTGGGCATTTATTGAAGATGATCTTGCTGATCACATTCGCTCGTTATATGCTTGCACTCGGCAAGCGTTGCAAGTGGGACATGAGGAGAAACAATTATGTCACTCTGTAAACGTGGTAAGACGTGGTGGATTAGTTTCACCACACCAAGCGGCGAGCGAGTTAGATGCTCTGCTGCAACTGAAGATAAAACCCAGGCGCAAGAATTCCACGATAAGCTGAAAGCGGAATCCTGGCGGGTTGCAAGACTGGGGGATAAGCCAAAGCGGACTTGGGATGAAGCGGCTTATAAATGGCTGATGGAGACACAACATAAGGCTTCCCATAAGCAGGACATGAAGCAAGTTGCGTGGTTTCAACAGTTTTTTAGGGGCCAATTACTTTCTGAATTAACTCGAGAAGTGATTGCTGAAGTAGGTGAAATAAAATGCAAAGAAACATCACCTTCGACGGCTAATCGTTATTTGGCAACTATCAGGGCCATTCTGCGAAGAGCGGCTTTAGATTGGGAATGGATTGAGAAAGCACCCTTTATCCGGCTATATAAGGAACCCAAGCGGCGGATTCGCTGGATAGCTCCTGAGCAAGTACAAATATTATTAAATGAATTACCAGAGCATTTGGTTGACTTGGTAAAGTTTTCACTTTCAACAGGATTGCGCAAACGCAATGTTACTGATTTGGAATGGTCGCAAGTTGATTTGCAGAGAAATGTTGCATGGATTCATGCAGATCAGGCCAAAGCAAGAAAAAGCATTCATATTTCACTGAATGCAACGGCTATGGAAGTCTTGAGAAAGCAGGTTGGCAAGCATCCGTTAAGAGTGTTTACTTACCAAGGAAAACCAATTATTCAGGTCAATACCAGGGCATGGCGAAAGGCATTAAGTAGAGCAGGTATAGAAGACTTCCATTGGCATGATTTGCGCCATACTTGGGCCAGCTGGTTAACTCAGAAGGGTGTGCCGCTAAACGTAATTCAAGAAATGGGGGCTTGGGAATCAACTGAGATGGTGAAACGTTATGCTCATTTGGCACCCGAACAATTCAGAAAACATGCAATGGTTGTAGATGAAATTCTGAATGACACAATTCTGACACAAGTGGAAAATTAGAAGATCATAAAATCAATCTAACTCATTGATTTTATGGTGCCGACACCAAGAATCGAACTCGGGACCTTCTGATTACAAATCAGCTGCTCTACCATCTGAGCTATGCCGGCAATTAATTTGAGAAGCTTACTTAATGACTCGAAGATTAGGTTTGCTTGAAACTTTTGTTTGAGGAATCAATGAATCTTGAATTGAATCACTTGATTGTTCATTTGCCATTTTCGCTTGTGCCTCTTTATCTTCAGCAGAAAATGCTATTCCTTGATTGATTTCTTTGGCAAATACCCCTTTAACAGCATCTAATGGGATATCAAGATTACGCGGTATTCCATTAAAGCGAGCACTAAACATGATAGATTCATTACTGATATTTAGCCCTTGAACTGCTTTAACGCTAATATTAAAAACTATTTCACCATTTTTTACTAATTCTTGAGGTACATCCAATTCCGGATCAGCTTTTACTGATATAAAAGGCGTAAAGCCACTGTCTATACACCAATCATAAATCGAACGAATCAAGTAAGGTTTTGTTGAATTCATGCTCATTTTCGCATTACTTTTTCCGAAGCTGATAATGCGTCAATGAATAATGGACGGCTAAATAATCTCTCAGAGTATTTTAATAGCGATGCCGCCTGTTTAGGCAGGCGAATTCCATAATACTCCAGGCGCCAGAGTAATGGTGCAATAGCAACATCAAGCATGGAAAATTCATCACCCAGCATATATTTCTGTTTTTCGAAAATCGGCGATATCATCGTCAAATTTTCAGCTATCGCTGTTCGTGCTTTATCAATCGCTTTTTGGTCTGTACCATCGAATGCGTCTATATAGCAAAACAATTCCTGCTCAAAACGAAATAGCAATAATCGCGCTCGTGCACGCATTACCGGATCTGCAGGCATCAGTTGCGGATGTGGAAAGCGATCGTCAATATATTCATTGATGATATTTGATTCGTACAATACCAGATCGCGTTCCACAAGTACCGGCGCTTTACCATAAGGACTCATTACCGCCAAGTCTTCTGATTTGTTATTGGGATCAACATCTATTACCTGAAAATCCATATCTTTCTCGTGCAAAACAATCCTGCAGCGATGACTATATGGACACGTAATTGTTGAATATAATGTCATCATAACTTTTAATCTTAGATAAAATTATATGTATATTCAGCAATTAAGGTTAATGAATATCTTTCCAATACTCTTTCTTCAGTACGTAGGATAAAGCCAACATACCCAATAGGAAAATCATCACTTCGATTCCCAGCTCTTTTCGTGCATTGGCATGCGGTTCACCTAAATAAACTAGGTAGTTTACCAGATCACCAACAAATTTATCGTATTCAGTCGCGCTCAATTGACCGGGACTTGCGAGAGCCAAGCTTTTTTGTTCGCCCTTATCGGATGTCTTAACGATCAGTTTTTGTTCGCCTTGCAATTGGTATAAAACATGCGGCATTGCCACGCGATCAAAAACCAGATTATTCCACCCAGTATGGGTAGCATCATCACGATAAAATGCACGCAGGTAAGTATATAACCAATCGGCACCGCGAGCACGTGCAATCACGGACAAGTCCGGTGGAACGACACCGAACCACTCTTCACCTTCTTTCTTGCGCATGGCTGACTGCATCAGATCACCGACTTTCTGGCCGGTAAAAATCAGTTTGTTAAGAATTTCTTCGTTGGTATAACCAATGTCACGATGGCGGTTGTAGCGCATATAACTCGCACCATGACAAGTCAGGCAATAATTAACAAAGGTTTCCGCACCACGTTTTAACGAAGCATTGTCAGTTATATCAACCGGAGCCCGATCTAACGGCATACCAGACTCACTGGCAAAAATGCTAAACGGAGTCATGCACAAGATTAATAAAGCAATCGTTATTTTCTTCATTTTTCTACTCTTTTAGTCTTTTTGGTTCAGGCTTTGTTTTATCTATCTTGCTATACCACGGCATCAGAACAAAGAATGCAAAATAAATGACGGTAAAGATCTGCGCCAATAATGTATATAGAGGCGTTGGAGATTTCGTTCCCAGCCAACCGAGTACAAAAAAGCTAATCACAAAGAGCGTCAATGCAACTTTGAAATAAGGACCTTTATAGCGTATCGACTTGACAGGACTCCGATCGAGCCATGGCAGGAAACAAAAAATCACTACTGAGCCCGCCATCAAAATCACACCCCACAATTTTGCATCAACCCCAAGAAAATTAACTGTTACAGCCCTTAACATCGAATAGTAAGGGGTGAAATACCAAACGGGTGCAATATGATCGGGCGTTTGCAATGTGTTTGCAGGTATAAAATTATTGTACTCAAGGAAGTATCCTCCCATCTCAGGAGCAAAGAAGATAATTCCACAGAACACAATCAGAAACACTACAACCCCAACGATATCTTTAACCGTGTAATAAGGATGAAATGGAATACCGTCGACAGGAATACCGGTCTCAGGATTCTTATTTTCTTTTATCTCAATACCATCCGGATTATTTGATCCGGTTTCATGCAAAGCCAGAATATGAACGAAAACCAGCACCAGCAGTACTAGTGGCAATGTCACGACATGATAGGCAAAGAAGCGATTAAGCGCAGCATCGGAAAGTGTAAAGTCACCCAATAGCCATTGCTGCAATATTTCTCCGATGCTCGGTATCGCACCGAACATACTGACAATTACTTGCGCTCCCCAGTAAGACATTTGTCCCCACGGCAAAATGTAACCGGTAAAAGCCAAACTCATCAGGACAAAAAATATGACCATCCCTATTAACCATAGCAGCTCTCTCGGTTTTCGATATGAGCCATACATCATTCCGCGAAACATATGGAGGTAAACCACCACAAAAAACATCGATGCCCCAGTAGAATGCATATACCGGATTAGCCAGCCATAATCCACATCACGCATAATATACTCAACCGATGCAAAAGCCTGACTGGCATCCGGCTTATAATTCATGGTGAGAAAAATCCCTGTCAGCAACTGATTGACCAAAACCAGCAAAGCTAATGAACCGAAGAAATACCAGAAATTAAAGTTCTTCGGTGCATAATATTCCGACAAATGCGCCTTCCAGTTCGAGGTCAGTGGAAAACGTTTATCGATCCAAGCAATCATCGAATTAAACAAATTACTCATTTACGCAGCTCCTTCGCTTTCAGATCCAATTAAAAGCCGACTGTCGCTCAAATATACATGAGGAGGAACAACCAGATTAGTCGGAGCCGGTACATGTTTATATACGCGTCCTGCCAAATCAAATTTAGAACCGTGACAGGGACAGAAAAACCCCCCCAGCCAGTCAGGTCCAAGATCCGCTGGCGCAACATCCTTCCTGAATACGGGCGAGCAACCCAAATGCGTACATACCCCCTCGACAACCAGAAATTCCGGTTTTATGGAGCGCGTACGATTTTTCGCGTAATCCGGCTGCTGCTTCTTATCCGAATTCGGGTCAGCAAGCTGGTCTTCCACTTTAGTCAAGCTTTCCAACATTTCCGGCGTACGATTTAAAATCCATACGACTTTACCGCGCCACTCAACCATCAGCAGCATCCCCGGCTCAAGTTTTGATATGTCAACTTCAACCGGTGCCCCAGCCGCTTTAGCCCGCTCACTAGGCATCATACTCAATAAAAAAGGCGTTGCAATCGCAGCGCCAGCAATTCCACCCGCTACCGAGGTCGCGGCAACCAGGAATTTCCTCCTGCCGCTCATCTCTTCATTAATGCTGAAACTATCCGCCATGTTCAATCATTCCATCAGTAATATTTTTACGTAAGGTCATCAATAAAATAATATTTTTATCCAACCCCCACCAGCTTCACCTGCAAATTTACATAGTGCAAACTACAAAAGCGCGCAGTATACCACAATCGGTTTAAGGATTATAGAAATCTTGGAAATTTCCATGAGCATCGGACAAATCAATCAGACTTACGCTACACCACTGTTTGCAATGCATTATTTTATCTTTCCATGACACTGCTTATATTTTTTACCGGAACCGCACGGACAAGGTTGATTACGCCCTATTTTCTCGTTGTGACGCACAAAAGGCTGGGCTTTTTCATCATCCATACCCACATGCTCCGTTTCTTCCGCCAATGACTCCTGGTATGCGTCATGATGAAGCTGTATATTCTCCGGCGCTCGCAAAGTATCGGTCACCGCTTCTACCTGCTGCTCGCTCTTTATTTGCACCGTTAACAGTATTTTGGTGGCTTCTCGCTTGACTTCTTCAAGCATATTTGCAAAAAGCTCAAAAGCCTCCCGCTTATATTCCTGCTTGGGGTTCTTCTGCGCATAACCGCGCAAATGTATGCCTTGACGCAAATGATCCAATGCCGCCAAATGTTCACGCCAGTGCGAATCCAGAATCTGCAGCATCACTACCCGTTCATAGTGATGCATGATCTCTGCACCGATCTGTGCAACTTTAGCCTGATAGTGATCATTCGCAAGATCGATAATGCGTTGACACAAGCTCTCCTCGTGCAACCCCGGGTCATCCTCAAGCCACTTGTGCAGCGAAAAATGAAGCTGATACTCTGCAGCAAGCGCTTTTTCCAGCCCGGGTACATCCCATTGTTCTTCAACACTTTGTGGCGGGATATGTAGATTGAATAAATCACTTAAAACGTTTTCACGAATGGCGGTTATGGTTTCCGAAATATCCTGTTCCGCTTCCAATAACTCATTACGCTGCTGATAAATGACGTGCCGCTGATCATTGGCAACATCATCATATTCAAGTAACTGTTTGCGCATGTCAAAGTTTCTCGCTTCCACTTTGCGCTGCGCATTTTCAATGGCACGAGTCACCCACGGATGCTCAATCGCTTCCCCTTCCGGCATTTTAAGGCGCGTCATGATATTGGCCACACGATCCGATGCGAATATACGCAGCAGAGGATCTTCCAAGGAAAGGAAGAAACGGCTGGACCCTGGATCCCCCTGCCTGCCCGAACGGCCGCGCAACTGATTATCCACACGCCGGGATTCGTGCCGCTCCGTACCGACAATATGCAAACCGCCTTTGCTCAATACTTCTTCATGTATTTGCTTCCATTGTTCGTGCACTTCGGCGATACGTTTTTCTTTTGCTTCGTCACTTAATTTTTCATCATGCCGGATCTGTTCTATCTCCGGTTCCGGATTTCCTCCCAGCACGATATCCGTGCCGCGGCCCGCCATATTGGTCGCGATCGTGATCATTTTGGGCCGACCAGCTTGTGCAACGATACTGGCCTCACCGGCATGCTGCTTGGCATTCAAAACTTGATGCGGAAGCTTTTCCCGGTTCAGCAATTTGGATAACAATTCATTGTTCTCAATAGAGGTTGTGCCAACCAGTACCGGCTGACCGCGCTCATAACAGTCCTTGATCTCATGAACAATCGCTTCATTTTTTTCTTTAAAAGTGCGGAACACCAGATCCATACGATCTTCACGAATCATCGGTCTATGCGTTGGAATGATGATTGTCTCCAAACCATAGATTTGCTGAAACTCGGCCGCCTCGGTATCAGCGGTACCTGTCATGCCAGATAGCTTCCGATACATGCGAAAATAATTCTGAAAGGTGATGGAAGCGAGCGTCTGGTTCTCCTTCTGAATAGCAACCCCCTCCTTCGCTTCCACTGCCTGATGCAAGCCATCCGACCAGCGGCGGCCGGCCATCAGCCGCCCGGTGAACTCATCGACGATGACCACCTCACCATTTTGCACAACATAATGTTGATCGAGAAAAAACAGATTATGTGCACGCAAGCCTGCATTCAGATGATGAATTAAATTGATATAGGCCGGATCGTAAAGACCTGACCCCGATTTCAGCAACCCGGCGGATTCCAGTAACTTTTCCGCATGTTCGAAACCGGCTTCACTCAACGTAACCTGATGGGATTTTTCGTCCACGCTGTAATCGCCCGGATCGTCTTCCTTCTCTTGCCGCACGAGCTTCGGAACCAGCTTATTGATGCGCACGTAGATTTCGGTATCGCCTTCCGCCTGCCCGGAAATGATCAAGGGCGTGCGAGCTTCATCGATCAAAATGGAGTCCACTTCGTCCACGATCGCGAAATTAAGCGCGCGTTGCGCCCGCTCGTTAGCATGCGTCACCATATTGTCACGCAAATAATCAAAGCCGTATTCGTTGTTGGTGCCGTAGGTGATATCGGCGGCATAAGCAGCCTGCTTATCATCATGCGGCATTTGCGAATAAATGACACCGACGCTCATGCCGAGAAACCGGTAGATTCTACCCATCCACTCGGCATCCCGCTTCGCCAAGTAATCGTTCACAGTGACCACGTGCACACCGTTACCCGACAATGCATTCAAATAAGCCGGCAAAGTCGCCATGAGCGTTTTACCTTCACCCGTGCGCATCTCGGCAATCTTGCCGCCATGCAATACCATACCGCCGATCAATTGCACGTCAAAATGACGCATTTCCAATACACGTTTACCGGTTTCACGAACGACGGCAAAAGCTTCCGGCAACAGTGAATCGAGCGTTTCACCATCTTGCACACGCTGTTTGAATTCATCGGTTTTTGCGCGCAAATCGGCATCTGACAATCCCGCAATAACCGGCTCCAATTCATTGATAACACGTACAGTCTGCGAGTACTGTTTGATCATCCGGTCGTTGCGGCTGCCAAAAATTTTCTTAAGTAGATTACCTAGCATAAGTCTCTAAATATTCCGTATTGAATACACCGTTTTAAAAAAACAAAGGGTGAGTTTACTGCTCACCCCGCAAAGAACCTGAAAAAAATTGGCACCCTGCAATTTAGCCAGGCTTCTTCAAAAATTTGGATGGATTTTGCGGTTTATCTTTGTGCCGGATCTCGAAATGCAAATGCGGTCCGGTAGAGCGCCCGGTATTGCCTACTTCAGCTATTTTCTGCCCCTGCAGCACAACTTCTCCAAGACTCACCAGACGCTTCGACGCATGCGCATACCGAGTCACCAAATCATCCCCATGATCAATCTCGACCATATTACCATACTCGGGATGCCGATCAGAATAGATCACCACACCGCCCGCCGCAGCCTTTATCGGTGCACCGACCTCCGCAATAAAATCGACACCTTCATGAAACGCTCTCTTCCCGGTGAACGGGTCGATCCGGTAGCCGTAACCGGAAGAATACCAATCCGTTTCAACCGGCATTTCGGAAGGCAACACAAACTTTGTTATGCGGTCATGGCGCAGCAGGGAATCCAGCGCCCCCAGCTTGTCGGTTCTTTCATCCAGCATATTCGACAATTCCTGCAGCTTATGACTGAATTCAGAAAATGACAGCTCCTCGGAGGATAGGTCATGACGCGCCCCTCCCTGACCCGGCGCTTCATTGAATGAAAAATCCCGTGCTTGAATGCCGGAAGATTTCGCCAGACGCTCGCCCAACGCATCCAAACGCAATAATTGCGCCTGCATCTGCCCTAACTTACTTGCCATAATGTTGAGACTGTCTTGCAAATGCGTTTGAATTTTTTGATGCCGCTCTTCTTGCGGATTAACCAGCACCGCTCTTAAAGCGGGAGCATCAAGCCGGTCGGCATAGCGCAGCGAAATGAAATTCAAACACAATGCCGCCGCCAGAATGATGCACAAAAAAGCACTCAATAATAATACAATGCGTGCTTTGGTTAATGTTAGCTTGCGCGCCCGGTCCGAATTACTGGAAATAAAAATAATATTCATACTTTCTTATTGGATATTGATGAAATAACCATGACTCCTCATAAAGTTGATGCTTATTTTGATTTGCTTGGCAAAACCCCTGAATATGCAGATCTGTTCAAATTGGCGCAAAAATTGCGTGAAGACCAAGCAACATTCTCTAGACTTATTCCAGCTCAGCTGGCACAACACTGCAGCCTGGGCCGGATTAAGGATAGCAAACTGGTTATATTGACTGAGAATGGCGCCATTGCTGCAAAGCTTAAGCAAATCTCGCCTTCATTGTTGCTCAAGCTGCAAAAACTAGAGTGGCAAGTTACTGCAATTCAAATTTTGGTGCAAGCGGATTCCGCTTCGAAAAACGCGAAATCGCCAGCAAAACACGAATGCACCGGAAAAAAAATAAAACTGAGCCAAACCGGAAAAGCCTGTTTGAATCAATTAGCCGCAACCTTGGCCGATTCTGAATTGAAAAACACAATACAGTCGTTGGTAAAAAAAAATCAAGGTGATTGAACTGCACATTGCCTTGCAGCAGCATGGAATCCCATTGACATTCGTGTGCAACTACATCCGAGGACGAATTTCAATCCTTCCCGGCTTCCACCAGTCTGTACAAAACGCAACTTTTGATTAAACATCAACAGCTTTCCCGGCATCAGCAAGCTTAGCCGGTTTGTTAAAAAATACCGGCACTATTCCCGGCACTCATGGTCTACTGCTTTTTTGTTGAGTCATAGTCTCGTATATAATGCAAAATCGCCGGTCAGGTTTTTTCACTGCAAAAGAAACCTTTCCGAATTTTATAAGCTTCTAACTTTTGATGAAAAATCATCGTTCCCCGATGCAGCAATTTAGTTCCAATCATTCAATCGCACCCAGAAAAACAATCCTATGAATGTTTTTTATGAAGAAGCTGGAGCCTTTAAGGTAGGCGCCATCCTGGCTGACAACATCACTTCGCTGCAAATAGAGACTGTTCATGGCAAGCGATCAAAAATCAAAACAGCATCCGTCCTGTTTCGATTCAACACGCCACCGTTAGCCGAATTCATGGGTCATGCGCAAAAAGCTGCCGATGAATTGGATCCGGATTTTCTCTGGGAATGCTGTCCGCAAGAAACCGAGTTTGCCAGCGACACGCTTGCGGCGGATTACTTCGGCCATGCTCCGAGTCCGGTTGAAGCGGCCGCCACGTTGCTGCTGCTGCAAAATGCGCCGATGTATTTTTATAAAAAGGGGCATGGCCGCTACAAAGCCGCACCGCCGGATGCACTGAAAGCGGCTCTCGCCGGGCAGGAAAAGAAACGCCTGCAAGCAATACAGCAAGCGCGTTATGTCGAGCAATTAAGTCAATTCATCTTGCCCGAGGAATTTAAACCGCGCATCGCTGAATTGCTCTACAAACCGGATAAGAACTCCCTGGAGTGGAAAGCGCTCGAGGCTGTTTGCGTAGAAAAAAAGCTCACTGCGGTAAAACTGCTGGAAAAATGCGGTGCCATTCCATCTTCCCACGATTACCATTTCAATCAATTTATCCGGGAATATTTTCCCGATGGCACCGAGTTTGGTGAACTGGAAGCTCAGCCGGCGGAAGATGCTCTACCCGATTTATGCTATGCGGATGTTGCCGCATTCAGCATCGACGATGCCTCGACAACGGAAATTGACGATGCATTCTCGGTAACACCACTGGCACTCGGAAGCTTCCGCATTGGTATTCATATTGCGGCACCGACACTGGGAATTCAGCCGGAATCAGCACTTGAACATACTGCCTCCTCACGCTTATCCACTGTTTATCTGCCCGGAAAAAAAATCACCATGTTGCCGGATTCCATCATCAATCACTTTACCTTGGCTGCAAACAAGCTATGCCCGGTACTGTCTCTGTACTTGGATGTCGCGGACGATTTCACAGTCATTGCAGCAGAAAGCAAGCTTGAAAAAATCAAAATCGCCGCAAACCTGCGCCACAATGAGCTGGAACAGCACTTCAACGAAACCACATTAAGTAGAGGTGATTTTACACATACGTTCAGCAAGGAATTCAGCCTGTTATGGAAATTCGCCTGCAAGATGGAGAATCAACGCGGCAAGACCAATGACAGCAATAGCGACAAAATCGACTACAGCTTCGAAATCAACGGTGAGCATGTCACGATCAGCGAGCGCCGGCGCGGCTCGCCGATTGATAAGGTCGTGTCCGAATTAATGATTTATGTCAACACGGAATGGGGAAAGCAACTGACCGATGCGGGTATCACCGGTATTTTCCGCAGCCAGGCCAATGGCAAGGTAAAGATGAGCATTTCGCCCGCTCCCCACCAAGGATTGGGCGTTTCTCAGTATGCCTGGAGCAGTTCACCGATGAGACGTTACGTTGATTTGATCAACCAGCGGCAAATCATCGCGATGCTGCGCAATGAAACGCCTCCTTATAACAAAAACAGCAATCATCTGTTAATCGCCATGCGCGATTTCGAAACGGCCTACGGAATTTATGGCGAATTCCAGCGGTCAATGGAGCGTTATTGGTGCTTGCGCTGGTTGTTGCAGGAAAAAATTCAAACCACCAATGCGCTGGTTATTAAAGAAAATCTGGTAAAACTGGACCATATTCCGTTGATCGTCAGAGTTCCATCGCTACCCGAAGCGGCACCGGGCACCTATGTCAAACTTAAATTATCCGAAATCGATTTACTGGATCGCACTTTGCACGCGGAATTTCTGCAAAAACTGGATGCATGAATCCGCTATCTCTGAAAAATTTGGATGAATCATGTGACAAGCGAAAAGCTGTTGCCTAAAATAGTGCAGTCCCCCGTCAGTTTATAGACTTAACTCAAGAGTTGACCCTTAGGCTGTGACCACTCAAACACTCGGAACCCCGCCAGTAGCGCCGGCCGGTTATCAATATTTGCGCAGCAATCGCTTGCCGGGCGCGATGGCCGTTTCCTTGCTGCTACATGCTATGTTATTTTTCGGCGTAACTTTTCAGTTTCCGCAGCCGAAACCCGACAAAATCGCTTCATCACTGGAAGTCGTACTGGTCAACAACAAGACGCTGACAAAACCGAAGGAATCCCAATTGCTCGCGCAAGACAATCTGGATGGCGGCGGCAATACGGATGAAGATCGCCGGGCGAAAACACCCTTTCCGGTACTACCGAAAAGCAAGCCGGTCATCAAAGAAAACGTGGCGCAACAGAAAGTCAAACAGCTCGAACAAGAAGCCAAAAAACTGATGGCCGCTGTCAGCGAAACGCCGCAGATACAACAACCCGTCGAACAGAAGAGCGAAACCGGCAGTGAGCAAGCTGTGATAGATTCCACTGAATTATTGCTGCGCAGTTTTGATATTGCACGGTTGCGGGCGCAAGTCGATCAGGATCACGACAACTATCAAAAACGCCCGAAGCGCAAATTTGTCGGTGCGCGCACCAAAGAATACCGGTTTGCGCGCTATGTCGAGGATTGGCGCATCAAAGTGGAACGGATCGGAAACTTGAATTACCCGGAAGTTGCCAGAAAAGAAAAACTCTACGGCAACCTGCAACTGACCGTCGGAATCCGCGCCGATGGCAGTTTGGAGTCCATTGAAATCAACCGTTCCTCCGGAGAAAAAATCCTCGACGAAGCCGCCATCAATATCGTGAAGCTTGCCGGACAAAATGGATTCGCGCCTTTTCCGCCGGATATCAGTCAGGATACGGATATTCTGCACATCACCCGCACCTGGGTATTTGCAGCTTCCGATATGCTGCTTAGTCGATAATTTTCAGAGTATTAGCAAACTCAATTAGAGATACCGGTCATGCTTGATTCTTACGCGGTAATTGGCAACCCCATCGCACACAGCAAATCGCCACTGATTCACACCGCATTTGCGCAGCAAACCAGCCAAGCCTTGCAATATACCGCCATTCTGGCGCCTTTGGATGGTTTCCGGGAAGCCGTGGAAAGCTTTCGTCAGCAAGGCGGCAAAGGACTGAATGTCACCGTACCGTTCAAGCTGGAAGCACATCAACTGTCAACGCGCCTGACAGAACGGGCTGCCATCGCGCAAGCGGTCAATACACTGAAATTTGAAAACGGTGAAATTCTCGGCGATAACACCGACGGCGCAGGATTAGTACACGATATCGAAAACAATCTGGGGATTTCCATCACGGCAAAACGCATCCTGCTCTTAGGTGCCGGCGGTGCCGCGCGCGGCGTGATTTTGCCGCTTCTGCAACGGCATCCCGCCCTGCTGGCGATTGCCAACCGCACAGCGCAAAAAGCCGAAATGTTGCAACAACAGTTTATGGCCTTCGGCGGCATCGTTGCCGGCGATTTTATGCAGTTTTCCGGTGACAATTTCGACGTCATCATCAATGCAACCTCCGCCAGCCTGCACGATGCATTACCCGACATACCCGCCGGTGTTTTTGCGCACACCGCACTCGCCTACGATATGATGTATCGCCGCGAACCCACGCCTTTTCTCGATTTCGCCCGGCAAAACAGCGCCAAACAAATAGCCGATGGAATCGGCATGCTGGTGGAGCAAGCCGCGGAATCCTTCTTGCTATGGCGCGGCGTCCGGCCACAGACAAAACCGGTGATTGCGCTGCTGAAATCAAAGTTCTAAGGAAACGCTGAAAAAGGTAGCGAGCGACACGAGAAAGCGCAGTTCTTCAGAGCTTTCCTACGTTATTCAGCCTTAATGTGCATTTTCCCGTCGGCACCCCCGCAGCAAGGTCACGCCGGACCACAGGTTGAAGACAATACTTCCGAAACTCCTCCGCTTGCTTCAATAATCTAGGGAAACGCTGATTAATTCGACGGACGAGATGAAGCACGAGGCGCACGGAACACAGCAACCGAGATATATCAATAAGATAGGCGAGGAAGCGAGTACCGCGCAACGAAGCGATTCGCTCGTATAGTCAATTAATCAGCGTTTCCCTAGCCGCCATTCAATATTTATTGGTATTGGTACAGCTCGGACAGTTATACTTTCCGGTCATTATTCTGCAAACTTTTCTGCGTATAAACAGGTCGGATTCATCTCAACTAAAAACTGCCACGCCGGCGCGAACCCGTTATGACCGAAACAAATAACAACAGCGATCAAGAAGACGCACCGACCCCGCTGCAACAGGCGACGTTTCTGCTGCGCAAATATAAACTGGTCGAAGGATTGGTGAATCTGCAGGATGCACCGGATGAATCACTGGCTGAATCGACGGTGCAGAAACAAAATCTGTCCGAGCTGCAAGCTTTCCTGGATCAGCTCCACCCCGCCGACATCGCGCTGATTCTCGAAGCGTTGCCGCTGGAAGACCGGCTGTTGATCTGGAGCATGGTCAAAACCGACCGGGACGGGGAAGTGTTGCTGGAAACCTCCGATGCCGTCCGCGCTACACTGATCACCGACATGGGCAACCAGGAATTGGTCGCAGCCACGGAATATCTCGATGCCGACGAAATCGCCGATCTTGCCCCTGATTTGCCGCAGGAAGTCATGGACGACGTTTTCCGTTCGCTGCCCATGGAAGAGCGCGAACAAGTGCGCGCTGCCATGTCGTACGCGGAAGATTCCGTCGGCGCCTTGATGGATTTCGATGTCATCACGATCCGCGAAGATGTCCGCATGGAAGTCGTGCTGCGCTATTTGCGCATGCTGGACGAAATGCCCGATCATACCGACCAGCTCTTCGTGGTCGACCGGAATGAAGAGTTGAAAGGCGTGTTGCTGATCAACCGCCTGCTCGTCAGCGATCCGGACACCTTGGTTGCCGATGTCATGACCAACGAAATAATCAAACTGCACCCGGACGATGTCGCCCAGCAGGCGGCCAATGCATTCGAGCGTTACGACCTGGTCTCCGCTTCCGTGGTGGATGACAACGATAAATTGCTGGGCCGGGTCACCGTCGACACCGTGATCGATTTCATCCGCGATAAAGCCGAGAACGAAGCGCTGAATCTGGCCGGTTTGAGCGAAGAGGAAGATCTCTTTGCACCGGTCTTGAAGAGCGTGCAAAACCGCTGGGTGTGGCTGGCCATCAACCTGGTCACCGCGTTCATCGCCTCCCGCGTCATCGGTCTGTTTGAAGATTCCATCGAAAAACTGGTCGCGCTCGCCGCGCTGATGCCGATCATCGCCGGCATCGGCGGCAACTCCGGCAACCAAACCATCACCATGATCGTGCGCGCGCTGGCGTTGGACCAAATCAACACCAGCAGCGCCTGGAAGCTCATCACCAAAGAAGTCGGCGTCAGTATCGTCAACGGCCTGCTGTGGGGAACCATCGTCGGCCTGTTCACCTTCGCCATTTACCAAAACGCCGAACTCGGTCTAGTCATGACCTTGGCACTGGTGCTGAACCTGCTGCTGGCCGCACTACTCGGTGTCTTGATCCCGCTGACCCTGCGCAAATTCGGCCGCGACCCGGCCATCGGCTCCAGCGTGATGATTACGGCCGTGACCGATAGCGGCGGATTCTTTATTTTTCTGGGGTTGGCGACTATTTTTTTGTTGTAAGCAAAAGAAACATTTGACTTGACCGACCAGCTGACTCAATCCTCTAAATGTTTTTATGAGAAATGAATACCGCATAATTGATTTTCATGAACTTGGTATACCTAGTATCGAGGTCTACGGCAATCAATTTCACTATCAAGATTTATATGAGATCGTGGGCTGCAAACAATACATGACCGCATTCCAATTGAGAGCCGGAAGTAAATCATCTGAGGAGTTTGGATTAGCAGTTGTAGGAGTCATCAATTACGATCACAAAAGCTTAAAAGAATTGGAAGATTCCTTGATTAATGGGGAAGAAATTTCAGAAATAACAGTTCGTATAGATTCACCAGAACGAGATCTCTCATTAGAGAAAAGAGGTAACCTAAAATATCGAGGGCTAGCAGTATCAGATATCGAAAAAATATCTTTTCTTCCCTATAAGAGTGGGATCGAAAAACATGAATCCGGGGAAAAGAAAGTGCCCAACCTAATAGAGATAGAGGTTGATAGTATTGGCATGGATAAAGATACCTTAAATCAGAACTACCTAGCGTCAAAAATTAATACCGGAACAAATCTAGTTCAATATGAAAAAGAACAGCTCATTGGAATAACATTAGCTTTTAATGGCGGTAGGATTGATTCAAGGCTTTTAAAGTATTTGGGCTACAATGAGCGCGACTTACAAGACAATCTCAATATATGGAAGCACCTATATGAGGTAAAAGCAAGGCGCAAACAATTAAGCGATGTTGACGAAAAAAACTATCATGAAATAAAAAATATCTTATCGTTAGAAAAAATGAATAAGGTTATAAAGGAATTAGTAAATTCTGGATTTACTAATTCTGCAGATGAATCAGATAAGATCATTTTAAGAGAGATATTTAGGTCTATAGAAAACTTCTCACCCTCGATACTTTTACATGGAAAAAACCAAGTTTATTGGGATCTAACCTCATACGTTCATATTGCGCTAAGACATGTAAAAGACTACCAATTAGGCACTTACAAATGCAAAACACCATTTCCATATAAGGCAATCGAACTTGAGTCCTTAATAGAGAAGGTATTGCATCGGATAGAGGATGAAATAAAAGAACATTTGATCAAAGGAATCAGTAATGATTTTAGTCGTCATGGGAAAATGGCTGTTTTTTATAATGAAGATCACTATCATTTGCGCATTAATTCCGAAGGGAAATTGACACAGTTTCATGTAGTTGGATCATAATTTAACAAATCTCTCCAGTCGATCGCTAACACATAGTGTTATATTCCCATGCTAGAAAGAGTTTAAAATACCCATGAAATTCCTGATCTTCCTTGGCACAGTTCGCGACAGCTCACCCCCCAACCCTCCCCGCCTTGGCCTGAGAGTCGCAAGAGCTTGCGTAGCCCAACTTCATCAAGGTGACATTTCAGTGGAGCTGATCGATCCGCTGGATTTTGATCTTGGCTCGATATTCAAACCACACTTTTCATACGCGCAAGGCAAAGCGCCCGCTCAGCTCCAATCCTTAGCGGACAAAATCGCAGCCGCGGATGGTTATGTCATGGTGAGTCCGGAATACAATCATTCGCTGAGCCCGGCTTTGGCGCATTTGCTCAATCACTTCGGCAGTTCGCTGTTTTCGTACAAACCCAGCGCGATTGTCACTTATTCGGCGGGGCAATGGGGCGGTGTCAGGGCGGCGGTGGGGATGCGGTCTTTTCTGTCGGAACTGGGCTGTTTGCCGGTTTCAGCGATGATCCATGTCCCGAAGGCGCATGAAGTGCTTGCCGAGGATGGAAGCTTTCTCGCATCCGTCGACGCGGAAAGATGGACAAACTATTTTGCCAGGTCCTTCGCGCAGCTCACTTGGTGGGCATCCGCCGCGCAAAATCAGCGGAATGCTATCGACCCGCTTAAACTGACGCCCGCTTTTAAAAAAGATCCCTCACAAAGAAATGCTCCCTAAGCTTATGAGTTGCTAAACTGCTCAACCTAGGTCGTATGCTGGATATGGAAAATGTACATTAGGGTTCAAATGTTTCATTCCCGGGCAGATGCAGCCCGTATAATACAACCCAATTAAGATTATCCCTGTAACCATGCCCGCCCCTGAAAGCAACAAGCCCTCGCAAACCAAAAACCCCTTGCAAGGCGTTACCCTGGAAGCGCTTCTGACCGAGCTGCATGCACGGGTTGGCTGGGAGGGGCTGGCTAAAAGGATCGATATCAATTGCTTCAAACAAGATCCCAGCATCAAGTCCAGTTTGAAATTTCTGCGTAAAACGCCGTGGGCCAGAGAGAAAGTCGAGGCCCTCTACATCCAATTGAAACAAGGTAGCCATGAGTGAATTCAGTCTTAAAGGGCACGACACGATTGCATTGAACGATCTGCTGAAGATCACCGGTCTGTGCGGGAGTGGTGGCGAAGCTAAGACCGTGATCGCCAAGGGTAAGGTCAAAGTGGATGGCCAGATCGAGCTGCGCAAAACCTGCAAGATCCGTAACGGCCAGGTGGTGGAATATGCCCGGGAGCAAGTCACTGTAACACTCTGAGCCATCCGGTTCAAAAAAGCCAGCGCGCTGGCGGCACATTCGAGTATCCTACGCGGCTATTCAGCCCAGACCGTAAACCATGACGCAATACCAACTCTTCGCCACTACGCCGAAAGCGATGGAAGGCATACTCGCCAACGAAATCCAGGCACTCGGCGGGCAAAACGTGCAGCAGAAACTCGCCGGTGTGGCTTTTCAAGGCGACCTGGCGATGGCGTACCGCGCCTGCTTATGGTTGCGCACCGCCAGCCGCGTGCTGTTGCTGCTCAGCAGCTTCGAGGTCAAATCGCAGCAGGATCTCTACGATGGCGTGCAACGCATCGACTGGTCCGGGCATCTGAACGCCGACGACAGTCTGGCGGTATCGTTTAACAGCAAGAACAATCCGGCGATCAACAACACGCATTTCGGCGCGCTCAAAGTGAAAGACGCCATCGTCGATCAGCTGCGCGCCAAGTTCGGCAGCCGTCCCAACGTCGATACCGAGTACCCGAGCATCCGCGTCAATGTCTATCTACACAACGACACCGCGCAGTTGAGCCTGGATTTATCCGGCGAAAGTTCGCATAAACGCGGTTACCGCGAAGTCAGCATCGCCGCGCCGATCAAGGAAAACCTGGCTGCGGCGATTCTGCTGCGCGCCGGTTGGCCGGACATTGCCGCGCAAGGCGGCTCATTGATTGATCCGATGTGCGGCTCCGGCACGCTGCTGGTGGAAGGCGCGCTGATCGCCGGGGATATCGCACCGGGGTTGCAGCGCGATTATTTCGGTTTTCTCGGCTGGAGACAGCACGACCCTGCACTTTGGCAAAATATTTGGGACGAGGCGCAGCAACGCCGCGAGATTGGTTTGAGTAAATTGCCGGTGATCGCCGGTTTTGACCAGGATCGCCGCACCGTCGCCGCCGCGTTGCAGCATGTCGAAAACGCCGGGCTGGCGGGAAAAATCCACATCGAAAAGCGCGACATTGCCGATGCTTCCGCAGCAGAAAGCTGGGCGAAAGGGCTGATCGTCTGTAACCCGCCGTATGGCGAACGGCTCGGCGATGAAGAACAAGCCGCCTTGCTCTACCGTCAGTTCGGCGAGGTGTTAAAGCAGCGCTTCACCGGCTGGCAAGCGGCGATGATCATCGGCAACCCGGAATTGGGCTTCCGGCTGGGCATCCGTTCGCACAAACCGATTACGCTGTTCAATGGCGCGCTGGAGTGCAAGTTATTGCGCTTCACCATCGAGGAAAAAGCCTTCTTTGAACCGAAAGCCAAATCGCAGCAGGAACGTATCGAACACATCAGCCGCCGCGCGCAATCCGGGCAAGCCGACAGCCAAGCGGAGATGTTCGCCAACCGCTTACGCAAGAATCTGAAAAAACTGACCAAGTGGGCCAAACAAAATCAGATCCATTGCTACCGTTTGTACGACGCCGACCTGCCGGAATACGCGGTGGCTGTCGATATATATCAAGGCGAGCAGACTTGGGTCAACGTGCAGGAATACGAATCGCCGAAAACGGTCGATCCCGCCAAAGCCAATCAACGGCTGGCCGGTGTGATGGCGGAAATCCCCAAAGTGCTGGAAATTCCCGCCGATCAGGTTTTTCTAAAAATCCGCCGCAAGCAGAAAAGCACAGATCAGTACGAAAAATTGAGCGATTCGCGTCACTTTCATGTCGTGGAAGAAGGCGGCTGCAAGTTTTGGGTGAATTTCGAGGACTATCTCGACACCGGCCTGTTTCTCGATCACCGGCCCATGCGTTTACTGATCCAACAACAAGCCAAGGGTAAGCGTTTCCTGAATTTATTCGCTTATACCGGCAGCGCCACGGTGCACGCGGCGATTGGCGGTGCGCTATCGAGTGTCACGGTGGATATGTCGAACACGTATCTGGATTGGGCCAGACGAAATTTCGTCCTCAACAGCATTGACGGCGATCACCGGCTGGTGCGCGCCGATTGCTCGCAATGGCTGGCCGAACAAGCCAGTGCCAAACAAAAACCGCAATTTGACCTGATCTTTCTCGATCCGCCTACTTTCTCGAACTCCAAGAAAATGGACGAAGCTTTCGACATCCAGAAAGACCACGTGTCTCTGATCCGCAACGCCGCCACCCTGCTGGCGCCGGGTGGAACCTTATATTTCTCAACCAACTTCCGCCGTTTCAAAATGGACATGGACGCGCTCAGCGATTGGGTCATCGAGGACATCAGCAGTAAAATGATTCCGGAAGATTTCGCGCGCGATGCCAAGATCCATTATTGCTGGCGGATTTCCCGGCGGCGTGACAAATCATCATAAAAAGAAGCGCCTGCAAGATACCCTCGATCAGGCAAAAATCGATTATTAGCAAGTTCTAAAAGCAGAATCGTTGATTAGGGTACTCCTTTAGGGAATATGAATTTTGTTAGTAATGTAGGATTATTGGAAGATAGTGAAAGTACTCCTGAGGACAATGATACTAATAAATCAGGCATATCGTTCTATTTTCTATCACTGTCATCATTGGTATCGTAAGAACAGTGTAAGAATTCATCACATCTTTATTTTTGATATTTCCGGAAAATAGAGAAAGTTGAAGCAAACTTAGGAAAAATTGCTTGAGATTCAAATAAGCAAAATTGAATTGGCTGAATGGGAACTCAAGCTTTATTGTTTTGAAATAAAAATAAAAATTTTTAGGAGCACTACTTAAAATGCGTTCTTTATCTGTTTTAACATTTCTTGCTTTGGCAAGCGGACCGATTGCGGCGGCACCCGTGGTTTTCGATTTCGCGAACCTTAAGTACAACGGTTCCGTCAATAGCGGCTTCCTGCCGACGGATGGAATTGCCTGCAGCGGCGGCGATCTGTGCAGCTCCAATATTTCATCCGTGCTCAACGGCGACCTTTCTTTCACCAACGGCGGCCTTACCGTGCACGCAAAAGGTTCTTACAATGGCGGTGCTTTCGGTTCGGGAGCCGCGGTTGTTCAGGATCACGAGAACGGATATAACGGAAAGCTTTCCGGAAAAGATGCAGTCGGTGCCGGCTTGGGTGTTTATCACGTAAAAACCGATACCAGCGACGATAACATCACTTCCAATGAAAAAATCTGGTTGCATTTCGATCAGTCAGTAGCGTTATCATCGGTTGGTTTTCGTGCGGAAGGGCACAATACAACGGGTTGGATTTCTAATGCGACCTTCCAATACAGTTTCGACAATTCAACCTGGACCTCCGGTTTGTTGCCAAAAGATGTCGGTCAATTCGCTTTGAGTCACACCGGCCATGACTTCTACTTCAAATTCGGCGGCGCTCATGCGGATCAGTTCTATATCAGCTCAATGACCGTATCGGCAGTTCCAGAACCGGAAACTTATGCCATGCTGCTCGCAGGTCTGGGTTTATTGGGATTTAGCACACGACTCAGAAAATAATAGGGATTCATCCGATTTTCTATAGGTACCTGCGAGTTGCAGGTACCGCAGACCGTAACCTAAAAGTCAGAATTTCAAAAAAGCAATCACCCCTCGATACTAAAAATCAGACTCAAGTTCAGCAGATTTTCAGGGCTACATCGCAAACTCAATATCCATGTTTTCGGATCTTCGTAAAAATCCGTAGCTCCCCCAGATTCAAACTCAGAAACTCAATGGCAGTAACAAACTGCCTTGTGTTGTACCACCGGTCAGGATGCCATTTCCTTCAAAATTATTGCATTCTTGTCTTTATGGAACCACGAATGAAGGTATCCAGCAGATAGCTCACATACAAAGAAAGAACGAGATCGGATAAAACCCAGCCCATCATGGATTCTGGCAGCTCGAATGTCGCCATGAGGTTATAAAAAGCGATAGCAAAAATCATTGCGAAAAAAATCAGAACCTGGCTGTTTCTCATAAAAACTCCCTTTAACAAAAATTATTCGAAATTATTTCGAAGCTGTTTTTGAAAGTCACAATTCAAAACTTCACAAAATGTTCACATATTATTCACAATAAATTTATATTTGTCCACAATTTGTTAGTGGTATCATTTTCACAACACAAAGGAAGCATTGATTAACTCGGCGAACGAGATAAAGCACGAGGCGCACGGAACACAGCAGCCGAGACATATCAATAAGATAGGCGCAGGAGCAAGTACCGCGCAACGAAATGATTCGCTCGTATAGTCAATTAATCAGCGTTTCCCTAAGGGAGCTCTTAAAAGGGTAGTAAATGATGATCAAGCTAGGTGAAATCAGGCATAGGTACAATTTACCAGTGATAAATGAGCATGTTGAACCTGATTTCAATGCAGCGTATTCAAGTACAGTAACATTAAAAATTTCCTTAAATATCGTATCACTTATCAATTTCATTTTTTCTATGCACCAATTGATACAACACCGGCAACACCAGTAACGTTAATGCAGTCGACGATAAAATGCCACCGATCACAACTGTAGCCAAAGGCCGCTGCACTTCCGCACCAGTGCCGGTAGCTAGCGCCATCGGCAGAAATCCGATCGATGCGACCAATGCGGTCATTAGCACCGGGCGCAACCGGGTCAGCGCACCGGTTTGAATCGCATCATCCAGCGGCGATCCTTTTTCTCTCAAGCCGCGAATAAACGCCAGCATCACCAAGCCGTTCAGAACCGCCACGCCGGATAGTGCGATAAATCCGACACCCGCCGAAATCGAGAGCGGAATGTCGCGCAGCCATAACGCGAAAATACCGCCGGTCAATGCAAAGGGAACGCCGGTAAACATCAGCAACCCATCGCGCACATTACCGAACATCGTGTACAACAAGATAAAAATAAGCCCGAGCGCAACCGGTATCACGATCTGCAAACGCTGCGCAGCGGAAATCATCTGTTCAAACTGACCGCCCCAGGTAACCCAATAGCCGGGTGGAATCCGCATTTTTTCTGCAATCAGTTGCTCCGCTTCGTGCACGAACGAACCCAGATCGCGGCCGCGCACGTTGGCGGTGACTACGATCCTGCGTTTGCCATTCTCACGGCTGACCTGATTTGGCCCCTGCGTCAATTCAAATCGCGCCACTTCCCCGAGACTGACAAAAACTGGCGCAGCAGGCTGCCCTGCCTGAGCCGGTTGCGCCGCTATGGGTGCGGATGCTACAGCAGTGCTTTGCAGGGGCACGCTGATAGGCAGGCGTTTCAGCGCTTCAATATCGATCCGCAAATGCTCTGGTAGCCGGATTTGCAAATCAAACCGCCGATCGCCTTCGAATATCAAGCCGGTACTGCGCCCCCCTACCGACATGGCAATCACATCCTGCACGTCACGGCCATTCAAACCATAGCGCGCCATCTTGGCACGATCCATCTGAATCGACAGCACCGGTAAGCCGGAGATCTGTTCAGTTCTCACGTCCGCTGCGCCGGGAACGGTTTTCAGCAATTTTTCGATAGCCTCTCCTAAATCCAGCAGCGTATCCATGTCATCGCCAAATACCTTGACCGCCACATCGGCGCGTACCCCCGACAACAACTCATTGAAACGCATCTGGATCGGTTGCGTGAATTCGTAATTATTGCCCGGTACTTTCTGCACAGCCTGCTCCATCGCTGCGATCAGTTCCGTTTTGGTGCGGTGCTCGCCCGTCCACTCCGCCTGCGGTTTCAGAATGATGAACGTATCCGCGACACTCGGCGGCATGGGATCGGTCGCTATCTCGGCGGTGCCGATCTTGGAAAATATTCGTTCGACTTCAGGGAATGTTTTGATGGTTTGCTCCAGTTCATTCTGCATTTCAATGGCGGTGGTCAAACTGGTGCCGGGAATGCGAATGGCGTGCAGCGCGATATCGCCTTCATTCAAGCTGGGAACGAACTCGCTGCCAACGCGGGTGGTCAACAAACCGGACAAAATCACGATGACGATCGCAATCGTAACCGTCAGTTCACGATTCTTCATCGTGGCAGCCAGTAACGGAACATAGGTTTTTTTAGCCCAGGTCATGACACGGCTTTCCTTTTCCTGCACCTTGCTGGATAAGAACAATGCAATGGCAGCCGGAACAAACGTAATCGAAAGTATCATCGCGCCCACCAGAGCTGTGACCACAGTCAGCGCCATTGGATGAAACATTTTCCCTTCGACGCCCGTCAGCGCAAAAATCGGCAAATAGACGATGATGATGATCAACTCACCGTAGATGAGCACCCGCCGCGCTTCGCGCGAGGCATCGAACACCAGTTCGAGGCGCTCTGGAAGCGTCAGACTCCGTCCCAGCCGCGTCTGTTCATGCGCCAGCCTGCGGATGCTATTTTCGACGATCACGATCGCGCCATCAACGATGATGCCGAAATCGATCGCGCCCAGGCTCATCAGATTGGCGCTGACATGATTGGCTACCATGCCGGTAAACGTGAACAACATCGACAACGGAATCACGAAGGCCGCAATCAGCGCCGCGCGCAAATTGCCGAGGAATAGCAACAGTACCACGATCACCAGCGCCGCGCCTTCGAGTAGATTTTTCGCCACTGTATGAATGGTTTTATCGACCAGCGTGGTGCGATCGTATACCGGTGTCGTGACGACGCCTTCAGGTAAGTTGCGGCTGATTTCTTCGAGTTTTCTGGCGGCAGCCTGGGCCACAATGCGGCTATTTTCCCCGATCAGCATATGCACCGTGCCCATCACGACTTCCTTGCCATTTTGCGTCGCCGCACCGTTGCGCAATTCCTTGCCGATCAGAATATCGGCCACGTCCTTGACGCGGATCGGTGTCCCTTGGCGAGATCCCAGAATGATATTGCCGATTTCAGCCAGATCAGCAATCTGACCGGGAACGCGAACCAGATACTGTTCACCGCTTCTTTCGATATAGCCGGCGCCGACGTTCAAATTGTTGCGCTCCAGCGCCGTCATCAAATCGACCAGCGATAGACCGAAGGAAATCATTTTTTCCGGATAGGGCACGACATGAAATTGTTTGACATAGCCGCCGACGGTATTGATCTCGGTCACTCCTTTCACCATGCGAAGTTGCGGCCGGATCACCCAATCTTGAATTTCGCGCAAATCGGTGGTGGTATAGGGAGTGCCGTCAGGTTTCCGCGCACCTTCCTTGGCCTCGATCGTCCACATGAAAATTTCACCCAAGCCGGTCGAAATCGGCCCCATCATCGGCTCGATGCCAATGGGCAAACGGCCTTTGGCTTCCTGGATGCGCTGACTGACCTGCTGGCGCGCGAAATAAATATCCGTTCCATCATCGAAAATGACCGTGACTTGCGACAATCCATAGCGGGAAATGGAGCGGGTATAGTGCAAATGCGGCAGCCCTGCCATGATCGTTTCAATCGGAAAGGTAATGCGCTGCTCAGCCTCGATCGGCGAATAACCCGGGGCATTCGTGTTGATCTGCACCTGCACGTTGGTAATATCGGGCACAGCATCGATCGGCAGTTTCTGGTAGCTATAAACGCCGATGATAGCCACCATCGAAACCACCATCAAAACGATGGCGCGCTGATAGATGGAGATATGGAGTATGCGTTCAAACATGATGATCTACCTCGGTTATGTTGCCGAATTAATGATCGTGGCTGGCGCCAGCCTTGCCCAGTTCCGCCTTCAGCGCGAAACTATTGCCGCCGGCGTATTGTTCCCCCGCAGACAGCCCCTTCAGCACTTCAACCATTTCGCCATCGCTGCGCCCCAGCTCCAGAGGACGAGCTTCAAAATACTGATCGTAACGGCCGAATACCACCGTCCAGTCTCGTAACGTTTGCAGGGCGCTCACCGCCACCGCCACGGGAACCTGGATTTCTTCCGCCACCAGTTCAGCATTGACAAACATACCGGGACGCCAGCGCCCATCTTTGTTGTCAAGCTCGACCCGGGCCGTCGCGGTGCGGGTCTGGCCACCGATCAGTGTGGAAATATACGTCACAGTGCCCTGGCTTTCGATATCCGAAGCGGTTGCTTTGACCGCAACCTTCTGGCCTTCGTGAATGATATTGAGATCTTTCGGATAAACCGTAACCGCCGTCCATACCGTGGACACATCGGCGATAGTATAAATTTCGCGATCTTCCTTCAGCGCTTCCCCCAGCGCAATCGCTTTGGCGATGATGATTCCTGAGATCGGCGCGCGTATTTCATAATGCGCGTAATTGGATTTGAGGTAATTAGCGTCTGGTTGCACACCCAGGGCGCGCAGTTTGGTGGTGGCAAGTTCCAAAGCAATCTGGGCTTCGTTCCACAATTCCTGCGCCAAAAGAAAATCTTGTTTGGCGCTGATCTTTTCCTCCCATAACTGTTTTTCACGTTCATATGTCGTTCTCGTCAGCGCCAAGCGTTTTTTCGCAACGAAATACTGGCTGCGCAAATCCGCCAGCATCGGGCTTTCGATCACCGCCAGCACCTGGCCCTTTTTGACATGCTGACCATGATGTCCTTGCACATCGGTCACCAGACCGGCAACCCGCGGCACCACCCGCACGATGTTATGTTCGTTGAAAACCACTTCTCCCGGCAGTTTCAGCGTCGGGCGAATGATTGCCGACCCTGCGGTCAGAAGTTCGATACCCATACTTTTCAGCATGTCATCGGCTATTTCCACCCGTCCTTCGACCTGGCTATGGCTCCAGCGCATGATTTTGCCGTTATGTTCAGCCGCAACGGCGATATCAAATGAATGCGGCTCTTCCACGACATGATCGCCAAGCAAATAATCCGCTTCCGGCGTAAATTTAAAGAGCTGCGCTGGCGCGCCCAGGCGAGATAACGTTACCGCTGCTTTGGCCGCCGTCGGCGGCAACAATGTCCCTTTTTCATACAAAAATATCCGGAACTGCGGCGGCACGCCTTTTTCAAAGATCGTCAGCTCCACACTAAAATCATTGTCAGTAAACAGTTTCCCACCCCTCGGTCCAGTGCCCGGTTGACCTTCAGCCGATTTCTCACTGGCACGCATTCCCTCCGCCTCCGCAGTCACCGTAGCCGGCTTATCCAAAGTCAAAATCAATCCGCCGAGTACTATCCCGATGGCAATCACAATCAAAATGGGTATCCATCGCGCTTTATTCATAAATTTAATCCTTATCCATTTTCTTCACGCTGCTATGGCTGGCGTGTATTGACTTCATGACCGGGTTTGACGCTCTCGATAGGGGCCGCAATCAGACGTTCAATGTCGTTAACCAAACGCTGATAGTTTGCCAGTGCGCGCACATACAGCAGCTGATTCTGAAACAACACGCGCTGGGCATCCAGCAGCTCCAGCAATCCAAACTTACCCAGCTCGTAGCCTCTGCGCATTACGTTAAAAGCGCTTCGGGCGCCGGGCAATATTTCATCACGAAGTATGTTAATTTCATTCCATACTGCCGACATCGTTTCATAAGATTGTGCAATCTCAGTTTTTAGTCGTAACTCGGTAGCCATCTGCTCATCAACAGCTTTATCCAAGCGATGATGGGCGTCTTTGAGATTGCCCTGATTGCGATCGAAGATCGGCAACGGTATTTGCAAACCCGCCACAATAGTACTGCCGCCCAACTGCGCATGATGCACAGCACCTGCATTGACGGTCAGATTGGGTATGCGGCGGGTTTGCTCGACTTCCAGCAGGGCCTTGCGCTGCTCGATATTTTTCATGGCACGCAGCGCCATTGGATTATTTAAAACATGCTCTTCCAGCATTTGAAAATCGGGTGGTGGAATCTGCGCCTCCAGATTTCCCAAAGCTTTACCAAATTGCGGAGAGGAACTATTCCACAACAGCGCTAACCGCTTACGTGCACCTGTTAAATCTCGCTGCGCTTGTTCCAGTTCAATGCGTGTAGTCGACAGCCCTACTTTAACCCTGGTCTCTTCAATGGGCGCCACCTTACCGCCCTGCACCCTTCCGCTCACGGTGCTAACTACATTCTGAGCCACTTGCTTGGTTTCTTCAGCAAGCCTCAGCCGCTCTTGTGCAGCGAGTACTTCTGTGAATACATTGGCAACCCGGAAAATAATGTCAATTCGTTTGATTTCGTAATCTTTAGCAGCCAGTTCTTCACCCAGCAATGCCGCGTTAACCCGGGCAGCCCGTTTTCCACCCAGTTCTATTAATTGATAGATACGAATCGTCGACAATTGCTGTACGACTTCTTGTGCTACCGCATGTGATGAATTGATATCACCAGTCAGCTTTTGTACATTTCCGGCATTTTCAACATTCAAAGACAATTCCGGATTTTTAAGCAACCCCGCTTGTAATGTTAGTCCTTCCAATGCGCGAATTTCTTTAGAAAAAGCTGCCAATTCAGGATTTCGCAACAAAGCAAGATTGACGGCATCACGTAACGTGAGCTCGCCCGTTTCTTCAATCGGCACTTCCGTTGCGTGATTTTTCCCGCCGCTTGGCAAGGCACTGAAGGAATCAGCGCTCGCCGCAGGCTGCAATAAAAAACCCAGCGATAAAATAATGAAACCCGGCAGCATGCGCCGCAGCTTGGATGCCACCCAATAACCGAGCGTTATATAGCGATCGCTCAAATTCATAAAATCCTCCGCACATACCTACACAACCGTGCAACAGATCACACATGATCCGTTTCCTTGCATCGCCATGGATCGTTATCGTCAATCCACAAACGACACGATTCTTAAATCTGACCTACACAATCAGCGAGTTTCTAGGAGGGCGCAGAGGTAAATCCGGAATGGTTTCGGGAATAAAGGAAGGGAGAAATACCGTGACGACTTCCGACGCAATCACATCAGGAAGCAGCGGCAGAGAGTTGAAGAAAAACGGCTGGTATTGCCCCGCTGAATGCAGGCACAAATGCGTTGATGCATCCAGCTCGATACCGTCCCACGTGACGTTATTGCGGTGCAATTCCAAGTGCAGCGCGGGATCAGCTGACAAAGATTGGCGGATATGATCCAGTTCGTGGGCAAATACCTCTCCTCTGAACGATAGGCTCAGTCCATTGGTCAGTATGCTGACAATCAGCATAGCGATAACAGCATAAGCCGGATATTTCCGCATAAGAATCAATCTACAAAAAATGAAAATTTCATTCCAACGCAATGATTCCACAGAATGACGCTATTTGCAATCAAGAAGTTTATGACAAAATAAAACGTTAAATAACCTCCACTCCTTCCGCCACCAGCATGTCGATCAGCGCGATCAGCGGCAATCCGATCAAGCCATTGGGATCATCTCCGGCCATGCGTTCGATCAGTGCAATTCCAAGCCCCTCCGACTTTGCGCTGCCGGCGCAGTGATAAGGTTGCTCCTTGCACAGATAGTTTTCAATTTGCTGATCGCTCAATGACCGGAATTTCACCCGATAGGGAATTACACGTATCTGTAACCGGTCTATAGCACTATTCAACAAACACAAAGCGGTATGAAAAACAACTTCCTTACCCTGAACCAGCTGCAATTGTTTAACCGCATTCGCATGATTCAATGGCTTACCGAGCGGAATTTTCTCCAATGCCGCCACTTGATCGGAACCGATAATGAGTGCATCCGGATAAGCTTTGGCAACGGCACGGGCTTTCGCTTCGGCCAAACGCTCGGCTGTCTCTGCGGGAGATTCATTCGGCAGTGGTGTTTCATCGATTTCGGGATGATGCGTCTCAAAGGGAATATGCAGCCGCTGCAGCAATTCCTTACGGTAAATCGAGCTGGATCCCAATACGATTGGCCGGGTATTATTTTGTATTTTCAAAATTTCCTTCTGTATTTTTTGACACTTACGATTAAAAAATATAACATGCGCGCCTTATGTCTGATAGGTTAGTCATAGACTCTCTGGATTTTGTGCGTAATGCGGGCAGTCGTCATGGTAAAATCCCGTTAGTCGAGCTTGTGCGCTTACATGATCTGTTGTTCGATCAAGAAGGGGAGCTAATCTATCAAATCAGTGGCCGGTTCGACAAGAATGAGAAGCCGGGTTTGTATATGGAAATAACAGGAAAAATTCATCTTAATTGCCAGCGCTGCCTCGACAAATTAGTACATCATATCGATTTGCAGACATTTCTGATACTGGCCAAAAACGAAGCGGAATTGGATCTTATCGATGAGGATGATACGGTCGGCGCCATTCTTGCGATACCTGATTTGGATGTTATTAATTTAATCGAGGATGAAGTCATTCTCAGCTTATCGATTTCATCATGTCACGCAGAAGGTGAATGCAGTGCGCTTAAGCTAAAAACCGCGGAAAGCGATTTAATCGATAAAACACCATCGGCGCATCCCTTTGCAGCATTGGCAACACTAAAAAAGACAAATTGAATTCAAGGAGTTATTTAAATGGCAGTTCAAC
Organism: Gammaproteobacteria bacterium; assembly: GCA_015709635.1. NCBI lineage: Bacteria > Pseudomonadati > Pseudomonadota > Gammaproteobacteria > Gammaproteobacteria bacterium. Next base: position 2,773,253 of record CP054180.1, read on the forward strand.
AAAATAAAAAATCACCATCCAAACGCGGCATGCACCGTTCGCATGATTTTTTGACCAACCCGCCACTCGCGGTAGAGTCAAGCACCGGGGAAGTTCATTTACGTCACCATATTAGCCCCAATGGATACTATCGGGGCAAAAAAGTGATTAAAACCAAAAACGACTAACGATCATCTCTATTGCTACAAATCGTATCAACTTATAGTTTCTCCCAGCCGCAAGAGCACTGAAATTGGATATCACAGTAGCAATAGATTGCATGGGTGGTGATCATGGCCCCCATGTAACCGTTCCATCTGCGCTTGAATATTTACATCAGGATCCTGAAGCCAATATCATTTTGGTCGGCATTCCTGATGCCATAGAAGCCGAGTTGCGCGCGGCGAAATCAGAATTTGGTCCAAGAATCCGGTTACATCCGGCCAATGAAGTGGTTGGCATGGATGAATCGCCGGCAACTGCCTTACGCGGCAAGAAAGACTCTTCCATGCGCGTTGCCATCAATCTCGTCAAAACCGGCGAGGCGCAAGCCTGCATCAGCGCCGGCAACACCGGCGCATTACTGGCCACTTCCCGGTTTGTCTTGAAAACGATCCCAGGCGTCGATCGCCCGGCGCTGGCGGTAATATTACCGACCAGCACCGGCCACACGTATGTATTGGACTTGGGCGCTAACGTCGATTGCACGGCGGAACACTTGTTCCAATTCGGCATCATGGGCGCATCCTTGGTGTCTTCCGTGGAGAATAAAGCATCTCCCAGCGTCGGCTTGCTCAATATCGGCGAAGAGGAAATCAAAGGCAACGAAATCGTCAAGCAGGCAGCCGAGTTGTTGCGCAATAGCGGGCTTAATTTTTATGGCAACGTGGAAGGCAACGATATTTATAAAGGGACCACGGATGTCGTGGTGTGCGACGGCTTTGTCGGCAATATCACACTGAAAACCTCGGAAGGCTTGGCACAAATGCTGGCAACCTACTTGCGCGAGGAATTCAAACGCAATCTGTTGACCAAACTGGCCGGTGTGATCGCCATGCCGGTCATCAATTCTTTCAAGCGCCGGGTCGACCATCGGCGTTATAATGGCGCAAGTTTTCTGGGATTACGCGGCATCGTGATTAAAAGCCATGGCTCTGCCGACAAATATGCTTTCGGTTTCGCCATTAAACGCGCCGCCGATGAAGTGCGCGGTGGAATGTTGCGGCGTATTAGCGAGCGGGTAGCCGAGTTTTCCCATCATGCTCAAACTTCTTCTAAAGAAATAACACGATAATGTACTCAAGGATCACTGGAACAGGTAGCTATTTACCGGAAAAAATTCTCACCAACGCAGATCTGGAACGCATGGTGGATACCAGTGATGAATGGATTCGCACACGCACCGGTATCACGCAACGGCATATCGCCCGGGAAGATCAAGTAGCCAGCGACCTGGCGTTGCATGCATGTCAGAATGCCATGCAGGCAGCCGGCGTCACCAGTCAAGACATCGACCTGATCATTGTCGCCACCACCACCCCGGATATGATTTTTCCGAGCACCGCCTGTATTTTGCAAAACAAACTGGGTATCGACAATTGTCCGGCCTTTGACGTGCAAGCCGTCTGTAGCGGTTTTGTTTATGCGCTCGCCACCGCTGACATGTTTGTCAGTTCCGGTAAATGCCGCAATGCGCTGGTAGTAGGCAGCGAAATCTATTCCAAAATACTTGACTGGAACGATCGCAGCACCTGCGTTCTGTTCGGTGACGGCGCAGGCGCCGTGGTGCTTTCGCAAAGTGATCAGCCCGGCATTTTATCGACCCATCTGCACGCCAGCGGCAGTCACAGCAACATTCTCTCCGCACCGGGATATATCAGCGGCGGCAAAGTGCAAGGCACACCGTACATCAATATGGAAGGCAACGCCGTTTTCAAGTTTGCCGTCAAAGTCCTGGAAGAAGTCGTGCAGGAAGCGGTCGCAAAAAACAATCTACAATCCACCGACATCGACTGGCTGATCCCGCATCAGGCCAATATCCGGATCATCCAATCGACCGCCAAGAAGCTTGGACTTCCGATGGATAAAGTGATCGTGGCCGTGGACAAGCATGGTAATACTTCCGCAGCTTCCATCCCACTCGCGTTGGACCTTGCCGTACGCGACGGACGCATTCAGCGCGATCAATTGATTTTACTGGAAGGTGTCGGCGGCGGCTTTACATGGGGAGCAGTCTTACTGCGCTGGTGATTTATGAAATTTGCATTTGTATTTCCGGGCCAAGGATCGCAATCCGTCGGCATGATGAATGGGTACATAGGTTTACCCGTCATTCAACAAACCTTTCAAGAAGCATCCGATATCCTGAAACAGGATCTCTGGTCCATGGTGAATAACGGACCTGCGGATGATCTCAATCTCACGATCAATACGCAACCGCTGATGCTGACCGCAGGAATTGCGGTGTATCGTGCTTGGTCAAGCCTTGGTGGTGAAAAACCGGCAGCGATGGCCGGGCATAGTCTGGGTGAATATACCGCCTTGGTCGCATCCGAAGCATTGAGTTTTGCCGATGCCCTGGCATTGGTTCGCTTTCGCGCACAAGCCATGCAACAAGCCGTGCCGGAAGGTGTTGGCGGAATGGCTGCGATACTGGGATTGGATGATGCAGTCGTCAAGCAAATCTGCCGCGATGTTACCAGTCAAAGCAGCGGTGAATCGCTCGAACCGGCCAATTACAACTCCCCCGGGCAAATCGTCATTGCCGGACATAAAAATGCCATTTTGCGTGGCATCGAAATGGCCAAATCAAAAGGAGCGAAGCGCGCCATCATGTTACCGATGAGCATTCCATCGCATTGTTCTCTAATGCAGCCGGCAGCCGACAAAATGCAACAACAATTGCAGCGAGTAGCGCTGCAACCGCCCGCAATTCCGATTCTGCATAATGCCGATGTGAAAACACATAGCGATGCGGCGGATATCAAAGAAATTCTCGTGCGCCAGCTAACCGGTCCGGTGCGCTGGGTCGATACCATCAAAGCATTTGCTGCTTCCGGCATTACCCATGTTGTCGAATGCGGGCCGGGAAAAGTACTGGCAGGACTGAACAAACGGATCGATCAAAATCTGCAACAGCTGTCGCTGGCGGATAGTGAAGCCACTCAACAAGCTGTTATTAATTTAAGGACATAGCATTACAATGAATACTCGCAGTACACAATCATGGCTCGTTTTATGGAGGTATGATTTTGGAAAATAGAATAGCTTTGGTCACCGGTGCCAGCCGGGGTATCGGGCAAGCCATCGCAACCAAGCTGGGTCAATCGGGTGCTGTTGTCATCGGGACGGCGACCACGGAAAACGGTGCCAGCTCGATTAATCAATATCTGGAAAAAGCTGGCATCAAAGGGATGGGTATCGTTTTAAACGTAAACAATGCCGAACAAATCAACCGCACCGTGCAAACCATCCGGGAAAAATTCGGTGAAGTGGACATACTGATCAATAATGCCGGAATCACGCGGGATAACTTATTGGTTCGCATGAAAGACGAGGAATGGGATGACATTCTGGAAACCGATTTAAAATCAGTATTCCGATTAAGCCGCGCAGTCCTTCGTGCCATGATGAAAGCCCGTTACGGCCGTATCATCAATATTTCCTCCGTGGTTGGCGCTATGGGTAATCTTGGACAAGCCAATTATGCCGCCGCCAAAGCCGGCATGTTTGGCTTTAGTAAATCGTTAGCTCGTGAAGTCGGTAGCCGCAATATCACGGTTAACTGCATTGCCCCCGGTTTCATTGATACCGACATGACCCGCGCACTGGCTGATGAATTTCAACAGAACCTGATTCAGCACGTTCCTTTGGGAAGATTGGGGCGCCCGGAAGAAGTTGCTTCGGCCGTCGCCTTTCTGGCATCTTCCGCGGCAGGCTATATCACGGGTACAACGTTGCACGTGAATGGCGGTATGTATATGGATTAACACAGAAATTGATCGGATTGGATTATGACAGTGGAAGTCACACGACATTTTTTACACCGCCTAATGTAAACGCCGAAACAGACAATCATGTTTTGGTTTTGCTGGCATTTAAAATTTGCTAAAATGGCACGCATTTTTCTTACCTGAGAAGGAAATACCTAGATGGAAAATATTGAGCAGCGTATTAAAAAAATTGTAGCTGAACAACTTGGTGTAAACGAAGCGGAAGTCAAAAACGAATCATCTTTTGTCAATGATTTGGGAGCGGATTCACTCGATACGGTGGAATTGGTCATGGCTCTCGAAGAAGAATTCGAGTGTGAAATTCCGGATGAGCAAGCGGAAAAAATAAATACTGTTCAAGAGGCGATTGACTACGTCACAGCCCACACCAGTGCCAGCTAGCATTTAGTTTCTTTGAAAATAAGCAAGCGGAGCTATTTTGTCCAAACGTAAGGTAGTAGTTACCGGATTGGGTATTGTGTCACCTGTCGGCAGCACGGTATCCGGCGCATGGGAAAGCATCGTTTCAGGAATATCCGGCATTACCCGGATAACCCGCTTTGATGCATCAAGTTTTACATCGCAAATCGCGGGTGAAGTAAAAGATTTCGACGTTCATCAATACCTCTCCGCAAAAGAAGCGCGTCGCATGGATATTTTTATCCATTACGGCATGGCGGCGGCGATTCAAGCGGTCAAAGATGCCGGTATCGACGATATCGCTCACCTGGATGCGGAAAAGATCGGTGTCAATATCGGTTCAGGCATCGGCGGCTTGCCGATGATCGAAAACACGGATACCGCGTATCACGCGGGCGGACCACGAAAAATTTCCCCGTTCTTTATTCCCAGCACCATCATCAACATGATCGCGGGTAATTTATCCATCATGTACGGCTACAAAGGCCCCAACATCGCGATTGTAACGGCTTGTACTACAGCCACACACAGCATCGGTCATTCAGCTCGTATGATCGAGTACGGCGATGCCGATGTCATGGTGTGCGGCGGCGCGGAATCCTGCGTAACGCCGCTTGCTATCGGCGGATTTGCCGCTGCCAAAGCGTTATCGGTGCACAATGACAATCCGGTAGCTGCAAGCCGTCCGTGGGATACGGACCGCGATGGTTTCGTTCTGGGTGAAGGTGCCGGAGTTCTGGTGCTGGAAGAGCTGGAGCACGCCAAACGCCGCGGCGCAAAAATCTATGCGGAATTGGCCGGTTTCGGCATGAGCGCGGATGCCTTTCATATGACCGCGCCATGCGATGACGGCGAAGGTGCCGCGCGTTGCATGAGCAATGCACTCAAAAATGCCGGTATCAACACAACGGAAGTCGATTATGTCAATGCGCATGGTACCTCCACGCCATTGGGCGATATCGCTGAAACCGTTGCCGTCAAACGCTGCTTCGGTGAGCACGCCGGCAAACTCGCCGTCAGCTCGACGAAATCCATGACCGGGCACCTATTGGGCGCTGCCGGCGGTGTAGAAGCGGTTTTTTCCGTACTCGCGATCCATCATCGCATTGCGCCGCCGACCATCAATCTAGTCAATCAGGATCCGCAGTGCGATCTGGATTACATCCCCAATACCGCAAGAGACATGAATATCAAAGTTGCGCTATCCAACTCCTTCGGGTTTGGAGGAACCAACGGAACACTCGTTTTCCGTAGCGTATAAATTTATTCTATGGCGCATGCACATGCTGAAACGCTTGTTGTTTTACGCATTCTTTGCAACCATCCTGTTCATCGGATGGTTTTATTTGCATGTTCACTCAAGCATCAGGCTTCCCACCACCCCTTATGAATTCTCCGTCCGATCCGGCAGCAACCTGACGCAAGTCGCACAGCAACTCGCCGATGCCGGTGTCATTCACAGCAAATGGTCGTTGATCGTACTGGCGCGTTATCTCAACCGGGAATCCGCCATCAGAGCCGGAGATTATCTGCTGACCGAGAACATCACCCAGATTGCGTTATTAGACTATCTGACCAAGGGCGATGCCAAGCAGAATGAAATCAGAATTCTTGAAGGCTCGACTTTTGCGCAATTGCGGAAAATGCTCAGCGAGCACCCGGCCGTACAAAATCGCACCGCCGGACTCAGCGACCAAGAGATTCTGCATTTGATTGGCGCGACTGAAAGCGCTGCAGAAGGATTATTCTTTCCCGATACTTATTTTTTTGTCAGGGACAGCAGCGATATCGAAATTTTGCAACGCGCTTATCGCACCCTGCACAATCATCTGCAAACCAGCTGGGAATCGCGCGCGGAATCCTTGCCGCTGGCTTCGCCTTATGAAGCGCTCATTCTGGCATCGATTATCGAAAAAGAAACCGGCGTGGAAAGCGATCGTGCTGAAATAGCCGGTGTGTTCATCAACCGGCTGCGCAAAGGAATGCGTCTGCAAACGGACCCCACCATTATTTACGGCATGGGAGAACAGTTTGACGGCAATTTGCGCAAGCAAGATCTGCTTGCGGATCAGGAATACAACACTTATACTCGCGCAGGTTTACCGCCTACCCCGATTGCACTGCCGAGCTTGGCTTCCATTCATGCGGCGCTGAATCCGGCTGAAACCGATGCGCTGTATTTTGTGGCAAAAGGTAATGGGGAATCTCAATTTTCTACAAATCTAGCAGATCATAATAAAGCGGTTAATAAATACCAGAAGCAGCAAAAATAAAAAAACTATGCCGCAAACCATCACGCCTCAATGCTAATTCTGTAGAGCTACATGACTCAATTTTCGATTGTAGTACCCACACTGAATGAAGCCGAGAATATTGACTTACTCTTAACTCGTTTATTTGCTCTTGATTTCGGTCCGACTGGCTTTGAAGTTATTTTCGTCGATGATGGTTCGACCGATGGCACGCCGGATAAAGTGCGCGCCTGGAAGAACCGATCTAATGTCCGTTTAATTGAACGGCGCGAGAAACCGGATCTTACCGCTGCCATTCTGGCCGGTGTGGCAACAGCCCGAAGCGATGTCATCGTCGTCATGGACGCCGATTTGAGTCACTCGCCGGAACACCTGCCGGCAATCGTTACACCGGTCTTGCATAACAATTATGATGTCTCGATCGGCAGCCGGTATGTCGCAGGCGGCAGCACGGAAAACTGGCCGCTATACCGGCAGCTGCTGTCCCGTGCCGGCGGCTGGATAGCGCGTCCGCTGTGCGATGTGAACGATGCCACCTCGGGTTTCTTTGCCTTTCGCCGCGAACTGACCGCGAGCATTTCGAATCAAGCGCGCGGTTACAAAATTCTGCTCGAACTGCTCATGGCCAACCAAGGGAAACTGCGCGTCACCGAAGTGCCGATTTGTTTTCATGATCGCACGCACGGCACTTCCAAGTTATCACTGTCGCACCAGCTAGCCTATATTCAGCGGCTGATCACGCTGGCCGGCGGCACAGCCACGCTGAATACCGCCGGGCGTTTTGCCGTCGTCGGATTATCCGGCGTATTGATCGATGCTTTTATTTTTCATTGGATGATCAGCCGCGAAGCCGGGCTTGCACTGGCGCATTTCATCAGCTTCTTTGTTGCCGCAATCACCAACTATACACTGAACTCCAAGTGGTCGTTTCGCGAACACCATGCAGGTTATCTCAAGTGGCATCAATTCGGCCGTTTCCTGACCGTCGGTGCGCTTGCGCTACTCTTGCGCGGCGGCGTTTTGGCGTTGCTAGTGTACGTCTGGCATGTGCCGCCTCTGCTGGCGATTTTTCCCGCCATTGCGGTCACGGCCGCGGTGAATTATCTCGGTTCAGCGTTTTACGTATTCCCCAGTGAAAAGGATTTGCCATCGCTGGAAATACGCTGGCGCACGGCAGCGATCGGTATTGTGCTCTTTGCCATATTGTTGCGCCTGGTATATTCCGGCTTGGCGCAACTGATACCGGACGAAGCTTATTACTGGCAGTATGCGCAGCACATGGATCTCAGTTTTTACGATCACCCGCCCATGGTCGCGTGGCTAATCTGGTTCGGCACATCCCTTATCGGACACAATGAATTCGGCGTGCGTATCGGTGCATTACTGTGCGGCCTGATCACGATGGGATATCTATACGCGCTGGCACAGAATCTGTACGACAAATCCACGGCAATGCGCACCTTGCTATTACTGGTGATTCTGCCATTAGGGTTTGGCTCCGGTTTACTGATGACTCCGGATGCGCCGTTAGTCGCCGCCTGGGCCGCCGCATTGTATTACATGGAGCGCGCATTGGTCGCCGGTCAGCGTACGGCGTGGATAGGCATGGGGATTGCCTTTGGCGCCGGATTACTATCGAAATATACGATCGGATTGCTGGTCATCGCAGCGCTGGTTTTTATCATTTTAGACCCGGTTGCGCGGTGTTATATAAAGCGCGCTCATCCCTATCTGGCTGCACTTCTGGCGTTGATCCTTTTTTCACCGGTGCTGATCTGGAACTACGAAAATGATTGGGCATCGTTTGTTTTTCAGTCGCATCGCCTGCTGCATGATCAACACCAATTCGCCGTTCATTACTTAATTTTTCACATTCTGGTGTTACTGACTCCAATCGGCTTTGCTGCTGCAGTACTCGCGCTGTTTCCGGTCAAATGGTCTGAAAATCAGCAGCTCGAACGCAGGCGTCACTTATTCGTACAGATTTTCACCGGTGTTCCGCTTTTTATTTTTTTCGCCGTCAGCACTGTTGATGCGCCGCGCTTTCACTGGACAGGTCCGGTTTGGCTGGCAATTCTACCGGCCATTGCCTGGATGATGGGGCAAACCGATCACATCGGTACCGTTGCCAAACGCATTCAAGCCAGTTGGCGGCTAACCGTCGTTACCTGCATTTTTGCTTATGCCTTTGTATTGCATTATGTGGTACTGGGAATACCGGGTGTCCCTTACCATCTATTCACCGAGCATTATTTCTGGCGGGAAACGGCTGATGAAATCAAGCAGATTGCCGCGGAAGTGAAGCATCAGACCGGCCAGGATCCGATTGTTGTCGGCATGAGCAAATGGGCTGTTGCCAGCGCGTTATATTTTTATACGCATGGCGATGCAAAATTGGATATCCGTTCGCGCAATATGTTTGGCGACAGCGGTGCCATGTACGAATACTGGCTGCCATCGCAAGAACCCTCCGACCGCCCTGTTATCCAGGTTGGCATGAAGCGCCGCCATTTGGAAAAAATCCGGTCAAGAACTACCGACGTCACTCCCATGCTCGATAACCCCGGTTCCATCGAATACCGCGTGATCGAACGCTACGGCACGCCGGTGCGGCGCGTCTATTATCGCATTTCGCAGGGATTCAAAGGTGTGAGCTAATTCTCACAGCGACGTGAGTATCCGAGGTCCGCTTACTTAATCTCATACGCCGCAATCTGCCATGCGTCATTCTGCGTTTTTGCCAGCGTGATTGTTTCCAACGCCAGGCCTTTTTCCGCAAAAGTCGTATAAAACTGCAGCACGACATATTCGCCGTCAGGAAATCCCGATAACGATTGGGTTGAACCGGCGGTAGCGATATAGCGTGCGTTCACTGCGCCGCGCAGTGTCCTGATGACCGTAATCGATTTGATCCATGCCGCCTCGGCTGTTTTTTCCTTGAATAGCGGTGATGCGTTTTCCCAGCTCTCTTTATATTTTCCGCTATCGATCAGCCCAAGCCATGCGCGCGCGCTGCTTTCCACTTTCTCAAGAATATTGCTTTCTTGCGCATGCGCAGCGCTGGTGCAAAAAAGCAGCAGTAACAGCACAATCAATCGTTTCATCGTTGCATACCTCATTAGTAAAGTTTCCGGAACATGCCATCAGTCATGCGGAAAAAAACTTCCCGTGATCCAGATCGAAGCGATGCCCAGTAAAATCAATGCCACCTGCTGCACGGTCGCATGAATTTCCGGGCGTTTATGCAGTCCCGGGATCAAATCCGACATCGCCACATAAATCATACTGGCTGAAGCAATTGCCAATAGCGGTTGCACCAGGAAATTCATGTTATGCAACATGAAATAAGCCAATACGCCGCCAACCAGCGTGGCAAAGCTGGACAGCAGATTCAGCAGAAACGCCATGCGGCGGGTATAACCCGAGTTCAGCAGAATAATAAAATCCCCCGCTTCCTGCGGGATTTCATGCGCGATGATCGCGATCGATGTCACGATACCCAATTGCACGTCCACCATGAAAGCGGCCGCGATCAAAATGCCATCGACAAAATTATGAAAGGTATCGCCTACAATGATCATGATTCCGCTGCGGCCATGATCATGCGCATGGTGAGCGGCTGCGGAGGGAACTGAAGTCACCTGAATGTCATGCGCATGAGCCAGGTCATGCGCTTCACAATCCTCTAGATGACAATGGCGCCACAGCACCAGCTTTTCCAGAATAAAAAAGACCAGAATACCGAGCAGCACGACGATAGTAACTTGCGCCGGACTATCAGCCAATTCAAGCGCTTCCGGCAACGTATTCAGGAAAGCGGCGCCCAATAATGCGCCAATGGCATACGACACCAGCATGGAAAGCCACGATACCCGGGCATTGAGCGCCAATACTGCGGCAAACAGTAAACTCAATGCCCCACCCAGCAAGCTGGCGGTTATGATCCAGGTCAGCGTCGACATAAAACCAATGACAAAAGAAAGGCCGGATTATACGCTGTTACAACGCAATAAATTATCCCGTCAACGAATTTTTACTCCAGCCAAATCAGTGCAGCCATCCGCCCGGTTTCACCGTCACGGCGGTAGGAAAAGAAACGTGCCGGATCGCTATAGGTGCAAACGCCACCGCCATAAATCTCCGTAATGCCCGCACTATTCAATCGCTGCCGGGCCAGCAGAAAAATATCCGCCAGCCATTTTTCTTCGCGCTCGCTATCCCTAGGTGTAAAAGCTCGCACGGCCTGCGTGTCATGTCGCACAAAAGCTTCATAAACATCCTTGCCGACTTCAAAATGAGCCGACCCGATCGCCGGCCCGAGCCATGCCATCAATGAGCCGCAATCACCCTGCATCGCGGCAACCGATTGCTCAATGATCCCACCAGCCAACCCGCGCCAGCCGGCGTGCACGATGCCCACCATGGTGCCTGCTTTATCACACAGAAACACCGGCAAACAATCGGCGACCATGACGGCGCACACCGTGCCTTGCGTGCGGCTCAGCACTGCGTCGCCCTCCGGTGTTGCCGCTTCTGTCTCGTCGATCCAGACGGCTGAGGTGCCGTGCACTTGTTTCAACCATTTCGGATCGTTCGGTATATAGCGGCGCAATATCGCGCGGTTCCGTGCGACATGCGCCACGTCATCATGGACATGCGCGCCCAGATTCAGCGAAGCGTAGACATCATTCGCGCCACGGCTGACGCCGCCGCTGCGCGTCGTAAACAACGCTCTGACATTGCTTGGCGCCGGCCAATCGGGAGTTATCCAATCATTCATAGGTATCGATCAATCATCAAATGCCGCATGCAAATTCATAGCCTCTTTTTACCGGTGAAAATAAAATGCCTATCTTAACCAGCCAATGAGAACGAAGAAAATATATTTCTGAGTTAAAATAGCGAACATGAAAAACAACAATTCATTGTCAGCGTAAAAAACGCTGATCGACTAACCCCGGAAATAAATCTTGAAAGCCGGTAACAACATAAGCTTCCGATAGGTACCATTGATGAATCATTTAAAAAACTTTATAAATTTTACACGCATATTCATAATTTTCCCGGCAATAACAGCCTTCCTGCTGGTTTCTGCCGCCACTGCCGCTTCCGATGATGAAGCCGAATTTCTTAAAGCTGCATTTTCCGGACAACCGGAAAACCTCAAGCAATTACTGGACAAGGGAGTCAATGTCAATTATCAGAATGACAAGGGATTCAGCGCACTGATCGTTGCCTCGCAATACGGGCACGCCGATAACGTCAACTTGCTGCTGGAAAAAAATGCCGACGTCAATCTGAAAAATGCAGGCGGCGTTACAGCGCTGATCATCGCGGCCAAAAACGGCCATGCCGATGTAGTCAATGCCTTGCTGGCGAAAGGTGCGCAGATTAATGCGCAAACAACTGATGGCATCACCGCATTGATGCTGGCGATTCAGAAAGGTCATGAGGGCATTGCCGGTACCTTGCTGGAAAAAGGCGCGGATATTCATTTACAAACCCAGGACAAGCTCACCGCCTTGATCATCGCCGCCATGGACGGCAGAGCGAGCATTGTCGACAAGCTGCTGGCAAAAGGCGCAAAAGTCGATGCGCAAGCCGCTGACAATACCACTGCATTGTATATGGCGGCCAGGAACGGCCACACCGCGATAGTCAAAACGTTGCTGGCGAAGAATGCAGCCGTCGATTTGCTGGCAATCAACGATACCACACCGCTGTTCATCGCAGCGCAGAACGGTCATATCGAGATTGTCAACGCGCTGCTGGCGAAAGGCGCCAAGACCGATGTGCAGGACAAGAATGGCGCGACACCGCTCACACTCGCAGCATTGATCGGTCATGTTGACGTGGTCAAAGCATTGCTCAAACAAGGCGCCAAAGTCGATCATCAAGCGACCAACGGATTTACGCCGCTGATTCTGGCAGCGCAAAACGGCCATACTGCGGTCATTGAGGTTTTGCTGGAGAACGGCGCTAAAATCGATCTGCAAAACGAAGATGGCGTAACCGCATTGATGTGGGCTGCGCTCCATGACCATGCCGATACCGTAAAAACGCTGTTAGCCAAAGGCGCCGATGCGAAAATCAAAAGCAAAACCGGCAAAACCGCTGTGGAGATGGCTAAAGACCCTGCCGTCGCAGAATTGCTGCCGGCCACTGCAAAATAATGTAACCGCCTCCCGGTCACGCGATGTCAGAACACAACGATCAGCCGCCTCACAAAGTCCAAGTGTTCGCCCATCGCGGCGCAAACCGGGAAGCGTTTGAGAATACCCGCAGTGCTTTCGATAAGGCACTCGCGTACGCCATCGACGGCATCGAAACCGACGTGCAGTTGAGCCGCGATGAAATTGCCGTGCTATGGCACGACCGTTTCCTCAACAAAATCGGCTTGGATGATAAACGCATCGACGATTTCGATTACCGCCAGCTGACCACATTGATCCATCCTGAATCGGACGGCGAAGGCCTGATGACGTTGCAGGATTTTCTGGCCGCTTACCATACCCGCTGCCGTTTGCTGATCGAAGTCAAAAATCGCGGCTGGGAGCCGGTTGCCCGTCATCAATTGAAAATCCGTCAGACACTCGATCTGGTCGGCCAAAATCCGCAAAGCCGGATGATCGTCTCGTCGTTCAATCTGGCCAGTCTCGAATATGCGCACCAATACCGGCCGGAATTTCCGCTGATATACAATTTCGAAGACGATCAAACCATTGCGGATGCGCGTGCTCTGTTCAACACCCATGCTTTCCTCTACGGACTCTGCATCCCCATCCAAAACATAGACTGTGCGTTCACCGGATTGCTGCGCGAACACGGCAAATGCGTTGCCGTTTATACCTGCAACAGCGATGACGAAATCGACAAAGCCTTGCAATTGGGTGTCGATGTTCTGATCAGCGATGTACCGCAACAAGCGCTGGCGCTGCGCGACCGATGAAACGGGATTTCGCAGCGCTACAACATCAATCGTTCGATCTTCTGATATGCGGCGGCGGCATATACGGCGCATGGACCGCGTACGATGCCGCATTGCGCGGCCTGAAAGTCGCCCTCGTCGAACAAAGCGACTGGGCCGGCGCTACATCCTCCGCCTCGAGCAAATTGATTCACGGCGGCCTGCGTTATCTGGAAACATACGATTTCAAACTGGTCAGCAAATCACTGAAAGAACGCACCCTGCTGCTGCATAACGCGCCGCACCGCATTTGGCCGTTACGTTTTGGCGTACCCGTGTACGCGCAGCAGCGTTTAAACCGCTTGCAACTGAAACTGGGGTTAACGCTGTACGATTTTCTGGCGCATGATCCGGAACCGCGCATGCAGCACCGCTATTTCAATCCAAAACAATTCACTGCGCATTTTCCGGCGCTCACCGAGGTTGCATTGAAAGGCGGTTTCACCTACGCCGATGCGCAAACCGATGACGCGCGCCTGGTGCTGGAGCTCATCGCCGGCGCGCAGCAAGCCGGTGCACGTTGCGTCAATTACTGCAAACTGGTTCAAATACTGGAAACCAATGGCAAAGCGAACGGCGCCGTCGTGCAAGACCAGCTCACGCAAACCGATGTGGAAATCCGCGCCAAGCAAATCGTTTTCACCACCGGCCAGTGGCTAGCTACAGAGCCGCCCAGCCAAGATTGGTGCCGCCTGGCCAAAGGCATTCACCTGCTCATGCCCGCCGTGCTGAACGATGAAGCCTTGCTGCTGACCGCGCAATCCGATGGCCGGGTGTTTTTTATGATTCCCTGGTACGGCCTAACACTCCTCGGTACTACCGACACCGATTTTACCGGCGATGTGGAATCGATCCGTGTCGATGACAGCGATATCGATTATCTGTTGGCTGCTGCCAACGGTTATCTGAAAACGCCGTGGAGCAAAGCCGACATCATCGGCCGTTTTGCCGGCGTGCGGGTTTTTAAGCAACCTGTAAAAACCGCTTCTGCCAGCTCGCCTTCCGCAGTCAGCCGCGATTGGGAATTGAAAACCGCCGCCAACGGTGTGCACTATGCCATCGGCGGAAAAATCACGTCATCGCGCCAGGATGCCGCCGACATCGTCGACACGGTATGCGCTCAGTTAGGCATTTCACAACCTTGCGCCACACAGCACAAACGTTTTCCGTGGGCGCCACAGGAAAATTTCTCCACATGGTTTAACACGATGCAAAACCGCGCGGAACAGTTAGGCATCGATGCAGAAAGCGCTAAATGGCTACTGCGCCGTCACGGCACGCATGCCGCTGAAATTTTTCGCAACATTGAGTCAGATGCCGGTCTGGCGCAACGCATCATTCCGCCACTGCCGTTTATTGTTGCCGATTTGATGTATTGCGCAACGAACGAAATGATCGTTCATCTCGACGATCTGTTACGCCGCCGCCTGCCATTACTGATCCTCGCCAGATTGAGCGAAGATCAATTGCAGCACATCGCATTGCGCGCGGCAGCTGCCATATCATGGGATGATGCACGTTTGCATCAGGAAATCGAGCGTTGCCGCACGCTATGGATCGCACATTGATCGCAGCGATTGCCCTCGATTTGGGCTCAACGTCGATCAAAGCCGCTGTACTCGATCGGCAAGGCAATCTGCAGCATATCGTCACCCAGCCTGCACCGGCAATCGATCACCGCCAGGGCCGGTATGAAAGCGATGCGATGGAATACGCACGCATCGCCGAACACGTTTTGCAAACCTGCAGGGCGCAAACCGGCGAGAAAGCGTCACTGGGGCTGTGCAGCCAACGTTCGTCCTTTCTGATCTGGGATAAAACTAGCGGAAAACCGGTAACGCCGTTGATTTCGTGGCAGGATGACCGGGGAAAAAGTTGTTGCGAGCACTCGCAGACATCAGCAGACACATTGCACACGCTGACCGGATTACGTTTGACGCCCTATTATTTCGCCCCCAAGCTCAGTGTGCTGTTGCAACAAAATCCGGCATGGCGCGAAAAGCTGGTTCAAGGCGAATGGCTGGCCGGTACATTGGATACTTTCCTGCTCTGGCGCTGGACCAACGGTACGCATTTTGTCACCGACGCGTCGATGGCCGCGCGTACGCTGTTGATGGATATTCACCGCCAGCAATGGTCGGATACTTTGTGCCATCTGTTCGACATTCCCCTTGCGATTTTACCGCACATCAAACCTTCCACCGGATTGAATATGTTGTTGGTAAATGGTTTGATGCTGCAAGCCAGCGTCGGCGACCAATCGGCCGCGCTGATCGCCAGCCTGACCGATCACGCTTGCGAAGCTTTGGTTAATCTCGGCACCGGCGGTTTCGTGATCCGCTCCCTTGCGCCGGGCACACCGGCGTTTGACGGTTACCTGCACACCTTGGTTTATCAGGATAACCAGCGGGAAACACGGTTCGCCGTTGAAGGCACGCTCAATTCCATCGCTGCCGCGCTCGCGCCTTATCCGGTCACGGATTGCCGCATCGAGGATTTGGCGCAAAGCGATATTTTTTGTTTGGCGGAACCCAGCGGCTTAGGTGCTCCGTATTTCCGCAACGATTGGGGCATACACTTCTCTGCATCCACTGCGGGACTGAGTGCACAACAGGTTGCCACGTTGTTGCTGGAGGCGATCATTTTCCGCGTGGCACGTATCTTGGAAGACTTTCACCGCCATTCGCCGCTGACTCGAGCTTACCTATCGGGTGGATTGTCCGAACTGCTTTGTCTGCAGCAGGGCATTGTGCAGTGCGCTCCCTGCCCGGTTTGGCATTTGCAGCAAAAGGAAGCAAGCCTGCAAGGCGCTGCCCTACTTGCGTGCGAGTTAAAAATAACCGGTCAGCGAAAAGCGGAGAAAATAGAAATCAAACAAGCAAACACGGCATTAGCGGGAAAATACCGGCGCTGGAAAGTCTGGCTCGATGCGTTATTGCAAACACAAAGCGGCTAATTTTAAAAAGATTACCCGCACAAATTATCAATCCTGTAGAATCCGCGTTGCAAATTTTCACTCGATTCGTTTTTCTATATAATTTAATAAGAATTCATTGCATAACCGCATGATATCCCATGCATAACCGGCAATAGCAATAACCAGCGCCAGTTATGATGATTAACATCTTAAATACTTAAAAAAGGAAATCTTATGGCAACCAATATTCCCGGCTATACCTACGGTACCGCCGCTGTTGCGAAATCTCCCGTATCGATGGACGATTTCGCCAAGCTGAAACAAGCCTCATTATTCGGCGACGACGATGTGCGTTATTTGAAAATGTCGCACGATGTGCTGAAGGATCAAGTCGAGCAAATTCTCGACGTGTGGTACGGTTTTGTCGGCTCGACGCCTTTCCTGTTGCATTACTTCACCAATGCAGCCGACGGCCAGCCCAACATGGACTATCTCGGTGGTGTGCGCAAACGTTTCGGCCAATGGATTCTGGATACCGCCAATGCGGAATACAATCAGGACTGGTTGAACTATCAACACGAAATCGGTTTACGCCACCATACCACCAAGAAAAATACCACCGACAATGTGAAATGCGTACCGATCATTCATGTGCATTATATTTTTGCGCTGTTGATCCCGATCACCACCACACTGCGTCCGTTCCTGGAAAAAGGCGGCCATTCCCGTGACGATGTCGATCGCATGCAAGACGCATGGCGCAAATCCGTGCTGATGCAAGTGATTCTATGGTCACAACCGTACATCAAACAAGGCGAGTTCTAATCTCGCGCTGGAGAGCGGTTCTGCCGTTCTCCCTTGATTCATCCTCTCAGTTACCTCATTGATTCATGCATCTGTCGATCGTCATTCCCGCTTTTAACGAAGAACAACTGATCCTCGATTGTTTGCATTCGATCGAAGAATCCGTCAGCGCCAACCGGAAACCCGGCTTTACTCATGAAGTCATCGTCGTGGACAACAATTCCACCGACAAAACCGCGGAACTGGCGCAACAGGCCGGCGCAAAAGTCGTGTTTGAACCGATCAATCAGATCGGCCGCGCGCGCAATACCGGTGCGGCAGCCGCCACGGGAGACTGGCTGCTGTTTGTCGATGCCGACAGCTTGTTGAATCCCGGCATGGTCGCCGACATCCTGTGCATGATCGAATCAGATAAATACGTGGGATGCGGCAGCGTCATGCACATGCCCGATTTGCCGTGGTGGGGCACTGCCGCAATGCGGCTCTGGACCGTACTATCCATTACCTTCCGTTGGGCATCCGGCGCATTGGTCGTATGCCGCAGCGACGCGTTTCGCGATGTCGGTGGATTTAACCAGGAAATGTTCGCCGCCGACGAAATCGATTTGAGCGAACTACTGAAAAAATGGGGGCGCAAACACGGTCTAAAATTCACCATCCTGACCCGCCATCCACTCGTTACTTCGCCACGCAAAGTCAAACTCTATACCGGCCGGGAAATCGCCGGACAATTCTTCAGCGTCATGTTCAGTCCGCGCAAGGCGCTATTAGACAAGAAAAAACTGCCGATTTGGTACGATGGTCGGCGTTAACACATTCAAGATTCCCTAACTTTCACCGGCAAGATTTACTCCAGTCACAGTTCATCGTGTTAAACCAGTTGCACTGGCGGCTCTTTTCACTTCACCTCTCTATTTCAAAACGACATTAAAAACCTGAGCCAATCATATCTTTTTGTGTGATTTTTCTCACAGAGATGTTTCCGTAGTTTACCTATACTATAACCATTAGTTCAATATGACTATAGGCAATCATCATCAATTCAATTAGACTACGCGCCATTTTCAGCAATTACTGAACATTACGTTGAGCTAAATTTTGGAAAAATTTAGCTCGTTTCTTTATCCACCAATAGGAGTCAATTGATGCAAAGCAGCAACATCGTGAGATTACAAATAATCTCCGCATTATTCTTTATGCTGGCAGCACCGGCATTTGCCAAAGACGATCATGACGATGATCGTGATCGCGGTCATAATACCAATCGGCTGCCGAATATGTTTAGCTCGGAAAACAGCCATGGGAAAGATGCAACTTATAGCACGGCAGGTTTTATCGATCTTAACAATCCTTTTTTTAAAAGCATCGGAACCAATGGCCGCAGTTGTGCTTCCTGCCATGCGCCCGAACAAGGATGGACAATCACGCCTAAAGCGGTAAAAAAAATCTTCGATAAAACAAAAGGCTTGGATCCGCTGTTCCGCCTGGTCGACGGCGCCAACTCTCCGCTTGCCGATGTAACCACCGTTAGCAAGCGTCGCACCGCTTACAGCATGTTGCTTAACAAAGCCAACATCCGCGTCGGAATCGGCATTCCCAGCGGCGCCGAATTTGAATTGATCGAAGCCGATGATCCCTATGGTTTCGCCAGTGAAACCGAGTTGTCCTTATTCCGCCGCCCGATGCCGACGACCAACCTGAAGTTTCTCAGTACCGTCATGTGGGACGGCCGCGAAACAACACTGAAGCCAGGCTCCGGTGATTGTATTTATGGCACATCGACTTGTTTCTCTCCGGTATCGTTTGACTTGGGCACCCAAGCCAATCACGCCACCCTGGGTCACGCGGAAGCATTGCGCGATCTGACGAACGAGGAACGCGATGCAATCGTGGCATTCGAATCCGGATTATTCACCACGCAAATTCGTGACAACGACGCCGGCGACCTCACGGAAGAAGATGCACTCGGCGGTCCAAAAGTACTCACCAAGCAGAAATATTACTTCGGCATTAACGACACATTGGCCGGTGATTACAAAACGCACAAACCGTTCAATCCCAATGTGATGTCACTCTATGACAGCTGGAACCGCTTCAAAGCAAACAAATCGCCGCACAGCACCAAAGGCGCACGTGCCGCCATTGCACGCGGCCAAGCGCTATTCAATAGCAAGTCGATCATTATCAAGAACGTAAAAGGCATTAACGACGATTTGGGTGTCAGCGAGCTGGCCGGTACCTGCACGACATGCCACAACACGCCGAATTCGGGCAATCACTCCACGCCAATGCCGCTCGACATCGGTGTTGCCGATGAATCGCGCCGCACGCCGGATATGCCGTTGTATACCTTGAAAAACAAAACGACCGGTGAAATCGTCAAAACCACCGACCCGGGCCGTGCGTTGCTCACCGGTAAGTGGAAAGACATCGGCCGTTTCAAAGGACCGATTCTGCGCGCAGTCGCCTCTCGGCCGCCTTACTTCCATGATGGTTCTGCACCGGATTTACAATCCGTGGTCGAATTCTACAATACCCGCTTCAATATCGGTCTGACCGAAAACGAAAAAGC
Source organism: Gammaproteobacteria bacterium (assembly GCA_015709635.1). Taxonomy (NCBI): domain Bacteria; kingdom Pseudomonadati; phylum Pseudomonadota; class Gammaproteobacteria; species Gammaproteobacteria bacterium. The sequence goes on from CP054180.1 coordinate 2,793,156, forward strand.
GGATCTCGTCGCTTTCCTGGCAGCGCTGTAGAACGTATTCGCTAACCGGCGATGGAAAAATGAGCCAATTTATTCTTAATCGTTTAAATTGGCTCTTCATAAATTCTTCACGCCTTTGTAGCGCAGCAAGTATTTTTCAAGCTCGATCACCAAGAACAATAATAAACTGACCGCAGCAATACGCCCCCACGTAGCGGCATCCAGAGCGACGGTACCAAACAGTTGCTGCATGATGGGCAAATAAGTAAACAGCAACTGCAATATCAGCAACAAACCGACTGCCAAAAGCACGTAGCGATTACCCAGCAACCCCTGGCGCGACCATACGGATGCAATCAGATAGCGGCAATTGAACAAATAGACGATTTCATACATCACCAACACATTTACAACAACGGTACGGCTCAGCTCAACGCTGGAGCCTTGCGCCAATTCCCAGAAATACAAAGTAAAACTGCCGCCGATCATCAATAGTGTGACAAAGGTGATGCGCCACACGAGCAATCCGGACAAAACAGGAGCGTGAGGATCGTGCGGCGGGCGCGTCATGACGTTCACTTCAGGGCGCTCAAACGAAAGAGAAATCGCCAGCGTCACCGTCGTCACCATATTGATCCATAAAATTTGCAGCGGCGTAATCGGCAGCGCCATTCCCAGCATAATGGCCAATATCAGCAAACCCGCCTCGCCGCCGTTAGTCGGCAGCACGTACACCATCGTTTTACGGATATTATCGTAGACCGTACGCCCCTCCTCCACGGCATGCGCGATCGACGCGAAGTTATCGTCCGCCAACACCATTTCGGCCGCCTCCTTGGCCACTTCGGTACCTTTCTGCCCCATCGCCACACCGATATCGGCGCGTTTTAGCGCCGGTGCATCGTTCACACCGTCGCCGGTCATGGCGACAATTTCGCCGTTATCTTGCAGTGCGGTAACCAGACGCAGCTTATGTCCGGGGTCCGCGCGTGCAAAAATATCCACATCCGCAACCACCTGCCGCAGCTGTGTATCGTCCATATTATCCAGCTCGATTCCCGTCACCACACGCCGGCCATCGCCAATACCGAGGCTGGCGCCGATCGCACCGGCAGTGATGCGATGATCCCCGGTTATCATCTTGACGCGAATACCCGCACTATGGCATTGCCGCACTGCAGCGATAGCTTCGTCACGTGGCGGATCCATAATGCCAACCAGCCCAAGCAAGGTGAATCCGCTTTCCACATCGGCGCATGTCACGGTTTGTTGTTTTACCGGCATCACGCGGCTTGCAATAGCAAGAACACGCTGCCCGTTCTCGCTGGCCTGACGTATTCTAGCGTGCCAGAAATCAAGCTGCAGCTGGCGATCCTCCCCTCGGCTGCGTTGCTGGTTGCACATCGTCAGCACTTTCTCCGGCGCGCCTTTGACATAAATGAGACCATGTCCGGCAGGATCATGATGCAATGTCGCCATAAAGCGATGTTCCGACTCGAAGGGAATGACGTCTACGCGCGGCAGCGTTTCGTGCTCCCGGCCGGGATCAAGTGCCGCCTTCATGGCCAATGTCACCAGCGCGGCTTCGGTAGGATCGCCGTGAATTTCCCAGGCATCGCCGCACTGACGCAACGCCGCATCATTGCACAGCAACCCGGCGCGGCAAAGTTCCTGCAAATCGGGATGGCCGGCAACCTGAATATGTTCCTCATGCCGGCTGAAACCGCCATTCGGCGCATAACCCGCGCCGCTTACCTGCCATTGATCGTCCGCGGTCATCACGTGCTGTACGGTCATTTCGTTGCGCGTCAGCGTGCCGGTTTTGTCGGTACAGATGATCGTCACGGCACCCAGTGTTTCCACCGCCGGAAGTCTGCGCACAATGGCGCTGCGCCGCGCCATATTCTGTACGCCGAGCGCCAATGTAATCGTCATGATGGCGGGTAATTCTTCCGGTATGGCGGCGATCGCCATACCGACCGCCGCCATAAAAATTTCATTGAGCGGATAGTCTTGCCATAAGAATCCATAGACAAAAATACCGGCCGCCAGCGATAAAACGGCCAGCGTCAGCCAGCGGGAAAAGTTTGCCATTTGCCGCAATAACGGCGAAGCCAGCTTGTCGACTTGCGCGATCATTTGGCTGATGCGGCCGATCTCGGTCTGCTGCCCGGTGGCAACCACGACACCCGATCCTTGACCGTAAACCACTAGCGTACCGGAGTAGGCCATGCAAAGCCGGTCGCCGATAACCGCCGCGACCTCGACCGCTGCAATGGATTTCTCAACCGCTTCCGATTCTCCGGTCAGCGCCGCTTCCTCGATGCGCAAGTTTTTGCAGTTGAGCAAGCGCAAATCGGCAGGCACTTTGTCGCCAGATTGCAGCAGGACAATATCGCCGGGTACCAGCTGCTCCGCCGCAAGCTGTATTCGTTGCCCATCGCGCAATGCCGTCGCATGAAGCGACAGCATGCGCCGGATCGCGTTGAGCGCTTTTTCCGCTTTACCTTCTTGCATGAAGCCGATGACGGCGTTGATCACCACCACACCCAGAATAACGCCGCTATCGACCCAATGCCCCAGAAATGCGGTCAGCGCGGATGCAATTAACAGAATATAAATCAGCATATTATGAAATTGCAGCAAAAACCGGGTAATGGCACCTCTTGATTGCGGCGGCTTTAGACGGTTCACGCCATAACGTTCGAGGCGCAGCTGCGCTTCCGTTTGCGATAATCCATCGCTTCCGGTATTCAGCGTATCCAGTACCTGCTGCGGGGATGCGTTATGCCATGTCGATGTTCGATTGGCTGCTGAATCGTGTTCATGCGGCATAAGCGTTACCTTTGATGAAATTTGTCCGATCGCATCGCACCGATCCAATAGACTGGAACCGGCAGGAATAATTTGTATTTAATTATTCAGTGCGGCTACAATGAAAACAATCTTTTTTTCACTTAACACAGCAAATGGGGCTTTCTATGAAATACTCTATCATTCTGATAGCACTGACGGGCGTATTATTTACCAGTATGACCCAAGCTTCCGGCCGAGTGCCGTTCGCGCATCAGGTAATTCCCGTACAAAATTACAGCCGCGCTACGGAACAAATTGCCATATCAGGAATGATCAGCGATGGCGGCGTGCAAGCACTGTCAGCCACCGGCTTCAAAACGGTTATTGATTTACGTACCAAGAACGAAGGAACTGCCGAAGAAAAAGGATTGGTCGACTCGGTTGGCATAGCTTATTTCAACATTCCAACGACAGTTGCCGGCATCACTAAGGAACAAGTGGCTCAATTCGCCAAAGTGATCGAATCTGCACAAACGCCGGTGCTGATTCATTGCGGATCGGGTAATCGCGCCAGTGCCATGTGGGCCAGTTATCGTATCAGCAAAGGGGTTGATCCTGAAGTAGCGATTAAGGAAGCCCGCAAAACGGGTTTGCGCCCGCCACTGGAAGAAAAACTCCGCGAAATCATGCTGAACTGAACAGTGCGGTACCTGCCAGGACACCCGGAGTAATCTGCATTCTCAAAACTTTCCTAAGACTACAGCAAATTCTTGCTGTAGTTTCGAGTCCGCAAATAAATTAACAAGCGAAAATACGCTCGATCAAAGCTCCAAGTAGAACACCGGGCGACAAACAGTAACGCAATCGCACCAGTACCGTACCATCAGCAAAACTTCCGCTTACGGCACATGTAACGACACGTCTGGGGCTTCACTCGATTGAATGATTACGAATGATCTTTGCAGTACAAACTAAACAAAGTCTCCATAATTTTAGTGGCTTCCATACTTGCCAAACTGTAATAGATATATTTCCCCCTGCGCTCCGTCGCTACCAGACTTTCTTCGCGCAGCACGGTCAGTTGTTGCGATAATGTGGGTTGATGAATACTCAGCAGCTCTTCCAATTCTCCTACATTGCGCGTTCCTTTGCTAAGTTCACACAAAATGAGCAACCGGTCCTCGTTAGCCAATATTTTTAGCAGAGCACAGGCTTCCGATGCAGATGCATGCAGTGCTGCAATATCGGGTAAGACTAATTCTGTTTTCATAATTTCTTCTTGTTTAATATTAACATCTCTTAATAAATTCATGACATAAAACAAAAATTGATCGGATGACAAGAATTTTAATTTATTTTTGGGAAATCAACTATGATCTTGTGTGATTTGATAGATCCCCATACCCGCTAACATGGCAACGAGAAATATCACCGCATCGTTGCTGCCCGTCCCGATCAGCACCAAGGCTGGTCCGGGACAGATGCCCGCGATTCCCCAGCCGATTCCAAACATAAAACTTCCCACCAGCAAGCGGCTATCAATTTTGGTAACAGCGGGTATTTGCATTGATGAACCCAGAAAGGATTGTTTGCGCTTTTTTGCCAACGCAAAAGCGATCGAACCAGCAGCCACAGCTCCACCCATCACCCAGAACAGTGCGGCATCCCAATCCCCCGTGATATCCAGGAATGCCAGGACCACTGCCGGATTAACCATGCCTGACCCGATGAGCCCCAAGCCGAACACAACCCCTGCAAGCAAAGACATCAAGCTCAGCATTTTTGTTCTCCACCCATTAACTGGTTCAAATTAAAATACATGCCGCATCAGATATACTGTCGCGAAACCGGTCAGCATGAATACCGCAGTTGCCGCAATCGAACGCGGTGAACGCCTTGATATACCGCAAACCCCATGACCACTGGTGCATCCCGAACCGAGCCGAGTGCCATATCCCACTAATAAACCTGCCAGCACCAGCATTGCATGACTTGTTTCAATTTGTATCGGTGGCAAAATAAAAAAATATTTCCAGACAACAACCGATAATATCAATCCGCAAATAAACGCAACACGCCAGCTGATGTCGCCTTTTTGCATCCGGTATAATCCGCCCACGATACCCGATACGCCTGCAATCCGGCCGTTGAATAGTAATAGCAAAGCGACCGCTATTCCTATCGTTACCCCGCCAGCTGCCGCATGCCAAGGTATTAAATCGTCATTGATCGACATACCATCTCCTTTCGATATCCCATACAATTCACTATATACAATATGATATATTATATATGCAGATTGTCAGAATTTTCTTAATAATATAACAGGAGGAGAACAAAATGAAACCCGATATTCAAGCGTTTTATGACCCAGCAACTTGGACTATCAGTTATGTTGTTTTTGATGAACCGGGCGGAAGTTGTGCCATCATAGACCCAGTTCTGGATTACGATTCCAAAGCTGGCCGGATCCGCACGCATTCGGCTGACAAGCTGATCGCTTTCGTTCGCGAGCAGCGATTATCGGTTGAATGGATACTGGAAACGCATGCGCATGCCGATCATTTATCCTCCGCTGACTATCTTAAAAATCAACTGGGTGGGAAGACGGGTATCGGAGATCGTATTCCTGCAGTACAAGAGACTTTCAAGAAAATCTTCAATCTTGGCGAAGAATTCATTCCCGATGGTCATCATTTCGATCACTTATTTTCTGACGGCGAAGCGTTTCGGGTAGGAAAGTTGACGGCCAAAGCCATCACGGTATCAGGCCACACACCCGCTGACCTGGCTTATCAGTTTGACGATGCCATCTTTGTCGGTGATACGCTTTTCATGCCGGACATCGGCACTGCACGCGCCGACTTTCCAGGTGGGGATGCGCATCAGTTATTCAAATCCATCCGGAAATTACTCGCGTTTCCGGCAACAACCCGGCTATATATGTGTCACGATTATCCGCCCGCTTCACGTGCGGCCGAATGGAAAAGCACCGTAGCCGAACAACACGTTCAGAATATTCATATTCATGACGGCATCAATGAAAACGATTTCGTCGCCATGCGCAACAAGCGCGATGCGACATTGGACATGCCCAACTTACTGCTTCCTTCATTACAGGTGAATATCAGGGCGGGCCAATTGCCACCGCCTGAGGCAAACGGTATTGTTTATTTCAAGATGCCCATCAATTTACTTTAGGGAAGCTCTGAAAAACTACTGCATTCAGTCATGCTGCGTTGAAATCAGGTCCAAAATGCTCTTTATCGCTCGTTGATTGCGCTTTTCCGCCTGACTTCATCTTATCTGGCTGTCGCTCGCTACCTTTTTCAGAGTTTTCTTAGGGTTGAGTGAATCGTGTTCGCGCCATAGAAAAATGGGTGCTCTATAAATATGATCTATACGTGCACCGTGACAAAATTTCCATATTGCTGATCAAATTTCACGGCAATAAAACGTGTTCCTACCGAGAATCCTTTATCTTCATAGCGCCTATGAGTTACTTCCGCAACCGCCTGAAAATTAGGCGCATCGATTTTTATTATGTCAGCGGCATCCAATAGCTCATCGGTCATAAAACGCAGTCCTGCGGGGGAAAGATCCTGGCAAAAGCCTTGACAGGGCTTTCCCGGCCAAAACAGATAAAACATAAATCTGCCGCTCATGCTGATCCGCCTCATCGTCCGCTGCGTTGCCGGATTCTCTTGGTGCAATAACGATAATGGACTACCGCATTCAAGGCAGCTCTCACTTTGATATAGATTAGCTTGCGGCACGTTGGGTGTTTTGCAAAACGAGCAATAGCGTGTAATGACCGGACGATAATGCTTGATGGTCATCGGCACTGTATTGTTTTCCGCGACAGCAAGCTTAGTCAGATCGGTATTACGCTGGGTCGTTTTCCGCGCCGCACGAAATAAACTGCCCGCAAATATCGCATCATACTGTTCGCGCATCGCGGGATTGGACAGAATCCGGTAGGCCTCATCGAGTACTGTCGTATTTTGAAGAATAGAGCTTTTTTTTAATGTCAGGTAGCTCGCTTTAATTGTAGCCACTGGTGCATCAGGCTGAACTTGAAGTATGCGGTAATAATTTCGTTGATTAAACCCAGCCGACTGTTTATTTTTCTCCCTTTCGATCTCGAAATTCGCATTTGTCCCCAATGCGCCCTGACTCAGAGCTCTGATGTGATAGCGCTTCAATAATTCACGGTCATAAGTAGCACGCCTGAGCGGATCCCGCAGCGTGTTATAAGCAATATTGAGTAAACTGACATTCCAATCTGGGCCATTTAAATCGGCCCGGCTGTCGAGTTTCTGCATCAACACCCGATAGCTCTCCGTTATCACCGCCATCGGTGCATCCGGTTGCACGTGAAGAATTCGATAGAAATTGCGCCGTTCGATCATGATTGTAATATCAAAGTGCTATAACGATGATTAGCAATACACTGCCCTGAGCCTCTTTTCATTTTACATGTCAATAGCTTGTAACGAATCAGACAATGAGTTCGCAGTATACACCGATCAATTCTTGTCACCAACATAGCTTCAAACATCGGTAATGAATTGAATTCACCACCAATGAGCGTTTCATTATCAGAAACCACTGAAATAATATTTCTGTTTTCTTCTTGCATTTCATCAAGAAATTATTATAATGAGAATAATTCTCATTTCGTTAATTTCTTAATACCAATGAATACACTAAACCAAGCACATACAATAATTGGAAGTTCGACCAAGTCCGGCATTCCGGATGCCAACATGCGAATAGACAGCAATGCCTTATTCAAGAATGGCGACGTAGTATTAATCCTGCATAGAGGTGAACAGTATTCACTGCGCCGTACGCGGAACGGCAAGTTGATTCTCAACAAATAGTGGATAAAAGATGCATATCATGTATATTTGTGCCTGTAAGTCTTGAGCGATCTGGCTATTCGTGAATCATTGCGAAGCTTAAGGCCGAAAGATATTTAATCTGGAGTAATGCCGGAAAACTTTTCTGATCGAATACTGAGTTGAATAAATAACGTACATTATTTGATAACAGAACAGCACCTTCTTACAAATCCGATTACATGATTACATACTCATCTTAGGAGCCACAAATGAAAGGTAACGTAGAGATTATTCGCTGGCTGAATCAGCAACTGCAGCTTGAGCTAACCGCAATTAATCAGTATTTTCTTCATGCGCGTATGTATAAAAACTGGGGATTCAGCAGTCTGGGGAAACACGAATTCGAGGAATCATGCGAAGAAATGAAGCATGCCGATGCGCTGATCGAGCGGATCTTGTTACTGGAAGGACTGCCGAATCTGCAAGATCTTGGCAAGTTAATGATTGGAGAGACCGCGGAAGAATGCGTCGCGTGCGATTTAAAACTCGAATTCATTTCGCGCGACACGCTGCTTGCAGCAATAGCAGCTTGCGAAGCTGCACAAGATTATGTATCGCGGGAAATTTTTGAACGGATTCTGGAAGATACCGAAGAACATATTGATTGGCTGGAAACCCAGCTCGATGTCATACAAAAAATCGGCATTCATAACTGGTTACAAAGTCAGATTTAGTTTTCTCTGCCGCTGAAGTTTACCTCTTCCTTCTTCAGCGGCATCTTCAGCCAGCCAGCCTGCCTCCAGGTCAGCCAGCCAATCTTTTATTAGCTGATGATTAGCAGGAGATACACTGATGAAACTTCTAAAAAAGCTGACTTTGGCCGCCCCTTCGGGTGCTATTCCCCACGACCATTTCCCTACCTCTGTATCCACCGATAACTTTTTGTGGAATTGCTGGCGCAGCATAAAAAAACTATCGCGCAGATGGAAACAGCGATTAAGTCACACTGATCGCAACACGATCCACACTTACCCATTTTCGCATAAAAACAATCAGGTTATCGATTGGGCGATTTTGGTTAAAGCATCATCTTCAACAGAAATTGACTGCAGAAACAAGCAAACCGGCAGTCAAAACTTCACCGCCCACTCATTGTCCGGACAATCGGTTTTATGTGTTGGCGGCCGGATTAAGCTTTACCCGCAATACGATCAATCAGTAAAAAATTGTGGCGGATGTTTCATCGCATTTCATGGTAATCCGCGCGATAATTTAGAAGACTTGCCTCAATTTCTAAAACAAGCCGACATGATTATCTGTCCGGTTGATTGTGTTAATCATGAAGCCTTTCTCACCTTGAAGTGCTATTGCAAGTATTCCGGCAAACCCTGTGTGCTGCTTGACCGGTCAGGGGTTGATACTTTTAATACAGGGATTCGTATGTTGGTTGCCATGACTGCATGAGGAACAAGTATTAACCACTGATCCCGGTTTGCACAAAACGTAAAAGAACCGTAACCAATATCCACTAAAGTTTATTTCTTTTGGGTCGTAAAAACAGCTTCATCGCTGTTATTAACTAAGCCCCTAATTAATAAAATTTACCTGGAAAAAGTTATGAAAATTCTTGTTCATTTCAAATCTGGATTCAAACAAATCTTTATCGTTCCAAAAAGCATGCTGGCTCTTGAGTTCAGGAATATGGCCAAAGAAATCGGTGGCAATATTGACAGCATTGAATTTTCATTACCACCCCGCCGGCAATCGGGTATCACTACAGCAGAGCAACGATTGGGAATAGTTCAGCTACCTGACAAACGCTAGCAGTTTAATCACGATTCCAATCGGTCAAAACGGAATATCATCATCCATATCATCAAATCCGGTGGGCGCTTTGGTTGAAGAAGACCGGTTAGAAGCCGGATTGTCTTCTTCATGATCTGGCGGCGATTCAAAACTACCACTGCCCGACCGGTTCCCAAGCATTTTCATATCACTGGCAATAATATCTGTCGTATATCGTTCCACACCGTTTTTATCGGTCCACTTACGAGTCTCCAGCCTGCCTTCGATATAAACGGAACGGCCTTTTTTCAAATACTCACCGGCAATTTCAGCCAGCTTGCGATAAAAGGTGACACGGTGCCACTCGGTTTTTTCCTGTTTTTCGCCATTCTTGTCCTTCCAGGTATCGGTCGTTGCCAATGTAATATTGGTAACCGCTTCACCATTTGACATATAACGGGTTTCCGGGTCTTTACCCAAGTTACCGATGAGTATGACTTTATTGATCGACGCCATGTATGTTTCCTCCCTCAAGCAATTTAATCACTTTTTCTTCGTCGAAACCTTTCATGTCTACTTTCAGATACGCCACACGCTCATTAACCAATACCAAGGCTTCAAACACACCGGGTATTGCCGCCAATTGGCGTGATAGTTCTTCCGACTGATCCGCATCCATTTCATTCACATGGTACATCTTGGAGCGCACCGCCGCCGGTGCTTGCATCGTAGCGGCGAGCATCAACCATACTGCCAATAACAATCCGCAAAATACATAGAGCGCAACGCTGCCATACGTTCCCATCAAATGACCGCCCGCCGCAGCACCGGCAAATGTGCCCAAAAACTGCGTACTGCTGTAAATGCCGATGGCTGTTCCTTTGGCTCCTACCGGTGCGATTTTCGAAATCAAGGACGGCAAACTGGCTTCGAGCAAATTGAAGGCGGTGAAAAAAACCAAAAGCGCTGCGGCTGTTCCCCAGATGGAATCGGAGGCCACTGCCAACAACACTTGTCCGGTTAGCAATAACGCAATCGCCGCAACAAAAACCTGTTTTAACTTAGCCTTCTTTTCGGAATAAATAATGGCTGGAACAATGAGAACAACGGATAAAATCAAAACCGGCAAATAAATCTGCCAATGATTTTCTGCAGCCATGCCTGCCTGACGCAAAGTCAGCGGCACCACCAGCCACAATGCCATCAACGCCGCATGCAAGGCAAAAATACCGTAGTTCAAGCGCAGCAGCTGGGTATTGCGCAATACATCGACAAAACTCGCCGGCGATGCCTCGGTATCGGAATGGAAGCGGCTGATCACCGGATTGGGAATAACCTTCTTAACGACGATCATGGCGAGCATGGCCAAAACACCGGTCATGGCAAAAATCCCCGGTACGCCTATCCATTGATTCAACACCGGCGCGGCAATCAGGGAAATAGCGAAAACGGTACCGATGGTCATGCCGATCGTTGCCATCGCTTTGGTACGATGTTCTTCGCGCGTCAGATCCGCTGCCAGCGCCATCACCGCCGCTGAAATCGCACCGGCGCCTTGAATGATCCGGCCCGCTATCACCCAATAAATATCGGTTGCCGCAGCCGCGATCAAGCTGCCGAGAACAAACAAAACCAACCCGAGGTAGATGACCGGCTTGCGCCCGATACGATCGGACAGCCAGCCGAAAGGAATCTGCAAAACAGCCTGAGTGAGTCCGTACGCGCCAAGTGCAATGCCGACCAGCGTATAGTTGTCACCGCCGGGCAAATCCTCAGCGTAAAAAGCAAACACCGGCAAAATGATAAACAAACCAAACATGCGCAGGCCATACACACCGGCAAGGCCGACGGTCGCGCGCAATTCCACCGGAGACATTTTTTCAGATGAAGACGAAGCAGACATGAATCAGGTTGTGATATCCCTAAAAAGTTGGGTATATTAGCAGGTTGACTGATACATAGATAGTTCATGGAATCCATAAAAATACGTGGTGCGCGGACGCACAACCTGAAAAACATCAATCTCGATCTACCGCGCAACAAGCTGGTTGTCATTACCGGTTTATCGGGATCCGGCAAATCTTCTCTGGCCTTCGATACGCTCTATGCCGAAGGTCAGCGGCGTTACGTGGAATCGCTTTCAGCGTATGCCCGGCAGTTTCTTCAACTGATGGAAAAACCGGATGTCGATTTGATCGAGGGGCTCTCCCCCGCTATCGCCATCGAGCAAAAGGCAACTTCGCACAATCCGCGCTCAACCGTTGGTACCGTCACGGAAATTCACGATTACTTGCGCCTGCTGTTCGCTCGCGTCGGCGATCCGTTTTGCCCGGAGCACAATATCATGCTGACCGCGCAAAGCGTGTCGCAAATGGTCGATCATGTGTTGCAGCTTCCAGCCGACACGCGCCTGATGATTCTGTCCCCATTGATCGTGGAGCGCAAAGGCGAGCAAACCGATTTATTCGATGAACTGCGCGCGCAAGGTTTCGTGCGCTTGCGCGTCGACGGTGAAGTGTATGAAATCGATGCTTTACCCAAACTGCAGAAAACCAAGAAACATACGATCGAAGTCGTGATCGACCGGTTGAAAGTATCTGCGGATGCCAAGCAACGGTTAGCGGAATCATTCGAAGTGGCTTTGCGCCATTCCGACGGGCGTGCGTTGGCGGTTGAAATGGATAGCGGCCACGAGCATCTCTTTTCCGCCAAATTCAGCTGCCCGGTCTGCAGCTATTCGCTCTCCGAATTGGAACCCAGATTATTTTCATTCAACAATCCGCTGGGTGCTTGCAGCAAATGCGATGGCTTGGGGCAGATCACGTTTTTCGATCCTGCGCGCGTGGTCGCTTTTCCGCATCTTTCACTGGCTGCCGGTGCGGTCAGGAATTGGGATCGGCGCAACCAATTTTACTTTCAGCTACTAACCAGCCTGGCGCAACATTATCAATTCGATCTGGAAACACCGTTCGAGAGTCTGAGTGAGCCCACCCGCACTATTATTCTGTACGGTTCGGGTAAGGAAAAGATCCATTTTTCCTATTTAACCGAAAGCGGGCGCAAACAACAGGAAACACATCCGTTTGAAGGCATCATCCCGAATCTGACGCGGCGTTATAAGGAAACCGAGTCACAAACGGTACGCGAGGAATTAGCGAAGTATCTCAATGCGCAAGTCTGCCCGGACTGCCAGGGTACCCGCCTTTGCCAGTCGGCACGTCATGTGCGCGTTGCGGGGCAGGCGATATACGAAATTAGTGCCTTTCCGTTAAAAAAAGCCAAACAATTTTTTGATCAAATCGCATTATTGGGTCACAAGCAATCGATCGCCGAGCGCATTGTCAAAGAAATTTCCAGCCGCCTGCAATTCCTTAACAATGTCGGCTTGGATTACTTGTCCTTGGATCGCTCGGCCGACACATTGTCCGGCGGTGAATCGCAACGCATCCGCCTCGCCAGCCAAATCGGCTCCGGCCTGACCGGTGTCATGTACGTTCTGGATGAACCTTCCATCGGTTTGCATCAACGCGATAACGGCCGCCTGTTGGATACGCTCAAACACCTGCGTGATTTGAGCAACAGTGTCATCGTTGTCGAGCACGACCAGGATGCCATACTACTTGCGGATTACGTCGTCGACATGGGGCCGGGTGCCGGTGAGCATGGCGGCTTCGTGGTGGCGCAAGGCAGTCCGCAAGCGATCCAAGAGAATGATAACTCCCTGACCGGTCAATACCTGTCCGGAAAATTAGCGATCAACATACCGCAGCAACGCCATGCTCCCAATCCTGAGCGGATGCTGCGCATTGAAGGCGCATCCGGGAATAATCTCAAGAATGTCACGCTCAACTTGCCGGTCGGGCTGTTTGTTTGCGTCACCGGTGTTTCCGGATCGGGAAAATCGACGCTGATCAATGAGACGCTGCATCGTGCGGTCGCCCGGCACCTTTACGCCAGCAATGCCGAACCTGCACCTTACCAGCATATCGACGGACTCGCTTTTTTCGACAAAGTAATCAACATGGATCAAAGCCCGATCGGGCGCACGCCGCGCTCCAATCCGGCTACCTACACCGGTTTGTTTACGCCGATCCGGGAATTATTCGCCGGTGTGCCGCAAGCGCGTGAACGCGGTTATGCACCCGGGCGCTTTTCTTTCAATGTCAAAGGCGGACGGTGCGAGGCTTGTCAGGGCGATGGCGTGATCAAAGTGGAAATGCATTTCCTGCCGGATATCTATGTTACTTGCGATGTTTGTCACGGCCGCCGCTATAACCGCGAGACGCTGGAAATCCAATACAAAGGCAAAAATATCAATGAAGTACTGGAAATGACCGTGGAAAACGCGCATGAATTTTTCTCGTCGGTGCCGGTAGTTGCCCGCAAATTGCAAACGCTGCTGGAAGTCGGCCTTGGCTATATTACATTGGGCCAGTCCGCGACCACATTATCGGGCGGCGAGGCGCAGCGGGTGAAACTATCGCTCGAATTATCCAAGCGCGATACCGGACGCACGTTATATATATTGGACGAACCCACGACCGGTCTGCATTTCCAGGATATCGATCTGTTGTTGAAAGTCTTGCACCGGCTACGCGACCATGGCAATACCGTGGTGGTGATCGAGCACAATCTCGACGTTATCAAAACCGCCGATTGGATTATCGACCTGGGTCCTGAAGGCGGCGACGGCGGCGGATGCATTATTGCCGAAGGCAGTCCGGAAACGATTGCCGCCAATAGCAACAGTTTTACCGGCCATTACCTGCAATCCATGCTGGCAAAATAGCACCATGAACCCGCGTGGCGTTTTGCTGGAAAGCTTCGCAGTGGCCGTGAAAGCCGCTGATCCATTGCATATCGTGCCGCAGCATCTCCCCAAACCGCCTAAAGGCCGCACACTCATTGTCGGCGCCGGCAAAGCTGCCGCTGCCATGGCGCAGGCGGTTGAAAGCAGTTGGCCTGCCGCTGCACAGCTCGATGGTCTAGTCGTCACGCGCTATGGGCATCGTTTGCCCACAAGCAAAATTAAAGTTGTTGAAGCTGGTCATCCGCTACCGGATGGCTATGGCGAGCAGGCTTCGCACGAAATTCTGACCATGATCAGGACGCTCACTCCGGATGATTTATTGCTTTGCCTATTCAGCGGCGGAGGATCCAGTCTGCTTGCTTTGCCCATCGACGGTATTTCTTTGCAAGAGCTGAGAGAAATTACACAGCAATTGCTGCGCTGCGGTGCGAGTATCCAGGAAATCAACACGGTACGCAAACATCTGTCGGCCATCCAGGGCGGCAGGCTTGCTGCAATTTGCAAAGCCCCCGTGCTGGCTTTGATCATCTCGGATGTCACCGGCGACGCCGCGACGCATATCGCTTCCGGCCCCTGCGCACCCGACCCGACCACTTTTGCCGATGCGCTCGCTGTATTGAATCACTACGATCTTAATGTACCCCCGGCAGTCAGGAAAATTCTATGTGCCGGAAGGGATGGTGTTATCAATGAAACCCCTAAACCGGGCTCCGCTATTTTTGCTCAAGTCGAAAACCGGATTATCGCCAGTGCACACGACTCATTGGTTGCAGCAGCACACTATTTTCGGAATCTCGGCATTACACCATTGATTCTCGGTGATACCGTAACCGGGGAAGCACGTGAAATCGCCAAAAGCTATGCGGCATTCGCCCGCGAGATCCGTCGCTATCCGCACTGGTTGAAAGCACCGGTGGCACTACTGTCCGGCGGCGAAACCACGGTTACCATCAAAGGTAATGGGCGCGGCGGACGCAACGCCGAGTTTTTGCTCTCGTTATTGATCGAGCTTGACGGCTTGAATGAAGTCTATGCATTGGCCTGCGACACGGATGGATTGGATGGCAGCGAAAACAATGCCGGTGCGCTCATTACACCGGATTCGCCAGCACGGGCGGGGAAACTGGGATTGAATGGCGCTGCGTTTCTGGACAATAACGATGCCTACACGTTTTTCCAGCAATTGAACGATTTGGTAATCACCGGTGCCACTTATACCAATGTGAATGACTACCGCGCCATTCTTATTCTTTGATCGAACATGCGCGATTGACCTTATCCGTGTTGTGATTGCGATCAACCTGTATCGACGACAAAAGCAACCCTTGCCGGTACCATCTTTCGATTACATATTCATAAAATTGCTGGTTTCCTGGAGCCTCAGAAACTAACGCCAGTTTCTTGCCGCGTTCGGTTAGCAATACATGCCCCAAATCCAGATAATTGTTACTGTCAGTCTGAAAACCTATTTTTGTCGGCTTACCACTGTAAAATAAACGCGTGTGCTTGCCGTAGCCTTTTTTGATAAATCCGTTGGCATCAAATGCGATTAAACCGGCTTCCTCGAGATGCTTTAGCGTCGATTGATTAATTCCCTGCTTTGTATAAATTTCATCCTCTAGATCAAAAATAAGAGGTAATGGGTCACCTTGAATCCATACAAATTGGCACAATGCTTCAAAAATCAAACGGTCTTCCGGGCGCAAAGCAAATTGATCCAATGCATCATGATCCGCAGCGCTTTTTCTAGAATGATTAGTTCCAGATGTAAAAAATTGAACAAGCGCTGTCAATAAATTACCCATTCTTATACCTGGTTAACGTTCTTTCATTAATTTTTATCTGTAGTTTTCGATTCCGCAACGGATAATTCTTTTTTGCCGTCTTCTTTAGTTTCTTCTACTTGCTCACCAGTCTTATCTTTTGACTTTGGAGTATCTTTCAGCTTTCGAGATTTTATCTCCTTACGGATTTCTTCCAGAAATGCAACATTATCCTTAAGCTGCTTATCACTTCGATACCATGAGAAACACGTTACCGCCCCCATGATGATCAGTATAACGCTCATCACATCGATACCATCAAAGAAGATAAATGCAACGCCGGTTGAAATAGCGAACGCACCTAAAAATGCTGTCAATAGCCATAATTTTGAGCCAGCACCCGAACCCTTACTCCTCTTGTCCCATGCTTCAAGATTATCGCGCGTACTAATCAATTCTTCATCAGTCCATTTTTTCATACTCATGACAGCATTCTCCTATAAGCATCCATCAATATTCCTTGAATTATAAATTTACTACAAGAAAAAAAGTTAATTAGAATTTTCATCTTTTACAGCAATAAAAAAGGCACCAACCGGTGCCTTTTTTACGAGATCAAAACTTTCTTAGAAGTTGTGACGCATACCTATATTATAGGTATTACTGTCTCTGAATGAAGAACCAACATTCTTATCATCGACCATTGCTCTTTGATAACCGCCAAACAAGCTTGAACGCTTGCTTAGATTATGTATCAGACCAACCGTAAAGCTGCTTACTTGGCGGCTATTTGCACCGCCGGATACACTGTGCGCATGTGTCATACCGCCTTGAGCGATGAAACTGGTATTGCCCCAATCATACTGACCACTCGCAAACCAGATATTACCGCTACCACCTAAATTCATTGCAGAATTACATTGTCCATAGCCATCCGGACTGCCGGTGGCAGGATTGCCTAACATAGCTGCATTAGAGCAAGTCGCTGCGCCGATTGCGTTCGTAATATTTTCATATTGACCTCTGAGTTTAAAGTTTTGATAACCCCATGTAGCACCACCGCGCCACACATGCTCGTTGCTCAATCCCAAAAGCTTTTGATTGGTACCAGCATTATCGCGAGAGTATCCACCAAATACACCTAAATCATGACCTTGATACTGCACTTCATATTTACCGGCAACCTGAAAATCCCACGCACCACCACGACCACCAGAATTGGCTAGAGCACCGGCATTAGTATCTGTAGTAAGATTAAGTGCATTAGTTGGATCTAATCTATTAGCATAACCAGGCATAAATAAAGCTGAAAAACTGAAACCTTCGACTTTTGGTGAATCATAACGTGCAGCGCTGTCTACAAAGCTTTGTGCTCCGGATCCCAAACCATTAGCAGATGCCGACATAGTACCGCCACTACCGGAAGCTTGGAGAGTCGTATATGCAAACGGATCAATAGTCATACCACCGGCAAAATCTTTGAACGGAGATTGCACACGACCAAATTTCAACTCACCCCAATTATCATTAGCCAATGCAATCCAGCGTTCCCGAGCGATACCTATGGCACCAGTACCGGTGCTGAAACCATACTCAATATGGGCTTTCGCTTTTAAGCCAGCACCAAGATTTTCGGTAATGTGTGCCCCCCAACGCGAACGACCCGTATTATCACCGATCATGGCTTGATTACCCTGTCCTTCTTTATCAACTGTAGCATACTCCGCCTGTACACTACCAAACAGCGTTACATTCGTTCCTTGTGCTGATGCAACCATTGGAACTGCAAGTGCGCTGGCTACTGCCAGCGAAATAAGTTTCTTCTTCATACAGAAGTTCTCCATTAATGTTAAAACGACTGGGGCCGTCCTATTTTGCTTTACAACATACAATCCGGTTGAATGCACCCCGCTTGATCGGACCTCCCAACGCGGGAAGGTTTGATTTGATTTTGCCCCAATATAGAAACATACTGCAAGAAAAACAAACAAATCTTGCTAATTAAACAATGAATATGTTGTATCCGAGCAACATATTTGTTGCTTTTCTGATGATAAGCTTCATTTTATCTTTTGATTAACCCATTCTTACTTCTCGATTTGATTAATATTACAACAAAACCATTTGCATTCTCGCCATATAGCGCATAACTGTGCTGTTTTTTTCATGTTTTTAATCATAAAATTTCAGTTATCATTTCCATTACGTTCACATTCTCATAATTTGAGCCTAGCACCTATGCAAGGTCTGACTATGTATAAACCCTTTTTATTCATTATTGTTGCATTCAATCTAATTGCTACTTCCCCAATCAGCAGAGCTGAAACATGGGTACTCCCACCTCCCGATATTGATATTTTTGGTCAAATACGAACCACACACGCAAGCAGCACGGAAACATTGCTCGATATCGCACGTCGATACGATATCGGCCAAATAGAGATTTTATTGGCCAACCCCAATGTTGATCGATGGTTGCCTGAAGATGGCGCAAAAGTTATTCTGCCAAGCCGCTATATTATTCCCCATGCCGAACGCAAAGGTTTACTTCTAAATTTACCTGAGATGAGAATTTATTATTTTCCGGAACCTAAAAAGAGTGAAAAGCCAATGGTCATCACACATCCGGTAGGTATCGGCAGAATGGATTGGGTGACCCCGTTAGGAATTTCGAAAATAGTTGAAAAAAAGAAAGATCCCACTTGGATACCTCCAAAATCTCTTCAGATGGATAGAATAGCCAATGGGGAGCAACCTTATCCCAGCATAGTGCCACCGGGTCCTACCAATCCCTTAGGGCGGCATGCCATGCGTTTGAGCATCGGTGGCGGAAGCTATCTGATACACGGGACCATCAAGCCTTTCGGTGTCGGAATGCGCGTTTCAGCAGGGTGCGTCCGCATGTACCCGGAAGACATTGAAGCACTCTTTGATAAAGTTCCAATCGGCACCCAGGTGCAAGTTGTTAATCAACCGATTAAACTCGGCTGGTTAATGGATTCTCTTTATATTGAACTTCATCCGCCACTTGAAGAAGACGAGGGGAAATATGCCAATTATAAACAGATGGTAGTAACCGCCATTAATGATTTTCTCACATTAAAAAGCAGCAAGAGAAACATCCCTACAGATTTTGAAATAGACCAGGAAACTCTCAAACAAGCAATCCTAGAGAAAAGCGGAATACCTGTTCTAATCTCTCGTGCACGCGCACAACAATTACACACACAAAACAACCACTAATCCTTCATGAACGGGAAGCTAAATTACACTACAGGGATATCCATAAAAAAACCCCTCAGAGAGGGGCTTCTTTATGGATCCAATAATTCCTTTTTTGGAATTACTTATGCATTGCTTTCTTAAACATACGATCAATTTTTGATTCCGTATCAATTGAGCGTCTGTTTGCTTCATCAGCAACGCGCAAAGCATCATTTGCTTTAGCATTAGCAGCAGCTGCTTCTGATTTAGCAGCAGCTGCATCAGCTTTAGCTGCAGCGATATCAGCGTTTACTTTATTTTGCAGTTCTTCTAACTGACCTGTGGTTGCACATCCTGTCAGTCCAATAAAAGCACCTGCAATTACTGCCAGCGTTAACATACGAACTGGATGCTGGATTTTTTCTCTCATTCCGATCTCCTCAGTTGTTTATTCTATTCAATACGCACAAAGATCCACCACTTTCACTAGCTACTGATACCTGAGTATCAACAGCGCGATGGAATCTTATCCGATTTTTCCCGCAAAATAAATGGCTTCTAAGGCAAATTTATAAAACTCTTAGTACAAAAAACCATTAAATATTTATTAAGTAACTAATAAAAAAGCCATTTCAATCAAAAACCGCAATTCAAGCAATTAACAACATTACATACTGTTACTGTCATTGTTTATTGGCTAACGAATATTCACCAATACGCCAGGCTTAATCCATTTACTAAGTTGGTCAATTTGCTCATTTGTTAGTGCAATACAACCGTTTGTCCAATTATATTGATGATGAATCTCCCGATCGCCCCGGCCAATTCCATGTATGCCGATATGACCACCCAACGGCGTATTCTGCGGAGGGGATTTTCCCATACTTTTTGCTCTCACTATCGAGAACCACGTTTCTTCGTCAATTCTGTTTTCATCTAGCGCACGTTTTGCTGTATCCAGATTCGGATAATTAAGGCCAAAAAATCGATAGTAACGGCTCTTTTCGTTAATCCAACCAATCCGGAAGCTGCCCAATGGGGTTTTGTCATCTTTTGTCATTTTCGACCAGGTAGTGCCGAAACGCCCGATTGCCACATTCTTGAACACCGACTGCACAGTATCACCCCGCATTACCGACAAAGTATGTTCCACTGTATCGACATCAATCCAAACACCATCATCCTGCGCTTGTGCCGCTTTATGCATCACTGACAAGCCGGTCAGCCCGGTCAACAAAATCATCAAATAATAGATAAAAGAACTTCGCTTGATCACTTTTCAAACTATGACTATCGATAATAAAAGTGATTAATTATGTCATAATTTCTATATCTGGAAATCCCCATTAAGTGGCTATGTGCCTTGCTATTCCTGCTTATGTAGAACAATTGACCGCCGAAAATCATGCCATCGTCAATCTTAGCGGTATCCGCAAAGAAATTTCACTGGCTCTGGTTGAAGATATTGCCCCGGGGGATTACGTCATCGTACATGTTGGTTTTGCGCTACAGAAGCTGGATCCGCTGGAAGCCGAGCACACTCTGGCAATGTTTGCCGAAATCTCTTCGCGCAATCAAGATCTATCTTGACGTAGTGATGAACACATCGCCATGAAGTACATCGATGAATTTCGCGCAGGTGCTCTAGCACAGCAAATCGCCGCCAAGATCACCGCAGAAGCAGATCCCTGCCGTCACTATCATTTCATGGAATTTTGCGGCGGTCATACCCACGCTATTTCACGTTTCGGCATCGTCGACCTGCTTCCTGGCAATGTGCGCATGATTCATGGTCCTGGTTGTCCGGTATGTGTTCTGCCTATCGGTCGTGTGCAAAACGCGATTCAATTGGCGCAAACGCCAGGCGTCATACTGTGCAGTTACGGCGATATGCTGCGCATACCGACTACGCACGGCATGAGTTTATTGAAAGCAAAAGCACAGGGCGCGGATATTCGCATGGTATACAGTAGCGCGGATGCGGTAAAAGTCGCGCAACAAAACCCGCAACGGCAGGTCGTTTTCTTTGCTATCGGATTTGAAACCACGACACCACCTACAGCCGTCGCAATCAAGCAAGCGCAAGCACTTGGCCTGAAAAATTTCTCGGTTTTTTGCAATCACGTCCTGACTCCATCGGCAATTTCTCATATCCTGCAATCACCTGAAGTGCGTGAATTCGGTTTGGTCCCCCTGGATGGTTTTATCGGCCCCGCGCATGTTTCCGTCGTGATCGGCAGCCAGCCTTATGAATATTTTTCCGAAGAGTTCCAGAAACCGGTTGTAATCGCCGGGTTTGAACCGCTTGATGTCATGCAAGCGATTTTGATGCTGATACGCCAAATCAATACAGGTCGGGCTGAAGTCGAAAACGAATTTACCCGCGCGGTTTTACCGGCAGGCAATATCAAAGCACAGGCATTGGTCGCCGAAGTCTTTGAGCTGCGGCGCACATTTGAATGGCGTGGCCTGGGATGGGTGCCTTACAGCGCACTGAAAATCAAATCACGCTACGCCGGTTTCGATGCCGAACAACGTTTCGCAATCCCGACACTTTCCATTGCCGACAACAAAGCGTGCGAATGCAGCGCCATTTTACGCGGCGTTAAGCGGCCGCAGGATTGCAAAATTTTTGGCACTGTCTGCACACCCGAAAATCCGATCGGCTCCTGCATGGTTTCTTCGGAAGGTGCTTGCGCCGCTCATTATCGCTATGGGCGCTTCCGCGAAAAAGATGATGCCGTAATGGCGGAGAATTAATGTCGCAAAAAGGCTTCATCAAACCCGGATACACGCGCGCACTCGATCTGAAAAACGGCTGCGTCGAGATGGCGCATGGCAGTGGCGGACGCGCAATGGCACAACTGATTCAGCAACTGTTTGTCACTGCATTTGATAATGAATTTTTGCGCCAGATGAATGATCAAGCGTGCTTTCCAAGCTTCAACGGTCGTATGGTGATGTCTACCGACAGCCATGTCGTCACCCCCTTATTTTTCCCCGGCGGCGATATCGGCAGCTTGGCAGTGCACGGAACCATTAACGATATCGCCATGGCCGGCGCAAAGCCCTGCTACCTGGCCGCCGGTTTCATTCTGGAAGAAGGCTTTCCGTTATCGGACCTCAAACGCATTGTCGATTCCATGGCTCAAGCGGCGCGCACGGCGCAGGTGCCGATCATCACCGGCGACACCAAAGTAGTGGAAAAAGGCAGCGGCGACGGCGTATTTATTACGACGACCGGTGTCGGCATGGTGCCGGAAGGCATTCACATTTCCGCAGAAAATGCGCGCCCGGGCGACAAGATACTGGTATCCGGCACGTTGGGAGATCATGGTGTTGCCGTTATGGCGCAGCGCGAGAACTTGTCGTTTGAAACCAGCATCGAATCGGACACCGCGGCCTTGCATGGATTGGTAGCGCAAATGATCGCAGCCACCCCCAACATCCGCGTATTGCGCGACCCCACGCGCGGCGGCATCGCCGCCACCCTGAACGAAATCGCCCAACAATCGTCGGTCGGCATGATGATTCATGAAAGTAATCTGCCGATTCGGGAACAAGTTCAAGCGGCGTGTGAGTTTCTCGGTCTGGATCCTTTGTATATCGCCAACGAAGGCAAACTCATCGCAATTTGCCCTGCGCAAGATACCGAAAACTTACTGCGCGCGATGCGCGCCCACCCGCTAGGTGAAAATGCCGCGATCATCGGTGAAATCATCGAAGATTCACATTATTTTGTGCAAATGCAAACGCGTTTCGGCGGCAAGCGTGTCGTTGACTGGCTCAGCGGTGAACAATTGCCGCGCATCTGCTAAGCCTCGCGAATTGAAAATCCTGTTTCTTACGCACAGCTTCAACAGCTTAGCGCAACGGCTGTTTGTTGAATTAACACAACGTGGACACGAGCTTTCCATCGAATTTGACATCAACGATGCGATCACTTGCGAAGCTGTCGAATTGTTCCAACCCGACCTGATTATCGCGCCATTTCTGAAACGCGCCATCCCGGAAACGGTTTGGCGCCAACATACTTGCTTTATCGTGCATCCCGGAATTGTTGGAGATCGCGGCCCTTCGGCGTTGGATTGGGCGATTATGAACAATCTGCCGGAATGGGGGGTAACCGTATTACAGGCCAATGCGGAAATGGATGCCGGCGATATCTGGGCGGCAGAAGTTTTCCCAATGCGACTGGCCAAAAAAAGCAGCCTGTACCGCCATGAAGTCGTAGAAGCGGCTACCCGCGCTGTTTTAACCGCGATCATACGATTTGAATCCGGCGTCTATAAGCCGGTACCGTTGGATTATTCACACACCGATGTTCGCGGACGCTTACATGTACCCATCCGGCAAAGCGACCGCTGCATCGATTGGCAGCATGACAACACGCGCACGATTCTGAGAAAAATCCATGCCGCCGACGGATTCCCGGGCGTTCTTGATCCGCTGTTTGGTGAGTCCTATTATCTGTTCGACGCACGCCATGAAGCAAGCTTGACCGGTAATAAGCCTGGAACCATCATAGCCAAGCGCAACAACGCCATATGCCGCGCCACAACCGATGGCGCAATCTGGATTGGTCATTTGAAACATAAACACGATACCGAACCGGCTTTTAAGCTGGCGGCCACAACCACCCTACAAAACCATTTAGCCGATGTGCCGGAAATACCGGACGATCCCTTCGCAAAAACAGGCGCGGACACTTACCGGGATATCTGGTTCGAGCAAAAAAATACGGTTGGCTATTTGCATTTTGATTTTTATAACGGTGCGATGGATACCCATCAATGCGAACGCTTGCGTGATGCTTATCTAAAAGCAATTAGCCGTGATGTGCGCGTTATCGTACTCATGGGCGGTCCGGATTTCTGGAGCAACGGCATACATTTAAATCACATCGAGCACGCCGCCAGTCCGGCTGATGAATCCTGGCACAACATCAACGCCATGAACGATCTGGTGTATGCCATCATCACCACCGATCGCCAACTCACAATCGCCGCGCTGCAAGGCAATGCTGGTGCCGGCGGCGTATTTCTATCACTGGCGGCTGATTATATTTTTGCGCGCGCAAACACCATGCTGAATCCGCATTATAAAAGCATGGGAAATCTCTACGGCTCGGAATATTGGACTTATCTGCTACCACGGCGGGTTGGTGCATCGCAAGTAAACTCATTGATACACAATCGCTTACCGGTCGGCGCACAAAAAGCCCGGGAAATCGGACTGATCGATGATTGTTTTGCTTTGAGTCCGGAAGCATTCGACAAGGAAATTACCCGTATCGCAGAAGCCTTTGCTGCGGATCCAGGTTTCTTTGCGCTGCTGCAGCAAAAGAAACAGCGGCGACTGCGGGATGAGCAACAAAAACCTTTACAAAGTTATCGAGACGAAGAACTCCGTCGCATGCAACTCAATTTCTACGGCTTTGACCCCAGCTATCATGTCGCGCGCTACCATTTCGTGCACAAAATCCCGTATGGCTGGACACCCCGTTATCTAGCCCGGCATCGTCGCCTTTAAGAAAAGAAAGCGCTGAAAAATTGCCGCACTCGGTCATACCGCGCTGAAATCAGGCTCAACATACTTATTTGCCATTCGTACACTGCGTTTTTTCACCTGATTTCGCCTTACCTGACTGTCACTCACTACCTTTTTCAGAACTTCTCTTTATATGGAATCCCGGCCACAACAAAGATCTTCCTCATCGCCGGCTTGTCTTGTCGTGCAGCTTGTAACGTTCAACCAGATTGGGATCGAACTCAGGCGGCTTCTCCGCGGGAGGAATCACACCGGGACATTGCTTGATGGCCGCCCACTGCTGTATCGCATCGTATTCGCTTTTGAGCTGCGCATACTCGGCTTCTTGTTCCTTGGTTCCCCCCAGCGCAAACAAGGTAGCCCAGGAAAGCGACAAATCCGCGCCGAGAACCCATTTATCCTTCGCTTGCGCTCTATCATCCGGTTTTCCCGTCAATTGACTGACTCTGTTTTGAATTCGCACAATTTCCGCCAGTAACTCCTCGCAATTATAAGTTTGAAATTGTGCTGGTGAGATATAGGGTGCTTGATGATTTCCCGATGATGCCACACAACCGGATAACGAAATGACAACAATAAAAAAAATAGCAGCAATTAGTCTCTTCATAACAACCACTTCCCTTTCAAGTTATTGCACTGGCGGATACCTATACGCATATTCATTTTGACGAATTGTACACTGATATCCGCTTGCTCAAGATCGCATTATGAAATTGATTGAAACAGCCCAGGCTTGAGACACTGCAGACAGAACTGAAACGGTCAATCAAATTGAGGAATCTGTCCACACGGGTAGATTATTTATTCTCTGCAATTGCAGTAGAAAAACAATTCAACACACTCAGGCTATTGATTGAACACGTCGCCACTATTCACTGGAGTTCTTTTATCGCTGCTATTGATGGTGATGCACATCATACTCAGACTTTAAATGCAAAAAAGCCACAGAGAAAACTGCATCTCTGTGGCTACTAATTTTGTTTCTATTCTAATTACGCTGCTACACGGCGGCGTGCTGAGAAACCGATTAAGCCAAGACCAGCCAGTAACATAGCATAGGTTTCTGGTTCTGGAACAGCCATGATGTATTCATAACCAAAAGATGCTGTATGACCATTTGCAATGGCCCCCAGATCATAAGCCAGATTAATTGAGCTATCAGCAAAACCATAGCTACCCACCGCTTGAGCCGCAGCTAACATGGCAGCAGGATCAACCGGGCTGCAGCAGCTAAACGGATCAATATACGGAGCAATTGCAAAAGCTGATGCACTGGTTGTGTTATGCAGCGTTAACGACCATCCATCCAAACTTGTAGCCGTAACTGCAGCATCATTTCCTAATGCACCGATTACGTTGGTTGTGCCAAACCCGAGACCAGCTGGAACACCTTGGTCAGGATCAACACCGACACCCCATTGCACACCGGTAGCGTTCGCACCCGTATTGTTTGTCAATTGAATTTGAACGGCAACGTGACCGCTGGTAGGAATACTTACTGTTTCAACCAGACTCCAACCGCCACCGCCACCGCCAAGATTGGTAACAACGGAAATGCTACCTCCTACGCCGAAAGCAGTAGTTGCCAGTGGATTGTTACCAGCCACTTCGTCGGCAACAGCAACAGATGCACCATTGGCATTGAGCGACCAATTGGATGCCCATGTTCCCAGGTTAACGAATTCTCTTCCATTGAAGCTCAAGCCGAGAGGACCTGCCGAAGAAAAGTAACCCGCATCGTCAATCGTTGCGGAAGTTGTGCCAAAACCGCTGATCACGGTTGGAGCAGCTTGCGCTGCAGTAACAAAAGAACCGCACAAAGCAATTGCGACAACTTGTGTCAGGCAATTTTTTTTCAATTCGAATTTCATAATCTACTCCTTAAATTTATAGTTGCAACATAAAATAGTTGTTAGAATCTTCGCTCTTTACAACCAACTTAAATCTCGAACTACCCATTAACCAATTAAACTTTGTATATTTCAATGCAAAATTTATTTAACGATTACAGCGTGTTCCATTATAGGTTTGGATTTTTTTAAGTACATAGAACATCACTCCCGTTTTGTTAGTACACGTGTACCGCAATTGTCCCTTCCGAAATTCGTTATGTTGTGCGGTCCGGATGATGCTGGACTTCATTTCGTTCCAGCCATTGCCGTGATAATCTCCGATAAAGAAGCTTGCCGTAACCAACCATTTCCGATGATTTTTTTAATGTAACAATCCATGATCGATAAACAAGAACAAACCATCCCCTTAACCGCGGGAAACGACACACAAGCCGAGCCGATCAAGACCATCAAAGTCAATAGCAGCAGCATCACGTTACTGGGAACCGCGCATGTCTCAAAAGCCAGTGCAGATAAGGTGCAAGAGCTCATCGCTACGGGTCAGTACGACGCGGTGGCAGTCGAATTGTGTCCAAGCCGGCATAAAGTAATCGTGAATCCTGATGCAATGGCCAGGATGGATCTATTCCAGGTCATAAAAAACGGTCAGGCGAGCATGGTTGCCGCCAGTCTGGCGCTAGGCGCTTTTCAGCAGCGCATGGCGGAACAGTTTGGGATTGAACCGGGTGCCGAAATGCGTGTTGCAATCAAGGATGCGCAAGCAGCCAAATTGCCGGTGCTCTTGATCGATCGAGAAATCGGCACGACCATGAAGCGGATCTATCACAGTGTGCCGTGGTGGAAACGCATCAACCTCTTAGGCGGTTTGATCGCCAGTGTCATCAGTCAGGAGAAATTCAGCGCGGCCGAGATTGAAAGACTGAAAGAAGGCGATGTACTGGAAAGTTCTTTCTCACAGTTTGCAGAAGATGAAAAAGATTTATTCCGTCCGCTCATCAGCGAACGGGATGAATATATGACCGCCCGTCTCATCAAAGAATGCCAAGAAAACGACTATCGGCATGTTTTGGCGGTCGTCGGTGCCGGTCATCTAAGCGGCATGGCACGGCAATTTGAAGAACGCCATATTGCCGATCCGGATGAACGTATTACGCAACTGGATACCATTCCGCCGCCATCACCGTGGCTCAAACTCATTCCCTGGCTGATCGTGGTATTCGTTTTAGTCGGTTTCGTTTTTGGCTTTATGCAAAGCCCGGATATCGGCATCAGCATGGTCATGGATTGGGTACTGATAACCGGTGGACTATCCGCTGTGGGGACAGCCATCGCTTTCGCACACCCGCTGTCGATTCTGAGCGCTTTTCTGGCGGCTCCCATCACGACGTTGCACCCGGCCATTGGCGCCGGGATGGTCGTGGCAGCCGTTGAAGCTTATTTGCGCAAGCCCAAGGTCAGCGATTTCAACCAGCTCAGAACCGACACCACCAGCTTGAAAGGCTGGTGGAATAATCAAGTCACGCGCGTTTTATTGATTTTCATTTTATCTTCGCTCGGCGCTGCCATTGGCACTTATGTCGCCGGGTTCCGAATCTTCGAGCAACTGAGCAGCAGCTAAACCAAGCATATTTTGAACATGTTCGGCTTCTTTGAGCGTCTGATCGATCCATATCCACCGGAACATCCTGCGGAGCCGCCGAAAGGGTTATACGCCTTTTGCCGCCATTACATTCGCGGCATCGAACGCTATCTCGCCATACTGGCGCTGCTGACCACACTGTTGGCCATCAGCGAAGCGATGCTCTACAGCTTGGTCGGACAAATGGTCGATTGGCTGGCGGAACAGAAAACCGAACACTTCTTTGAGAACGAATGGCCAACGTTGTTGGGCATGTCGGTTTTCATTCTGCTATGGATTCCCATGCTGGTGCTGGCGCACGCCATGGTCATCAACCAGATGCTGATGGGTAACTTCCCGATGCGGGTGCGCTGGTTGTCGCACCGTTATCTGCTCAACCAAAGTTATGCGTTTTTTCAGTATGAATTCAGCGGACGGATCGCCACCAAAGTCATGCAAACCGCACTGGCGGTGCGCGAAACGGTGCTGAAACTGCTCGACGTCATGTTGTTCGTCATCATTTATCTGACCACCACCCTGCTGCTGGTGCTCAACGCCGATCCATATCTCTGCTTGCCTTTACTGGTGTGGTTGATTTTATACATCGGCATCCTGTGGTATTTCGTGCCGCGCTTAAAACACATCTCCACGTTGCAAGCCGATGCGCGCGCCTTGATGACCGGCCGCATCGTCGATAGTTACACCAATATCCTGACGCTGAAATTGTTTTCCCGCAGTCAGCGGGAATCGGCCTACGCTCAAGCCGGCATGCAAGAATTCATGGCCACGGTCTATCCGCAAATGCGCCTGGCGACCGGTCTGAATTTCAGCGTCTGGACCATCAACATGCTGATGGTGTTCGCAACCGGCGCATTGGGGCTTGCGCTATGGCTGCAAGGCAATATCGGCCCCGGCGCGATCGCCATCGTCATGAGCCTGGCGATCCGCATGACCGGCATGTCGCATTGGATCATGTGGGAAGTCAATATGTTATTCGAAAATATGGGCACCGTGCAGGACGGCATCAACACCATTTCCAGCCCGCAACTCGTTACCGATGTTCCCGATGCCAAAGAACTGGTCGTGCAGCGAGGCGCGATTCACTTCAGTCACGTCGTTTTCTCCTACCACCCGGAACAACACGAGTCGCTGCGCATTTTTTCCGATCTCAATCTGCATATCGCCGCCGGTGAGAAAGTCGGCATCGTCGGCCGCTCGGGCGCGGGCAAATCGACTTTCGTCAACCTGTTGTTACGCTTTTACGACATTCAGCACGGCAGCATCACCATCGACGGGCAAGATATCCATAGGGTCACGCAAGACAGCCTGCGCGCCAATATCGCCATGGTGACGCAAGATACTTCATTGCTGCACCGCTCGGTGCGCGACAATATTCTGTTCGGCCGGCCGGATGCCACCGATGCGCAAATGATTGCAGCTGCCAAACAAGCACATGCCCATGAATTCATCCTGGCGTTGCGCGACATCAAAGGCCGCACCGGCTACGACGCGCATGTCGGCGAGCGCGGCGTCACGCTCTCTGGCGGCCAGCGGCAACGCATCGCCATCGCGCGCGTGCTGCTCAAGAATGCGCCCATTCTGGTGCTGGATGAAGCCACTTCGGCGCTGGATTCCGAAGTCGAGGCGGGCATCCAGCAAAGCCTGTATCAATTGATGGAAGGCAAAACGGTGATCGCCATCGCACACCGCTTATCCACCATCGCAGCTATGGACCGGCTCATCGTTTTCGACAAGGGCAAAATCGTCGAGCAGGGCAGTCACGCCAAACTCATCGCCAACGACCAGCTCTACGCGCAACTGTGGAATCATCAATCCGGCGGATTTCTGGGATTACTGGACAATCAGTAAATCGGCCGCGCTCGGCCATTCGACCAATATCATCTGCAAGCTGAAAGACAAACTGGTGTTAATCGTCGGACAACCCCAGCGCTGGCCGGCAAGGCGTGGTACTGAACATGAGCGTCAAAGACGGCAAAGTCACATCCGAAGCCGATCTCGAAGTAGCAAAAAAACCGGGTTAAATTTAAGCTAGCAGCTGCTGCACCTTGCCATCGAAGTCGTTCAATAATAAAAACCGCAATCAGATTCCACGATCAGAATAGGAAAAATCCTACTTTTCCTTTCTTTGACCTTCAATTCCGCATGTTTAAATTGCAAAATTTGAAAAGCCGACTTGCTGATCGTGGCCGCACCGCCAAAAACTCTTCTTGCCAGTAAAAATCTTCATGTAAGAAAAAACGTATTGTTATGTTTGTTCTGCATGCAATCGCTGCTGGCTTCCGCCGCAGAGGATCTGGAACAGATGAGTTTGGATCAGTTGATGAATATCAGGATTGTCGGCGCTTCCAAATACGAGCAAAAACAACAGCAGGTAGCGGCGGCCGTCAGCGTCATCACGCGCAAGGATATCCGGACGTACGGCTGGCGTACGCTGAATCAAGCTTTGGCCAGCCTACCCGGCATTCATCCCACCTACGATTATCAATATGAATATCTGGGTACACGCGGACTCGGTCTTCCAGGAGATTTCAATTCGCGCATACTGATTACCATCAACGGCAACCGCATCAATGACGCCACTTACGACCAAGGACCTACGGGACGCGATTTTCCGCTCGATATCGACCTGATCGAGCGGATTGAGTTTATTCCCGGCCCCGGCAGCGCGGTGTATGGCCAGAACGCCATGCTCGGCGTGGTCAATATCGTGACCCGCAAGGGCGCTGATGTGCAAGGCGCCGAACTGTCGGCGTCATACCAGACGGCTGAAGTTATGCCGCAAGAGCGTGTCACGCTGGGTAAACAATTCGATAATGGTACCGATGCACTTATTTCTTTCTCCGGTTTACAGTCGCGCGGCGCGGATCGTTTCTTTGAATTCGGCGACTCCGGCATTTCCGGTATCGCTCACCGCCTGGATGGCGAAGATGTTAAGCAGATGTTCGCACGCGCTTCGCATGGCCCGCTGTCGTTCGATTTCGTCTACGGCAACCGGCGCAAGGACGATCCCACCGGTATGTTCTTTTCCGATCCGCTGGTAGCCGGTCAGTATCAACGCGATCGCCGTCTCAATACACAAATCCAGTACAACGATCATTTTCTCGGCGACACCCTCAACGTCATGGGCCGGCTGTTTCTTGGTCAATACCGTTACGATAATCCGATATTCTATGGCGGCGAGAAAACCCTTTCCACCGGCCCGAGCGATTGGCATGGCGCTGAGCTGCGTTTGCTATCGACCGCTTTCACCGATCACAAATTGATGGCGGGATTCGAGTATCAGAACAATACCAGCATCACGCAAACCTTCCAGAACTTTGATAATCCCGATGAAAATGTGCATATCAAAAGCGCCGTGATACGGCTAGGTGTTTACCTGCAGGACGAATGGCGCATCACCGACACGCTATCCGCCACCATCGGCTTGCGTTACGACCATAACGACTGGATCGGCAGTCGCCTGAGCCCGCGCGGCGCGCTGATCTGGCAAGCCACTCCCAAGGCGACATTCAAGGCGCTCTACGGCCGCGCGCACCGTTCGCCGAATTCGAATGAGCGTGATTATAGTGACGGCATAGCGCAAGTCGCCAACCCGGGATTGCGCAGCGAATATATCGACACTGCCGAGCTGGTCGCGGATTACCTGGCGCAACCGACCTTGAACTTGCGCGCCAGCGTTTACGAATGGGATATGTATCGCCTTATCGCACTCGGTATCGATCCGCTCAGCGGACTTTCCCAGTATCAACAAACATCGAAAAAAATGCTGGCCCGGGGCGCGGAATTATCGCTGGATAAAACCTGGGATCAGGGTGCGCGGTTGCGCGGCAGCTTCGGTATCCAAAATGCCGAACAGCATCACAATCATTTGCCCAATTCTCCGTACTATCTCGGCAAACTGAACTTTTCCGTACCGATTCCGCTGATCACCGGCTTGCGCGCCGGTTATGAGTTGCAATACTACGGCAAGCGCAAAACCCTGGATGGCTCCAATACCGATGACTATGTTCTTACCAATCTCAACTTGGTCACCAGCGTTCCGCAATTGAAAGGCTTGGAAGCTTCGCTCAGTGTTTATAATCTGCTCAATGAGAATTATCAGCACCCGGCTGCCGATACCAATTGGCAGAATACGTTCTTGCAACCGGGCCGTACCGTGCGATTCAGACTGGATTACCGTTTTTGAATGTGTGACACTATGATGAACCTGTCAAAGAATATCCGCCTGCAAGCGCAACGCATCGTCAAGGCTAGCGCTACGCTCGGCCGCATGTCAGGAATGCGGGATTAGGGATGCAGGAAACGGCAATTTGCAACCGGCATCGATCATTACTGCACCATTTTGCGATTTTATTGCCGTATTACATCGCACTGCTGATCCACGCGCCTTTGATTCATGCGGAACAGCCGTCGGAATACCGGTTGAAAGTTGCTTTCCTTTATAATTTCATTGCTTATACGGAATGGCCGGAACGGCAAAGCATCAGTCTGAATTTTTGTATCTATGGAGACGATCCATTTGGTGAACATTTGCAACATTTACGCGGTAAAAAAACCAACGAACGGGAAATCGTGATTCAGTATATAAAAAATATTGAAGACCTTGCCGCTTGTCAGGTCGTTTTTATTTCCCGTTCCATGGTTCACAATTTGAACGCCATCCTCAATCAATTAAACGAGAAGCCGATATTAACCGTCAGTGACAGCCCCAATGCCAGTCTGCAAGGCGTCGCAATCAACATGTCTATCAAAGAGGGTAAAGTAACATTCGAAGCCAATATCGCCAGCGCGAAAAGAAATGGCTTAAAGCTCAGCTCTCAATTACTACGTTTCGCCAGTGAGGTATATCAATAATGAAGAGTTCACCATCGGCCGCCGTGACATTGACATTGCGCGCCAAACTGCAGCACATCAGCTTTGTCACACAGAGCACAGCGATGCTGCTGGTTGCGATATTGGTCATTTTAAGCAGCTTTTTCATCAGCTTCTACTCTTTATTACAAACCAGTCAATCAACTGCAAAACTGCTGGCCGAAAATGCCGTGGCAACCTTGATGTTTCAAGACACGAACACGGCAAAAACACTGCTGCATTCGTTGAACAATACGCGCGAAGTTCAAGCGGCGGCTATTTACACGGCAGAAAAAAAACAATTCGTGCAATATTCGGCTGAGGGTAAATTACTCCCCGGAACGGTGGAATTCCTGAGCGAAAACTATACGACGAATATCGATTCGCTAACGATTACCCAACCCATTCACTTCAATGATCAGCTGTTGGGCGGCCTTTACCTGGAAATAACCTTATCGCCGCTGTATTGGCAAATCTTGGGATATATCGTCATCACCCTCGCTGCCGCCGTGATCGCCTTATTCATCGCCAATCTAATGCTGCAGCGGCTTAACCGCTCCGTGCTGGATCCCCTCAACGATCTTTCCTCTGTCATGGAGCACGTCACCAGCAAGGCGGATTATACGACCCGGCTGGAACCGGGCGCGATTGCCGAATTGAATACGCTTTCAAAGGGATTCAATAGCATGCTGGAAATGATTCAAGAACGAGATGTGAAGCTTGCCAACCATCTGGATCACCTCGAAGATGAAGTCGCCAAAAGAACAGCGGAACTGGTACTCGCCAAGGAATCGGCGGAAGCCGCGAGCAAAGCCAAAAGTGAATTTCTGGCCACCATGAGCCACGAGATCCGCACACCGATGAACGGTATTCTGGGTATGACCGAATTACTACTGGACACGGATCTGGACAAGGATCAACGCCGTTTTGCCGAAACCGTTCAGGGCTCAGGCCAGCACCTCTTGGGTATCATCAATGACATTCTTGATTTTTCCAAGATCGAATCGGATCACATGGAGTTGGAAATCATCGACTTCGATCTGGTTAAAATGGTCGAAGATACACTGGCAATGTTTGCGCAATCTGCCGACAAAAAAAACCTGGAACTGGCGGCGCAGTTTATTCCTCCCAATGTCGCTTTCATGGTGCGGGGCGATTCGTTCCGGTTGCGTCAGGTCATCGCAAATCTGCTCAACAATGCCATCAAGTTCACCGCCGAAGGTGAGGTAGTGATCCGCACCAAACTGACTGACGAATCCGACACCATGGCCGATATCAGCATATGTGTCGAAGACACCGGCATTGGTATTCCAGCGGAATATCACGAAAAGATTTTTCAGCACTTCGCTCAGGCGGATGGTTCCACAACCCGCCAATATGGCGGAACCGGGCTTGGACTTACGATCTGTAAGCGATTGCTGGAACTGATGGGAGGCGACATTCATGTGGAAAGCTCGCCAGGACAAGGTTCCAAGTTCTGGCTTCACTTACAATTGGAAAAATCGCAGCTGGAGCACAACCACTCCCTCGATATGGCCGATTTAGCGGGCATCCGGGTATTGATTGTCGACGACAATCATACAAACCGGGAAATACTCAAGATCCAATTGCAGAACCAGAGAATTAACGTCGTTTGTGCCACTGATGGCGAGCAAGCGCTCATGTTCATGAGGCAGTCCTTGGATAACAACAAACCGTTTCATTTGGCCATACTCGATATGCACATGCCTAAAATGAACGGTTTGGAACTGGCGGATACAATCTATATGCATCCCGGCATGCGCAAAACCCGCATGATGATGCTGACTTCAACGCATGGCGACGCCAGTCAACTGGAAAGACAAAGTACCGGTATTTTGCGCTGCGTGAACAAACCCATCCGCCAAAAAGAACTTTTTGAAATTATCCATGAAGTAATGGGACGTAATCTTACTGATCCCGCCAAGGAACCAGCGAGTACGCAAGACTCACTGCCTCTGGTCGCACCGGTCATCAACGGTAAAATTCTGGTCGCCGAAGACAATCCGGTAAACCAGGAAGTAGCCAAAGCGATGCTGGCCAGACTCGGCATGGAGACGACCATTGCAAACGATGGCAAACACGCGGTGGAACTTGTCTACAACCATCCATACGATATTATTCTAATGGATTGTCAAATGCCGGTAATGGACGGTTTCGAGGCAACCTCGCAAATCCGCAAGCGCTTTAGCGATATCCCGATCATTGCGCTCACCGCGAATGCAACCGAGGATGATCGCACCCATTGCTTAAACGCCGGAATGAATGATTTTCTTTCCAAACCCTATTCAATCGATCAATTACAACAAAAAATCACGGATTGGCTTGCGAAAGGAAAAAGTAACCTGCCGAATGCTGTAAAATTAGAAGCTGTTGAAATAAAACACGAAGATAATGCTATGCCTGCACTCAACCCGGCACGTCTTAATCAAATTCGCGAGCTTGACTCATCCGGCGGCGATAGTTTGCTGCATAAAATCCTGCAAGCATTCCTCGACTCGGCTGAAACGAATATGCGTCAGCTCGAGCAGGCCATCTTGAACAGTGATGCCGATAGTCTGCGTCAAACGGCCCATGCATTAAAATCCAGTTCGGGAAATATCGGAGCCGAAAGCTTATCCGCTATTTTCAAACAACTGGAAGCGGATGGACGATCGGGAGAACTCGTTCACGCCAAAACCCTGCAAGCGAACGTGCAACGGCAGTACCAATGTGTAATCGCCGAGATTAGAGAGCTACTCACTCCATCGTGACAACAGAATCTTTCAGAATTTTACTGGCCGATGATGATGCGACGGTCAGGCTGCTCATGCAAGCCGCTTTGGAAAAAGCAGGTTTCGAGGTCATTGTGGCGTGCGATGGCACAGAAGCCATCCGCTTGTTTGAAACAGCGCCTGCGGATATGGTCATGCTGGATGTCGAAATGCCCGGCATGGATGGCTATCAGGTTTGTTCGTACTTACGGGAAAAAATTGGCGACGAATTGCCCATCATGATGGTGACCGGAATGGACGATATGCAATCGATCAACCATGCCTTCGAAGCCGGCGCGACGGACTTTATCGCCAAACCCATTAACTGGAATTTGATCGCTTACCGCATCTTGTATTTACGGCGCGGTTATTTGAACATGCTCGCGCTCAAAGTTGCCAATGCGCGCAACAAAGCGATTTTTAGCGCCATTCCCGATACCATGTTCATTCTGAATGAGAAAAGCACGATCATCGATATCTGCAGTCATCCGGACAACACGCCCTGGCTGACCACCGGAGCGGAAAATGTCTTAAGCCAAAGCTTGCCGGAAGAAATCGCCAACCTTTATCAGAGTGCCGCTGACCGGGCACACAATCACGGCACGGTAGAACTTTTCGAATACCCGCTCAAACTGGCCGGCGATAAGACCAGATACTATGAAAACCGCATTGTCGCTATCGATCCTCAGGAAACACTGTGCTTGGTTCGCGACATTACCGAACGTAAAGACTCCGAAAGCAAGATATTTCACCTCGCTTATTTTGATAATCTGACCGGATTACCCAATCGCCAATCCTTTATGGAACGCTTGGAAGGTGAAATCAAGCGTGCGAAATATACCGGCAATAAGTTAGCGGTGCTTTTTCTCGACTTGGATGGCTTCAAAAGTATCAACGACACCATGGGACACAATACCGGGGATATCGTCCTGCAATGGGCCGCGGAACGGTTGCAAAGCAGCACGCGGCCTTCCGACTTCGTGTCGCGCAACAGTACCGATCAATCGGAAGTTAAGCTGGCCCGCCTCGGCGGCGACGAATTCACCGTCGTCATCCCGAATCTCTCGCGCACGGAAGACGCGCTAATTCTGGCGCACAGGATCCGTGAAGCCATGCGCCGTCCTTTTCACCTTGAAAGCCGTGATGTCGTGCTGACCGCAAGCATCGGCATCGCCCTCTATCCGGATGACGGCGCAGACGCGGAAACCTTGCTCAAGCATGCGGATACGGCTATGTATCACGCTAAAAACGAAGGCCGGGATAATTGCCAGTTCTATAACATCGACCTGACGTCTCAAGCCGAGAAACGCATGCATCTGGAAAATGATTTACGCAATGCCTTGCAGCAAAATGAATTTTACCTCGTCTATCAGCCGCAGCTGGACGTTACCGAAGAAAGTTTTTTATCGGCGGAAGCGCTTATCCGTTGGCAGCATCCGAAACAAGGATTGATCTCGCCTGTCGACTTCATTCCGCTGGCGGAAGAAAACGGTTTAATCATCCCCATTGGGGAGTGGGTACTGCGAACAGCCTGCACCGAAGCCGCACGATGGCACCAAAACGGCCAATCCTTGCAGGTTGCCGTCAATCTGTCACCGCTGCAAATCAAAAACCCCGACTTCGTCCGGAATGTCCTCGATATTCTGCATGAAACCGGTTTTCCGCCCGATAAGCTGGTGCTGGAAATTACCGAAGGTGCATTGATGGAGCATAGCGAAAATACGTTGGCCACACTGCTGGCGCTGCGCGAACATCATATCCAAATCGCCCTGGATGATTTCGGCACAGGCTATTCCTCCATGAATTATCTAAAACGGTTGCCCATCAATCACATCAAGGTGGATCAAAGCTTCGTGCGCGGCTTGCAAGATAACAAAGAAAATCTCGCGATTGTCCGAGCCATTATTTCCTTATCGAAGAATCTCGGTTTTTCCGTCACTGCCGAAGGCATCGAATCATTGAATCAAGCCCGGATTTTGAAATACTTCGGCTGCGAAACGTTGCAAGGCTACTATTTTAGCGAGCCGATCACAATACAAGAGATGCTTGCGCTCACCGACAAGCAATGGGCCATCCAAGCGCTCAAGCCCCCTGGAGTCAATCATGAAAGTAGCTGACCTCAACCAGCTGAACATCACCACCGCCTTGCCAAGCCCGAAGGGTGTGGCGCTCGCACTTCTGGAAGCTTGCCGGCAGGAAGATGTCACCATCACTGAAATAACCAAATTGATTCAAACCGACCCGGCGCTTTCGGGTCGCCTGATTCAGCGCGCCAATGCTACCAAACAAACGGCACGCCCGGTTTCGTCGATTTCCGACGCGGTATCCCGTGTCGGCCTCACTGCCGTCAAGCAACTGGCGATGGGTTTCTCATTGATCGATCAATATCAGCATGGCTCCAGCAAGGGATTTGATTACCAGGCGTTTTGGTCGCACTCGCTGCTAATGGCGATTGCCATGCAGGAACTGGGCAAAGTGACGCGCGTGAGCGCTCCCGATGAGTTATTTGCCTGTGGACTGATGATGCGGATCGGTTGTTTAGCGCTGGCGACGATTTATCCGGATAAGTATTCCGAGCTGCTACAAGATCAAACATCCGACACTCCGTTGAGTCAACTGGAACAGCAGTATTTACAGACCGACCATAACGAATTGACGGCCGCCATGCTGATCAATTTCGGTTTTCCTACGATCTTTGTTGAATCCATTTACTATCATGAAATTCCGGAGGAATCCGGTTTTTCCGAAGGCTCCCGCCCGTACCAGATTGTACATTTGCTGTATTTGGCCAAACAAATCGCCGATTTCGCTGTAACCGAGGAATGTAAACGCAACCAGCATATTTCCCAGTTGATTCTGCTGGGTGGAAAAATCGGCTTGGATACCGAAACATTCGGCGCCTTCATCGACCAAATCGTACAAGAATGGCATGCCTGGGGGGAAATACTCAAGATTCCGGTAACGGATTTTCCTCATTCATTCCAAAAAATGATGAATGCTTCCGCGCCGCGTCCGGAAAATGCCACGAATGCCGCCTCGCTGCGTATCCTGCTGGTGGAAGACGATCCGTCAAGCCTGATTCTGACCAAGGAATTGCTCTCCAACGTACTCGGCCACACCGTCTTCACCACCAGTGACGGTCAGCAAGCATTGGCGCTGGCAATGGAAATTCTGCCGCATATCGTCATCACCGACTGGATGATGCCGGTCATGAACGGACTCGAATTAACCAAATCCCTGCGCACGACCGAATGGGGACAAAATCTATATGTCATCATGCTCACCAGCATAGAAGATGAAGAAGAAGTCATCAAAGCGTTCGATGCGGGCGTGGACGATTACATCACCAAGCCGATCAATATACGCGCCTTCCGTGCCCGCCTGCGGGCAGCCTGGCATTACCGGCAACTGCAGGAATCATGGGAACGCGATCGCGAACAACTCAAGCATTTTGCCGCTGAACTGGCGGTCACCAATCGCAAGCTGGAATACTTCGCCTTGACCGACATGCTGACGGAATTGCCGAACCGGCGTTCCGGTATGGAAGCATTGGCGGAAACCTGGAGCGTCGCCAATCGCTCCGGCCAGCTGATGGCGGTTATGCTCCTCGACATCGATCATTTCAAAGCAATCAATGATAACTACGGTCATGCGATCGGCGATAAGGTACTGAAAGAAATATCCGCGATCATCCGCAAAACCGCCCGCAAAGGCGATACTTTTTGCCGCATGGGGGGAGAGGAATTCTTGGTCGTCTGCCAACTCGGCAATTCGGATGCCAAGTCGGTCATTCTTTTCGCTGAAAGGCTGCGACTACAAATCAGTCAACAACAAATCAACATCGGTGAAATTCATATCCAGATTACGATCAGCATCGGTGTGGCGTTAAAAGAACCCGGCATGAAAAGCGAAGATCATTTGGTCAATGCGGCCGACAAAGCGCTCTATGCTGCCAAAAACGCCGGGAGAAACCGGGTTTTTCTGACACTCAAAAACAGACTCTTGCCTGCGCCGACCATCATCGACAAACCACCGGTTAAATCCTAACCCGACAATTTTTCTCAATTTTTGGAAAACAAACCTGAATTTGCCGTAATTCACGCTTTGCAGAACTAACTGACAAGGTATCATGGCGATTTCTGACAAAAATGCCGCTTGTTAAGACCAGCACATTCTACGTAACAGCATCCTCCGGAAATTAACAACTCGTGATTTTGATGCGTAACCCGACAATATCATTCAATCTAAAGTTGCCGATTTTCCTTGTATGCTGCTGTCTGGCAAACACTGTAACGGCAGAGAACAAAACAGTGCTGGGAAAAAAGCCGGTTGATAATCAGTTCCTGGATCTGAGCATCGAGGAATTGATGAAAGTCGAGGTTACCTCCGCATCGCGGCATTCGCAAAAACTGTCGGAAGTGCCTTCCGCCATTTTCGTCATCACCCAGGACGATATCCGCCGCTCGGGCGCAACCAGCATACCGGAGGCGCTGCGTATGGCACCCGGTGTCGAGGTCGCCCGTATCGGCACGGATAAATGGGCCGTCAGCATACGCGGCTTCAACGGCCGCTTCGCCGATAAGCTGCAAGTCATGATGGACGGCCGCAGTGTCTACAATCCGCTATTTGCCGGCGTGCAGTGGGAACAGCAAGATACGCTGATGGAAGACATCGAACGCATCGAAGTCATCCGCGGCCCGAACGCAGCGGTATGGGGTGCCAATGCGGTCAACGGGGTGATCAATATCATTACGAAAAAAGCAGCGGACACGCAGGGTGCACTATTTTCGGGCGGTGGCGGCAGTTTTGAACACGGCTTTGCCGGGGCGCGTTACGGTGCAAAAATCAATGAAGAAACCCCTTTCCGCATCTATGCCAAAGGTTTTACCCGCAGTCATACCAAATCTTTAACCGGAGAGAATATTAACGATCAATGGCATTCCGCCCGTGGCGGATTCCGCTTGGATCATCACCGCGGCATTGATCAATTTACCGTGCAGGGTGATATTTTTTACAATTCGTACGGCGACCGGCTCGATAAATCCGCACTCAGCGCGCCTATCATTCAAATCGAAGCTGCCAGAGCACATGATACCGGCGGAAATATACGCCTGCGATGGGACCGGACCTATTCGGAAAAATCGGCCATTATGCTGCAAACTTATTACGATCGTGTCGATTACAAGGCATTAACCGGTTCGGTATACCGTGCTGAAAGCTTCGACATCGACTTCCAGCATCGTTTTCCTTTGTTTGAAAAACATGACTTCACTTGGGGAGCGAATTATCGTCTCTATCACAACAAAGAATTCGACACGGAATTGGTCACATTCAGCCCGCGCGCGCAAACCAATCACATGATCAGTGCATTCATCCGCGATGCCATCACGTTGCTGCCTGACCGTTTGCGGCTTAATCTGGGTTCGCGCTTTGATCACAATGATTTCACCGGTATGGAAATCCAGCCTAACGCGCGCCTGATGTGGACGCCGGATGCGCAAAATTCGATCTGGTTGGCGGTTTCACGTGCGGTACGCATACCTTCCCGGGCGGAAAACGATATCCGGCTCAATACCCGGACATTAAGCGCCATTCCCGGTTTCTCAGCACCGCCCCCATTCCCGGTTCTGGCGCAATTAGTGGGGTCATCAAACTTCAACTCGGAGAAATTAATCGCCTATGAAATGGGGTACCGTTATCAGTTTTCGCCGCAGGCATCCGTCGATATTGCCGGGTTCTATAACGACTACAGCCAATTACGCCAACTGGCCGTCGGCTTCCCGTCATTCCAAGCAAGCTTCCCGCCCCATCTGATATTACCAATCGGATTGACCAACCAAGCTTCGGGTCAGACTTACGGAGTGGAAACATCGATTGAATGGAGACCTACCGACAAATGGCGTTTGCAAGGCAATTACAGCTTTCTGAACATGAAAATTCATTCCGATTCACCGCTGAAGCAAATCGATCCGACAACCGGCAGCGCGGATAAAGTCAGCCCGCACCACCAAGTTTCAGTGCGCTCCAATTACGATTTCTCGGAAAAATCGCAACTCAATCTCTGGCTGCGTTATGTCAGCAGCGTGGATTTTTACGGTATTCCCGGCTATGTTACGATGGACGCCAAGCTGGTGCATAGGCCGGTAAAAAATGTCGAATTATTTGTTGTCGGCCAGAACCTGTTTAGCCAGAATCACAGAGAATTCGTCGCCGATTTCCTCCCTTCATTACCGACAACCATACCGCGCGGTGTGTACGCCGGAGCCGAATGGCGCTTTTGATCATGAAAAACACTTTGCTGACATATTACCAGACGATCCGGATGCAATCCGCGCCGGCCTTTTGGCAACGAAGTTTGTTATCGATTTTTATTCTGGAACTTTCCGCTTTGATCCTGCTGGCAGGATGTTTTGCAAATGTAGCCGTCGCACAAAATAAGCCCGCCGACAGCGAATTGCTGAGCTTAAGCATCGAAGAGTTAATGAACGTCAAGGTAACCACCGTTTCCAGAAACCCGCAGAAACTGACCCAAGTGGCATCCGCGGTTTTCGTCATCACCCAGGACGACATCCGCCGCTCCGGTGCCACCAGTATTCCCGATGCCCTGCGCATGGCACCCGGCGTGCAAGTGGAACGCGTCAGCACGGACAAATGGGCCATCAGCGTACGCGGATTTGATGGACTCTATTCCAACAAGCTGCA
The DNA here is from genome assembly GCA_015709635.1 of Gammaproteobacteria bacterium. Classification (NCBI taxonomy): domain Bacteria; kingdom Pseudomonadati; phylum Pseudomonadota; class Gammaproteobacteria; species Gammaproteobacteria bacterium. The sequence continues at coordinate 2,835,706 of CP054180.1, forward strand.
AGTGCTGATGGACGGACGCAGCGTTTATCTGCCGATTTTCTCCGGCGTGCTATGGGAACAGCAAGATACGTTGATGGAAGATATTGAGCGCATCGAAGTGATCCGTGGCCCGGCCGCTTCGGTGTGGGGCGCCAATGCTGTCAACGGCGTTATCAACATCATTTCCAAGAAAGCCGCAGATACGCAGGGTGCGCTCATCTCCGCTGGTGGCGGCAGTTTCGAGCACGGCTTTATCGGCGCACGTTACGGCAGCAAGCTCAACGAAGACACGCCGTTCCGCGTATATGCCAAAGGATTCACCCGTGGGCAAACGCAATCGTTATCCGGAGAGAATGCCAACGACCAGTGGCATTCCGCCAGGGGTGGATTCCGTTTCGATCATAACCGCGGCATTGATCAATTTACACTGCAAGGCGATTATTTCTCCAACTTCGACGGCGGCACGCTCGACAAAAACGCCTTCAATCTATCGTCGAATCCGCTTGGCGAAATGCGCGGACGTAACGATGGCGGAAATGTCCGCTTCCGCTGGGATCGGAATTTCTCCGAGCACTCCGCCTTGATGTTGCAAATGTACTATGATCGCACGCGATCAGAATTATTGCCGGTCGGTAAATTCGACGCCGAAAGCTTCGATATCGATATGCAATACCGCTTTCCTTTGGCCGATCGCCATAAAGTAACTTGGGGAATCAATTACCGGCTGTATCACAACAAGGTTTTCGATACCAGTCTATCGACACTATCCCCGCGTGAACAAACGAATCATTTAGGCGCCACTTTCATCCGCGACGAGATCACACTGATACCGGATCGCTTGATGTTCACGGTGGGCAGCCGGTTTGAGCACAACGATTTCAGCGGCTGGGAAATTCAGCCCAGTGCCCGCCTGATGTGGACGCCTAACTCCGAGAACTCGCTGTGGATGGCGGTCTCGCGTGCGGTAAGAACGCCGTCACGCGCTGAAAACGACGCCATTATCAATATAACGCCCCAAGTACAAAATGCCTTGGGATCATCGCTTTCACCACTACCGATCACGGCGCTGCTATATGGCAGTCACAACTTCAATTCGGAAAAGCTGATTGCGTACGAACTGGGGTACCGCCATCAATTCTCCCCCCAGGCATCCATCGATCTGGCCGGCTTTGTGAACGATTACAGTCAAATGCGCGATTCAAGCATTGGCGCACTTTCGTTTATCCCGGGATTGTCCGGACAGCTTCTGTTGCCGTTGACAATTAACAATCAGGGATCCGCGTTCACGTACGGCTTTGAAACATCGGTTGATTGGAAGCCGCGCGATAACTGGCGCCTGCAAAGCAGTTACAGCTTTATTCACATCGATTTTTTCTCCAATAATGCACTGACAAAATCGGATCCATCCGGAGGAGGATCGGAGAAAACGGCACCGCAACACCAGCTATCCGTTCGTTCCAACTATGATTTCTCGGAAAAGCTGCAACTTAATCTCTGGCTGCGTTATAGCAGCAACATCGGCCTTTACAGCATCCCGGCCTATGTCACGATGGATGCAAGGCTGTCGTACAAACCGACGAAAAATATCGAGCTGTTCGTCGTCGGTCAAAATCTGTTCAGTCAGTATCATCGGGAATTCGTCTCCGAGTTTACTCCGATAGTACCCACGTCTATTCCACGAGGAGTTTATGCAGGAGCGCAATGGCGCTTTTGGTGAGCACATGAACCTGCATACCCTTCACCGCCTCATCAAATTACCGGATAGCTTCGTGACACGAAGCATCTGCACCGGTCTATTGGTCTTCTTGCTCGGCTATGGCTTGCCTGTTACTTATACGCCGGCAAAGGCGAGCAGCATCCTGGAATATCAAGTGAAGGCCGCTTTTATTTATAATTTCATCGCCTTCACACATTGGCCGGAAAGCACGGGGGCAACGATTAATCTGTGCGTTTATGGGGAAGACAATTTCGGCAGTGAAATCGACAAACTGCAAAACAGATCTGCCGACAAGCGCAATATCAAAGTCGCACGGATAAACAATCCACAAAAACTGGCGGATTGTCAGGCAATATTTTTTTCCAAATCGGTCAGCAGCGATCTTGCCAGTATTTTGAGCAGCTTACCCGATCACCCCATTCTGACATTGGCCGACAATCCCAGCGCCATATCCCAAGGGGTGGTCATCAATATGAATCTGATCAATGAAAAAATTGTATTTGAAATCAATTTAGGAATCGCGCGCAAAGCGGGATTGGATATCAGTTCAAAGCTGCTGCAACTGGCCGCTAAAGTACACCAATAACAATCGGCTCAAAGAAATAGCCGGTTTTTCACTGCTACATCGTTCTTTAGGTTCGAACCGTAAAATATAAAATGCTTGCTATCTTTTTCACCCATACTGAGAAAGTCCCAATATTCGAACACCAGTTCATTTCCAATCCATCAAGCGGAGATCCTTTTCATGAAACGACTCATTTTACTGACTTATACATTTGCACTACTCATTCAGATGCAGTTTTCCTTTGCCACCCCATCCAGCGATACCGATAAATTGCTCAATTGGGCTGAAAAAAATTTCCCGCAATTCTTTCCGAGCCACCAAGTCACGCAAAACATTGAGCCTTGGTTATTTCGCTTCTATCCGGAAACCAATGTTTACGCGGGTATTAACAAGAATGATCAGAATGTTTATGTGCTCGGCGGACCTTGGGGAAACAATCCGACGGTAATCGATACCCTCGCAAACCTGATCAATCAAGTCGATAATTCCGGCAGTAATGGTGGGATCGCCGCTTGTGACACAACCGATGTGATTAGCGGTGTGTTTTATAGCCAAAGCGGCAATGTCGTATCGGTGACGAGCAATGGCCAGTGCATTACTGCTCCCGATCTGTCCAAAACCAATCTCTGCCAAGTGCCACATCAAACGACGGCGAGTGGCATTTCCCTGCTCGGCAGCAACACAGTCACCTCATCCAATATCACCGGCCTGGAAATTCCGGGATTCAATCTACTCGATTTAGTGAATACCACCGCAAACGTTAAACATTGCACCAGAAATGCACCGGCGGCCACGGCCAACTTGGTTGTCAATTCCGATCTTTGCCTCGATATTACCGCCCCGATCACCGAAACATTGGCTGGCCTACCCATCCCGGGAATCGCGTTAAACCCGCCGGTGAACTATTTCACAAAAGGAACGTATACCAGCACCGTGGTTGATGATTGCTTTGCTACCGATGCGACTACGATTAGTGATGCGTTTACAGGTGAAGTGTGGGTCAATCAGAGCGGCAGCTTTGTCAAGGTCAAGTAACCCATGCCGCCGGGTGCTGCACAAACGAAGCCGAGCAGTGTAGTTGCAGAAATTATTTGGCAGCGATCAATTCGTTCAATGCGGCCGTCAACCGAATAAAACGCGGCTCGCCGGACGACAGCTCATTTGCTGTCTGGAGGCTCTGGCGGGCCTCGTCGATCAGTTCGGAAGTTGCACCGTTTTTTTGCATGTAGGTGATGATCACATGCGCCAAATTGAGCAATACCCGCATGTTCGTCGGCATTGCGGCATAAGCGTCGCGCATGGCGCTGACGGCTTCTTCGTACTGCCCCTTACTGATCAGCAACACGCCGCGGTTCATAATCAGCATCGCTTCCTGCCTTGAGGTCTCGATCAATCGGCTGCCTTCTTCACCCATGCCGGCTTGCTCGAAAATTTCCGCCACGTTCTGCAACAGGGCTGTACTCTCGGGGTTATTTTTGATTTCCCGTTGCAGCAGTTGAATGGCTTTCTCTTTATCGCCGGCGATCATCAGCAAACGGGCAATTTCCAGAGCGCCATCACTATCGGGACGGATGCTGTCATTACCGATAGATTGACCAAGTTCATCAGCGATCTGTTTCGCCTTACCGGTATTTCCATTTTGCTGATGAATCATGCCTTCCACCGCTAACGCCTTAACGCGGACATCGTCTGTGGCAAAGCTCTTGTTGAGCTGCCCCAGCACCTTTAACGCTTGCTCGGAATTTTTATTAGCGTTGCACGCTTTGGCAAGACCGACATAGGCATCGGCTGACCGTAACACCGAGTACTCTCCGAGTGCCACACTTTTGCGGAAAGCACGTTCGGCATCTTCCATCTTACCCAGCTTCATTGAAACCTGACCGAGATTCTTCTGCCGGATGACCGAGTTTGGCGATAACTTCACCGCACGCTCTAGTACAGCCCCGGCTTCTTCAAGATCGCCCATCACTTGCAAGGTGTGCGCCAGCAAATCTTGCGCCTCAAGATAAGCCGGATTGGATTCCGTCACTTCTTCCAGCAAGTTCCTCGCGGCATCGGGATCGTTCTTTTTCAGCAAAATCTTGGCTAACGCCGCTTTAGCCCAAGGCAGATCGCGTTCAGCCAGAACTTCTTCCAATATATTCTTTGCGCGATCGTATTCACCGGTCACCAGTAACAAGTCGCATTTGGTCCGGAGTAAATCGGCCGCATGCGCCTTATCGGCAACCAAGCGCTGATCGCACAGATTCATCGCTTTTGAATAATCCTGCTGCTTCATGGCTTTGTAAATTTCCGCAAAAGCCTCTTTTTTGGCCCAAATCTTGACTAAGCGCGAACGTAAACTGGCTTCCGTGACCGGTTTCAGCAAATACGCATCCGGTTGATATTCCGCAGCACCGGTAACCGCTTCCATGGTTTTCTCCGCGGTGATCATGATCCACAGACAGGAAGGCCCTACCAGCGCTTGGTGCTTGGCTTCTTCCAGTACTTGCTGACCATTTTTTCCGGAACCCAGAATGAGATCGCACAGCACAATGTCAAATGACACTTTTTTTAACAATGCAATGGCTTCGTTGCCGTTCGTCGCCATGTGGATTTTCTTGATTTCAGCACCGCAACTACTGAGAATGTCGCGGAAAATGCTGCGCATTTCCATGTAATCATCGACGATCAGTACATGCTTCCCTGAGAAATTCAGCTCAGCAGCAGGCGTTGAAATATCGAGCGGGTTAATATTCATGATTGCAAAAATTAGAGTGAATAACCGTCACGGAAGACGTAATACAAAGCAAGCGCCTTGCAGTGAGCCGCCATTTTCCAAGCTAAGATCGCCCTGAGCGCCTTGGTTACGATGCATGCGCGCCACCATCGTCGAGAAATAAAGCCCCAGACCGGTACTGCCGCCATGGAAATCCACGCTCTGCATGACATTGCCGTTTCCTTCCAGTAATTCAAGCGGATAACCATCACCATCATCTTCAACACGCAGCGCCAATTGATCGTCATATTCTGCTGCACTGATCAGGATGCGTTGATGCGTGTAGCGCATGGCGTTATTTAACGCATTGCCGATAACGCCACTGATGAGATCTTCATCAAAATACCAATACAGCTCAGGATTAACGCGGACTTCCAGGTGAATGCCGCGAAATTTGAGCAATTGCGCATATTGCGCGACGATGGTGTGCAAAAAATCTTGCAGGCAAACAGGCTGCGGATCGAAAGGGTACATTTTCTGCCCCAGCTTGTAGAGTGTCAGCAATTGAATCAGGCGATTATTGATCCGTTTCGCTTCATGGTTCATCTGCACCAATTCGGCATGCGTGGAAAGTTTGGCCGCTTCAGCCGATGTCAGCACTTTATCCAAACCGCAGATCAGCATGCTGACGGAGTTCTTCATGTCATGTACGGAAGAAACCAGAAAGTTCGCCATGTTGAATACAACAGGGACACTGGCAGTATTGGTATGCTTTTTTCCGATATCTTTAACACTTGATTCTCCGCGCATGGTGCGTATTCCATCCGTTATTGATGGGCAATTAAACGGCAAATCGCTTTGAACCTGTAGTGTTATGATCGTAATCAGAAAGTTAGACGTAAATCCCTAGAATCACCTGCCGCCGCTGCAAATCGTTTAATATTTCCATGCCGCTCTGAATGACGGTTTCGGGTTGGGGATGATTCAGTTCCACAGCAATTTGTTGCAACGCCAGCCGTCCCGCTACGGGAGCATCGCAGGAAAGCAATTGCAGAAGCCGCGCAGTGACCGGATTGATCTCGATAAAGCGCACCTCAAAAGCGGCGTCGCGATAAACGATCAAATGCGTTTGCTTCGCATCGGCTTCCTTGGGTTGAAAATCCGGGCTGATTTTGTGAACCGGAAAGTCGTAGCACAATGACCAGGCTAACGGCGAAATCACCGGGATGCCGTCGAGCAGATCGCCCTGACTATCGATTTTTGCTTTGTCGATTTTTTCATCCAACAGCGAAAGCGCTAATTCAACCCATTCATAGTGAGCCAGCTCCAGCAAAAATGGAGGATCGTCCAGTTGTGGTTCGCGTTCATGCTCCAGATATTTTAGAAACTCGCGCGGCATTTCCGGAAACAGCGGCGTATGCGAAACGTGATTGGCAAAATAATCCCGGATCATGGCGTGCCACTCTTCATCCGGCATGATTTTCCGCAGCACCGGATACGTACTGGTGATAAAACCCTCGACGTTGTTATAAAACAATTCGCGGTAGATTTTCATGCGCCGTTCTTCGATCCCTTCCGGGCAAGGACTTCTTTCCGGATTACGGATATGCGCCGCAAAAGCATACTGCTGCCGCACAAAAGCGGGACGGTCAGCCGTGTTGTGCGTGTTCACCGGTTTGATTCCGCCATTTGGATTGCAGAGTGTGAATAATCTCCACTTCTTGCAGCAGCTCCGCCAGCGGCGGGAGATTGAAATCACGTTCCAGCAGCGTCGGAATAACACCGAAATGCTGGTACGTTTTTTCCAGCAATTGCCAGACCGGATCGATGACGTCCGCACCATGCGTATCCACGATTAAATCTTCCGCTTCCCGGTAGTGTCCGGCGATATGGACATAGCGAATACGCGCCGCAGGCAGTTGTTTAAGAAATGCCTCAGCATCGTAACGATGGTTGATGCTGTTGACATAAATATTATTGACATCCAGCAGCAAATCGCAGTCAGCCTCCTGCAGCACTGCTTGGATAAAATCAATTTCTTCCATCTCTTGACCGGGCGCCGCGTAGTAAGAAACGTTTTCCATTGCGATGCGCCGTTCCAGAATATCCTGCGCCCGCCGGATACGCGCCGCCACATAGCGCACGGCCTCTGCGGTAAACGGAATCGGCAGCAGATCGTACAAATGCCCGTCGTCGCTGCAATAACTTAGATGTTCGCTGTAGTAGCGGATTTGATGGTCGTGCAAAAAACGTTTCAGCCGTTGCAGAAAAGCTTCGTCCAATGGCGACGGTCCGCCGATTGAAAGCGATAGTCCGTGACAAATAAAAGGAAATTTTTCGGTCAACTCGCGCAACTGTTTTCCGTACCGCCCACCGACCCCGATCCAGTTTTCCGGAGCCACCTCCCAGAAATTCACCGGATGCGTGGTTTGATCCGCCAGCGAACTGATGAATGAACGCCGCAGACCCAAACCAGCACCATGCACAGGATAATGTTGACTGCTCATGGATTACGCGGATTACTTCTTATTGGATCCGCACTTACCTTCACCGCATTTACCTTCCTGCTCGGCCTTTTTGCCGCCGCATTTACCTTCCATGTTTTGTTTCATTTCTTTTTTGCTACCACATTTTCCTTCACCGCATTTGCCTTCCATATTTTGCTTCGCATCCTTGCCGCCGTCTTGTGCCGGTTTATTGGCATCACTGGCATCGGCCAGTTGCATGTAACCGCCGGCTAATTCAGTCATGGCAAAAGGATTGCCTGCGGTATCAGCCGACAGATTGCCGGCAGCCAGGCTGGTTACTAACGCGGTACCTACGGCCAGTGAAACGGGCTTCATTGATTTTTTCGACATCTATTTTCTCCATAAAAATTGATCATGACTGCAAGTGCAAATGATAACGCCAAATCGGAACGAAGTCGTTTGTTTCTTTATGCTCAGCTCGATCGGCGCTCGCTGTGCCTCAGCAAAATAGCCGATAATGCCCGCATGTATCATTTTTCACCGGTCAGCATCAATCTGCCCCAGGTTGCTTTTGTTGCCTGCGCCTCTCTGATAAACTCAGCGCTTCAAAATTATTATAAAAATATGCCTGCTAATTAAGGAGCTCCGAATGTTTGACAAATCCAACCAGCTTATTTTTTACACCAATGCCGCAATCCTTGTCTTCGGTGTTTTGGTTGCCCTGCTGACGAATTTCATGGTGTTTGGGTTGATCATTGCCATCTGCGCCGCACTGCTGATTTTCGATCAAATCCGGCAAAACAAATCCGCATTTTCCATTTCGGATTTAAGAAAAATACTGACGGTGCACGATACCTGCGGGAAAAAAGCAACGCTGACACAGACACAAATGACCACCGCCTGTCATGTCGATAACTCGGAATACTGGTTCAAAAATATCCGCGCCGTCGGCAGCGTCAGCAATTTCCGCGTCAATAACGGCGATCCGGCGGAACAAAGAAAAGACAGCGACAACTACCAAATCTGCATGAAGCTCCCGCCGGAATTGAAAGTCATCAACGGATCCGACTTAACTCTCACGTATCAATGCGAAGGCGCTTTCACGCAGAACGAAGGCATACTGTCGCATGTCGTCGACGATGATACGCAACACTTGCATATGACCGTCGAGCTACCTTCAGGGCGCGCCGTTGCAACCGCCCGTTTCTTCCGCATCCAGGACGGCAAAGAAGAAGCGCTGCTGCCGCCCGTGATCAGCGGGCAAACGAAAATCGATGCCGATGTCAAAAACCCGAAACGCGGTGCGGAATACTGCCTACAATGGAATTGGGAAGAAGAAGGTTTGCTGAAGAAAGTCACTTGCATGTTCTAAGCTGCCGCCGTCAAGGCGACACTCCTGCCCGTTTATTGGGGGAAGAATCAAACAAGAAAAACAGTTTTTTGAATTTCATAACCCAACAGACTGGATTGAAAAATCCAGTCTGCCCAATTTCTCGCCACCGTCATTGATAGCACCAATCTCTCACACCATTGAATCTACTTAAAGCGCTCGCTGCGGTTAGCAGCATGACCTTCGTGTCACGTATTCTCGGTTTCTTGCGCGACATCATCATCGCGCGGATGTTTGGCGCAGGCATGGAAACCGATGCGTTCTTTGTCGCCTTCCGCATCCCGAACCTGCTGCGGCGGATGTTTGCCGAAGGTGCTTTTTCACAAGCATTCGTACCGATTCTCGCGGAATATAAAAATACCCGTACCCCGGAAGAAACCCGCAGCCTGATCGATCACATCACGCTGCTGTTGGGCATCGCGCTGTTTTTCATATCGCTTGCCGGCATTCTCGCGGCGCCGCTGATCATTTATGTCAGCGCACCCGGTTTTTCCGCCGATCCGGATAAATTCGAGCTCACCGTTCAACTGCTGCAAATCACCTTTCCGTATATTTTATTTATCTCGTTGGTGGCATTGGCCGGAGGAATTCTTAACACCTACGGCAAATTCAACGTGCCCGCCGTCACCCCGGCGCTCTTGAATATCGCATTCATCGGTTGCGCGTTATGGCTGACCCCATTCATCGATCCGCCGGTTCTGGCGCTAGCCTGGGCGGTTTTTATCGGCGGCATTTTGCAACTGGCGTTTCAGATACCATTTCTATTGAAACTCCGATTGATGCCGCGCATCCGTTTTAGAAATCCCGATACCGGCGCGTGGCGCGTGATCAAACTGATGGGCCCAGCCATTTTCGGCGTCTCGGTCAGCCAGCTCAGCCTGCTGATCAATACCATTTTCGCCTCGCTGCTGGTAACCGGCAGCGTCTCCTGGCTGTATTACGCCGACCGGCTGATGGAATTTCCCGCCGGTCTGCTCGGCGTCGCGCTCGGCACTATCCTGCTGCCGTCATTGGCAAAACATTACAGCAACAACAGCAACGACGAATATTCCCGCCTGCTCGACTGGGGTTTGCGCATGACCATGCTGTTGACGCTACCGGCCGCATTGGCACTGGCATTGCTATCGGTGCCGCTGATCACCACGCTGTTCCATCACGGCGCCTTCAGCGAACACGATGTATGGATGACGCGCGAAGCATTGGTCGCCTACAGCATTGGCTTGCTCGGCATCATCCTGGTAAAAGTGCTCGCCCCCGGATTCTACGCTCGCCAGAACATCAAAACACCCGTGAAGATCGCAATCATCACCCTAATTGCGACACAACTGATGAATCTCATCTTCATCACGCCTTTTCAACATGCCGGATTGGCACTGGCAATCGGTTTGGGCGCATGCCTGAACGCCGGATTGCTGTTTTACCAGTTACGCAGTCAGAAAATCTACCAACCGCAACCCGGCTGGCTCATTTTCTTTGCCAAAATACTGCTGGCGCTGGCGGTCATGGGCGTCGTGCTGTGGTTCGCCGCCGGCAGCAACACCTCATGGCTCAACGAACCGACACTGACCCGCACCCTGCGGCTTAGCGGCGTAGTCGCCGCCGGTGCCGTCAGCTATTTTGCCGCGCTCTGGCTGCTCGGATTCCGCCTGAAAGACTTCACCCAGCGGCAAACATTGTAGTCCGTTCAACCGATATGCTTACAGTCAGTTTATTTGCCCTACCGCTCATTAAAACTCAAAGGAGTAAGTAATGCTAACTCATCGGAATAAACGCAGCCCTGCATCTAATTTAGATCTGGTGATCAACACTCTGAATTTGGGGTTGATTACCCGCAAACCGGATCAAGGGACCCGCCCTTCTATAGACATTATGGGTAATGCCCATAACAATAGCTTAAAGTTTCTTTGTCAACTTGGAATGTGAGTTGATCAACAAGCGTTCGTGAAAAAATAAAACAGAAACAAGACTGACCATATTCGCCTGTATCGAATCTTGGTATAACCCAACCCGTAAGCATTCAGAATTGAAATACTTATCACCCAACAATTCTGAAAGAAAGCACCATGAGGAAAATTAAATCGCGATAAACTGCGATCCTTTTTCACAGCATCGTTACAGAATGCTGATGAAAGCCAACAGTTTACAAGTCAGGGATCAGTGTAAATTCACTATATGATCGATAGCAAGAAGCCAGGCAGCCTGCCGGTAGCAGCAAACTACTAGATCGACAATTCTCACCAGTCGAGGTGGTACGGCGCATGTGTGTGATCTGACCTACATTCACGCAAGATTACCAGGAGCAATGGCTTCAATCATAACGACACAGCGGGTACGCAATGCCTTACAGATCCCCCGATAACCTTCGCCCAGGTCGCTAGTGTATTCTGGTCTCGCATACTTTTCGCCAGAAATTTACATAGCATGAAAAATTTGCCGCTTTAAGCGGTTCTTTTCGGGAGGAAATGAAATGATCAAAGATTTATTTGGTGAAATTCCGACGATAGAGAGATGGCCAGAACAAAACACTCCTTACCTACAAGAATGATACAAAGAAAAATTCAGAAAACCAAAAAGAACGGGACTTTTGGTAATTTAGTAATTATCTCCAGCCTCGATGCCATCCGTTTCTCGGGTGGTGCCATCCCCAACCATAATTAATATTGTAGTTCCATAGATACCCAGGGCCTGGGCTTACATAGGTAGGTGCTACATACACAACGCCGGGCGGTATTCCTGGTGCAACAGGGACTCCAACTACTGGCGGTGCTATACATCCGGCTAATTGGATTATCAGAATTGCGCCAATTGTGGTGCGACTAAATAGTTTTTTCATTGTTGTAGTTTTATCGAAATGCGGATGCACGTTCCATAAATTCGCTTGATGTTGCGAGATATGGCGGCGGAAAGTCTTTGTGCGTTTCGTCAGCAATTTTTTTCAGCGTTTGTATTGCATCGATAACCAGGTTTCGAGCAGTTGCAAAGTCTTCCTCATATACGCTGATATTGGGGAATTCAGCTACCCTGCCCACGTATAGAATTTCATCGTCGATTTCTTCCTTACGAATGGTAATCGAATAGGCTTCAGGATCAAATTTCATTTCATGTGCTCCTTAATTGCGTTTTCGTGTTGTTTTACAAATTTGTATAGTTTTTTAATGTACGGGCGTTTAACAGCTTCGCCCTTATTATGACCACAATTATAGTTAGGATACTCAATTAATGATACGGCCGGGTGCCGTGCGATTTTGTGGCCAGCACTGCCGCAGTTCTCGATTTGGAACCCGATAGCGGTCAGCAGATTGGTGAATTCTTTACAGGATGCGTTGGCGCTGGTGGTTAGGTCTTCGAGTTTTTTAAGGAGCTTTTCGAATTCAGTCATAAAAAATATAAACCTGTAGAACGAAATGGTTTATTAAAAAATCTCAATGTTAAGATCAAAGGCATTTAAAATCTCCGTGTATCTTCACTTATAAACTAGGAAATTCAAAAAAGGAGCCAAGCTTGAACTTTTCTTATCTTCAATCTCTTATTGCTGGTTTAGATAGTGTCGTCACGAGTATTTAACCAGAGCACTAGGCAACGGATCTGGGCGGCAGCAAGGAAGGAAGAGAGGTTCTTGGCGTAGTGGGTAGTAGCGATGCTGCGCCACTGTTTGAGCGCAAGAAACGCATTCTCGACGAGATGGCGTTGCCGGTACAGGTGTTTGTCATATTCGCGCGGTCCCTTTCTATTTTTTTCGTGGCGGAATCACCACCTGCATGCCCTGAGATTGCGCTTGCTCGACGATGGCATCGCTGTCGTAACCCTTGTCGGCAATCAGGTGCTGGGCCGGGGCCAGTAATGAGTCCTTGAGCTAGAGCGCAATCCGCCCGGGTAATTTCTGTAACAATGATTCTAACCGGCATACCATGCGCATCCACGGCCAGATGTACCTTGGTGTTGAGTCCCCTTTTGTGCGACTCATCCCCTAATTGCCTCCACGCGCTCCGGCGGCAGCGGCACCTCGTGGCTGACCGATTCGACACTGACACGTGCCGGCCGGTTAAGCTGGGTGGCTGTGCGGCTGGTGCATTCAGCCATTTCGCCGCGCTCTGGCTGCTCGGATTCCGCCTGAAAGACTTCACCCAGCGGCAATCGATCTAATACTTTCTGCTCGGAGCTTGCTAGTATTTTGCATGGCGCTTGAAATCCCTCCCTGATTCGTTTAACGTCTTACCCATCGTCAATCGATAAGCTGGATTCGCCATCAAGGGCTAACGCTATGTTCAATTTAGGTTCCATGCTCAATCTGGGTTCGACCGATCCGGTCATCGGCCGGGCACACACCATCGTGTCTTGCTCAACTGCGGAGCTTTTCCAGTATATTGGCGTGGGTCTATTCGACAACTATCCCAAATGGTCTCCGGAAGTGAAAGAATTGGAGCAAATTACGCCTGGCCCCGTCCAGCTCGGAACCGAGGGGCGGCAGGTGCGCGTCGATCAGGGTCGGCGTTCGGAATCGAGGTTTAAAATTTCCGCCTTTGAGTCGGGTCAGCGCATCACGCTGGTTGGTGTGTCCGATCCTTTCCGCTGTACTTATGAATTACAGGAAATCAGTCCGGCGCAATCCACCAAATTGACATTCTCTTTTGAGTTGCTGGAAATTCTCGCGATTATGCGGCCTTTCGAGGGATTGGTTCGGGTTGCCATCAAAGACGGCGCGGGCAGGACGGTACAAAACATCAAGCGTTTGGTTGAAGCGAAGCCATCATGAAAACTCCCGTTCGTTCGCAACCGTTTTGGCTGATGACCTTCACCGCAATCGCTTAATGTCCAAGGAGAACTGATGACACAACATACCTCTTCCAACATTCAAATGCCGCGCGTCGATGACCGCCCGGTATGGGATGTGGTGTTCGCGGTTTATGGTTATCCGGCCTTATTGCTGGCGCACCGGTTGAAGGTTTTCACTTTGCTGGCGGATAATCCGCGCACGTTGACGGAGATTTGCGATGCGCTCAATCTCAAGCCACGCCCGGCGGAAGCGATGCTGACTGTCGCTACCGCGCTGGGTTTCTTGTCGCTGCAGCAGGAGCGTTATGCTCTCACTGCGGTGACGGAAGAATACTTACTGCTAAAAAGCCCCAATTACTTCGGTTTTCTCTGGGATCTGATGATCGATAATTATCAGGTATGCTCCTTCACCAGCCTGGAAAAATCCATTCTGACCGATTCACCGCAGACTTACGGCGGCGGCGATATTTATCAATCGCACGAAGAACAACTCGAATTGCTGCACCGCTTTACCAGCGGCATGCACAGCATGAGCATGGCCTCCGCGCTGGTTTGGCCGGGAGTTGTGGATTTTTCCCGGCACCGGGTGATGCTGGACATCGGCGGCAGCTCCGGCGCGCATTCGATCGGCGCAGCTTTGCGATTGCCTAATCTGCAGGCGATCGTGCTGGATTTTCTACAGGTATGTGAAGTGGCCGAAGGGTACATTGTTGAATATAATTTGCAAGAACGCATTAAAACCTGCGGCACTAATATCTGGAACGATCATTGGCCGTCCGCCGATCTGCATTTCTTTTCCAACATGTATCATGACTGGTCGCCGGAAAAATGCCATTTTTTGACCGCAAAAAGTTTCAGGTACTTGGAATCTGGCGGACGTATCGTGATTCATGAAATGCTGTGCAACGACGATAAAACAGGTCCGTTTGCACCGGCTGCCTTCGGCATGATGATGATGGGCTGGACAGAAGGGAAGCAATACACTGGTTTGGAGCTCTCAACCATGCTGGAGGAAATTGGCTTTGAGGACATCCAAGTCCATAAAGCTTTTGGTTATTACAGTATCGTAATCGGACGCAAGCCCTAATTTCCGCTGGTTTCACTCTCACTTGGCGGCGCTGCGCCAACGGTCTGGTTGGCGAGGTTCTTGATGTACCGGCATGACCGCGTATATTTTATAGGGGCGGCTCTTTAATCGTCCATAACAAAGTTTAGCAATCTGTCCAGTTTTGTGGTGCCACCTCAGCACTTGATTCAGAAACATTGCTTGACTATGCGTTATCGGGAGCGCATCATTTTTTGGAAACAAACAGGTATTTAATTAAGTTAATTGCTTCTTGTACCCAGAAAAAATTCACCCATCAAAAAATTCCCAATGCCCGGGATCTGCAGCATAATGACGCATATTCCGGCAGGGTCGGTGGACTGTGATTCGATTTATCTTCTTTGAGCTTGGAAAACAGCAATAGGACTTAGAAGCGTTAAATCAAAAATCAGCAAGGAGGTGATCGCATGCAACTTGGTATGATTGGTCTTGGGCGTATGGGTTCCAACTTGGTTCGACGTTTAACTAAAGATGGGCACTCGTGCGTGATCTATGATGTTAATGCCGATGCCATCAAGGCGCTTACAGGCCCCGATATCCGGCACGCCGACTCGCTTAACGATTTTGTCGCTAAACTCACCCAACCGCGTGTTGTCTGGGTGATGGTTCCCGCGGGCATCACCGGTAAAACAGTTTCGGATCTGGCAATGTTACTTTCGTCCGACGATATCATCATTGACGGAGGTAACAGCTATTACCGCGATGATCAAGTACGCGCCAAAACGCTCAAATTACGTGGCATTCATTATGTCGATTGCGGCACCAGTGGCGGCGTATTCGGACTCGAGCGCGGGTACTGCTTGATGATTGGTGGAGAAGATAGCGTAATTCGTTATCTCGATCCGATCTTTAAAAGCATTGCACCAGGCATCGCGGCTGCACCGCGTACTTTCGGACGCAGTGGCGCACCCGGTTCCGAAGAACAGGGTTATCTGCACTGCGGTCCTGCCGGTGCAGGTCACTTCGTGAAAATGGTTCACAACGGCATCGAGTACGCCCTGATGGCAGCATATGCCGAGGGGCTCAATATTCTCAAGCACGCCGATGCCGGTCTGCGTTCGCGAGCGCAGGATGCCGAGACCACGCCGTTGCGTGATCCCGAAGCGTACCAGTATCCTATTGATATCAGTAAAGTAGCCGAGGTATGGCGCCGAGGCAGCGTGATCTCATCCTGGTTGCTCGATTTAACGGCAGCCGCGCTCGTCGAGGATGCGGAACTTAAGCAATTTTCCGGGCGCGTTTCCGATTCTGGCGAAGGACGCTGGACCACGCTGGCCGCCGTGGACGAAGGGGTGCCGGCGCCAGTCATCAGCGCCGCATTATTCGGACGTTTCGAATCCCAGGGAGAGGCCAATTACGCCGACCGTATTCTTTCGGCCATGCGCAAGCAATTTGGCGGTCACGATGAAAAGCTGACAGACGGCTCATGATATGAGTAAGCTTAATAACCGTTTAGTATCATCCGATGCCCTGGTGCTTTTTGGCGCAACGGGCGATCTTGCTCATAAGAAGATATTTCCCTCGCTTTATAGGATGGTCAAGCGGGGCGTACTAAAGATTCCGGTAATAGGTGTAGGCTTTTCAGGCTGGGATCTGGCACAGCTGCGCAACCGGGCCGAAGATGGGATAGCACGTGTTTTTAAGAACATCGACCCCAACGCTCTAAACCAATTGCTCTCATTGCTGCGTTATGTTGACGGTGACTATAAAAATCCGCAGACTTTTCAAACACTCAAACAAGCGCTTGACGGCGTTCTGCGGCCAACTTTCTATTTGGCCATCCCACCCGCCTTCTTCGCGGCAGTGATCAAGGATCTTGGTTCCGCCGGTTTGACTGAGCATGCCCGCATCATCGTGGAAAAGCCTTTCGGACGCGATCTGGTCTCGGCGCGCCAGCTCAATAATGCCGCGCATTTGGTTTTTCCGGAAGCGTCGATTTTCCGCATCGATCATTTTCTTGGTAAGGAAGCCATTGAAAATATCTTGTATTTCCGGTTTGCGAATTCGTTCCTGGAGCCGATCTGGAATCGCAATTATGTGGCAAGTGTGCAGATTACTCTGGCGGAGGATTTTGGCGTAGAAGGCCGGGGCAGTTTCTACGATCAAGTCGGCTGTCTGCGCGACGTGGTTCAGAACCACCTGTTCCAGATAGTGGCTCTGCTAGCGATGGAGCCTCCTGCCGGACGGGATTTTGAAGCGCAGCGCAGCGAAAAGGCTAAGGTATTTCAGGCCATGCATACACTCAAACCGGAAGATCTGGTAAGAGGCCAGTTTGAAGGCTATCTACAGGAACCTGGTGTTGCTAAAGATTCTGATACAGAAACTTACTGCGCTCTCCGTCTAACCATCGATTCTTGGCGTTGGGCGGGCGTACCGTGGTATCTGCGCTCGGGAAAATGCCTGGCCGAGAGCACTGCGGAGGTTCTCGTGCAGTTCAAGGCACCGCCGCAGAGATTGTTCGAAGATGCCTGGCCAGCGATAGGCCGGGCTAATTATTTGCGGTTTGAGTTATCCCCATGTCCCGCTATCGCTCTGGCGGCACGCGTCAAACGAGTGGGTGAGGAATTTATCGGCGATCAAAAAGAACTTTATCTGCTCAACGCCCAGCCGGATGAACAAATGCCTTATGAGCGGCTTTTGGGCGATGCGCTGGCCGGTAACGGCTTGCTTTTTACCCGACAGGATGCGGTAGAGGCTGCGTGGGCGGTTCTTGACAAAGTTCTGACACAGCATCGGCCAGTTCATCGATATAAACCCGGTAGCTGGGGGCCGCGTGAAGCCGATGAACTTATCAGGATTGATGGCGGATGGCACAATCCAAAATTTGATCCTGTAACCAAGAGACATAAATCAGAGCAGGAAATCTGACATGGCGGCTTTTCCGATGGAATCATTCATGATCGGCGCTTACCGGTGGTTTTTTGCAGAGAAATGGAAAGAAGCCGCGCAGTTGCCGTGCGCCGGGACAAACATATCCGGACCATGCGCCAGAGGATGTGAGCGATTATGAAATCACAGCCTGCGCATACCATTCTTGTCATTGATGTGGGCGGAACACATATCAAAGTATTGGTGAGCGGACACGACAAGCCGTTCAAGATAACCTCCGGTCCGGCGCTGACCCCGAAGCAGATGGTCGATAAGGTCAAAGATGCAATACGGGATTGTAAATATGAGCGCGTGTCGATTGGTTATCCAGGCGTCGTGATTGGTGGACGGCCGGTACATGATCCATTTAATCTTGGACCAGGATGGGTTGGTTTTGATTTCCGGAAATCATTCGGTTGTCCCATAAAAATGATCAATGATGCCGCAATGCAGGCGCTCGGTAGCTATGATCACGGACGCATGCTTTTTCTTGGCTTGGGTACAGGGCTTGGATCGGCAATGATAGTGGACGGGGTGCTCGAGCCCATGGAATTGGCGCACCTGCCCTACAAGCATGGAAAAACATACGAAGAATATCTGGGGCGGCGCGGATTGGAAAAAATGGGCAAGAAAAAATGGCGTCGGCATGTACTCAAGATTGCCAATCAATTGAAATCCGCTCTGGAAGCGAACTATGTAGTGCTAGGGGGCGGAAATGCCAAAAAGCTCGGAAAGCTTAAGAAGCTGCCGGCAGATCTGCGTGTGGGCGACAATAATAACGCCTTTATTGGAGGTTTACGCCTGTGGAATACTTCAATGCGCGGGAAGAATTGATACTTAGGGAAGCTCTGAAAAAGGTAGCGAACGACGACCTGAAAGCTGGGAGATAAACAAATGACCGATGCTGAACTCGATCAATTATCCATCAACACTATCCGCACATTATCGATCGACGCTGTGCAAGCGGCCAATTCCGGTCACCCCGGCACGCCGATGGCACTGGCACCCCTCGTATATACGCTATGGAATCGCGTCATGCAGTTCGATCCGCAGGATCCGATCTGGCCCAACCGAGACCGCTTTGTGCTGTCGAACGGACATGCGTCGATGCTATTGTGGTCGGTGTTGCATCTGACCGGTACGCGCGCTGTCAATGCGGATTACGAGCGATTGGGGCAGCTTGCGGTGACACTGGAAGATATACGCCGTTTCCGGCAACTGGGCAGCAAAGCACCCGGCCACCCGGAATACCACTGGGTATCCGGCGTAGAGACCACCACGGGGCCGCTCGGGCAAGGCATAGCAACCAGCACCGGCATGGCAATTGCCGGAAAATGGCTTGCAAGCCGCTATAACAAGCCGTCTTTCAACATCTTCGAGTATAGTATCTACGCGCTCTGTGGCGATGGAGATCTGATGGAAGGGGTAGGGTCAGAAGCAGCTTCGCTGTCTGGCCATCTTGGCCTTGATAATCTTTGCTGGATCTATGACAACAATCACATCACCATTGAAGGCAACACACGGCTGACGTTCACCGAGGATATCGCGACGCGATTCCTCAGCTATCATTGGAACGTCCTGCGCTTGGGCGATGCCAACGACATCGAACAAATCGATCATGCTCTGGAGGTATTCCGCAAAACCAGAGACCGGCCCACACTCATCATTCTCGACAGCCACATCGGTTACGGTTCACCACACCGGCAGGATACCGCCGCAGCTCACGGGGAGCCGCTCGGCCCGGACGAAGTTCGCTGCACCAAACGCGCCTACGGCTGGCCTGAAGATGCGCAATTCCTGGTGCCGGAAGGGGTATACGAACACTTTGCTAACGGCATAGGCATGCGCGGCGCATCGGCACGCCGTACGTGGACAAATCAGTTCGCTGCCTATCGTATCCAGTATCCTGATCTCGCCACTGAAATCGAACAGATGCAGCGGCGCGAATTGCCCATGGGGTGGGATCGCAATTTACCGGTGTTTCCCGTGGATCCCAAGGGATTGGCAGGGCGGGAAGTTTCCGGTAAGGTGCTGAACGTGCTGGCGCAGAACATTCCTTGGCTGCTCGGCGGTTCCGCAGATCTGGGTTCGTCAAACAAAACCTTGTTGACCTATCCAGGTGCGGAAGATATTCAGGCTAGCACCCCAGGCGGAAAGAACCTGCACTTTGGCATCCGTGAGCATGCCATGGGCGCGATCGTGAACGGTTTGTCGTTATCCAAGCTGCGGCCTTACGGCGCCACCTTCTTCATTTTCAGCGATTACGCGCGGCCGGCGATCCGTTTGTCGGCTCTGATGGAATTGCCGGCCATCTTTGTATTGACTCATGATGCCATGGGCGACGGGGAAGATGGTCCGACGCACCAGCCGGTCGAGCATCTTGCTTCTTTGCGCGCTATTCCCGGTCTGACGCTGTTGCGTCCCGGCGATGCCAATGAAGTGGTCGAGGCGTACCGTGTCATCATGCAACTGCGTCACCGCCCCGCTGCCTTGGTATTGTCGCGTCAGGCGCTTCCGACACTGGATCGCAGCAAATATGCGCCAGCTGCCGGTGTGGCTTACGGGGCGTACATCCTCGCCGACGCGCCAGGCGGCAGACCCGAGATTATTCTGATTGCAACCGGCAGTGAGCTCGGCTTTGCCGTGCAGGCGCATGAAACGCTCAGCAGCGAAGGCATCCGTTCCCGCGTAGTTTCCATGCCGTCATGGGATATCTTTGAACATCAAACTCAGGAATATCGCGACAGCGTACTCCCTCCTGCCGTGCAGGCGCGGATTTCGGTCGAGCAAGCATCCACGTTCGGCTGGGAGCGCTATGTGGGTACTAGCGGTCGCATGATCGGCATGCAGACGTTCGGCGCTTCGGCTCCGTTGAAGGAACTGCAAAGAGAATTCGGCTTCGAGCCGGAACGGCTCGTGACCATAGCAAAAGAAATCCTCGGAAAGAATTAATACGGTTTAACGATCGCTATTGCGCTTAAAAAATAGTCATTCCAGCGACGTTTACGTCAACTTTCTCTGGAAGGATCTAACGATTCTTTTCACTGAACTGTTTTGTACGAATCTTATAAGGAATTCCATGCAAGCACCCCGGGCTACTTTCTCCTATCCAACCTGGGCTCACGCCGGCAAAGATATGGTCGGCACCAGTCTTGGATCTTCACGTCTGTGGTTTACTGCCGCAGAAGGTATCGTTACCGAAATTTACTACCCCCGTATCGATATTCCTCAAATCAAGGACCTCGGTTTCATCATTGCTGATGACCAAGGATTCTGGGTTGAGCTTCGCCGCCTTGGGAATTATCAAATCAGCCTGCCAAAACCGCACATCCCCGCTGTTGAAATTGTGCATCGGCATTCACGTTTTACCTTTACCCTGCAAATCTGTCCGTTGCAGCGGCGGGATGCGCTCTTGCTGCGCTATAAGCTGGAAGGTGACGCAAACCTGCGTCCTTATGCGCTGTTAGCAACACGTTTGGGTGGCGACGCGGAAAACAATCTGGCTTCGGTTGGTGAACACAACGGACGCAGAGTGCTGTGGGCGGAGCAGGGACCTTTTGGTTTGGCGCTCATGGCAAACACGGAAGCAGGTGTCGATGCCTGGAAACGTTGTTCGGCCGGTTGTGTAGCGGAGAGTGACGGTTGGCAGGATTTCAACCGGCACGGGCGCATGACATGGGAATATGATAGCGCGGGCCCGGGTGCCGTTACCCTGATGGGCGAATTGCCAAGTCAGGCGACGCTTGCACTCGGCTTCGGGACCACGATGAATGCAGCGGCTACGCTTGCAATGTCCAGCTTGTGCATAGATTTCTCAGCAGCTTGGGATACGCAATGCCGACTCTGGGAAGAATGGTTCAAAAATTGCCATGTTCCCGATTTACCGTCCGATTTGCAACAACTGCTTGCACTTTCCGGTACCGTTCTGAAAGTTCATGAGGACCGCACTTATTGTGGCGCCATGGTGGCAAGCCTATCGATACCGTGGGGCACGGATAGCCAAAACCGGGGCGGCTATCATTTGGTGTGGTGCCGTGATTTGGTGGAAACTGCGGGTGCACTGGTTGCGATGGGTCTGCTCGAGGATGCCCGCGATGTACTGCGTTACCTGATCGCTACGCAGCAAGCGGATGGGCATTGGCTGCAAAATCAATGGCTCGGAGGAAATGCTTTCTGGCAAGGAATCCAGCTCGACGAAGCCGCCTTCCCAGTCTTGCTGGCCTCTGCGTTGCGTGAGCGCGATGCGCTGGGAGGTATTCCATGTCAGGATATGATCAAGCGAGCACTAGGCTTCATCGCACGGGAAGGTCCGGTAACCGGGCAGGATAGGTGGGAAGAGGATTCCGGTGTGAATACCTTCACACTTGCGGTAGCCATTGCTGCACTTGTTGAAGGCAGCACTTTCCTCGATAGTGAAGCGCGGGAGTTTGCGTTGTTGTTAGCTGATAACTGGAACGCGCGCCTCGAAGAATGGACATTTGCAACTGCTACAGCGCTCGCTCAGAAGCTTGAGGTCTCGGGATATTACGTGCGCATAGCTCCGAATGATGTGCTGGTGCACGAAGGCGCTTTGGCCGAGCATGTGCTGATCAAAAACCGTGCACAGAATCCCGATTTGCCAGCCGATGAACAGGTCGCAACAGATTTTTTGCAATTGGTGCGATATGGATTGCGCCGGGCGGATGATCCATGCATTCTCGATAGCCTGAAAACTATCGATCAACTGCTTAAAACCGATACCCCGAGCGGCCCTGTGTGGCACCGATATAATGGCGACGGCTACGGCGAACATCCGGATGGCAGTGCTTTCAATGGCACCGGTTGTGGACGGGGATGGCCGCTCCTAACTGGAGAGCGGGGTCATTATGCACTCGCAGCAGGGGAGGATCCGCTTCCTTATCTTGAGGCTATGGCAGCCATGACCGGTAACGGCGGCTTGTTGCCGGAGCAGGTATGGGATAGCGCACCGGTTCCCGCGCGTCATCTGTATCCTGGAAAGCCAAGCGGTTCCGCCATGCCTCTGGTTTGGGCACATAGCGAATTTATTAAGCTGTGTTACAGCCGCGCACTCGGTTATCCGTCCGACCGCCCCGCCGCCGCTTGGAATCGCTATCATGGCGTGCGCCCGCAAATTTCCCAAAATATCTGGGGACCGCGTTACCGTCCACGCCACATCCGCAGCGGTCATGGATTGACCATTGCACTTAGGGCGCCGGCGCTTGTACATTGGGGAATTAATTCATGGCAAAACGCTCAAGATCTGAATACCAGGGATACAGGACTTGAGATACACGTGATCGATCTGCCGATCGCCACACTTAAGGCGGGAGAGACGGTTCAGTTTACTTTCTACTGGCTGAATCAAAAAAACTGGGAAGATGCAAGATATGAAGTACTTATTACCGATTAAATACACAGAATTAGAATGTCATCGATTGTCCAGATCGGACTACAATAGTTTGATATTTTTGTACTCCTTAGTCATTCTCGTTTTTAAAAGGCTATCTGCTTCGTTGGCAGGCTCTGAGAATGTAGATAGGTGAATTTTGACAGATCGGCTACTGACCGGAGCTTAGTTTCTACAGATTTCATCATCAACAGGCGGTGCCGCACTACCAGCCTGAGCGGCAAGGCTCTTGGTCAGATTCATCAGCATTTCCGCATCTTCCAGTCCGTCGATAAAGCGCTGCGGAATCCCGGACAACCCCACCTGCGCACCGGCCAGCGCTCCGGTAAGAATGGCGCGCGCCAGGTTTTGCCCGCCGCCGTTGACGGCGTGCAACACCGCGGACTCAAAATCGTTGCGGAAGCGGGCAGCGAGATAGTAGGCAGCGGGAAGCTGATGATAGATGGCGCAGGGCATGCCGTACACAAGGGATACTTTCCATGCCGGTTCGATACGGATATCTGTATCTGCAACCGCCTGCGCCATGTAAGACGGAGTCAGCAGCGCATCCGGCGAGGCAAATCGTCCGGCGCGCGGCGGATCGGGGTCGCCCGGACGCGGCGGTTGCAAATCATCGAAGGTGACGGCATGAAACGGCAGTTTTCCGCTCTTCACCAGTTCCATCAATTTCCCGGACAGCGCCGCATCCAGCGCATGCCCTTGCACCAGCATGCTCAATACGGCGGCATAGGCCACCGTCATGGAAATCACCGTATCGTCGATTTGCGTCAGGCGGGTATTGTTCGCCACTGCGATAGCGAGTTCCGCCGGCTGGAATGCATAACGGACGGCGATGGCCAGTGTGCGTTCGATCGCTTCTGTGGTATCCGCATGCCCTCCGGTTTTACCCCACGGCAATTTCTGTTCCACCCGGCAGCGCCAGGCGTGACGAATCGATTGGCTGGTGTAGCCGCCCGGCCCGTTCATGGGTGTGCCATCGAGTAACGGAAACAGTTCTTCGTCCAAGCGACGGCAGAAATCGGCTTCGTCGTAGCGGCCGTTTTCAACGAGGGAGCGCAGCATCAGCATCAGGATAATACCTGCCTGCGAGAGCTGTCCGGCCTTGCGCCCGCTATGGTAGCGTCCCGGCTTCGGATCGGTGTAGGTAGTAATCCATGCGCCGTAATCGCGCCGCAGTTCGGCGAGGTTGTAATACCAGTGAGGACCAAGCGCCAAAGCATCGCCGATAAAAGCGCCCATGATGGCGCCAGCGGCGCGTTCTTGAATGATCGTGTGTGACATGACGCCTCCTGAGTTAATCAACTGTTATAGTCAGGATGTTGCCGGAAGTGCGCTTAAGGAAGCTCTGCAAAACTACTGTGCTCGTTCAAGCTGCGTTGAAATCAGGCTCAAAATGCTCATTTACTCAATGTAAATTGCGCTTTTTTACAGCTTCCTTACATTGTTTTCCCGGTTACCGGTAAGAAAATTTCAAAAACGGCGCTTTACTCCAGCGATATTCCCGAGGATCGGGTTTTGTCATTTTTTATCAGCGCGTAAGCCGAATGGTTATGGATCGATTCGAAGTTTTCCGATTCGACCACGTAGGCGTCGATGCGGTCATCGTGATTGAGCGTCTCGGCGATGTCTCTGACGATGTCCTCGACAAATTTGGGGTTGTCGTAGGCGCGCTCGGTAACATACTTTTCGTCGGGTCGCTTGAGCAAACCGTAAAGCTCGCAGGAAGCATTCGTCTCGGCAATCCGGATAACATCCTCGATCCAGACAAAACTGTTGGTGCGCACGGAAATCGTCACATGCGAACGTTGGTTATGCGCGCCGTAATCGGAAATTTTCTTCGAGCAAGGACACAGGCTGGTAACCGGAACGACGACTTTCATCGTAAACAGATATTCGTTATTTTTGATCTCGCCGACGAACGTCACCTCATAGTCCAGCAGACTTTTAACTTGGGAGACTGGCGCGGATTTATTGATGAAATAAGGAAAGGTCATTTCGATATGACCGGAATCCGTTTCCAGCTTCTGGATCATTTCCCGCAAAATAATCTGAAACGACTCGACGGAAATTTCGCGTTCATGGCTGTTGAGGATTTCCACGAAACGCGACATGTGCGTGCCTTTGAAGTTATGCGGCAAATTCACATACATGTTAAAAACCGCGATGGTGTGCTGCACGCCGTCGCTTTTGTCCGCCACAACCACCGGATGGCGTATCGCTTTGATTCCCACCCGGTCGATGGCAATACGCCGCGTATCGAGTGAGCTTTGCACATCGGCAATCGGTAAATCTACCTGTTTATTCACGTTTATCTCCTGTGCGATGAGGAATCCGTTGCTGGCAACTTCGAATCAAATGATAGATAGATCAATTAACTCCGGAAAAGTTACACAGGCAGAATCGCCCGCACTGATTTAATAATTCCATTTTTATCCAACCCGCAATCCGCCAGCATTTGCGTGTGATCGCCTTGATCGATAAAAACATCCGGCAAGCCCAGTTGCAGGACGTTGACATCAATTTGCTGACTGTTGAGCGATTCGGTTACCGCACCGCCTGCTCCGCCCAACACGGTGTTTTCTTCCACCGTTACCAGCACATCGTGGCTGGCGGCCAAAGACGCCACCAAATCGTCATCCAGCGGTTTGACAAAACGCATATTGGCGACCGTCGCATTCAATTCTTCCGCGGCGCTCAAGCACGGCGCCAACATACTACCAAACGCCAGCAACGCGATCTTTTCCCCTTGCCGCCGGATTTCACCCCGGCCCAACGGTAATGCTTGCATGTCCTTCTGAATCTTCACGCCCGGGCCGGTTCCGCGCGGATAGCGCACCGCCGTCGGCGTATCCAGCTTAAAGGCAGTGTACAACATCTGCCGGCATTCATTTTCATCCGCCGGCGTCATGACGGTCATATTGGGAATGCAGCGTAAGTAGGACAAATCAAAGCTGCCGGCATGCGTCGGCCCATCCGCACCGACCAGACCGGCGCGGTCGATTGCGAACACCACCGGCAGATTCTGGATGGCGACATCGTGAATCAATTGATCGTAGGCGCGCTGCAAAAAGGTGGAGTAAATCGCCACCACCGGTTTTAAGCCGTCGCACGCCGCACCGGCGGCAAAAGTGACCGCATGTTGCTCGGCAATGCCGACATCGAAATAGCGTTCCGGATATTCCCGGGAAAAACGCACCAGCCCCGAGCCTTCGCGCATCGCCGGGGTGATACCGATCAAGCGCGAATCCTGCGCCGCCATATCGCACAGCCAATCGCCGAAAATCTGGGTATAAGCGGGTTTGCCGTTCGACTTGCTAACAATCCCTTTCTTCGGATCGAACTTGCTCACGCCATGATACAAAATCGGATCTTCCTCGGCCACCTTGTACCCGGCGCCTTTGCGGGTCACCACGTGCAGAAACTGCGGGCCGTCCAGTTGTTTGATGTTGTTCAGCGTAGTGACCAAGACATCCAAGTCGTGACCGTCAATCGGGCCGATATAATTAAATCCGAATTCTTCGAATAAAGTACCCGGTGTCACCATGCCTTTGACATGCTCTTCGGCGCGCTTGGCCAATTCCAGTACCGGCGGAACGACACCCAGCACTTTCTCACCGGCACGCCGGGCTGTGGCATAAAACCGCCCGGACATCAATTTCGCCAGGTAATTGTTCAATGCGCCGACCGGTCGCGATATCGACATATCGTTGTCATTTAAGATGACCAGCAAATTGGCATCCATCACACCGGCGTTGTTCAAGGCTTCAAACGCCATACCTGCGCTCATGGCGCCGTCGCCGATGATGGCGATGGCGCGCCGGTCGGTGTGATTCAAGCGCGCCGCGACCGCCATGCCGAGCGCCGCACTGATCGAAGTACTGGAATGCGCGGTACCGAAAGCATCGAATTCGCTCTCGTCACGGCGCGGAAATCCGGCAATGCCGCCATGCATGCGCAGCTTGCTCATGCCATCGCGCCGTCCGGTCAGAATTTTGTGCGCGTAAGTTTGATGCCCCACGTCCCAAACCAACTGATCATGTGGGGTATTAAACACATAATGCAGCGCGATCGTCAGTTCGACCGTACCTAGATTAGAAGATAAGTGTCCACCGGTTTTTGCTACCGATTCAATGAGAAAGTCACGTAATTCCTTGGCGAACTGCGGTAATTTCTTTTGTTCCAGTTCGCGTAACTGAGCGGGTGAATTAATGGCATCTAACAGTGGATACATTCAGAACCTGAAAATAAAAAATAAAGAAGAAAAACTTAGAATTTACGCTTAATTATAAAATCGGTCACTTGACGCAATCTTGCCGCAGCTTCGCCAAAGCCGTCCAGCGCCTGATCGGCATCGTGCTGCAATTTTTCCGCCAGTTCACGCGCTTGAGCGATGCCCAGAATGCTGACATAGGTCGGTTTATTGTTCTCCGCGTCTTTACCGGCGGTTTTACCCAAAGTGGCTGTGGTCGCTTCAGCATCCAGCAGGTCATCCACCACCTGAAACGCCAGGCCGACACATTTGGCGAAGTGATCCAGCTTGCTTAACTGTTCATCAGCCAAACGGCTGCCGCAACGAGCACCCAGCATCACAGCAGCGCGAATCAATGCGCCGGTTTTATGAATATGCATGAATTCCAGCTCCGGCAGGCTTAGCATTTTGCCGACACTGTCCAGATCAAATGCCTGACCTCCCGCCATACCGCGCGATCCGGAAGCCAGCGCCAGTTGCGCGATCATTTCCAACTGCGTTTCCGGCGTATCCGCCAAGCGCTTTTCCGCCAGCAACTCGAAAGCCAGTGTTTGCAAGCTATCGCCGGTCAGCAATGCGGTCGCTTCGTCGAATTCGATATGGCACGTCGGTTTGCCACGCCGCAACACATCGTCGTCCATGCACGGCAAATCATCGTGCACCAGCGAATAGGCATGAATCAGTTCCACCGCCGCCGCCGCAACCGTGACGCGCTCGACATCCGCAGCGGCAAGCTCACCGGCGGCAAACGACAACAGCGGACGCACCCGCTTGCCGCCGCCCAGTACGGAATACCGCATGGCCTTATGCAAGCGCACCGGAACGCAATCGCCGGCGGGTAAGCGCGACTCCAGAAATGATTCAATCCGCGCCTGGCAACCGCTTGCCCAGCTTTGAAAATCAATGCTCATCGCTATCCGACTTTGTGAAGTTTTTTAACATACCGGCTTCCAGCATCCGCACTTGCTGCTGCGCGTCTTGCAGCTTGCTCTGACAATATTGTAATAGCTCCGCCCCGCGTTGATAGGCCGCAAGAGAAGCCTCCAATGACATCTGACCTGCTTCCATGGCGGTTACGATTTTTTCCAGCTCAGCCGATGCCGCCTCAAAGCTCTCCGGCTGCGATGACGCTGCCTGTTTGGATGATTTGGTCATAAGCACTCAAGCCGGCAAGAAACTGATATGAATCATAAGTAGTTCTATTACAAAAAACAGACAAAAATAACGCAATAAGCAGTATCAGGTCAATGCAAATTTAGTAACTAACGTTTTTATCGCTCGCTGCAATCGCTGGCAAGTAACCGGGAATCACGCCGATAGCCGGTCCGGTGATCGCATGTCATAACAATTTTCAGGAAAATCGATCCTGTTTTTTTAAAGGCCTGTTCAATTTTGACGGTACACGGTCATCATATTGATCCATGAATGTTACTATGGCAAGATACGGGGCTTGGGGTGGCCTCATGAAGATCAGATAAGCATGTGATACATGACGAAATAAATCACAAGAAAAATGATTTCTTGCGTGCTGGAAACCATACCCGCTTATTTCAGCATTATCCTTGGTAGAGATTCTTAATTACGAGAATCCATTCTATTTTTCTAACACATTTTAATTGAGACAATCTTGAACGAAAGCCTTGATCAAATCGCTTCATATTTTGAAACCGTGCCGCTATGGCCGTTCGTCTTATTCGGTTTGCTTGCGGTAGTTGCGGTGATGGTCGATATCGTCAATCGCAAGCGCCGCGCCATGGCCATCGAAAATTTCCGCTATACCATCGAAACGGAATTGGCCGATATGTACCCGCAGCATAAACGCTGGCCCGCAAACATTAACCATTACCTCACGGCCCGGTTACCGGAAATGTATCAAAATTTTGAAGTGCTGCGCGTTTTCATTCCGCAAAAAAATTTGCTGCAATACAATACGGATTGGAATAATTTCCGTGACTTCTGCCGTGCGATTACCGATGAAAAAATCGCCGCAGCCGAGCAAAATTCAAGCACCGAAAATCGGTCCGGTGCCAACGAACCCGATCCGAAAGAAGTTTTTCATCGACTGATATCGAATTTACTGAAACATACTGAATTCTAAAAAACTCCGCGCTCTGGGTCAGCACCGGAATCGGTATGACTCATCGTTCTTTTCACGCTGCTGCCACTCAAGCGATACTGTTTACCTGCCATGACTCAACGCGATAAACCGGTTAATTCCAGGATAACGGTGCGTCCGGTCATGTCGTATCGTGACATGGGCAAATTTATCGATGTACCGTGGCACGTGTATGCCAACGATCCGATGTGGGTGCCGCCGTTACGGCTGGAACGGCGTTTTCATTTTTCCCGCTTCAATCCTTATTTCAAGCACGGCGAATGGCAAGCCTGGGTTGCATTTCAGGACGGCAAAGCGGTCGGACGGATCAGTGCGCAGATTGATTCTTTGCATCAGGAGCGTTACGGTACCGACAGCGGACACTTCGGCCTACTGGAATGTATCGATGATACGGAAGTATTTGCCGCGCTGCTGCTGCACGCGGAAGCCTGGCTCGCGGCGCGGGGAATCCGCCGCGTCAGCGGCCCGTTCAACCTGTCGATCAATCAGGAATGCGGCATTCTGGTCGACGGATTCGATACCCCGCCGGTTGTCATGATGCCGCATTCGGCGCCTTGGTATGGCCGCTTGCTCGAAGAACACGGTTATGCTCCGGCAAAGGATCTGCTGGCCTACAAAATCAGCGTCGATTTCGAAATACCGCGCGTCATGCAGACCGTGATCAAGCGATTCTCGCCGCAAATAAAAATGCGTACCCTGAAGCGCGATCAATTCGATCAGGAAATGGAAACCTTGCGCGATATCTTTAACGATGCCTGGTCGGAAAATTGGGGATTCATTCCGTTTACGCGCGAAGAATTTGCCGAGCTGGGCAGCAGTCTGCGCCTGCTGTTGCCGGACGAGTACATTCAAATTGCGGAGGTCAACGGCGAACCGGCGGCCTTCATGGTCGGACTGCCCAATCTCAACGAAATCCTGATCGAACTGAACGGCAGCCTGTTTCCGTTCGGCTGGCTTAAATTGATCAGAAAAGTCAGAAGCCATGAAATCCGCACTGGCCGCATTCCGTTGATGGGCGTGCGTAAACGATATCACAATACACCCATCGGCTTGGCTTTGGCCTGTCTGGTTATCGACACTCCGCGCCAGATCGGTGTCAAACACGGCGTCAAGGAAGTTGAATTGTCATGGATATTGGAAGATAACGTTGCGATGCGCGGCATCCTCGACAGTATCGGCAGCGAACAATACAAGCGTTACCGTATTTATGGAAAAACATTATGACCACTACCGCTGCACCCAATCCGGCGGCAAAGCAATTCGCCGCAGTGGTGCTGGCCGCTGACCGCACCAACCAGGATCCGATCACACAGCATACCGGCGCGGCCTGCAAAGCGTTCGCTCCCGTTGCCGGCGTTCCGATGATCATCCGTGTGCTGGATACTTTGCAGGCTTGCGATCAGATTTCCACCATTATTCTGTGCGGCCCGCCCGAATCGCTGCACGATCATTGCCCGGAATTAAAGCAGCGCATCGCATCCGGCCAAGTCACGTGGCTGCCGAATCTGGATTCTCCCAGCCGCAGTGCGGAAAGCGGCCTCAATCACATACCGCTCGATACGCCGGTGCTCTTAACCACGGCCGATCATGCTTTACTCACACCCGCTATCGTCCGCAAATTTTTGCAGGACGCCGCAGCGACACCGTGCGACGCCGCCGTAGGCGCCGTCAGCGAACAAGCAGTCACGGCAGCGTTTCCCGGCAGCAAACGCACCATTATCCGATTACGCGACGGCGGATTCCGCGGTTGCAACCTGTATGCGTTCAATCCGCGCGGGCGCACCTTGGTGCGATTCTGGCGGCAAGCCGAAGATTTGCGCAAGCGGCCGTGGCAGCTTATCGGCAAAGTGCTTGGATACAAGGCGGTATTTTTATACATGTTCGGGCTGCTGACGTCGCAGCAGGGCTTGGCCACAGTATCGGAGAAATCCGGAGTGAACATCCACGTAATCATGCTCGACGATGCCCGCGCCGGCATCGATGTCGATAAGGTTAAGGATCTCATGTTGGCCGAATCGCTACTCAGCCGGAGATCAGGCTCCGATGGCAGCACCAATCCCGCTTGATCACTGTCATGATCTTTACCCTATTGTTCAGCAAAAAACCTGATTTAGCCGGTCTATGAAATTAATCGAACGGTACATCGTACGCGAAATTCTGCTGCCGTTTACGGTGGTTCTTCTCATTTTGGTCGGTTTGTACGCCAGCTTTGTCAGCGCCCGGCTCTTAACCGGTGCCGTGACGGAGACACTGGGCGTTGCCGCGCTGCTCAAGCTGGTATTCTTAAAAACGCTGATCGCGCTGGAAGTGTTAATCCCCGTTGCCCTCTACCTATCGGTCATCATAGGCTTGGACAGGCTCAACAAAGATCAGGAATTAAATATCATCCGTTCCGTCGGTGTGAGCGGTACGCGCATTGTGCTGACGGTACTGGCGGTGGCGATACCGGTCGGCATCATCAGCGGCACACTGTCATCGTATGTGCGGCCATGGGCCTATGGGGAGAGTTACATTCTGGATGCGCAAGCGGAGGCCGAACTCAATACCAATCGTTTTCAGGCCGGACGCTTTTACGGCAGCGATAAATCCGGCAGGGTTGTCTATGTGCGCAGCAAAAATGACACCACCAAGGAAATGGAGGGTATTTTTCATTACATCAAGCAAAAGGAAGGCAGCGAAATCGTCATCGCGCAATATGCCCGCCAGATCCAACCGGCAACAAAAGAAGAAAGGCCGCATATTTTACTATCCGACGGTATCGTCTATGAATTAAGCAAGACCGCCAGCGTCGACGACGTCATCCAATTCGAGAATATGACCTATTTCATCGATAACGACTTTGTACTGAATTACCGGCGCAAAGCGGCTGCCACCCGAACCTTGTGGGAATCCAGCCAGCCGCGCGACATCGCGGAACTGCAATGGCGTCTTTCCCGTCCGCTCTCGACCATCCTGATGGCCCTGCTCGCGGTGACTTTTATCCGCATCTCGCCGCGCCAGGAAAAAGTGGAGCGGATTTATATCGCCGCCGCACTGGTTTTCGCCGCTTACTACAATTTGAGCGGATTGGCCAAATCCTGGGTCGAGCAAAATGTGGTCGGCAGCATACCGGGCGTGTGGTGGCTGGATCTGTCCATCCTCGCATTCCTGGTCGGTTATGCGGCATACTCCAACCGGAAATTTCTCTTCTTACGCCAGCAGCCATGATCATCTATCGTTACATCGCTCAGCAGGTTTTGATCGGCTTCGTTATTTCTACTGCGATTCTGCTGCCGTTATTCAGCTTCTTCGATTTGTTGGATCAGCTGGATGATGTAGGCAAAGGCACTTATCGTGTCATTGATGCATTCTTCTACACCGCCATGCTGCTACCGCGCCGGTTTATTCAGATCGCGCCTTTTGTCGCTTTGCTCGGCACCGTCATCGCACTGGGTAAGCTGGCGGTTAATTCGGAACTCATCGCCTTGCGCGTGGCGGGCATCTCACCCCGGCGCATCAGCCTCGCGCCTTTAGGCATGGGTGTTCTACTGTTAGCGGCCGTCGCTATTCTGGAACAATTCGCCGCGCCGCAACTACAGCAAAAAGCGATCACCTACCGCGCCATCGCATTGGAACAAAGCGCCGAGCTAGGCAAAAACCTGGGGATCTGGACGCGTAACGAACATAACATCCTGCGCATCGGCCAGATCGTGAATAACAAAAGAGCCGCCGACATCGAGCTGCTGCAACTGGACCCGGATGATTTCATCGTCACGCATACGCTTGCCGAATTTGCCGATATCGTCGAGGAAGACATCTGGGAATTCAGTAATGCCACTATCCGAACCTTCGATAAAGACAACGGCCGGATCTCGGTAAACCGTGCAGACGCGATAAGATGGTCGTCTTTCGTCGATCCGGAGGATATTGCGACATTGACCAAGCCGCCGGAAAGCCTGTCGCCGCTGGAATTGTTCCGGCATGTGGAATTTCTGCGCAGTACCGGTCAGGATGCCGATTCCTACGCGCTGGCGTTATGGCGCAAAGCAGGCAGCGCGCTGCTGACAATCGCCATGCTGCTGCTATCGATTCCGTTTGTGTTCGGTTCGATCCGTTCCGGCCTCAGCAATAAACTCATATTCGCCACGCTGATCGGCATGGCGGTTTACCTGCTCGATCAAATTATCGCCAACGCCGGTCTGATTCTGCACTTAAACCCGGCACTGGTTGCGTTAGGTCCGGGACTCACCATCATCATTCTGGCCAATATCTGGCTGCGCCGGACTTTTTAGCGGCACACCGTTATCTCTGTTATAGTTGACGCAAAACATCTAAGGAAACGCTGATTAATTCGACGGACGAGATGAAGCACGAGGCGCACGGAACACAGCAACCGAGACATATCAATAAGATAGGCGAGGGAGCGAGTACCGCGCAACAAAGTGATTCGCTCGTATAGTCAATTAATCAGCGTTTCCTTAAAATCGCATTACCGGGCGTTATGTATCGCACTGGAATACTGCATTCAGAAAAAAACAATTTTTCCTCATCCATGTCGACATCAACCTATATTTATTTTTTCGGCGACAACGCAATCACCATCTGGGGATTGACCGGCCGCGAACGGCTGCGGCGCATGCTGCAAGCCCATCAAGACATCATCCTGACCGATGATGCGGAGAAAATCCCGGTTTCTGCCACTGCCTTATTTTTGAATGCCAATTTTCTGTTTGACGCCCGCGTGCTCAGCGCATTGCTCGGGATGGACAAGAAAATCGCCTTATACAGCGACGAAGGCTGCCCAGCAGCGATCCGCACCGACGGTAACTATGCCCCGCAACTGCTGCGCAATCTCAATAACAACCAGGATCAGAACTATAAATTCGCGTTGCTGACGATCCCGCGTATCGGCTTAAACGAGCTGAAAATCGATTACCAGCACAATCTGAAAAAGAAAGATCCGCCGTACATTCTGCCGGTCAGCGAAGCCAATCGCCCGTTACTGGAACAAGAACTGTTTTCCGGATCGTATAAAGGCGTTACCGATCTGGTCACCAAATGGGTCTGGCCGGTACCGGCATTCTGGGCCACACATTATTGCGTGCGCCACGGCTGGTCGCCCAATCATGTGACTTATCTCAGCGTGGTGTTTGCCGCGCTGGCCGGGTTGGCGTTCTGGGGCGGATTCTTCGGCTTGGGATTACTGATGGGCTGGTTCATGACCTTTCTCGACACAGTGGACGGAAAACTGGCGCGCGTCACGGTCACGTCGAGCCGCTTCGGTGATGTCATGGATCACGGCTTGGATATTATTCACCCGCCACTGTGGTATCTGGCCTGGGGATTGGGTCTGGAAGGCACAGCGACGCCGCTTGCCCCTTTGGGAATTCTGATGGGATTGATGTTTTTGGGGTATGTCGGCGGGCGTTTGTGCGAAGGCGCATTCCAGTATTGGCTGTCGGGCTTTGATATGTTCATCTGGCGCAAGCTGGATTCGTTCAACCGCCTGATCACAGCCCGGCGCAATCCGAATTTGCTGTTACTCACGTACGGATGGCTCAGCGGCCGTCCTGACATCGGCTTGCTGCTGGTCGTGCTGTGGCACCTCGTTTCAACTGGAATCCTGATCTGGCGTTTGGTTGACGGCTGGCGAATCAAGCAAAAAGAAGGTTCATTGCGATCCTGGCTGCAGGATATCGACCCGGCGCGCGACCGCGAAATATGGGCGGTGAAAATTTTCACGCG
Organism: Gammaproteobacteria bacterium; assembly: GCA_015709635.1. NCBI lineage: Bacteria > Pseudomonadati > Pseudomonadota > Gammaproteobacteria > Gammaproteobacteria bacterium. The sequence continues at coordinate 2,870,765 of CP054180.1, forward strand.
CGCGCCAATCGACCTAAGAAAACCGCTTCCGCTCTCGTAAACGCTACCGTTCATAATTATCTCGATGACGCTGCAAGCACGGATTGACCGCCTGAAAACCGGAACAGCCAAAACCGGCTGCTTGTTCAATCCCATGGGCGGGCAGGTGCGCAAACGCGCCGCGGACATCCGTCAGGCATTGCAGCGAATACCCGGCATACTGGTACGCGAAGGCCGGGATGCGGTCACCTTTAAAAGTGCGATCGATGCACTGTTGCAAGCGGATATCGACCTGCTGGTGATCGTCGCCGGTGATGGCACGACGCACGCGATTTTCGGTCATCTATTCGCGGCACGCACCCCCGGTGAATGGCCGCTCATTCTGATCGTACCCGGCGGCACCACCAACATGACGCCATTGGATTTGGGCATGCAGGGCAAACCCGAACACATCATCCGGCGCCTGCACGCCTACTTGCTCAAACCGTCCACGCCCAAACTGGTGCAACGTCCGGTATTGCGTATCGAGCAGACCGGCACGGAGCCGATTTACGGCATGTTCTTTGCCGTCGGCTTGGTCGCGCGCGGGGTGAAATTCTCGCGCAGCCCGGTCAAGCAAATCGGCATCACCGGCGGTATTTTCACTTTCCTGATCATGCTGCGCTCGTTCATCGGCATGCTCGCCAACATGATCCTTGGCCGCCAACAAAGCGAGTGGGCGCCGGTCAACATGACCCTGACGGAAGCCGGCGGCCGGATCCACCGAGGAACGTATTTACTTGCCCTGGTCAGCGCACTGGATTGCTTGTTGTTGAACATCCGGCCGTACTGGGGAAAAGAACCCGCACCGCTGCATGTCACGCTGGTCGATCAACAACATAAGCGCTTGTGGCGTTCGCTATGGCCGTTACTCTCGGGCGGCGGCGCGGTGCTGCGGGAAAAAGACGGTTACTACAGTCACAACACGGACTCCCTGACGCTGCTCATGGACGACGAATATATCGTCGACGGTGAATTGTACCGTTCGCTCGATCCGCAAACACCGCTTACAATCACCGCGACCGACGCCGTGACGTTTGTCGTGTTATAGGATATTGCCATGACCAATCCGCTACTCGACGCCATTGAACCACTGCCCGCCAAATTGCTCGACGCAGTCGCAGCGGAATGCAATAAACCGGTCTCCGCCGACTTCGTCCCTTTGGTGGATGCATTGATCATGCGCTTCGGCGAATCGCTCGACGCTGTGATGCTGTACGGTTCCTGTCTGCACTCTGCAGTTAGTCTGGAAGAAGGCATCGTCGACTTGTACGTCATCGTCGACAGCTATCACAAAGCCTATGCCGAACGCTATTTAGCTGTTCTCAACGCCTGGCTGGCGCCCAACGTGTTTTATCTCGAAGTACCGCATCAGCAAAAAACTCTACGCGCCAAATACGCCGTCATTTCCACCGCCGATTTTGCGCGCGGCGCGCAGTACTGGTTCCATTCGTATATCTGGGCGCGTTTTGCGCAACCGTCGCGGCTGCTGTTTGCGCGCGATGACATGGTATGCCAGCGCATTTATGCCGCACTGGCGCATTCCGTCGTGACTTTTTTGCAATCCGGCGCCCCGGCGCTCGAAGCCGATGACTACAGCGTCGAAGAGCTCTGGACTCGTTGCCTGACACTCACCTACGCCGCCGAGTTACGCGCGGAACGGGAAACGCGCGCGCGGCACTTGGCGCAAGCCAACCTGGATGCATTTACCCGCCTGACAGCCGCCGCCAGCCCGTTGCTGGCAGAAATTCTGCAGCACCAGAAAAACGGACAATACCGCTGCCTGAGCCATCCGGCCATGCAGCGTCTGGCGTTGTGGCGTTGGCGTTTACGGCGCTGGCAGGGAAGAATCTTGTCGATTCTGCGCCTGGCCAAAGCCACGTTCACCTTCAGCAACAGCGTCGATTACGCCGCCTGGAAAATTGAACGGCACACCGGTGTGCGCGTGGAAATCACGCCGCTGCTGCGCCGCCACCCGATTCTGTGGGGCTTGAAAGTAGCCAAGCAACTGCTGCAGCGCGGCGTGTTACGCTAATTCTCTACAAATACAAACTACAAAACCAATGCACTTTCAATGGAGACAAACATGAACACTCTGTACCGTTTACTCATTCTTTCCTTCATCCTGATGCTGAGCGCCTGCACCACGATGTACCTGGAAGGTTTGGAAAAAGTCGGCATTCCCAAACGCGACGTGATGGTCTACCGCGTTGAGAAAGCGCGCGACACACAACAGGAAACCAAGGAGCAATTCAAATCGGCGCTGGAACAATTCACCGCCGTAACCAACTTTCAGGGCGGCGATCTCGAAGCCACCTACAAAAAACTGAACGATGCATACGAAGCCAGCGTCAGCAAGGCGGAAGAAGTCAGAAGCCGCATCGCCGATATCGAAAGCGTCTCGGAAGCGCTGTTTAGCGAATGGAAGCAGGAAATCACGCAATACAGCAATGCATCGCTGCGGCAAAACAGTCAGAAAAAGCTTGATGCCACCCAGGTGCATTACCGTCAATTGATCACCTCGATGAAACAAGCGGAAGCCAAAATCGAACCGATTCTCACGGTGTTTCACGATCAAGTCATGTATCTCAAGCACAACCTGAATGCGCGCGCCATCGCGTCGCTCAAGGGCGAATTGGGCAACATCAAATCCGACGTGTCGGCGCTGGTTTCCTCGATGGAGAAGTCGATCAATGAAGCCAACGCGTTCATCAGCACGATGGAAAATAAATGATGATGGCTCCTTGCTAGGGTTTTCTCATGGCGTTAAAACCGACCATCTATAAATTCAAAATCGCGCTGACCGACCTCAACCGCCCGTATTACGACACGCTCAACCTGACCGTCGCGCAGCATCCGTCCGAAACGCTGGAACGCATGATGGCGCGTATGCTGGCGTTTTGTCTCAATGCGCAGGAATCGCTGGCATTCACCAAAGGATTGAGCAGCGCGGAAGAACCCGACCTCTGGGCGCACACTCCGGACGGCCGGATTGCGCTATGGATCGATGTCGGCGAACCCGCTCCCGAACGTATCAAAAAAGCCACCCGGATCGCGCAAAGCGTCAAAGTGTACAGTTTCAATTCCAAATCCGATGTCTGGTGGACGCAGGAGCAAGCCAAGTTCAATCCGCTGAATGCCGCCGTTTTCCGGTTCCAATGGCCGGATATTCAGGCATTGGCCAGGCCGGTGCAGCGCACGATGGACATCTCGGTCACCGTCAGCGAACAATCCGCTTATGTCGCGGCCGAATCGGGAGAATGCGAGGTGAGTTGGACGGTGTTACAAGCTACCGACTGATTCCGGCTTGTCATGCAGTGAGCGCTAGCTCAAGTTTTCGAGATACGTTTTGAGCGCCAGCGCATGGCTATGCGCCTTATCCTTCGCGCCGTAAACCAGTGTAACCGTACCGCGGTGCAGCTGTTCGACGAGTTGTCCGACCGCTGCCGGATTTTGATCCAATTCCTGAAAGTAACGATTCCTGAATTCATCCCATTTCAACGGATCGTGGCCGAACCACTTGCGCAGCGATGTGCTGGGCGCTATATCCTTGAACCACCAATCGATGCGCGCCGTATCCTTGGAGACTCCGCGCGGCCATAGCCGGTCTACCAAAATCCGGAATCCGTCGCTTGGTTCAGGCGGCTCATAGGCACGTTTCAGTAAAATGGTCATCATGGTCACCACGCTAACAATCTCAAGAACTCTATGGACTCCATTGAACCGGCATGAGTTCTATAGTCACAGCAATCCTGATGAAACAAAAAGCTTATTCAATCGGCACAAACCGATTCGGCAATGTACTGGAAGATCGAATTGACGGAAAAACCGAACCACTGCGGCGAATCCTCATGATGCGCGCCAATCACCCTGCCGGCCGCTTTTTTATCCGGATACAACAGCATCGTGATCGAGCGCGCTTTGTCGAGCGTGCAATCAAATTCATACAATGTTTTTACCGCATGGTACTCGCCTTTTTGCTTTTCTTCGTAGCTGGATAGCAACCAGACTTTCCTGAACTGGTTCTCTTTCCGCATTGTCTCAGCATCGAAATAATGCGCTTCGCCCGGTTTTGCCGCAGCATTCAGTTCAATCCACCCGGCTTGCGCGGATGCGGCGGTCAGCAGTAAAACTACCAATAAACATTTTTTCATGATGAATCGCTATAATGAACTTGTGTCCAGTCACTTTCTTTCCGCGGAATTCCCCAAGTTGCAGGCCATCTCCCCCGGATTTTGTGTCTTTGTTGCAGAAAGCAGCAAGGATCAGCCATTTTGCCACTAAATAGTTTCCACTGTTGATGTTTTCAACTATTCTTAGCATCCAGCAATCCGGCGATACCGGATACTTTTTTGCGTTGCTTCGATGGTACAAAAATTGGCATAAAAAATAGTGTGCGCGGATATTTTTCCTCGCTTGGCTTACTGAAGCAGTATTTGTGTTCAATCAATTTGATGTGTGCTTGAAATTGACCGCTCTTTATGAATAGCTTTAATCTGGAGTTAAATATAATGGAAGAATTGAATCAAGCCTGGGTGATGTTGAAGCTTGGCGGGATCATCATCGTGCCGCTGGGTTTGCTGGCGATTGTCGCGCTGGCGATCATGATTGAGAAAGCGTTTATCTACTGGCGTTATGCGCGCCTTTCCAACGATTTGCTGAACCTGGTGGAAACCTACGGTTTCAAATGGAACGATCTGGAAAAAATACTCTCCGGGCTGGACAGCCGCCACTATTACAAGCGCTTCTTTGAAGTGGTGATTTCCAACCGCCATCAACCGGCTTGGTGGACGGAATCGCGCGCTGCCGACGAAGCGCAGATCATCGAAGAATCGCTGGCGCGCCGCTTATGGGCGCTGGAAACCATCGTCACCGCAGCGCCGCTGCTGGGGCTGGTCGGTACCGTGGTGGGTATGATGCGTGCCTTCCAGGTGATCGGCAGCGAAGGCGTGGTGAATCCCACCGCAGTCACCGGCGGCGTCGCGGAAGCGCTGATTGCCACGGTAGTAGGTTTGGCGATCGCGCTGGTAGCGCTGTTCGGTTTTAATTACTTTTCCCGCTTGCAATCGCTGACGATGGATGAAATGGAACGCCTCGGAACGCGATTGATCGATAACATCCGTCTGGATCAACAGGGCGCGAACGATGAAGCTCCGTAAATCGCGACCGATTCAGAAAGGCAGAATCGAAATCATCCCGATGATCGACGTGATGTTTTTCTTGCTGGCAACCTTCATGCTGGCTTCGTTATCGATGCAAAACCTGGATTCGTTGCAAGTTGATCTACCCGAAGGGCAGGCGGAAAAGCTCAGCGCGGAAAAACCGGCTACGCTGACGCTGACCAAAGACGGCAAAATCTATATCAATCAGACTGCGGTCACGCTGGATACGCTGGCCAGCACACTCAAACCGCTACTCGCCGACTCCAAGCAAAAATTGATCGTATCGGCGGATAACGAAGCACCGCAAGGAATTGTCGTGCAAGCCATGCTACGCGCCCGCTCCGCCGGTGCCCAGCACTTTCTGATCGCGGTCAAACATAAATAACGCGAACCGGCATGGCAAGCTCCCGCTCGAGAGACATTCGCCTATGGTGGCCGTTGCCGCTGGCTACGCTCGTCTGGCTGTTGATCGTCTGGGGCTTGGGATTTTTCCTGTCGTTACCGGAAGTGAAAATTGAACCCCCGCCCCCCATCGCCGCGAGCTTTATCGATCTGCACGAGGATGATAACGCCACCAGCTCGATGCCTGCTTCTACGCCAAGCCCGCCAACGCCGCAACCGGAAAAACCGAAGCCCGTAGCAGAGCCTACGCCAACGCCGAAAACATTGCCGAAACCCGCACCGGCCCCGTCGGCGCGGCCGCAAACCAAACCCAAGGCAGCCGAGAAACCCACTAAGCCCAAAACACCCGTTCCGGCGAAAGAAGTCGCCAAAACCAAAGCGCCGCCGGAACCGCCCGCCGATGCGCCTACGGATCTTTCCGACTATATCAATCAAGCCAAAGCACGGCGCCGCGCGGAAGGGGGGTTGTTCGATACACCGGATTCGGCACCCGCCCCCGCTGCCAAGCAGCCTTCCGCGGATGAAGTGCGCATGGCCAACATCCGGCGCAATCTGCAAAACCCCGGTACCAGCGGTATTTTCCAGATTATGCGCATCGGCCCGCGCACCGCCGAATTTACCTTCCGCGCCTGGACCACGGGGCAAAGCAATCCCAAGCTGCAGACGATCCAAGTGCAGGCCGGTCCGGACGGCAGCGTCGAACTGGCCATCATCCGCCGCATGATTCAATTGATTCGCGAGCATTACAAAGAAGATTTCAACTGGGAATCGCACCGCTTGCATCGCGTCGTGGTGTTATCCGCACGCGAGAAAGATTCTGCAGGATTGGAAGAATTCCTGATGCGCGAGTTTTTTATCAATCCTGTACGTTAGTATCTCCCGGACTTAAGGACGCTCTGAGAAACGACTACGCTCGACCATTGTTTGCATTTAAGGAAACGCTGATTAATTCGGCGGACGAGATGAAGCACGAGGCGCACGGAATGCAGCAACCGAGACATATCAACAAGATAGGCGAGGGAGCGAGTACCGCGCAACGAAGTGATTCGCTCGTATAGCCAATTAATCAGCGTTTCCTTAAATCAAGCTCAAAATGCGCATTTATCACTCGTAAACTACGCTTTTTCGTCTGATTCCGCCTTGCCTGATCATCGTTCGCTACCTTTTTCAGAGTTTCCTTAAGAAACATTCTTAATCAGTCGTAACTGTAAAAACAGGAAAGCATCCGCCAGTCGATCGACATCCTGTTTTTATTCAAATAAAACATTACGATAAATAAATTTCACCTGCTCTTCCGCGTACTAATTTGTGATGACAAGCAATACCACAATCGAGGTTTCCGTTAATGATTTGCAACCGGGAATGTTCGTCAGTGACCTTGACCGGCCCTGGCTTGAGACGCCTTATGCGATTCAAGGCATCCTGATTCAATCCCAGCATGACATTGACAAGCTGAAACGCTATTGCGCTCATGTTTACGTGGATATCGACAGAAGCGAGCCCTTCGTTGCGCAGCAACACCTGCCGAACGCCGGTACTGCAAAGGTTTCAATGGCTTCTTCCGCCCCGCAGTCCGCAACGCAACAACACCTGCCGCCTGCCGGTTCCCGCATTTCGCCCAGCGCTGCAAACTGGCATCAGCCGCCCGTGACATCGACAGGCAATGAATCGCTGGATGTGCTGAAACGGGTGAAAACCTATACTAATACCTGCACCGCGGAGCAAGAAATCCCGGCGGCTGTGAAAGCGTACAACATCGCTTCCACCTTATTCAGCGATATCAGTGTCAACCTTGAGCACGACATCAAGATCGACATGCACAAGGCTCACGAAGTCGTCGACACCTTGTGTGAAAGCATCATCCGCAATCCCGATGCAGCGCTGTTGCTGGCGCGGTTAAAAACCACCGGAAAAGCGCTTTACGATAACGCCATCAAAACTTCCGTCCATTTGCTCGCTTTCGGACGGCATCTCGGTCTTCCGCGCCAGGAACTGTCGATACTCGGCTTGGGCGGATTGCTGATGGATGTCGGCAAATTACGTCTGCCCAAAGCGATTCAGAACAAAAGAAATATGGCGCTTACACCCGACGAGCGCAAACTGACCAAGCGGCACATCGCCTATGGCGAAGAGATTGTCGCACAGCTCAGCGACATACCGGAGGAAGTCACTAAAATCCTTCTGCAGCATCATGAACGTGAAAACGGCAATGGCTATCCCTTCGGTTTATACGCCAATCAGCTGCACGCTTATGCGCGCATGGCGTCGATTGCCGATTGTTACGAAGAACTCACCTGGGGAGACTCCGGCATGCCGGGCATGAAGCCGTTTCATGCCTTGAAGGAACTGAAAGAAAATGCGCAAAACGGCCTCAATTATTCTTTGGTGGAACAATTCGCGCAGTGCGTCGGCATGTTTCCGGTAGGCAGTCTGGTTGAGCTCAATACCGGCGAAATTGCCATTGTGCTCACCCATAATCGGACACAGCGGTTCCTTCCCAGTATTATGATTATTTGCGATGCGCAAAAAAAACCGTACAGCACCCCGTTGACCCTGGATCTGAGAACGGCCGGCAAAAGCCCGGCCGGTGTCCAGTATGCCATTGTCAATGATCTGCCCCAGGGCGCTTACGGAATTGATCCTCAACAATATTACTTATAAGCCGCCGGAACTGACCAGCGCCCTGCATTTATGACGGTACTTGCCTATCAGAGTTTTCTAATCAAAGCGTCGCAAAAACTGAACGATGCACACCCATCCAATTTCCGCAAAGCCGTGCTGATCGTCAACTTTGAGCGGCTGGCGGAGCTGGATGGCGTGCTTGGATTTACCGTCGTTGACGACATGCTGCAACAAATCGCCGCTCAGCTCAGAAGCGCTCTGAATCCGGGAGATCTGGTCGGCATTACCGGACGTTATCAATTATGCTGCTTGCTGGCCAATCTGCTCACCGATGCGCACGCCATGTTGGCCGCGCATAAAATTATCCGGATTCTGGCGCAGCCTTTTGCATTCGGCAGGAGAAGCATCATCCTGGCTCCGCGCATTGGCGTGGCGTTACAAAACGACAGCAGCCGGACGTTGGATCAGCTGATGAGCAACGCCAGCTCGGCAGTCCGCCGGGCAAAACTGGAGCAAGATCCGATCACGCTGTTCCTTGCCGAATTGGAAGATCCCTTGCTTTTTCATATCGATCTCTGGTCCGATCTGGGCCATGCCATCGAAACCGGCGGCTTGTATTTAGGCTATCAACCGCAAATTGATATTGCCAGCGGCAAAATCAAGTCAACTGAAGCGTTGCTGCGCTGGGTTCACCCCCATCACGGGCCGATCCGGACCGATAAATTGATCCAGATCGCGGAAGGTACCGCCTTGATGCCCAAACTCACGCTGTGGGTTTTTCATACTGCGCTGCGAGAATGCGCCGAATACCGCAAGGCCGGATTGCATGCCGGAGTTTCGATTAATTTCTCCGCCGACGATCTGCGCGATCCGGAACTCACGGAACTCGTTTCCCAGGGTTTAGCCTTATGGAACGTGCCGCCCGGCGATATCACCATCGAGCTGACCGAAACGGCCGTGATGGCCAATCACTCAGGTACGCTGGATACCTTATATAAACTGAAGGACATGGGTTTAAAACTGGCCATGGACGATTTCGGAACCGGCTATTCATCAATGGCGCGCATGCTGGATTTGCCTTTGGATGAAGTAAAAATCGATATGATCTTTGTCAGGCACATGGCAACCCGCCATAAGCATGACCGCATCGTCGATTCCATGATCACGCTTGCGCACCGACTTAATCTATCGGTTGTTGCCGAAGGCGTGGAAGATCTTGCCACTTACCATCGCCTGCAAACATTGGGATGCGACGTGATCCAAGGTTACCTGATTGGCAAGGCCATGCCGCTGCCGGAACTCATCGCAACCGTCCACAATCAATCCCTCGATTTCTTGCAAACTCGGCCGCGCACGGTTACCGAAGGGTGAGCTGTAATCAGCCCGTAAGCTCTGCCGGATTAATCCAGCCCCGGAATCCGGAACTCATCCCGGTCAACGGACAAGCCTGCATGACTGAAAAATTCCTCGCTTAATTTCGACAGCGGAACATCCCGGCATTCCAAGTTTGTGACCAATTGCCCGTTTTTTTCCACCGCAACACCGTCTTTCGCCCCCCAGCCCTTGCCGATCGCGGTGTATACGATGTAATGGTGCGCCCCGTTGATGAAACGCAGATAAGCGCCGCCGCCACCCGCAAACATCAGCGTTCGCGCTTGCACGTATGACGTAACCGGAGTTGCCTTGGTCAAATCCGGAAACGCCAATTCAAGCGCGCGTTTTTGTCCGAAACGGTATTGCAAATAGCCTGAAGTGGCAGAAAGATCGGCCGATGCGCACACTGAAACCGTCTCTTTACCGACTGAACAGGAAAAAACGATGTGTTCCTGCGCACGGCAGTGCGACTCCGCCGCCCATACCGGAGCGGCCAACAACCCGATCAATCCGCCGATATACGCAACGCTTCTCAAGTCAGTAAGGCATAATATTTTTTGAAATGGCTGATCCGGTCATCCAACCCCAGCGTCCCGCCGTTTACTTTCTTGGTGATCTTGGTCACTGCATCGTCGCTCGCCCCCTCGTCGGCCAACGCATTGAGCGCTTTGCTATCCCAGAACCATGCCGCGGACAATAACGGATATTTCGTTTTGACCCAATCGGGATTGGCGACGACATCGTCGCCGATCGCGCCGGCAAACGCACGGTAGTTATCCTTGCCGGTGAGCTGTATATAGCCCCGGCCGCGATACTGGTAGCCTTCCTCGCTCGCCTCGTCACCGTTTCCCATACGGTTGGCATAGACCCGCGAGGCGATCATTGAAGGCTGCCGCGCATAACTATCCGCCAGATCATCGGGAAAATATCGTGGAAAAACCTTTCTCAATCCATCGGCGGAATAATTCAAATTCTCTTCCAATGCCTTGAATTCCATACTTTCATGCGCGCATTGCGCAAGAAAATGCGCCAGGCGCAGTGGCGTATCGATGGCAAACTTATCCGCACAATCCGGGATTTGATCCAACACAGCATCCGGAACATAATTTTTCAGCTTGTCTAGTGGCAGCATCTTTACTCTCCCAAAGAAATGTTATTCCTGGCCGGCATACAATAAACCAATCCGCATTATAATCACAATTTCTTATGCCAACGATTAAGCCGCTTCCCGAATTATTAATCAACCAGATCGCTGCGGGCGAGGTCGTGGAACGCCCGGCGTCGGCGCTCAAGGAAATCCTGGAAAACAGTATCGATGCCGGCGCCAGGAAAATTACCGTGCAATTGCAGCAGGGCGGCATCAAGCAGATTCGCGTCACCGATGATGGCGGCGGCATCGCCAAGGACGAACTGCTGCTGGCATTGACGCGTCACAGCACCAGCAAGATCAGCACGCTGGAGGATTTGCAGCGCATCACCAGCCTGGGTTTCCGCGGTGAAGCGCTGGCCAGCATCGCGGCGGTTTCCCGGCTGACTTTGGCCAGCCGCCAAGCCGGGCAAAATCACGCCTGGCAGATCCAAGTTGACGGCAAGCTGATTTCGCAACCCGCACCTGCTTCGCTACCCGGCGGAACGATGCTGGATATCAACGATTTGTACTTCAACATCCCGGCGCGGCGCAAATTCCTGAAATCCGAGATCACCGAATTCGCCCACTGCGATGAAACCCTCAAACGCATGGCATTATCGCAGTGCGGCATTGAATTTACCCTGCAACACAACGGCAAAGTGCGCCGCCTGCTGCGCCCCGCCAGTCCGGCGCAGCGCATTGCTGCGGTCTTGGGTGAGGAATTCGATCAAGCAGCGGCGGCGGTCGACGAACAATCAGCCGGTATGCATTTGCACGGCATGGTGGCGCTGCCCGCCTATGCGAGATCATCGCGCGATGCGCAGTATTTTTTCGTCAACAACCGCTATGTCAGCGACAAGCTGATTTCGCACGCATTGCGCGAAGCCTATCGCGACGTGTTGCATCTGGACAAACATCCGGCCTTCGTGCTGTTTCTCGACATCGACCCGGAAAGCGTCGACGTCAATGTGCATCCAAGCAAAACGGAAGTACGCTTCCGCGAACCGCGCGCGCTGCATCAATTTATTTTCCATGCGATCAACAAAGCGTTGGCCGCTCCGGACAGAACGGTAAAAAACGCCGACCCCGGACAGACCGCCCGGCCATTCCCTGCCTACCCCAAAACCGGGTATACGCAACCCGGCGCGGTGGCGCAACCGGCCGGTTTTTACGGCACATTGTTCGGCACGCAACCGCGCACAGTTGCAGCACCAAACAATACTGCAGCTGCGCAACCGGCGATCCCCGGCCAAACCGCCGCGGTTGCGGAACGACCGGATCAGCATTCGCTTGGTTTCGCGCTCGGACAACTGCACGGCATTTATATCCTGGCGCAAAATGCACGCGGCCTGGTGGTGGTCGACATGCACGCCGCGCACGAACGCATTATGTACGAACAGCTCAAGCAAGCGCTCGACCGGCATGAAATCGCGATGCAACCGCTGCTGATTCCGGTCACTTTCCATGCCAGCGAACTCGAAGTGGCCACGGTTGAAGAAAATCAAAGCACATTGGAACAACTGGGATTCGACATCGCCAGCTTGTCGCCAGCCACATTGGCGGTGCGCGCGGTACCGGTCACGCTGAAAGACGCCGACATCGCCCAGCTCGCCCGCGACCTGCTGCAGGAAATCCGCGAATACGGTGCCAGCCAGATTCTCACCGCGAAACGCAACGAAATCCTCGCTACGATGGCCTGCCACGGTGCCGTGCGTGCCAATCGCAAATTAACACTCGAAGAAATGAACGCACTGCTGCGCGACATGGAACAAACCGAACGCGCCGATCAATGCAACCACGGCCGCCCGACCTGGTTTGAAACCAGCTTGGCCGAGCTGGATAAGTTGTTTATGCGCGGGAAGTAGCGATTTTGGCGAGTTAATCGCTTTACGATACCAATCACTAACATTAAGCTAACATCAATAGGCATGGAAAAGTTCTTTTTCTTGATACTGGAAATTGAAAAAGGGGAAACAACATGAGTGCAGATACTGGGGATTCTTTTACAGAAATAAAAGAATGGATAAAAGTTAACGTGCTATGGATCGCCGCTCATGTCATTAACTTATTGTTTGGCATAATCATCTATATCTTTAAAATACTGGATGGCGAAAGCGGCATTCCCATTCTTCCGGTCGTCATTTCCATGTGCATCGTCTTTGTGCATATATTCACTTATCCGATTGAAGCGTTACCCATAGAAGGATCGACGCAAGACGAGAGAAAAAGAATCGAAGACATAAGATCGCGGCAGCGCAATAAGTGGATGATATTTGCGTATAGTTTTATGTTGATATCACTGTTGCTGACTTTTTATCCCTTCATCAATCCGCTGTTCAGTTTTGTGGAAACAACATCCGGCCAATCTGACGGAACTATCCAACAGGAATCCACCGAACAAAAACCGGTGAAGCCCGATGCAGGGCGATACCTCAAAACACTGCGTGAACGGCCGATCGCTGTATTTATTGGCTGCTCTTTGGATCCGGAATCTAAGACCCTGCTCTGCCCCAAATCCGATGCAAAACCGGAAGACAATGCCCAAAAAGCACAAAACCCGGGAGGCGGAACCATCGGCAGTGCATGGGTTATAAACATCGGTGGACATATCGAGCATTGTACTAAAGACAACGACAAAGACTTTGGCAAATCGGTCACCTGCCAAGTTAAGGATGGGCTGCTCATCCCCCTCTATTTCATCATTCTGGCCCTGATGGGCGGCAGTATCAGCCTTACCCGGCGGCTACCGGAGCTGCAAAAGCAAGCGGGCTCGGAGTACATCGCCACAGAACAGCAGCCCAAATTATCGCAATACGAATTCCGCGAGTACCTGATATTTCAGATGGTTCAGTACATTTCAGCGCCGCTTCTGGCAATCCTAGCGTATTATCTGATCGAACCGGGCAATATCACCAATTCGGTCGTGCTGGCCTTCACCGCCGGATTCGCATCGGAAACGATCCTGCTCATGGTGCGTTCGATCGCCAACAAAATCACCCCGGGCAGCGGCGAAGTGCTGCAATATGGTTCGATTGCCGGCGTCATCACCATCCAGGGCGCTGCCGCGAAGAAAGCGGAAGTATTCCTGACCGAATTGCCGCAGCTCCATTCGATCACCGACGAACAAGGATTTTATGTGTTGAGTAACGTACCGGTCGGCGAGCATAGCATCAGCGTCAAATCGAGCGGCACTGAAGCGATCCTGAAAAAAGACACGGTAAAAATCGATCGCGCGCAAGCCATCGTGAAAAAGAACATGGCGATCATCACGCAAGATGAGGGACAAAAATAACCAGAGTCGATATTTCGCAGCCTTCACCCCGAACCATTTCATTTCAGACAACAACAAAGAAAACCGCATGAAAAAAGTATTTCTCAGTTTATCCCTAGCCCTTATCAGCACCGCCGCAGCCGCCGAATGGACCCGCATCGGCGAAAGCGAGCGCAAAGGCGGCTCGGCTCTATACGCCGACACCGCTTCGATCCGCAAAGCAGCAGGCCGAGCCAAAATGGCGATTCTGTTCGATTACCCGGTGCTACAAAAAACCGCTGGTGCGGAATTTCTATCGGAAAAAATCCGGCGCGAATACGACTGCCAGGAGAAACAAATCCGCACCCTCGCCTACTCGCTCTTCAGCTTGAATATGGAACACGGCGATCTGGTACGCTCGTATAACCAGCCGCAGAAATGGGAAATAGTCATACCGGACAGTCTGGAAGAAGCGGAATGGAAAGTGGCGTGTACGGAGCCAACCCAATGACTATCCCAATCCCTGAGTATTCCGGAAACATCACTGCTTAACCATCGTTTGCGGATCAGATAGCCATATCCGGTAAGAAAATGCCGGTTCGATGGCGGTATCAGGATTTTCTGCATTTGACGCTCCTTGCAGGAGCTTGATTGTCAGGTCATCGATTCCTGTCATCGCGGGCCAAACCGGCTTTTCATCTTCATTTTTTATTTCTGAGTGATGATAGTTTTTATCATCACGCACCCCCGTCAAGAATTTATCCCGGCAATACCAAGAAGTGAATAAGCACACCGCTTATTTTGTCAATCACCCCCTTCCTGATCGCTCCAAAAATTAAACCTTCTTCTCACATCAATCAAATTAAGTATTGATTTATCTTGAAATGTGACAAATGTCACAAGGGAAAAACAACCCCCGAAGATAAAATGCCTGCCATCGCATGAACGATTTATTAAGCGGCGACAAATCACAGCAGGATGTAACGGGTAAGTTTCCCGGCTGGTGTTTCCCCTGTTTATCACTTGATCTGTTCCGGTTTTAAAAATTTTGATCTTCACTTAGGAGCGCTGTATGGATGACACAACGATTATCGACTGCAAGGATAAACACTGCATCATAGGCGCCGGCCCTTCCGGGCTGGCACAGGCGCGTGCTTTTCTGGCATTGGATTTGCCATTTGATGTTTTTGAACGCCATAAGGATATTGGCGGACTCTGGGACATTGAAAATCCCGGCACGCCGGTATATGAACACACGCACTTTGTCTCATCAAGAACAGAATCCGGCTTTATGGGCCTTCCTTTCCCGCCGGGCGCCGATTTTCCCAGACGCGATGAGATTCTTGCTTATTTGCATGAATTTGCCGATGCCTATGATCTGAAAAAATACATTCATTTTTCCAGTGAGGTCGAGAAGGTTGAGCCCAAAGATGGCTACTGGCTGGTCAAAGTTAACAACCAAACGCGAATTTATCGCAGTGTAATTTGTGCTTCCGGAATGCACTGGAATCCCAGCTACCCGGAGGTCCCGGGAACATTTACCGGCTGGCAGCGCCATTCCAAAGACTACTTCAGTTCGGATGAATTCAAAAATCAGCGTGTTTTGATCGTCGGTGCCGGCAACTCGGGTTGCGATATCGCCACCGAAGCGGCAAGAAACGCCAAAGCCGCCTATATCAGCATGCGCCGGGGATATCACTTTCTTCCCAAGGTGATTTTTGGAAAACCGGCGGATATTTACGAACGGGAAAACGAATGGATGCCGTTCAGATTCAGGCAATGGGTATTCGGCCATATGTTAAACGTTCTGCTGGGCGATCTGACACGCTTTGGATTGCAAAAACCGAAACATCGCATCCTTGAAACACAACCGATTCTTAACTCCGAGATCCTTTCTTGTTTTGCCCATGGCGATTTGCACGCTAAACCCGACATCCAAAGATTCGACGGCTCGACGGTTCATTTCGTCGACGGTTCATCGGTTGAAGTCGATCAAATTATTTTTGCAACCGGCTACAAGGCCGAATTTCCTTATCTTGATTCCGAACATATTGAATGGGCAGGGCATGGCGTCGGCCATTACATGACGTGCTTCTCGCGCAAGCACCCGAACTTGTTCACGCTAGGATTTTACGAAGGCAATGCGGCGGTTTTCCCGCATCTTGAGCTATTCGCATCCATGGTGGCTTGCTATCTCTTCAGTCAGAAGCAAAAAACCGGACAAGACCAAGCGTTGCTCGAAATTGCCCGGAATGAACACGGTGATTTGCGGGGGCCGATCCATATGATCGACTCTCCCCGGCATACCTACTATTGCGATTGGCTCACATTCCGCAAGCAAGTGCGCAAGTTGTACCGGCAATTGGGCTGGCCCATGCCCGCCGCGGAGGATTTTGCGACCTTAAAAACTAATCCGGACACACAGATGCAAATCGCTACGCGGCATGTTTAAACCGCTGTACCGGTTATCCATTCCGACTCCGGATCCAGTTGGGTCTCAAATAATACTGTTAAAGCAAGCAGCTTAATTTTTTGGAACACGTGACATGAAACAGAAAAAATCAAAATCAGCCGAAAAAGTGGCTTACGAACCAATTGCCTTGGTTGGAATTGGCTGCCGTTTTCCCGGCGGATCTCATGACCCGGAAAGCTTCTGGAATTTATTGGTTACGGGCAGCGACGCCATCGTCGACATCCCGCCGGAACGTTGGAATCTCAAGCGCTTTTATGATCCCGACCACAACAAGCCTGGAAAAATGTACGTCAAGCAAGGCGGTTTTTTGCAACAGCGGGTCGATGAATTTGATGCACTGTTTTTTGGTATCACCCCCCGTGAAGCGGGATCGATCGATCCGCAGCAGCGCCTGCTGCTGGAGACCAGCTGGGAAGCTCTGGAAGATGCGGGAATCCCGTATGAATCGGTGATCGGATCCAACACAGGCGTGTTCATCGGCGCGTTTACCCTCGATCATAAACTGACTCAGATGGGCAAAATGAATCGCGATCTGATCAGTACACATACCGCCGTCGGCTCAACGATGACCATCCTTTCCAACCGCATTTCGTATATTTTGGACTTGCGCGGCCCCAGCATGAGCGTCGATACGGCGTGTTCGTCTTCACTGGTGGCATTACACCTCGCTTGCCAGGCTATCTGGAACGGTGAATCCGATTTGGCGCTGGCTGGCGGAGTCAATGTCATGATGCGTCCGGAATATCCGATTGCCATGTGCAAAGGCGGCTTTCTTGCACCCGACGGACGCAGTAAAAGTTTTGACGCGGGTGCTAACGGCTATGGACGCGGAGAAGGTGCCGGTGTTGTTGTGCTGAAACCGTTATCGGCGGCGTTGAAAGACGGCGATTCGATTTATTCACTGATACGCGGTACCGGCGTCAATCAAGATGGCAGAACCAACGGCATTACCGTTCCGAATCCAGCTTCACAAACGGCCTTGATCCGGTCGGTTTGCGATAAATACGGCATCGATACCAACGAGATCAGCTATTTCGAAGCCCATGGCACCGGCACGCCGGTCGGCGATCCGCTCGAAGCGAAAGCACTGGGCGATGCCATCGACCAGCATTCTAAGCGCTCCAAATCCCGTTTGATGGGTTCCGTCAAGGGCGCCATCGGTCATTTGGAAGCGGCGGCAGGCATCGCCGGCGTCATTAAAACATCGCTCTGCCTTGCGCATCATCAAGTGCCGCCACAAGCTAATTTGCATACGCCCAATCCCAACATTCCCTTTGAAGAATTGGGTCTGCGCTTACCGACCCGGTTGGAACCATTAGAATCCGATTCCCAATCCATTTACGCCGCTGTCAATTCGTTCGGTTACGGTGGAACTAATGCACACGTGGTGCTGGAAAATGCGCCCCCTGCTCTGAAGCTGGTTCGCGAAGAGGATGCAGCGGATCAAACTTATCTGCTACCGCTCTCCGCCCGCAGTGAGCAGGC
The DNA here is from genome assembly GCA_015709635.1 of Gammaproteobacteria bacterium. Classification (NCBI taxonomy): domain Bacteria; kingdom Pseudomonadati; phylum Pseudomonadota; class Gammaproteobacteria; species Gammaproteobacteria bacterium. Next base: position 2,888,680 of record CP054180.1, read on the forward strand.
GTTACAAAACCTCGCACGCGCTTGGATGAACAAATTTCCGCGCGATTATAAAGGAGCATTAAAAGACCTGTGCTTTTCAGCGGCGTGCCGCCGGGGACATCACGATTACCGGCTGGCGGTTATTGGCAGCACCTGGGAAAACATGTACGACCAGCTCAGCACCTATCTGGCAGGGCAAGCGGATTACACCGGGGTTGCGGGAAAAACCGACAGCAAAGCAACCGCAAAACCGGTATTCGTTTACACCGGCATGGGACCGCAATGGTGGGCCATGGGAAGAGAATTATATGAAAACAACGCCATCTACCGGGAAACCGTAGAAAAATGCGATTCGATTTTCCGCCAATTAGCGGGATGGTCCATCCTGAAAGAAATGCTGGCCGATGAACAAAACTCGAAAATCACCCAGACGGAAATAGCGCAACCGGCAAACTTCCTGGTGCAAGCCGGATTAACCGCCATGTGGCGTGCCAGCGGTATCGAACCCGGCGCGATCGTGGGCCATAGCTTGGGAGAAATTACCGCAGCTTATGCCGCGGGTGCGCTCAGCCTGGAAGATGCCATCAAAGTCAGTTATGAACGCAGCCGCATTCTTAAAAAAGCCGCTGGCGGCGGGAAAATGCTCGCCGTTGGTGTCAGCATGGAACACTGCGCTGAGTTAATCGCAACATTAACCCATGGCGATGTTTCCATCGCAGCCGTTAACGGTCCTACGCAAGTGACGCTTTCAGGTGATCCCGCCGCATTGGAGAAAATTTCAGCCCATTTGACAGCGCAGGACGAGTTCAACCGGTTTTTGCAAGTCGAGCTGGCTTATCACAGCGCCTTCTTGGAACATTTGAAACCTGAAATCAGGCAAACCCTGGCTGATTTGCAGCCTAACTTGCCGCAGGTGCCGCTGTACTCGACAGTGTCGGGAAAATTGACCGACAGTCTGAGCTTTGATGCTGAGTACTGGTGCAATAACGTGCGCGAACCGGTTTATTTCGCTCAGGCCATGGACAGTCTTCTGCAAGACGGTTACCGCATTTTTCTTGAGGTCGGTCCGCACCCGGTGCTATCAACCGCTATCAAGGATTGCTGTCAACAGCAAAATATCAAACCGCAAGCTTTTACCTCATTGCGGCGCGATCAAGCCGAACAGCGCACGTTCCGGATGGCTTTGGCCGGACTTTACACGGCTGGTTGCAAAATCGACTGGAAACGATTGTATCCGGATGATACCGTGTACGTTAAATTGCCAACCTACCCTTGGCAAAGAGAGACGTACTGGAACGAAGACCAAGAGTCCGTTACCGATCGCACCGGAACACCCGTTCATGCATTGCTCGACCGCCGTTTATCCGGCCCCAAACCCGCATGGCAGAGCGCCATCAATCGTCAATTCCTGCCGTATCTGGACGATCATGTGGTCGATGAACTCGTTGTCATGCCAGGCGCAGCTTATGTTGAAGCGGGATTGGCGGCATTTAATCAGGCAACGGGCAATACGGCGTGCGTGATTGAGCAATTATATTTTCACCAAGCGTTGATTTTGAGTGGCAATGAAAGCGAACCTTTTATCCACGTCAGTTACGATCAAGAAAACGGCCAATACGCCTTCCACAGCCACTACCAAGATACAGCATTGGATTGGACCCTGCATGCTTCGGCGAAAATTTTACCGGTAGCATTGGAATCGGAAATGATCGCGCGATCAGATATTCAGCAGCGATGCACCGAGAAAGTTAATGTCGGCGAACTGTACGCGGAACTGAACGAACGCGGCTTATCGTACGGCCCTTACTTCCGGACGATCCAGCAACTCCAGCGCGGTCACAACGAAGTATTGGCACAGATCCAGCTGCATACCGGCCTGTTGCCGGAAAACCCGGGTTACTTCTTGCATCCCACCATGTTGGATGGTTGTTTTCAATCACTCATTGCAGCCACTAGTGAAAACGACCATTTCTACATGCCGGTTGCGATCAAACGCATTAGTTATCAGGGAAAACCAGGTGATACGCTGTGGTGTCACGGCAAGCTGAATCACATCAATGAACACAGCATTGAAGGTGAACTAACGCTATTTGACGAACAAGGCAATGTGCTGGTGAAGGTCGAAGGCTTGCGCTGCCGTGCTTTAACCAACGAGAAGAAAAATCTCAGCGAGCAACTGGCGGAATGGACGTATGCGTGGCAATGGCAGAAAAAAGCGGTGCCGTCGAATGTGAAGCGCAAGGGTGGCTGGCTGGTGTTCAGCGACAGCAGCAAAACCAGCGAAACCCTGTGTCAAGAACTCGAAGCCAGCGGTAATCATGTGATACGGGTACCGCTGAATGAAGTTTATCAACAGGAATTCAGCCATTTTCAAGCACTCAATCCCAGCGAGCTTGGTTATCTGGAACAAATCGTTCTAAAAGCAAAATCGCAAGGATGCACCGGGGTCGCCTATTTATGGGGACTGGCAGGAACGGCGCACAACGATCCCGCCGGTGTCGAACAAGCCAGCGTCGCCTTACAAATTATCCAGCTGCTTGGCAAAGTGTTTACAACCCAGGCGCCTCGTGTCTATGTCGTCACTCAAGGAACGCAAGCGGTTAGCGGCGGCGGTGAAGTGACAAATATCCCGTTAACCGCATTAACCGGATTGACGCGTGTGGCATTGAATGAATTTCCGTTATTGCGTTGCACGCAAATCGATTTGGATCCGGTAAGCGCGGACAAAGAAGTTCATTTATTAACCAGGGAATTAATGTCCGATGACAGCGAAGATGACGTCGCTTTACGCGGTCAAGAGCGTTATGTTCACCGCTGGATCAGACAGAGCGTAGAGCTTCCATCGAACGAGCGCAATGGCGCAAGCGTTGACGCGTTCCGGCTCAGCAGACAGGGCCGCTATGAATTTCATGCTATGCCCGCACCGGTTCCGGAAAACGATGAAGTGGTCGTGGCGTTGCAATGCATCAACTTAACCAGCTATCAGCTTACCGACACGAACGATGGCGATGTGCACGGTTATTTTGCGCTAGGTGTCATCGATAAAGTAGGAAACCAAGTGCTCAATTGCAGCGCTGGCGAACTTGTCATGCTGGTGACCGATGAAACCATTGCTTCGCACGTCGTTTGTGCAGCCGACCAGGTATTTTCTGTCGACCAATTCCAGCTCAGCCATGACGAAATTGTTTCATTGGCAACCACGCTAGCACCCGCGTATTACGCCCTGAAATATGTCGCCCGGGTGGCGCCTTTGGAAACCGTGCTGATCGATGGCGCGTTAGGCGCTGCGGCTAGCGCTGCAGTAGAAGTGGCAAACTGTCTGGGCGCAACTCCGGTGCTTTATCACCAAGGAGAAGACATTTCCTGCCTTGGAAATCCGCAAGCAGCGCCGGTACGCGCCTGGATACGCGGCATTGACGCGCACAAACCGGAGGGTATCGAGCATTTGCTGCTGCCCGAAACACATGAAATCGTTCTAACCCAAACCCATACCGATCGTTTGCCGGTCAGTCTATTGCAAAAAAGCTTTATACACCTGGACGCATTAAAACTTGCACTGACGGCTCCGGATTTATTCCAGCAACTGCTGGACGCCATCGCGCATTTATTTAGCACGGTTCAGATTGTCAGTTTGCCGCAGATTAATGAATTAACGTTGACGGAAGGCATTGCCTACTTGTCTGGCCGGAATCGTTCTATCACCGATGCCACGCAAATTTTATCGCTACAGGATAAATCCGCCATCACGGTCATTGATCAACAACAATCCGCATTATTCGATGAACATGCAGCCTATCTGATTACCGGCGGTTTCGGCGGATTTGGACTCGAAGCGGCAAAATGGATGGCTAAGCATGGCGCCAAGCACCTGATTATGGTTAGCCGCCGCGGAGCTTCGGATGACGCGGCAAAAGCCGTATTGGATTGGTTATCGGGAAAAGATGTGCAGGTAACAGCAGTGGCCGCTGATTTGACCGATGAAACGCAAGTTAAGTCGTTATTTGACAGGATCTCCAGTACCTGCCCACCCCTGAAAGGAATATTCCATACCGCGGCCATTCTGGATGACGCCCCGATTGCCGAGTTGACTCCGGAGCGCATGACTCGGGTCATGCGTGCCAAAGCGCTGAGCGCCTGGTATCTGCATCAATACACACAAAACGATGCGCTCGATTTCTTCGTTTTATTCTCGTCGGTTTCCGCAATCATCGGCAATGCGCGTCAGGCCAACTACGCCGCAGCCAATACTTTCCTTGATGCGCTGGCAGCCAAACGCCGCGCCGATGGTTTGGCTGGCACGAGTATCAACTGGGGTGCTATTGCCACCGGTATGGCGGTGAATAGCGAAGAAGTGAAAAAACATCTGAATCTGATGGGGATGAACACCATCACGGTCAATCAAGCCATGGATTGCTGGGCGCAAATGCGCGGCACCGATCTGTCCCAATATGGATTGATGAATTGCGATTGGGAAAAGTGGCAAGCATTTGAACCCACCGGCGGCAATTCTCCCCGGTTCGGAAACTTGATCGGTCATGCCGATCAAAAATCGGAAAATGCACTCACCAAAGTCTGTCAGGAGATATTTCAGCTACCGCCAGAGCAAAGAGAAGAGGGGATGCTGCGCGCTCTTGCCGGACAAATTGCATCGGTGTTGCGTATTCCAATTGAAAAAATCGACAGTGAGCAATCCTTAATGCACATGGGCGTCGACTCTCTGATGTCTGCGGAATTGCAAGCGCTTATCAACAAGACTTTCGGCGTCAGAATTTCCACGCTGGAATTAATGCGCAGTCCAAACCTGGGGCATATGGCGCACATTCTGATGGAGAAAACGATTCTGTCGATTTCGCCATCAACCGCGGACGAATCCGTGTCAGAAAGTTCAGTGATCGAGCATATGTCGGAGAAAGACATCGACATGTTACTGGAGCAACTGTTAGTTAACGGCTCCGGTGCGATTCTGGAAACCAGTAAAGGCGCGGTTAATTTATAGGATGGCAAAAACAAAGCGTGCATTCCGGCCAACTGAAAACTGGCCGGAATGCAGGCGCGCAAAGATTCGTTAGTTTTCCATTTATTAGTTATATATCAGAAATTATACAAAGGTTTATGAAATGAACAATAAAGCCAGCAAGCTGGAAAATTTGTCACTGGATGAAAAGCGCAACCTTCTCAGAGAACTGATCTCGCAGCAGGAAAATAACCGGAATGGGAAATCGGACACAGACGACATACCTGAAGCATGGTACCGGTTCGATAAATTTCCCGACTACAGCGCATTGATGGAGCAAGGAAAGATATTCCAGGCACTGTCGATGAACAACCCGTATTTCAATCCGCATCAAGGTGTCAGCGATCATATCACCTCTATCGAAGGCAAGGATTTTATCAATTATTCAGGTTATAACTATCTCGGCTTATCAGGCCACCCCGAAGTTTCCGCCGCCGCCAAAGCTGCCATCGATCAATACGGCACTTCGGTTTCTGCCAGCCGCATCGTGTCGGGAGAAATACCGCTTCATCGCGAACTGGAACAAATTCTGGCTGAAATCCACGGCACTGAAGCTGCGTTAGCTTTAGTCAGCGGTTATTCGACCAACGTATCGGTGATCAGTCATTTATTCGGTCCCAATGATCTGCTGATCCACGATAGCCTGATTCACAACAGCATTATTACCGGCTGCAAGCTCTCAGGTGCCAGACGTATGACTTTTCCCCATAACGACTGGGAAGCCCTGGATAAAATTTTGACCGATGAGCGCCATGCTTATCAGCGTACCCTGATCATTATCGAGGGCGTTTACAGTATGGACGGCGACATTCCCGATCTCCCCCGTTTCATCGAGATCAAGAAAAAACATAAGTGTTTGCTCATGGTCGATGAAGCACATGCAGTCGGCATCATCGGACCGCGAGGATTCGGTTCCCATGATCACTTCAGCATCGACGCCGCCGAAGTCGATATCTGGATGGGCACGTTGAGTAAGGCGTTCGCGAGTTGCGGCGGCTATATTTGCGGCTCCCGGGCTCTGATTGAAAATCTTAAATACAATGCAGCCGGTGCAGTGTTATTCAGCGTCGGTATCTCCCCTCCCAATACCGCCGCCGCGCTTGCTTCGGCACGAATCTTGAAGCGCGAACCCGAACGCGCCGAGCGCTTGCGTGCCAGATCGGCTTTATTCCTGCAACAAGCCAAAGAACAAGGGCTTGACACCGGTCTGGCCAATGGCACAGGCGTCGTTTCCATTATTCTGGGGGATTCCGTTCTTTGCCTGAAGCTCAGCCAGAAGTTATACGAGGTGGGCATCAATGTTCATCCGATCATGTATCCGGCTGTACCGGAATCGGCTGCCCGATTACGTTTTTTCATTACCAGCAATCTGTCCGAAGAAGAAGTGATTTACACGGTAAACACGCTTGCGCAAGCGTTACGCCAATTGCATAAAGAAACCAGTGGCGGAGCTGCTTTATCTTGATCCGGATGGCCGCCGGAAAAATGCGCAGCAATTACACAACCCAAGAAATTAAAAGGATTCAATCAATGCTTACTCCATATACCCGCCAGATACTCCAGCATAGCTGGTGGACTGTCATTCTAAGCGTCTTGCTGGTGATGGCCGCCGGTTACGGCATCCAGTTTCTGCACTTTAAAAGCGATTACCGCATGTTCTTCAGTGAGGAAAATCCGCAGCTCCTCGCATTCGACTCCTTAAACAAGACTTATGTCCGGGATGACAATCTGCTGGTGGTGGTGACACCCGCTAACGGTGACGTATTCACCAAGGAAAATCTCGTCATCGCCGAGAAACTAACCAAAGCGCTCTGGCAAACACCGTATTCAATACGGGTGGATTCCATCACTAATTTTCAATATAGCCGCGCGACCGGTGACGAGCTTTTTGTCGAAGATCTGATAAGAAATGCCGATCAACTGAATGCGCAGCAGATCAATCAGAAAAAAGAAATTGCCTTGAATGAGCCGCTCTTAGTCAACCGGCTCATTTCGCCTGATGCCCGAGTGATGGGAATCAATATAGTGGTGCACAGACCTGCACTGGACCAGGACAAAGAAACCACGGAAGCGGTCGAATTCGTACGAAACCTGGTTGGTAAGCTGAAAAAGGAATACGTGGATTTGGATATCCGGCTGACAGGCTCTCTTATCCTGGATACATCCTTTGCGGAATCATCCAAGCACGATATGGCAACACTCACCCCGGCAATGCTCATCATCATTTGCCTCGCCCTGGCTTTGTTTCTTAAATCGTTGTGGGGCACAGTCGCCATCATCGCCATGATGGTACTGGCGGTCGTTGGGGCAATCGGCCTGGCCGGCTGGCTGGATATTGCGTTTTCCCCTTCCAGCATCCCCGCTCCAACCATTTTGCTCACTGTCGTTGTCGCCGACGCCGTGCATATCTTAACGGGTTATTACGGCGCGCTGGAGCAAGGCCGGGACAGAAAAAACGCCATGACGGAAAGCATCGCGGTTAACTTTAAAGCGATTCTTTTTACCAATCTGACCACGGCGATCGGTTTTCTTTCGATGAACTATAGCGAGGTTCCACCCTTTCAGGATCTTGGTAATATTACGGCGATGGGTGTCGGGCTCGCTTTTTTTCTGACGATCACTTTTCTACCCGCGCTGATGATGCTGTTACCGCAGCATAAAGGACGCACCGGCATCGGCAACAGCAAGACGCTGGCGCGATTGGCAAACTTTATCATCGCCTATCGCAACACCGTCTTGTCCTTTCTTGTTGTGATTACGGTTGCACTGATTGCCTGCATCCCGCTGAATGAGCTGGATGACGAGTATGTGAAATATTTCGATGATTCCATCGCATTCCGCCGCGATACCGATTACACCACAGCCAATCTGACCGGTGTATACCGCATCGATTATTCGCTCGGCAATGAAATCGAAGGCGGGATCAGCGATCCGGCGTTTCTTAACCAGGTTGACGCCTTTGTGCAATGGTACCGGAAGCAGCCGGAGGTCATGCACGTCTACGCGGTTACGGATATTCTCAAACGCTTGAACCGCAACATGCATGACGACGATCCGGCGTGGTATCGTTTGCCGGAAAGCAGGGACTTGAGCGCGCAAATTCTATTGATGTACGAAATGTCCTTACCGTACGGCTTGGATCTCAACGACCGGATCAATGTCAGCAAATCGGCAACTCGCGTAACCGTCACCTTGCATAGTATTTCCAGCCAGCAGGTGATCGATCTTGAAACACGTGCGCAGACCTGGCTGGCCGCCAATACTTCCGTCGTCAAGCACAGCGAAGGCACGGGCCCGACCTTATTGTTCGCGCATATCGGACAACGCAATATCGCCAGCATGATCTCAGGGGAAATTGTAGCCATAGGCATTATCTCGCTGATCATGATTCTGGTATTGCGTTCTGTTCAACTGGGCCTGATCAGTTTAATCCCCAACTTGATCCCTGCGGGCATTGCATTCGGCTTGTGGGGTTTGGCTGTCGGTCAAGTAGGGTTGGCAGCATCCGTGGTCGCGGCCATGACGCTGGGAATTCTGGTGGACGATACCGTCCATTTTCTCAGCAAATACCAGCATGCCAGAACACAACTCAATCTGACACCGGAAGATTCCATCCGCTACGCTTTCGCCACGGTAGGCAGCGCCTTATGGATCACTTCCGCAGTGCTGATCATGGGATTTTCCCTGTTCGCATTTTCCAGTTTCAAAATCAACAACGAAATGGGGATGCTCACTTCGAGCATTTTTGCCTTGGGATTATTTGCTGAATTCCTTTTGCTTCCCCCTATTCTACTCACCCTGGAGGCTTGGAGAAGTCACATGGCCAAATCTTCCAGTCCTGTCATCACTAAGTTTTAAAGGAGAAACCAATGAAAAAGATCATTTACCTACTCAGTATTTTCTTCAGCATGAACACGCTGCTGCATGCCATGACCGACGAAGAGAAAGGTTACGCCATCAATCGTGAAGTTGAACGCCGCGATACCGGTTTTGGCGACAGTATTCACGATGCCTTGATGATTCTGCGCAACACGCAAGGCGATGAGAGCAAGCGTGAATTCACCTACAAAACACTGGAAATGACCGGTGACGGCGATAAGGAACTCGGCGTTTTCCATCGCCCCGCCGATGTAAAAGGCACGGCCATTTTAACCTACGCGCACGGCTTAAAACCGGATGATCAATGGCTATACCTGCCGGAATTGAAGCGCGTCAAACGTATTTCAACGGTCAACAAATCCGGGCCTTTCATGGGTAGCGAATTCGCCTATGAAGACATCGCCTCATGGGAATTGGAAAAATACAAATATAAATACCTGCGCGACGAAGTTGTGGATGGTAATGACTGCTTTGTGATCGAAAACATCCCTGCGTACGAGCACTCAGGTTATGTCCGCCAAGTTGAATGGATTGATAAAACCATCTACCAGCCACGCAGGATCGATTTTTATGATCGCAAGAATACCTTGCTCAAGACGCTTACTTTCAGTGACTACAACCAATATTTAGGCCAGTACTGGAGAGCCGGCAAGCTTGAAATGATCAATCATCAGAATGGTAAAAGCACTTTATTGCTGCGCACCAACTACCGGTTCCGGCTCGGATTGACGGAAACTGACTTCATGGAAAGCTCATTGAAGAATGTGCAGTAAGATCAAACAAGATGCATTCCAATCTTCATATAAAAATTTCCCAGTAAGTCAGGATAGAAACTGCCTGTCCGGTTTAACAATGTTGCAAAAATAAAGATATTTAATCCGGCTCCTGCGGGATGCCGGATTAAATACCAACCACCCGGAATTTCTGAAAACATAGCGCTCAAAGACAACTGTAATGCGGTCTAGATTAATCCACTTCTTATTGGTTACAAGCATGATTATAACCAATGCCTACGCTGCTGAATGGTCTGGTTTTGCGGCTATAGATTTTCGTACTTATGTCAACGCTCCGGTATTTCCTGAGCAAAGCAATCTTCGTTTCGTACCGTCAGGCGTCGCACAACCGGAATTCCGCCATGAATGGGGTAATGGTTCGAACCGTTTCACCTTCATTCCTTTCGGCCGGGTTGATGCCATTGATGAACATCGAACTCACTTTGATCTTCGTGAGTTTAATTGGCTGTATCAGAATCCGAAATGGAATATACGCGTGGGTGTCGGCAGAGTATTCTGGGGTGTGACCGAGTCTCGTCATCTCGTTGATATCATTAATCAGATTGATCTGGTAGAAAATATCAACGGTGAAGAAAAACTGGGACAACCGATGGTCAGTTTGAACATACCCAGCGCGTATGGGAATTTCAATTTTTTATATTTACCGTTTTTTCGCGACCGTACTTTCCCGGCATTGCACGGAAGATTAAGGTTCGTACCGCCGGTCGATCAGAATGCATCGGAATTTAGTGGTAATGCCGGTCGCTGGCATCAGGATTGGGCGGTTCGCTGGAGCCGGACTTTTGGTAACGTCGATATCGGCATCGCGCATTTCATGGGTGTTGGCCGCGAACCCAGACTCCTGCCGAGGTTTGACAACGGATTCAATACCAATCCGACAGCGCTCGTGCCAGTTTACGATCTGATTCAACAAACCAGCTTGGATGCTCAAGCGTCACTGGGCAATTGGCTTTTCAAACTGGAAGCGATCACACGCAGCGGACAGGGCAAGCGCTTCGCAGCGGTCGTCGCTGGCGCCGAATACACACATTATGGTTTACTCGGCACCGATATCGATGTAGGCCTGCTGGCGGAATATCTTTACGATGGGCGCGATAGAACTGCGCCTCCTACCCCGTTCAATAACGATGTCTTCTTCGGCATGCGGTTTGCATTTAACGATGCACAAAACTCACAGCTCCTGGCCGGAGTTACCACCGATGTGGAAACGCAAGCCAAAATCGGCACCGTCACTGCAAGCCGCAGAATCGGTGAAAAATGGAAAATCGAATTGGAATCGCGGTTCTTCGAAAATATTTCACCGGATCACCCCAGAACGGAGATTCTGACCGGCTATCGCAAAGACAGTTATATCCAGTTCCGCATCGCGCGCTACTTCTAGCCTTTGAAGGATTATCACCATGCCAAAGAAATCATCCTCTAACCGTCGTACAGAGCAAGCGCTGGCAACCATGCTACCTTCCCCGCCTTTTTATTTTGCAATCTGTGACACGCCGAAAGATCAGCGGGCGCTTCACAAGTCGGAATTATCCTTGATAACCGGAGCCGGCATTAAGCGCCAGCAAGACTTTTGTACCGGCCGTTTTTGCGCCCATCAGGTTCTCGATAAAATGGGACATAAAGACACGCCGCTTTTAGCCGACCAGAATGGCGCACCGCTCTGGCCTTGCGGTATTACCGGCAGCATCAGCCACAGCGGCGGCAAAGCGGTTGCGGCAGCGGTTCAAAAAAAAACATTCGCGCATTAGGAGTAGATATTCAAGAATTTCTCACTCCTTTTCCGTACAGCACACTTAACAATTTATTTTCGGCAGCGGAAAAGAATGCAATTTTACTTACTCAACCCGCATTGAGGGATCAATATGCCTATAGCCTATTTTCCGCAAAAGAAAGTGTATTGAAATGCTGCTACTATGCATTCGATTGTCTACTGGAATTAAACCGCATCAACATCACAATGCAGCTGAATCAGAATATTTTCTTCGCACATATTCTCGATCAGTCAATAAATCAATCTTTTTCCAAGAAATGTAAGCCGGTAGGCCATGCGCACTTCGATCAATCGCATGTTTATACCGGAATCTGGTTGTATTAGAGAAGCGGTGAATAGCTGTTCCACGCAAGCGGTCTGCCGCGTTAGGCATTGCTCGGAAATCAGCTCTTTAAATGGATGCTTAAGAAGCACCTGAGAAATCAATTATTTTCCAATACAGAAATGCGAAAAAATTTCGCCAAGCAAGTCATCGGCGGTAAATTGTCCCGTAATCGACGACAGAACATTCTGCGCCAGCCTGAGTTCCTCCGCCAGCAGTTCCAGTTGATATTCACCTTGCGTGAAATTTTGCGCGTTCTCCAGATACATCTGCGCTTCTTTCAATGCTTCCAGGTGACGCTGCCTGGCCATAAAAATACCTTCGCCGGCATGATTAAAGTGCCAGCCGGCGAGCTCCAATATTTTTCTGCGTAATAGTTCAATGCCTGCACCCGTTCTGGCCGAAAGATAAATCGAATTTGCGCCTTCCTGATCTTCGACTCTTGGATTTTCATTAACCAGATCAATTTTGTTGAATATGGTGATGTACGGTTTACCGACAGGAATAGCATTTTGCGCCGGACTTTCATCACCAAGGTGATGCTGACTGACATCCATCAGCCGCAGCACCATCGTGGCATCCTTAATCGCTGCAATTGTACGTTCAATGCCTTTTTGTTCCACCACATCATCGGTTTTTCTGAGCCCTGCGGTGTCGATGATATGGATCGGCATACCGGAAATAGAAATGGTACGTTGAATCGTATCGCGCGTAGTTCCAGGAATTTCCGTGACGATAGCGGCTTCCTCTTGTACCAATTGATTCAGTAAGCTGGATTTGCCGACATTGGGCGCGCCCATTAATACGATGCGGATACCTTCCTGGAGCAGATTGCCTTGCCGTGCAGCCAGAAATATTTGCTCAAGGTGGGCTTGGATATACCCCAGCTTTTCGATGATTTGCAAAGTTTGTAGGTTATCGATTTCTTCCTCAGGAAAATCGAGCGTGGCTTCAATGAGCATGCGAAGCGTAATCAACGAGCTTACCAGCTCTTCAATCCGGGACGAAAAATGGCCCTGCAATGAATTGATCGCACACCGTGCAGCCTCATGCGTACTGGCTTCGATAATAGCCGCAACACTCTCTGCTTGAATCAAATCGATTTTATTATTGAGATAAGCGCGTAGCGTGAATTCACCGGGTTGCGCCAGACGAGCACCGGCAGTAAGGCAACGGTTAAGCAATGAATCCATGACCGCCGGGCCGCCATGGCCTTGTAACTCCAGAATATCTTCACCGGTATAGGAATGTGGTGCGGGAAAATAGAGTGCGATACCTTGGTCAATAATTCGCCCATCGGTATCGAGGAATTTGCTGAGACAGGCATAACGGGGCTTGGGAAGTTTACCCAGAATCGCTTCTGCCAGTTTTGTCAGATTCTTGCCGGAAATTCGAATCACACCAATCCCACCCCGGCCGGGCGGTGTTGCAATTGCTGCGATAATATCAGAACTTGCTATCGATCATCTCCACGGCTTGCTGCTGTCACTGATGACGATACCGGTTATCGATACTACCGATAACCGGTCATTTCATCACTATTTTTTCCTTGGTCTTTTTCCCTGCGGCGTACTTTTCGCTTTGACTGCCGCTTTACTTTTACCGGGAGTAGCTGCCTGCTGTGATTGTTTCTTCTCACTCTGCCCGCTATTTGCAGCAATATTGGCTTCCAGCTCAGTAATTATTTCTTCTTCAGTGGTTGCCAATGCAGTCGACTGAAGATTTTTCTCAGCCGGTTCAGGCACGTTTTTGCTTTTTTTCTTATTCTTATTGGCATCTCCCTCGGCCTTGATTTCATACATGCGCGTTATTTGCCATTGTTGCGCAATGGAGAGGATGTTGTTGCACAGCGAATAAAGCACAAGACCCGCCGGAAAGAAGAAAAAGAACACACTAAAAGCGATCGGCATGATCTGCATGACTTTCGCTTGGATCGGGTCCGTCGGTGTGGGGCTAAGTTTTGATTGAATCCACATCGATATGCCCATAATCACCGGAAGCACGTAATACGGATCGGGCACTGACATATCGGTTATCCATAACGCAAGCGGCGCATAGCGCAGCTCAACCGCTGCCAGTAACGTCCAGAATAACGCGATAAATACCGGGATTTGCACCAGAATCGGTAAACATCCTCCCATCGGGTTGATTTTCTCTTCTTTGTAGAATTCCATCATCGCCTGATGCATACGCTGCCGGTCACTGGCGTATTGCTCGCGTATGCGCTGCAGTTTGGGTGTCACCACGCGCATTTTTGCCATGGAACGATAGCCCGCAGCCGACAATGGAAAGAATAGAAGTTTGACTGTCAACGTCAGCAAAATAATGGCAGCCCCCCAGTTATCCGTCCATGAATGATAGAAGGAAAGCAGCCAGAAGAGCGGCTTGGCAAGAATCGTCAACCAACCATAATCGACTGTCAGATCGAGACCGGGTGCCAGTTCTGCAAGCTTATTCTGCTCCTGCGGACCGGCATAGAAAGGCATGGTAATATTTTTCGTCTGCCCCGGTTCAATCGTGCCGACCGGTGCAATAACGCCGGCGGTATACTGGTTGGGCGCCAGACGCTTGGCAAAATATTCACGCGGTGTATTTTGCGGAGGCAGCCAGGCCGTCAAGAAATAATGTTCGAGCATGGCTATCCAGCCATTGTCCGCATTGGTCGGATATTCCGCTTTGTTTTTATCCAGATCGGAAAATTTTATTTTCAGAAACTTTTCTTCATCCGTATACATCGCCGGGCCGGTATAGGAATGAACCATGGTACTGGCACCCGTGGGATCGTTCGCATCCCGCAGCATCTGAAAATAAGAGAATGGAATAATCGCAGCATCACTGTGATTTACGACTTCGAATTCCACATCAATGACATAACTGCCGCGATGGAAAGTATAAATTTTGGCAACTTGCACACCGTCGACTTCCGGTGCGAGAAGACGCACTGTAACCTTGTCCTGTCCAGGTTGCAGTTCATAGTTATTCGAATCTACGGTATATTTTGTTTTATGATTGGGCAGACCGTTTCCGATCAACCCTGACTGCGCAACTTGGAATCGCGCGGTTTTATCCAGTAACAGCTCATAGGGTTTGCTGATATCTTCCCTGGATGGATGCGCAATCAAGCCAAGCTGACGGATATCGCCGCCTGCCGTATCGATTTCTGCCACAACCAAATCCGTTTTGACATGAATTTTCTCACCGATAGTAAACAGATTGGGCGTTATTGACGGACTGACACCTTCGATTTCCGAGGCGGCTCCAGTTCCGCTTGCGGAAGCAGTCAATTCATCGCCGGGCACCGGCAATGGATCATGGCGCTGATTTGCGGAATCAGCAGATGCTCCCGACATGACTTGCGAAGCCGGAGGATATAATTCTTTTTGCCAAGCATCCCACAAAAACAGTAGCGAGGTGGAGAAGATAATGATAAGTATGAGTTTTCTTGTTTCCATTATTTATCTAATCAAGTTAATTTTTCGACAAAGCGCTAAAACTCCCGTGCATCACTCGATAGCCGCTATTGGTTTTATTTCACTCAGGACAGCGCTATCTTGTCGACAATTCTTACTCATAAACAATAAATTAGTTGAGTACTATGGCTGCAGTAGGATTGATATATTAAGGGATGGGCTCGTAACCGCCTTTACTCCAGGGATTGCAACGCAGTACGCGCCAGACACTCAATCGTGTTCCATGAAAAAAACCATATTTAGCGTATGCATCGCAAGCGTATTGTGAACAAGTTGGACTAAAACGGCATGATGGCGCAAAAAGAGGGCTAATACAATATTGATAGAATTTTATTAAGGCAATAATTAACCGTGACATTGCTGTAGTTGAAGCATTAATGATTGTGTCTCAGCAGCCAACCTTATCAACTCGCTTCTGGGGACAGGCCGCCGTAACCGCATAACCCAATCCATTTTTATCGTTTGGTCGTAAAACCGGTTCTTGCGAAACGCTTCCCGTAAAATACGTTTAATTTTATTGCGTTTAACCGCAGACCGTTCAACTCTTTTTGCAACAATTAATCCTAGCCGCGCATATTCAAACTCATTCGGCTTCATATAAATTTGGATTAAATCACCACTGGCCTGGCATTTCAAATTGATTACCGCAGCAAACTCAGCTGCCTTACGTAATCTGTAATTTCTGGGCAAAGAACCGGTTTCAACAAATCTAAAAATAAAATTTTCCAGCCGGAACTAAACGCTTAATCGAGCGCGCCCTTTTGCACGGCGAGCGCGGATAACTGCTGCCCCACCACGCGTTCTCATGCGAACTAGAAATCCATGTGTACGTTTTCTTCTCGTCACTGAAGGTTGATAAGTACGTTTCATTTTTCTCTCTAATTTATTTAGTCAATAGAACCGCGTATTAGAACTTGTTATGGGTCTTCATGTCAACTTTCTTTTCGATTCATTTCCAATCCGAGTGCGCATAACCATTTGCTAAAGCAAGCACCGGCAAGTTCGAGTATTGCAGTTCATGGATTAGCAAGAGTGCTTCTTCTTTTTGATAGAATCAGGTTTATTGATAATTGATTGATTCATGAAACCATACACGCGGTTTGAAATAAACATACTCCCATGAGCACGCTCTGTCCGCTTGATAACATTCGCATCGTGCTCAGTCACACGAGTCACCCCGGTAACATCGGTGCGGCGGCGCGGGCCATGAAAACGATGGGGCTGCACTCACTGTATCTGGTTAATCCGAAATCTTTCCCTGAGCAGGAAGCGGATGCCCGCGCTGCCAATGCCGTTGATGTTTTACACAAAACCAAAGTTTGCGAAGATCTTGATGAGGCACTAGAGAACACTGTCCAGACCGCCGCAATTACAGCGCGGCCGCGCGAGCTATCGCCCGTTGTTTTCGACGCCAGACAGGGTGCGCGGGAATTACTGCAACTGGCGCAGCGGCAGCCGGTAGCATTACTGTTCGGCCGTGAAAACTCCGGTCTCACAACCGCGGAAGTCAATAAATGCCAGATCATCATTCATATCCCGGCAAATCCCGATTATCCTTCATTAAACTTGGCTAGCGCGGTGCAAATAATGGCTTATGAACTACGCATGGCGCTGACTGAAAATACCGAACCTGCTGCCATTGACAGGAAGCTGGCGAACTTCGATGAGCTGGAATCATTGTATGCGCATCTTGAACGGCTAATGACCGTTAGCGGCTTTCTTGATCCGCAAAAGCCTAAGCTACTGATGCAACGGATCCGCCGCATGCTCGCCCGGATACGGCTGGAAAAAGAAGAAGTGCAGATTTTGCGCGGTATTTTGACAGCTTTGGGTAAGCGCTGGTAAAAACAAAAAACCTTTTAATCGCTGCTTTCTAATTTTCTTTGATCAGCGTTCCGATACCTTGATCAGTCAAAATCTCCAGCAGCAGTGCATGTTCCACGCGTCCGTCAATAATGTGACAAGACTTGACGCCTTGCTTGACCGCATCCAGCGCCGATCCTATTTTAGGCAGCATGCCGCCGGATATAGTACCATCGGCAAACAATTCATCGACTCTTTGTGCGGTTAAACCGGTTAACAAGCTGCCGTTTTTGTCCAGCACACCGGGAATATTTGACAGCAAAATCAGTTTTTCCGCTTGGAGAATTTCCGCCAGTTTTCCAGCCACCAAATCGGCATTGATGTTATACGATTCGCCGTCCGCACCCACGCCGATTGGTGCGATTACCGGAATAAAATCCTGCGTATCGAGAAGTGCGATAAGCGTCGGATCGATCGATTCGATCTCACCAACCTGGCCGATATTGATCCATTTACCTGCTGCTTCCCGGTCCGCCATGAGCATTTTTTTAGCACGGATAAAAGCGCCGTCCTTGCCCGTCAGGCCGACCGCTTTGCCGCCGTGACGATTGATCAGATTCACGATATCTTTGTTAACCGATCCGCCCAACACCATTTCAACTACATTCATAGTCTCGGCATCGGTCACGCGCATGCCTTGGATAAATTCACCTTGTTTCCCGACACGTTTGAGCATATCGTCGATCTGCGGGCCGCCGCCATGAACAATTACCGGATTCATGCCGACCAATTTCAGCAACACGACATCGCGCGCAAACCCATGCTTCAGATTTTCCTCAATCATGGCGTTGCCGCCATATTTAATGACGATAGTTTTACCGTGAAAGCGTTGGATATACGGCAGAGCTTCGGCCAGAATTTTGGCCTTTTCTTTAGCAAGAATATGGGAAGTCGACATGTTTTCTCAATCAATTTTCAAAAAATATAGTGCCATAAATAATGTATTGAACGTTTCATTCACACGCGATCCGGAGAAATTCTTCATCACCGATCAATTTAAGTAAGCTTAACTCCCGCCATTGCCGTCCTTCCGCATCTTTATATTGGGCTGTAATACACTTCGGTAGTTTTTTCTTAGCTATTTTAACCGAAGAAAATTCGGATAAATCCCGTATCCCTAACATGCTATTGACGATAAAACCGGCATATTGCTTATTACCGGACGACACCAGCAAGATTCGTGACTTTAAATTGAACGGCGCGGAATGGCCGCCGAGATAAACACCGAGGTCCGTAATACCGTAGAGATTTCCACGCACATTGGCCAAACCTAGAAACCACGGCTGCGTCAATGGAACGTGCGCTAATTTGGGTATCGGTATCACTTCACTGACTTCGGTCATGGAAATCAGATAACGATCCTCGCCCGCTGCAACGCCCAGAACGGCTGACGCAGTCTCGTGGCTATCGGTACCTTTCATTTGCACAACTTACTCAATTAGTATTCATCCGTGTTTAGCATTACCGTTAAATCGCATCTTCCGCAACTCTCGCTGCGGCAATTGATTATTCGTTATCCGGTTATTTTACTGTATTATCGGCCATGAAAATTTGAATTCTATGGAGTCAAAAACATGAAACACTTCAACTGCGGCTGGCTATTGCTTGTTTTATTATCGCCATTTCTGACCGGTTGCGTCCCTATGTTTGCAGTCGGCACTGCAGCGGGAACGGGAGCTTATATCTCTGAAGATCGCAGAACCAGTGGCATGTTCATCGAAGATGAAGGTATTGAACTCAAAAGTGCACGACGCATTCATCAGCAATTTGGCGATAAAGTGCACATCAATGTTACCAGTTACAACCGCATGGTTCTGTTAAGCGGTGAAGCTCCTACTGAGACTATCAAAACCGATATCGGCAGGCTCGTGATGGGTGTCGATAATGTACGCAGAATTTTCAATGAAATTGCTGTCGCCGGAAACACTTCACTGGCCTCCCGCAGCAATGACACACTGCTTACCTCTAAAGTAAAAACGCGTTTTCTCGCTGAGCGTAAGTTTCAGATCAATCATGTCAAAATTGTGACGGAAAATGAAGTCGTTTATTTGCTGGGTGTCGTTACGCGGCAAGAAGCCGATAGCGCGGCTCAGATTGCGAGCTCCACTTCCGGCGTGAAAAAAGTCGTAAAAGTATTCGAATATCTGAATTAGCTTCTTCAGTCAATTTCATTGATGCTACCGGAAAATTTGCTTACTGAATTACGCAGCCTTTTTCCATCCGATCGTTTCTATACCGATCCGGCTGATTGCTACGCCTATGCCTATGACAACAGCCGCAAGATTTATCCTCCGGATGCCGTATTGTTTCCGCTTACTACCGCCGAAGTGCAACAGGCTGTCAGATTATGCAACCGCTATCGGATCCCACTTATTCCTCGCGGACGCGGCACGGGAACCGCTGGCGGTAGCTTGCCGGAATTTGGCGGTATCGCTTTATCAATGGAGCGCATGCTGAACATTATTTCGGTTGATCCAGCCAATCGAGTGATCATTGCTGAGCCCGGTGTATTGAATCAAACCATACAAGAAACAGCAAAGCCTTATGGTTTTTTCTGGCCGCCGGACCCTTCCAGTGCTATGTTTTCGACCATCGGCGGAAATATCGCGACCAGTGCTGGCGGACCACACGCAGTTAAATACGGCACTACCCGCGAGCACGTGCTAGGCCTGAAAGCTGTTACCGGCACCGGAGATTTGATTACCACAGGATGCTACACCACCAAAGGTGTCGTCGGTTATGATCTTACCCGCCTCCTGATTGGTTCGGAGGGCACACTCGCCATCATTACCGAAGCGACACTCAAACTTACTGCATTGCCCGCTGCCATCGCCGGTATCACAGCGCATTTTCGCGATTTAGCCAGTTGCACCGCCGCTATTGTTAAAATTATGGCATTACCGCAACTGCCTAGCGCGCTTGAGTTCTTGGATTCCGGTTCACTGAGTTTAATACGAAGTCGCTACCCCGATATGCTTCCTGTAAACACAAACGCTATGCTAATGATCGAGGTTGATGGTTCCCGCAACGACATTGCCGATTCGATAGCGGCAATTCTGGCGGCATGCCAATCAGACGGTTTAATTCATGCCGCAGAAGTCGAAAATACAGGCGCTTTATGGAAGGCTCGTAAAGCGCTCTCACCGCTGTTGCGCGAGATTGCACCGAAGAAAATCAATGAGGATATTGTTGTGCCTGTTGATACATTGCCGCAATTTCTGCATGGATTGACACAGCTCAGCGCACACTACCAGCTGCACAATGTCAATTTTGGTCATGCCGGCAATGGCAATATCCATGTAAACCTATTGATTAATCCAGACAATGCGGATGAAGTGGTACGAGCAGAGCGCTGCTTGAATGAAATATTCGACCTAGTGATTAAGCTTCGCGGCACACTTTCAGGCGAACATGGTGTTGGCAGCGAAAAGCGCGCTTTTGTAACTAAAGAAATTGATCGTGTGACTTTAGAATTAATGCGGAATATCAAACGATTGTTTGATCCTAACAATATACTGAATCCGGGTAAGTTATTTCCTGCAGTAGAAAAAACCTGATATCTCTACTCTTTTGAATATTGCACTCGCGATATTTAATTGTTACAAAATAAATATCGCGAGCAACAGCTTAATTGAAAATCTAGAAAAAGAAATAGTGATCCACAAGCAACGCCACGAACAGTAGCGCTAAATAGAGTATGGAATAACGAAACGCTTCGCGCGCCAATTGATCGCTGTAATTGCGGTATATCTCAATAGCGTAGTACATAAAAATGCCATTGAGTATTGTTGAGCTCACCAAATAGATCAGTCCGCTCATTTGTGTGATGTAAGGCAATATTGTAATTACACATAAAATAACGGTATACAACAGTACGTGCAATTTCGTAAATTGATCACCGTGTGTAACGGGTAGCATCGGCATACCAATTGAAGCATATTCATTTTTTCTGTACAGCGCCAATGCCCAAAAATGAGGAGGCGTCCAGGCGAATATGATCAGAAATAGCAACAATGCATCGCTTGCTATTTCACCGGTAACAGCTGTCCATCCAAGTACCGGGGGCATAGCACCTGATGCTCCTCCGATTACGATATTTTGAGGCGTTAGCGGTTTTAAGATAACCGTATAAATAATGGCATAACCCACAAAAGTGCCTAGTGTTAACCACATGGTTAATTCATTCACCCATTCATATAATATAAATAAGCCAAATCCACCGACAAGCAGCAGAAAAAAAAGTGTTTCTGGTACGCTTACTTTTCCTTGCGGCAAAGGTCTACCTTTTGTGCGCGCCATTACTGCGTCCATTTTTTGTTCAACCAAACAATTTAATGCTGCCGCAGCACCAGCAACTAATGCTATGCCTACAGTTCCAAAAAACAAAGTGTCGAGAGGCACTGCACCAGGAACTGCCATAAACATTCCTATAACTGCCGTGAATACAATTAGCGATACAACGCGCGGCTTTGTCAGCCGGTAAAATTGGTTTATTCGCACTGCTGTTTCATGCCATGTCATACTGGTAGCCATTTCATTAACCTCCCTATCATTCAAATATTCTTATAAATTCCTTCAGTCTTATTTCGATAAAGCGAAAACTACAATTTTTAATGCTCTATCTGCGATACATGCAACAATCTTTTTAAATCCTGACCCATTTTGGTTCCATTCACTTTTTCTGGGAAACGCATCATTAAATTCCCTAATGGATCCATTAAATAAATGTGTTTTGTTTGCACTTCGGCGGTTTCTATATGATCGAGAATTCCGCTGTCTTTTGCATTCACAAAAAAAGTGCCTTCATATTCTCTGACTAATTCAGGATCTGGTGTGACACCGTCATTAATTAACCAGAGTCGCTCAATTCGATACTTTTCTTTACCTTGCACTAATCGAACTTGACGCATGAAATATAATTTTTCCTTGCACGATTCATCACAATTACCAGAATCTACTGTCACAAAAACCCATTTACCGTGCAGATCTTTCATCCGAAGAATGGTATTGTCGATTAAATTCGTGCCTTTTCCGGTAACTTTCACGACTGACAACAAATCACCATAATGCGTGCTTTTAGGCGTGTATTCAAAGAAATAAAGCATATAAGAAATTACAACCGGCGCGCACATCAGTGCCAGCAGTAGTAAAAACTTGCGTCTATTTGATTTTTTATTTATTTCGCTTGACATTCAATACTATAAAAATAATTACAGCTGTAGCAGCTAACGAAAACCACTGAATCGCATACCCGATATTCTTAGAAGCACCAGAATCAGGTTTGCTCCAGTCGCGTATCAAGCCATCTTTCTCATCGCTTTTTTGTAACAACATCAGCGGCTGTAGGCGCAATCCAATTACTTCTTGATAGCGCTCCAAATTAAAATTATCCCACACGGGCCCTTCGACAATTTTGTCTGAAAGTTCTAATGTTCTAATATCTGATGATGCAACAATCCCTGTCACTCTCACTTCGCCGATAACTTCCTTGACTAACGGCAATATTGACCTGTCGTATCCCGTCGCAATCCAGCCTCGATTAACTGCTATCGCAAGAGCGCTATTGGAAATTTTAAGTGGTGTGATGACATGATAACCTGCACGCCCTTGGTAAGTTTTGTTATCTAAATAAATTGTATATTCCGGTAAGTATTCACCGCTTACCTCTATATCCCGATACTGAAAATCTTTCAGCTTTACTAAAATACCTGGCAATGTAACGGCCGGTTGTTTTGCATATTGTTCCAGTTGTTCATGTTGAGTATTTTTTTCTTCTGCGCGGGATAATTGCCACTTCCCCAATTCAACAAAAATTATTACAAAAACAACTGTTATCGTGATTGCCCATAACTTTGGTTCAAAGCGATACCCCAATACGGTCATCTTGTTTGAATATAGCTATTTGAGTTGAATTGCTGCAAAGAAGTATTTGCTTGATATGGATTTTCTGCTGAGATGACACGAATCTTCTAGTACTTATCTAATCGTACAAACAATAGATTCCAGCTATTCACATGCTTTACTGCAGAATTTTTCACTTCCAAATTCACAATTCTTCATGTGTAAAAGCTGGAATCCTTGCTTGTTTAACTAAAAAGATTTACATCAAATACACAAATACAAACAATCCAAGCCATACTACGTCAACAAAGTGCCAATACCATGCTACACCTTCAAAACCAAAGTGATGTTCAGGTGTGAAGTGTCCTGCTGCACTGCGGCAATAAATGACGAAGAGCATGATCGTTCCAATTGTCACGTGAAAACCGTGAAAACCGGTTAGCATAAAAAATGTCGAACCATATGCGCCGGTCGATAATTTCAGATTTAAATCATTATATGCATGAATATATTCATACGCTTGACAAGCAATAAACGTTGCACCCAAAGCTACAGTTGCCAGTAACCATAATTTCAAGCCATCACGTCTGTTTTCTTTCAATCTCCAATGAGCGATCGTAACCGTTACACCTGAAGTTAAAAGCAGCAATGTATTAAACGCTGGCAAACCCCAAGCTCCCATGGAAGTGAATTTTTCGTGTGCTCCTGGACCTGCAGTCGGCCATTTACCATCATATGCAGACCAAAATGTATTGCCTAGCACTGTACTTTCTTCTTGTAGCCACGGTATAGATAAATTACGCATGTAAAAGAGTGCGCCAAAAAAAGCACAGAAAAACATGACTTCAGTAAAAATAAACCAGCTCATTCCCCAACGAAACGAACGATCAACCTGTTCTCCATATTTACCACTTTCACTTTCTCTAGCGACAGTTCCGAACCAACCAAACATCATATAGATTAAAATTGCAAAACCGACCGCTAACAAACCATAGCCTAACTCCATTTTATTCATTGTCAAGGCAGCGCCTGATCCCATGAATAAAATTGCCGTCGATCCAATAATTGGATACGACGATGGAGCTGGGACGTAATAGTGTCCTGATTCTTGACTCATTCTTCTCTCCTCCGACTTATGTTTTTTTCAATTTCTAACTAACTACCAATCTGACTAAAAGCATCACACCAATTACAAAAAGAACACCACCAATAATTCCACCAACTATTAACTGAGCTGGCTTTAATGTAGCTGCATCATTTTCGAGATCGCTTTTTTTTCGTATCCCCATAAAGGCAAACATTACTGCCTTAGCAACTTGCCAAATTGTTGCACCAGTTCGTTTTTCAGCAGCATTGTTTTCCATATTATATAACTCCCCTATTTTTTGATGGGGTTAGCACCATCGGGCAATTCGAAAAAAGTATACGAAATTGTCACAGTATGAACATCGATGGGCAATCCCGGCTCGATTACAAACTGAACCGGCATTTGTCTCGTTTCTTTTGGTTTAAGAACCTGCTTAGTAAAACAGAAGCACTCAAATTTCTTCAAGTGCTTCTCCAGAAAACGTGGACTGTAACTAGGAATTGCTTGTCCGTTTATTTCACGTTCTGAATTATTAGTAATTTCATACATCACTGTTACCGGCTCACCTGGATGAATGCGAGCACTTTGTTGCAGAGGTTTGAATTGCCACGGCAATCCCCGTGTATTGGCATCAAACTCAACAGTAACCCAACGCTCCTCATCCACCCAGTTGTCTTTAACCAGCACGTCCGGCCTAAGCAAATTATTAATACCGGTCACTTCACAAAACTTTTCATAAAATGGCACTAAAGCATAACCAAAAACAAACATGATTAATGTGAAAACCAACAGCTTTTTCATCATTAAAACATTCGCTTTTGTATTGCTATTTACCATTCTTTTACTATGACCGTGATATAAAGTGCCAACACCGTAATTAACAGAAGCAGAGCAGTCCTATACTTCTTACGCTTGTTATCTGTCTCTTGTGACATATGCCGTATCACCTGATGTTTTACTGAACAACAGGCGGTTTCTCAAAACTATGATATGGAGCTGGTGTTGGCAAATGAGTCCATTCCAGCGTTGTAGCACCATCCCATGGTTTCTGAGGAGCTTTCTCTCCACTGCGTATGCAACTAATCATAATGTACAGGAAAAGAAGTTGCGTCAAGCCAAACCCAAATGCACCGATACTAGAAATCATATTAAAATCGGCGAATTGCAGATTGTAATCCGGGATTCTACGTGGCATACCTGCCAATCCCAAGAAGTGCTGAACAAAGAAAGTCAAGTTAAAGAAGAACATTGAAAGCCAGAAATGCGTCTTACCCAATGTTTCGTTATACATGCGACCTGTCCATTTCGGAATCCAATAATATGCCCCCGCAAACAGAGCGAACAGAGATCCAGAAACTAGTACGTAATGGAAATGAGCGATCACATAATAGGTATCTTGAACTTGAATATCAATCGGCACAATTGCACAAATCACACCACTAAAACCACCTATTACGAACAGAAAAATAAATCCAATCGCAAATAACATGGGTGTTTCAAATGTCATTGATCCGCGCCACATAGTTGCGGTCCAGTTAAATACTTTCACACCAGTTGGAACAGCAATCAGCATGGTTGCATACATGAAGAACAATTGTCCTACCGTTGGCATACCTGCCGTAAACATATGATGCGCCCAAACAACACACGACAAAATCGCGATTGATGCCGTTGCATACACCATTGATGAATAACCAAACAATGGTTTACGAGAAAATGTCGGGATTACTTCAGACACAATACCGAATGATGGCAGGATCATGATATAAACTTCCGGGTGACCAAAAAACCAAAAAATATGTTGGAACATTACTGGATCACCGCCACCTGCTGCATTAAAGAAGCTTGTACCGAAATGACGATCTGTCAACAACATGGTTACGGTACCAGCCAGAACAGGCATTACCAACACCAACAGATATGCGGTAATCAACCATGTCCATACGAACATCGGCATCTTCATCAGCGTCATGCCAGGTGCACGCATATTCAAAATGGTGGTAATAATATTAATTGACCCCATAATAGAAGATGCACCCAAGATATGAACCGCAAAAATCATCAGATCCACACCCAATCCACCTTGTGTTGACAGAGGCGGATAGAACGTCCAACCACCCGCTGCCGCACCGCCAGGCACAAAGAATGAGCTAACTAGCAGGGTTGCCGCAGGAATCAACAACCAAAAACTCCAGTTGTTCATACGAGCAAACGCCATGTCGGGAGCACCAATCATCATCGGCACTTGCCAGTTAGCAAAACCCACAAACGCCGGCATAATGGCACCAAACACCATAATCAGGCCATGCAATGTTGTGAATTGATTAAATAACTCTGGTTGCAAAATTTGAATTCCTGGCTGATATAACTCAGCACGTATTCCCATCGCCAATGTTCCACCAGTAAGAAACATTGCAAAACTGAACCACAAATACATCGTTCCAATATCTTTGTGATTGGTCGTTGTAATCCAACGCATTATTCCGCTTGGATGATGGTCGTCATGCTCGTGACCGTGTGTGTCACCATGTACTGCTGCCATAGTTATCTCCTTTTACTTATTTTCCACATGCATAGATGTCTTAACCGCAGATGCACCTTGAGCCGCTACCCATTTGCTGTACTCACCTGCTTCCATCGCCTCAACTACAATCGGCATAAAACCATGATCTTTGCCACACAATTCGGCACATTGACCACGATAAATTCCCGGCTTGTCTGCCGTAAACCATGTATCACGAATAAAACCCGGAACCGCATCTTGCTTAATTCCCAGCGCAGGCACCCACCAAGCATGAATGACATCGTTCGCCGTCAGAATAACACGCACTTTTTTACCCACCGGAACAACTACACGATTATCAACTTCCAGCAAATAGTTTTCACCTTTAGGCGCTTTATTTTCAACCTGAGCGCGCGGCGTTGACAATTTACTGTAGAAACTTATACCTTCGCCTTCGCCTTGAAGATAATCATAACCCCACATCCACTGATATCCCGTTGCCTTAATCGTCATATCAGGACTTGAAGTATCTTTCATAGCGATAACTGTTTTTGTTGCAGGATAAGCCATCACGACAAGAATGAGACAAGGTATTACAGTCCAGATAATTTCAACTGCAGTACTGTGATGAAAATTTGCCGCCTTATAGCCAAGTGATTTGCGATGTTTCAACACAGAGTAAAACATGACACCAAAAACACCAATAAAAATAACCAAACAGATCCACATAAGCAGAATGTGCTGATCATAGATATCCTTCGCTATAACACTCTGCGGTTCGGGCAAATTATACTTAGACCCTACCGCCATGCTTGAGTACAAAGCGAAAGCGGATACCCCCGCCAGGGTTACTACTGATTTACTTCTCATATTTCCCCCCACATGATTACCAATTTTACAGATTTCAGGTACGACTAAGAACGCTACAAACCTGAACGCCCACCTTGTTCAGCCAGCTTACGGAAGTCATACGCCAGAACCCTGTTTCGTTAAACTACACCATGATTGGCGACAATTAAATTTCCTTGGCCGAATTTCCTTATTATCCGCAACTTAGATTTTATTAGTTATAGAATCTTCTACAGGCTAATTAATCGAAGGGAAATTCTAACATGCCACTGCTGCTCAAACAAGGAAAATCATGATTTTTATAGCATTATTCCCATGCTTATAAAATGGTATTGCTTTAAGAGAGTTACAAAAAACATTGAGGAAAACAGATAATTTCATCTTAATTATTGATACAACTTTGCCCCTTAAAAACATACTGTAGCATTCCGGTATAAAGCTTCCCAAAGGATGAAATCCGAATTACACCAACGCGACCAGCAACATGATAAATAAAATTATTGCCAACAAAGGAATGACAATGCTCATCCAATCAGAAGATGATGCCTTCGGACTGTTCTTTATCATTTCGCGTGTTGCTGGATACAAAACAATGATGAACATTACCAATGCTAATGCAGAAATAATTTCCGTCCAATCCATAATTGATCCTTATACAATCAATTTCACTCAACAAAAAAACAAAACCCCGGCAGAACCGGGGTTTTGAGAATATACAAAACTTACGAATTAATCATCATTGCCCATAATACCCAATATCTGCAGCAAGCTAATAAAGATATTGAAAATTGTCATATACAACCCGATAGTAGCCAGCACATAATTGGTTTCACCACCATGAATAATGCGACTGGTATCATACAGGATGAAACCGCTCATTATCATGATGACAACTGCAGAAATCATTAATGACATGGCCGGTATCTGCAAGAAAATATTGGCTAGCGCCGCCAATAAAACCAATAGAAAACCTACCATTAGAAATCCGCCTAAAAAACTGAAATCTTTTTTCGTAGCCAGCGCATATGCGGACAATCCCATAAATATCACACCTGTACCACCCAGCGACAACGTGATGATATTTCCGCCATTAGGTAACGATGCATACATTGTCAGCACCGGTCCCAACCCAAATCCCAGCATGCCTGTGATCAAAAAAACGATGCCGATACCTGCTGCCGACTCAGCAAAACGGGGGAGCACAAACATGGCGATCACCATACCGCCGATGACCGAAATCAAATAAGTCATTGGCGGCATATTCAAGAACACTGAAAGTGCAGCAGTAAATCCGCTGAACAGCAATGTCATAGACAACAACATATAGGTATTACGTAATACTTTATTCGTCGCTAACGCAGATGTTGATCTTTGTGCAACTGTTGAGTAATTTTGATTCATTTAGATAACCTCCACTGTAAAATTGATGCCAAACCATTCTAACGACCGCTATGACTACTATATTCCAGATATAGTTCAAAGCATCATAGCACGGATTATATTTATCTTTTAATTACGCTTCTATTCTTGCTGAGCTCTTGCCAAGCTGAAATTATAAACAAGAAAAAATCCACCACGTTCGATCAAGGTGATATTCAAGCTGATCGGGCCACTATCAAATTTTGCGATACCCGAATAATTAATCCGTTTTTCAGTTAAGAGCGAAAATGCGCTTACAGTCCGTGAAAAATTAAGTTCCTGGATAGATTGAAACCGGCCAAAACCGCGATATTGCTTTAATAGTTCTTCCAACTGCTCATCATTAATCGTTCCTTTGGCTTCCGGTGCCAAATGAATGAGCAATTTCTGTTTTTCCCAGCTTGAAATATCCGAGAGGATTTGAGAAATGGCAGGCTCCGCGCTTTTGCTGTAATAATCCTTCTCGCGACTGGTATAAAAATACAACATCACCATCGTTGTTAACAGAATAGCAATAATGAGACGTAACGTTTGAACTCGCATAAATTTCGAAATATTGAAATCAATAACTATAAACCAGATTCTTCCCAAAGATCGCTGTTGAGTCCGCTTTTCGGTAAAGTTATGCCAAAATGCTGATACGCCGCTGCCGTCGCCATGCGACCTCTCGGCGTTCGTTTCAGAAATCCTTGCTGAATCAAATAGGGTTCCAAAACATCTTCAATCGTATCCCGTTCCTCACTGATCGCCGCGGCGAGATTATCGACACCCACCGGACCGCCGCTAAATTTCTCCAACACGGCCAGCAGCAATTTTCGGTCCATGATATCCAGTCCAATCGCATCCACATCCAGCATGCTCAAAGCGGCATCCGCAACAGTACGGGTGACATGACCGTCAGCCTTAACTTCAGCATAATCACGCACCCGGCGCAGTAACCGGTTAACAATCCGCGGCGTACCGCGCGAGCGGCGCGCAATCTCAAATGCGCCATCCGGCGATATTCTCACGTTCAATAATCCTGCCGAACGACTAACAATCTTGCTTAGCTCTTGCGGTGTATAAAACTCCAGACGGGAAACTATGCCAAAGCGATCACGCAGCGGATTGGTCAACATACCGGCGCGGGTCGTTGCACCCACCAAAGTAAATGGCGGCAAATCCAACTTGACGGAACGTGCCGCTGGGCCTTCTCCGATCATGATATCCAACTGATAATCTTCCAGCGCCGGATAGAGAATTTCCTCTACCATCGGAGATAAGCGATGAATTTCATCGATGAACAGCACATCATTAGGCTCCAGATTGGTCAGCAAAGCCGCCAAATCACCCGGGCGTTCCAGAACAGGACCGGAAGTTTGGCGCAAATTAACCCCCATCTCCCTGGCAACGATATGCGCAAGGGTCGTTTTACCCAAACCAGGAGGACCGAATAATAAGACATGATCCAGCGCTTCACGCCGCTTTCTTGCCGCCTCGATAAATATCTGCAACTGTCCCCGTATCTTCTCCTGACCGACATAGTCTTCCAGTTGTTTGGGACGCAACGCGCGCTCCAGAATTTCTTCCTGCGCTGATGAGGAGATCGCAGTAACCAGACGGTCCGTTTCAATCATTCGATAACCTCACGCGACCAATCATCTTTCTTTTGATAAGAACTGCAACGCCTGACGTATACCTTCAGACACTGTAGTCGACGATACCTGCTTAACCGCCCAGCTTGCTTCACGGTCACTATATCCCAATGATAACAACGCATTGAGGATATCACTGTCATGCGTGGACGTGGATGGAGCTTGATCCAAATTGATTGCCGCAGAATCCAGTTTATCGCGCAACTCCAACAATAAACGTTCAGCCGTTTTTTTTCCGATACCAGGCACTTTGATGAGCCGTGCACTATCTTGTGCACCGACGGCACGATGCAGGTCAGCCACACTTAAACCCGATAAAAGCGCTAATGCCGTTCTGGCACCGATACCCGAGATTTTGATCAGCTGACGAAAAGTTTGACGCTCAGACTCTGTTGCGAAACCAAACAACAGGTGCAAGTCCTCCCGTATGACCAAATGGGTATGCAGTGCAATTTGTGTTCCAATTGCGGGAAGTTCATAAAAGGTACTCATCGGCACGTCAATCTCATAACCGACCCCCTGCACATCCAGCAATACCTGCGGTGGGTGTTTTTCCAGCAATACACCGGTTAATCGTCCGATCACACCAAGCGCCCTCGTTTCATGCGATACCCTGCCGTCGCTATCCTGCCCAAACCAAGTCCGCCATGCGCATGGCAAATGGCGCAAGCCAAAGCATCCGCAGCATCGGCGCTTGGATTCCCGGTCAGTTTGAGCAAGCGCACGACCATTTCCTGCACTTGGTTTTTTTTCGCATGACCATTACCGACCACAGCTTGTTTAATTTGCAATGCGGTATATTCCGTCACCATCAGATTATTCATCACCGCAGCACAAATAGCCGCACCACGCGCCTGCCCCAGTAATAAAGTGGTTTTAGGATTGATATTGACGAAAACTTGCTCGATGGCAACATGCTCGGGTTGATACTGCGCAATCACCTCACTCAGGTTACTCAGAATTAACTTCAAGCGGGAAGGCAATTCACCGGCAAATGTTTTAACGCTACCACTGCTGACATAGGCCAGATTGCTGCCGCTTTTATCAATCACGCCAAAACCAGTAATGCGTAACCCCGGATCTATCCCAAGAATACGGATTTTGTCACCTGCGAAGCAATGGTGTTTCTATTCGACAATAATGGCGGTGGTGTATACATTTTGTACGTCATCCAGATTTTCCAAGGCATCCAACAGCTTCTGCATTTTCACCGCATCGTCGCCAGTTAACGCAGCTTCATTTTCCGGTTTCATGGTGACTTCCGCCAGTTCGGCTTTAAATCCGGCTTTTTCCAAAGCCGCCTTCACATTGATAAACTCGTAAGGTGCGATAATCACCTCGATACTGCCGTCATCATTACTGACCACATCTTCCGCACCCGCCTCCAATGCAGCTTCAATCAATTTGTCCTCATTGGTCCCCGGAGCAAAAATCAGCTGACCGCAATGCTTAAACAAGAAGCCGACGGATCCATCCGTACCCAGATTGCCACCGTATTTTGTGAATGCATGCCGCACATCCGCCACCGTACGGACACGATTATCCGTCATACAATCCACCATGACAGCAGCACCTGCTATGCCATACCCCTCGTAACGGATTTCTTCATAATCGACACCATCCAACGCACCGCTGCCACGCTTTATTGCACGCTCGACGTTATCCTTAGGCATATTCTGGTCGTACGCCTTATCCACCGCCAAGCGTAACCGTGGATTACTATCCGGATCGCCACCGCCCATCCGGGCAGCTACTGTTATTTCCTTGATAAGGCGGGTAAACACTTTACCGCGCTTAGCATCCTGCGCGGCTTTCTTGTGCTTGATATTCGCCCATTTACTATGACCTGCCATTGATATTCACCTTTCACTGAAGTAGGTTTTATATTACCACCCCGCATCCCAGGGATAAAGTGCCCAACCTCGGCAGCGGAAGACAAAAACGAACGGTTCGATGCGATTGTTCTTAACTTACCACAACACAGTCTGCACTGCCGTGCAGGCAGCTCTTATTCAACCGTCACCGCTTTCGCCAGATTTCTCGGTTTATCAACATCCGTCCCTCTTGCCAGAGCAACATGATAAGCCAATAACTGTAACGGAATGGTATGCAGAATAGGACTGAGCAGACCGGCATGTTCCGATAGACGAATAACATGTTCGTTTTCGCTCTGCGTGATCTGCGCATCGGCATCGGCAAACACATAAAGCTCGCCACCGCGAGCATGCACTTCCTGCAAGTTTGACTTGAGTTTCCCTAACAATTGATCATTGGGTGCAATCGCAACAACCGGCATTTCATTGTCTACCAATGCCAATGGCCCATGCTTCAATTCACCTGCTGCATAAGCTTCGGCA
Organism: Gammaproteobacteria bacterium; assembly: GCA_015709635.1. Classification (NCBI taxonomy): domain Bacteria; kingdom Pseudomonadati; phylum Pseudomonadota; class Gammaproteobacteria; species Gammaproteobacteria bacterium. Next base: position 2,921,462 of record CP054180.1, read on the forward strand.
TGAATGTAAGAAATTTCTTTGAGTTTTAGTGCACCTTCCATTGCGATGGGGTAATGAACACCACGCCCAAGAAATAATGCATGGCGTTTTTGCGCAAAGCTTTTTGCCCATATCTGCACCTGCGGCTCCACTTGCAATGCATGCTGCAACGCCATCGGCAAATGACGCAGCGTCATAATCATCCGCCGCTCTTCTTCAGCGGACAATTTATTGCGCATTTTTGCCAGAGTCACCGTCAACAGCAGCATTGAAGCCAGTTGCGTGGTAAATGCCTTGGTCGATGCGACACCGATCTCAGGGCCTGCGCGCGTAAGAAAACGCAAATCGGTTTGCCGTATCAATGCGCTTTCCGGCACATTGCAAATCGCAAGACTGTATTGATGACCCAGTTTCTTAGCATAGTTGAGCGCTGCCAACGTATCTGCAGTCTCGCCCGATTGCGAAATCCCGACCACCAGCGTATTCGGATCCGCGATCGGATCCCGGTAGCGGTATTCGCTGGCAATCTCAACATGACATGGAAGACCGGCAACAGTCTCCAACCAGTAACGCGCAACCAATCCGGCATGATAACTGGTGCCGCATGCCAATATTAGAATGCTCTTGGTTTGGGAGAACACTTTCTCGGCCTCGCTACCAAATAAGCTGGGCGAAATCGATTGTGCATTAAAAACCATTTCCAAGGTATTCGCTACCGCACTCGGTTGCTCGAAAATTTCTTTCTGCATGTAATGCGCATACGGTCCCAGCTCAATCGCATCACTGGAAAGATTGCTTTCGTGCACAACCCGCTTCACTTCCTTCGCCAAACTACCGCTCAGACAATTGACGATGCGGTACCCATCCTGCGTAAGTTCGGCGACATCTCCTTCTTCCAGATAAATCATATTGCGGGTTGCTTTTAACAAAGCGGATGCATCCGAAGCAGCATAGTTTCCACTTTCACCCAATCCCAATAACAATGGTGCCCCGTTACGTGCCACCACAATTCTTTCCGGCTGCGCCTCTTCCATTACCGCGATCGCATAGGCGCCTTGCAATTCCCCAATTGAAGTACAGACTGCTTTTAGCAAGTCATTGGTATGCTTGAGATTAAAAGCGATTAGATGTGCGATTACTTCGGTGTCAGTATCTGACAAAAATTCATAGCCTTCAGCTTGCAGGCGCTTACGCATGATTTCATGATTCTCGATGATACCGTTATGCACAACGGCTATCCGCACGGATGAATCCGGCGATCCGGAAAAATGCGGATGCGCATTGCGCTCGGATGGCGCACCATGCGTCGCCCAGCGGGTATGCGCTATGCCTGCAAAACCATGTGCATTCTTTTCATTGGCAAGTTTTTGCAACTCGGTCACGCGGCCAGTTGTGCGAAGTCTTTGTAAGCCGTTACATGTAACAACAAGACCGGCTGAATCATACCCACGGTATTCCAAGTGTAGCAATCCATCCAGCAATACCGGAACGACATTGTTATTTGCCACTGCACCAACTATTCCGCACATAGCGCATTCTCCTTGCAACTCACGCTGACTGAACGATTCCTTCGCATAGAATCTATGATTTTGATTTTTGAGGGCGCTTCCATCCCGTAATACTGATCTGTTTTGATCTGGATAAGGTGAGCTGATTCTCCGGCGTTTCTTTAGTGATAGTAGATCCAGCACCAATTGTCGACCCTTTTGAAATCTTCACGGGCGCGATCAGCTGCGTATCGGATCCGATGAACACATCATCTTCGATGATGGTGCGATATTTGTTTGCGCCATCATAATTGCAGGTAATGGTTCCGGCGCCAATGTTAACGTTTTCTCCAATTGTGGAATCACCGATGTAACTTAAATGATTCGCTTTACTTGCTGCAGCAATCTGGCTATTTTTAACTTCGACAAAATTCCCGATATGCACTTTCCTGGCCAGCCGCGTTCCGGGTCGAATGCGTGCATAAGGTCCAATCTTACAGTCTTCTCCAATTTCGGTATCTTCAATCAGACTAAAGGGATGAATAATGCTCCCTGCTGCAACCGTTACATTTTTTAGCAAACAATGCGCACCTACCCGAACAAAATCACCCAGTGTAACGGTCCCTTCAAAAATACAGTTAACGTCAATCTCTACATCGGAACCACAGGCTAATTCACCTCGAATGTCTATGCGATTTGGATCAAGTAAACCAACTCCTTCATCGAGTAATTTTTCAGCACGATTTTTTTGATAAACCCGTTCAAGCTCGGCCAATTGACGCTTGTTATTAACGCCCATCACTTCCCAGAGATTTTTTACTTGCGATGTAGCGACATGGATTCCATCTTTAACCGCCATCGCAATGATGTCGGTCAAATAATATTCCTGTTGCGTATTACTGTTTTCGAGTTTCGGCAACCACTGGTGTAAATACCGGTTCGGTATCAACATTATGCCGGTATTAATTTCACATATTTTTTGTTGCTCTTCATTGGCATCTCGTTGTTCTACGATCGCAGTAGCCGCACCGGTTTTCAAATCACGCAAAACCCTACCGTAACCGAAAGGATCGCTAACTACCGCAGTTAATAATGCACAATGTTTTTCTTCTGCTGCGGATATTAATTGCTGTAGTGTTTCGATTCGAACAAGCGGCACATCACCATACAACACCAGCGTCATGCCATCAGTGCTTAGCCGAGGCAAGGCTTGCATCAGCGCATGCCCGGTACCTAGCTGCCGTTCTTGCAGTATCCAGATCAGACCTTCCTCTGTCATCAGCTGTTTTATTTTATCGCCGCCATGACCGATCACGACACAAATTTTGTCAGGTGATAACATCCGGGCGGTACGCATGACATGTGCCAGTAACGGACTATCCGCCAAAGTATGTAATACCTTCGGAAGCGTTGAATGCATGCGCTTTCCGGCGCCTGCTGCAAGTATCACGACGTTTAACTTCGACACAATGATCTTCTTCTAGAATAAATATGAATTAAACGTATTTTGATTGAATCACGGCAGAAACGACAGGGTAACCAGAATTTCTTTGGCAATACACCGCAATTTTATATATCACCCTTTTGATCACTACAATGCAATCATTGTACTGAAAAAAATCTAATGAATAGGTAAAAAAAAGGCGACATATGTCGCCTTTTTATCACTATTTGATTCAACTAATGCCCGCGTTTTCTTAGTTTATCAATCGCGGCCAATTGCGCCATTGCTTCTATCAACTCTGCCTGCGCTTTGGCATAATCCAATTCGGATTCCCGATTCTTCATCGCCTCCTCAGCTGCCCGCTTCGCTTCCAAAGCCTTAGCCTCATCCAAATCGTGACTACGCACAGCAGTATCTGCCAATATCGTCACTACATCGGGTTGGATCTCTAACATACCTCCCGACACATAAATTAATTCTTCTTCTTTAAGTTGCGCCTTAATACGCACCATGCCGGATTTTATTCTTGTCAACAACGGCGTATGGCGAGGATAAATACCTACTTCACCCATTTGCGCCGGTGCCACCAGAAATTCAACGGGACCGGAATAAATGGATTCTTCTGCGCTTACGATGTCAAGATGAAATATCGTGCCCATTACATCACTCTTTATTGAAGTGTTTTAGCTTTCTCTACAGCTTCTTCGATACTACCCACCATATAAAATGCCTGCTCCGGTAACTCATCGTATTCACCTTCAACGATTCCTTTAAAGCCTTTAATGGTATCTTTAAGAGATACATACTTGCCCGGTGAACCAGTAAATACTTCGGCAACGTTGAAAGGTTGGGATAAGAACCGCTGAATCTTACGAGCGCGACTAACAGCCAGTTTATCTTCCGGCGACAATTCGTCCATTCCCAGAATCGCGATAATATCCCGTAATTCCTTATAGCGCTGTAATGTTTGTTGAACAGCGCGAGCTGTATTATAGTGATCTTCACCTACAACCTGCGGATCCAATTGACGCGATGTCGAATCCAGGGGATCCACGGCGGGATAAATTCCTAATGAGGCAATATCACGCGACAATACAACAGTTGCATCCAGGTGTCCGAACGTCGTAGCAGGAGATGGATCGGTCAAATCGTCGGCTGGCACATAAACAGCTTGGATTGATGTGATAGAACCCGTTTTGGTCGATGTAATACGCTCTTGCAATCGCCCCATTTCTTCCGCCAGTGTCGGTTGATACCCTACCGCGGATGGCATACGTCCAAGCAATGCCGATACCTCGGTTCCCGCTAGTGTGTAACGGTAGATGTTATCGACAAAGAACAAAACATCACGCCCTTCATCACGGAACGATTCTGCCATTGTCAATCCCGTTAGCGCAACCCGGAGACGGTTTCCAGGCGGCTCATTCATTTGCCCATAAACCAGTGCTACTTTATCAAGTACCTTAGATTCCTTCATCTCATGATAAAAGTCATTACCTTCCCGGGTTCGCTCTCCAACGCCCGCAAATACAGAATATCCGCTATGTTCAATCGCGATATTACGAATCAACTCCATCATATTTACAGTCTTACCAACACCGGCACCGCCAAACAATCCCACTTTTCCGCCCTTCGCAAACGGACAAATCAGATCAATCACTTTAATGCCGGTTTCTAACAATTCTGTCGATGCCGATAACTCATCGAATGCAGGCGCTTCACGATGAATCGACATCCGTTGGTCCGCCCCAACATCGCCCATTTCATCGATAGGACGCCCTAAAACATCCATAATTCTACCTAGCGTTTTAGTTCCGACAGGCACGGTAATTTGTTTACCGGTATTTTTAACTATCATTCCACGACGCAATCCATCAGAAGAACCCAGTGCAATGGTGCGCACTACGCCATCACCGAGCTGTTGCTGTACTTCCAGTGTCAGCTCGGAGCCTTCCATAATTAATGCATCATATACTTTTGGCAGTGCTTCACGTGGAAATTCCACGTCAATCACTGCACCAATACACTGAACAATTTTCCCTTGACTCATCGTTGTTCCCTAAACTATTTTCAAAAAGTTTTAAACAGCTGCTGCGCCACCGACAATCTCAGACAGTTCCTTAGTAATTGCCGCTTGCCGCGATTTGTTATATATCAGCGTCAATTCATTAATAACATTTCCGGCATTGTCTGATGCGGCTTTCATCGCCACCATCCGTGCAGATTGCTCAGAGGCCATATTTTCTGCAACAGCCTGATATATTAAAGCTTCCACATACCGAACCATAATATTGTCTATAACAGACTTAGCTTCTGGCTCGTAAATATAATCCCATGTTGTTCTCGGTTTAGCATCATCATGCTCACCGCTATGTATGCGTTCATCCGTCAACGGAAGCAATTGCTCCATGACGGGCTCTTGCTTCATGGTGTTTATGAAACGATTATAAAATACATACACTCGATCAAATTGATCCTGTGTATAGCCATCCAGAACCACTTTAACCGCACCAATAAGCCTCGTTATATCCGGCGTATCACCCAATCCCACAACCTGCGAAGTAACGCGCGCTCCGATTCTACTCATAAAACCTAAGCCTTTATTGCCGATGCAACAGACTTCGATTTGCTCGCCTTCCGCTTGCCATGCCTTCATTTGATTCAGTGTTTTGCGCAATACGTTAGTATTCAACCCACCGCAAAGACCTTTATCTGAAGTCACAATGATAATGCCAATACGCTTGACTGTATCTCGCGCAATCAGAAAAGGATGACGATATTCGGTATTTGCTCGACTCATATGCGCTGCCACGTTTCGTATTTTCTCACCGTAAGGTCGAGCTTTCTTCATACGATCCTGCGCTTTGCGCATTTTAGATGCCGCCACCATTTCCATGGCGCGCGTTATCTTTTGTGTATTTTTTACACTCTTTATTTTATTGCGGATCTCTCTACTGCCAGCCATTTGCTTAATAAGTTCCGTTTTGCTTGAATTCTTGAATCGCAGCAGCTAATTCTTTTTCTGTTTCAGCATCGAGCTCTTTATTTTTCTCGATTTTGTCAAGAATTGTTGCATGCTGACCACGTATATAGTTTTTTAATGCCGCTTCAAATGCGAGTGCCCGTTTGACTTCAACATCATCAAAATAACCATTATTGATCGCAAATAATGTGAGTGCCATTTCTGAAACACTGAGTGTCGCATACTGCGGCTGTTTCATTAATTCTGTCGCCATCTTGCCACGCTCTAACTGCTTGCGTGTAGCTTCATCCAAATCTGATGCAAATTGAGCAAATGCAGCCAATTCACGATATTGCGCTAACGCTAAGCGTATACCGCCCCCCAATTTTTTGATGACCTTGGTTTGAGCTGCACCGCCCACTCGTGAAACCGACACACCCGCATTAATAGCAGGGCGAATACCTGCATTGAACAAATCTGTTTCAAGAAATATCTGTCCGTCAGTAATTGAGATCACATTCGTAGGCACGAAAGCTGTCACGTCTCCCGCTTGCGTCTCAATGATCGGCAAAGCTGTTAGCGATCCTGTTTTACCTTTTACAGCACCGTTTGTAGCTTTTTCAACATATGCCGCACTAACCCTTGCCGCTCTTTCGAGCAAACGCGAGTGAAGATAAAACACATCACCCGGATATGCTTCCCGCCCTGGAGGGCGTCTTAATAACAATGAAATTTGACGATAAGCCCATGCTTGTTTTGTTAAATCATCATAAACTATGAGCGCATCTTGACCTATATCGCGGAAATACTCGCCCATCGTACATCCGGAATACGGTGCAATAAATTGCATCGCTGCCGACTCCGATGCTGTTGCCGCGACCACAATGGTATATTCCATTGCACCATGCTCTTCCAATTTGCGCACAACGTTCGCTATCGAAGATGCTTTCTGTCCGACCGCCACATATATGCAAAGCATGTTTTGGCCTTTTTGATTGAGAATTGCATCAATTGCAACAGCGGTTTTTCCTGTCTGACGATCACCGATAATCAATTCCCGTTGGCCTCGTCCAACCGGCACCATTGAATCAACTGATTTCAAACCGGTCTGCACAGGTTGATCAACCGATTGCCGCCAAATCACGCCAGGAGCAATTTTTTCTATTGGCTCTGATTTTGCAGCTGTGACCGGACCCTTCCCATCGATTGGCTGTCCCAACGCATTTACCACACGTCCCAGCAATCCTTCACCTACCGGTACTTCAAGAATACGCCCTGTACACTTAACAGTATCACCTTCAGTGATATGCTCATAAGCACCTAAAATAACTGCACCTACCGAATCGCGCTCCAGATTCAGTGCCAAACCGAATGTATTTCCCGGAAATTCCAGCATTTCACCTTGCATCACATCCGATAAACCGTGAATGCGCACAATTCCGTCTGTTACAGAAACAATCGTCCCTTGTGTACGAACCTCTGCCGTATCGACAAGTCCTTCTATCCTTTTTTTAATCAATTCACTGATTTCGGATGGATTTAACTGCATTTCATTTAACTCCTAGCTTTTAAGGGCAATGGCCATAGCTTCAAGTTTACCGCGTACCGAGGCATCAAGAATCTCATCACCAATCTCAACTTTAATACCGCCAATCAATTCAGAATCAACACTGACTTGAGCTTCTATTTTGCGCTTAAACTTCCGTTCCAGATCTTCAACCAATTTTTTTAGTTGCTTACCTTCCATCTCAAATGCGCTTACAACCTTAGCTTCAAGAACGCCTTCGTGCTGCGCCTTTAATTGCTCAAATAGCTGACTAATCTGCGGCAATATAACTATCCGTTTATTTTCTGCTAACAACATCAGTAGATTACGAGCCTCGGAATTAAACTTGCTTTTCCCGATCTCTATAAAAATTTCACTCAGCTGCTTTGCGGAGATGATCGGATTACCGATCAACGATTTTACATTTTCATTTTCAGCAACTGCAGCCGCCAATTGCAATACTTTTGACCATTGCGCCAAGCTCTCATTGGTAACGGCATGCTTATACACCGCTTCCGCATACGGCCTAGCAACTGTAATCGCTTCTGCCATTATTTCAAATCTTCCTCAATTGCAGTAAGTATATCGGCGTGCGCTTTTGCATCCACTTCTCGACGCAATATTTTCGCGGCACCTGCCACAGCCAATTGAGCTGCATGCTGACGCAAAGCCTCTTTTGCACTGAACATTTCATGTGCAATATCCGCTTTCGCACCAGCGATTAGGCGATCGCCTTCTTCTTTTGCAGCTCGCTTAGCATCTTCGACAATCTCTGCAGCTCTTTTTTCGGCTTGCAAAATTATCTCAGAAGCGCGCTGCTTAGCCTCTTTCAGTACCTCCGACGAACGCTGACTCGCCAACTCCAATTCGTGACGACCACGCTCACCTGCTGCCAATCCATCAGCGATTGTTTTTTGGCGCTCCTCTATTGCACGCAACAATGGTGGCCAAACAAACCTTACCGTGAACCAAATAAATACCGAAAAGGCCAATGCCTGAGAAATTAAAGTAAAGTTAATATTCATGACAAGCCTGTAATTATCAGATCAGAACCAGCGAATTATTACTGAATTACCGCCAACAACGGGTTGCCGAATGCAAACAACATAGCCAGACCCACAGCAATAATAAAAGATGCATCAGTTAAACCGAGCAAAAGGAACACTTTACCTTGCAGCGTTGGAATCATTTCAGGTTGGCGCGCAGCACCTTCAAGAAAACGACTGCACATTACACCCACACCGATACACGCACCAGCGGCACCCAAACCGATCATCAAACCAATACCTATTCCGGTATACGCCTGAATCATCGCCAAAAACTGCAAATTCTCCATTTTGATTTCCTTTTGTTAAGATTAATAATATGTTACGAATAAAACTAAATCTAGTGAGACTCATGCGCCATCGAGATATACACCACTGTCAGCATCATGAAGATAAATGCTTGCAAGGTAACGATCAGTATATGGAATATGGCCCAGCCCGCCCCCAAGATTGATCCGAAAATTGTTCCGGTTACTCCAGTTGCCGCCCACATACCAAGCAGCAAGAAAATTATCTCGCCCGCATAAATATTGCCAAAAAGCCGCAATGAATGAGAAAGTGGCTTAGACACATACTCTATGAAATTGAATAACAGATTCAATATCCAAAGCAGCGGATTTTTTCCGAATGGTGTACAGAACAATTCATGCATCCATCCTCCCACCCCTTTAACTTTGAGGTTGAAAAAAATCATCAAGAACCATATGGAAAGCGCCATTGCAAAAGTCGTATTGACATCGGTAGTCGGCACAATCTTCCAGTTGTGCATGCCGAATACATTTTCTGTAACCCAAGCCATGATATCGATAGGCAATATATCCATGACATTCATCATCAGAACCCACACAAATACTGTCAATGCCAATGGAGCTACCAGCACGTGCCGGTTACCGTGGAATGTATTCTTCACTTCATTATCGATAAATTCAACCGCTAGCTCGACGAATGCTTGACTCTTTGATGGCACACCCGGCGTTGCTTTGCGCACCACCAGCCAAATAAAACCAAAACTGATAACGCCAAGAATAAGGGATGTAATCAATGTATCAACATGTAACACCCAAAACGAACCTTCGCTGACTTTTGTTGTTAAGTAGGTTAGATGATGATCAATATATGATGTAGGTGTAAGTTCTGTTCCCGATGCCATGTGCTACCTGCTGTAATCTTTAAAAAATTTATCTTACTTTGTATCGTCCGCAACCAATAATGCCAAGCTATAAACCAAAACTGTCAGGATAAATGTTCCTATAAATGCCAGAGCGTTGACGTTTTCGTAAAACTTAAACACCGCCCATAGCAAACTTACCGTCAATATGATCTTTACCGATTCCGCCCTCAGCGCAGTTCTAATGGTTTCCCCTGCCGTATAACCCTTGTGACGTGAGACCATGATTGCATACGCTGCAGAGGAAATCACACTGATCATTCCACCCAGCATTGCCGATATCGCACCTTGCGTACCAAGAAAAAACCAGACAACCACCGCCACCAACATTGTCACCAGCAACTGCACGCGCAAGACAATATAAAGCGGCCTATTTTTAATCCAAGACATGTCACCACCTGCCCTTGGAACGGTAGCATTACCTGCGCTTAAAAAGCCGTGACTATAGCCTAATTACCGAAAGCAGTCAACGCGGAATTCCAGTTAACCAGTATGTATGAGAATCTTTTATAGCCTTTCAAAAATAGCAGCGATACCTTGACCGCCACCGATACACATGGTGATTAGAGCATATCGCCCACCGCTGCGACGCAACTCATAAATGGCCTTGATAACCAGAACACTTCCCGTTGCTCCTATCGGATGACCTAACGCTACTGCACCACCGTTAGGGTTAGTCTTCTCAGGATCGAACTGCAATTCCTTCGCAACCGCGCAAGCTTGAACGGCAAAAGCTTCATTGGATTCAATCACATCAATATCCGACATTTTAAGACCGGCACGCCGCAATACGCTTTGAACAGCAGGTACCGGACCTATGCCCATAAACTTAGGATCAACACCGGCATGACCATACGACACTAGCCTCGCCAGCGGTTTCAGATTGTGTTTCTGCGCCGCCTTGTATTCCATCAGCACCAGCGCGGCTGCGCAGTCATTAATCCCGGAAGCATTGCCGGCCGTGACGGTGCCGTCTTTCTGAAAGACCGGGCGTAGTTTGGCCAGATTATCCACGCCGGTATTTTCTCGAGGATGCTCGTCGGTATCAAAAACAATCGTTTCTTTATGACCGGTGACTTCAATAGGCAATATCTGTTCTTTGAAATAGCCATTCTGAATTGCACTGCACGCACGGCGGTGGCTCTCAGCGGCAAAAGCATCCTGCTCTTCCCGGCTGATTTGCCATTTTGCGGCAATATTTTCCGCAGTAATTCCCATGTGCACATGATCAAACGGATCGGTTAACGCACCCACCATCATATCGATAGCAGCGCCATCGTTCATACGCTGCCCCCAGCGCAGTGCCGGCAATAAATAACCGCCACGGCTCATCGACTCCGCCCCGCCGGCCACAGCCGCATCGGTATCACCGAGCAAAATATTCTGACTGGCTGAAATAATGGCTTGCAAGCCACTTCCGCACAGCCGGTTTACCGTCAATGCCGAAGTATGCTGCGGCAAGCCGCCATTAATGCAAGCCACACGCGCCAGATACATATCGCGCGTTTCTCCGTGGATAACATTACCGAAAACCACGTGCCCGACTTCATGGGAATCGATTCTTGCGCGCAACACGGCCTCACGCACGACTTTCGCCGCCAGATCAGCAGGCGCAATGTGCTTAAGCGCACCGCCATAATCTCCGATCGCTGTGCGGACACCGCTCAAAATAACTACTTCACGCATAAATTTTTCTTTACTGATGCGGATGAAAAGGTAGTACGCATAACCGGAAAATCGCGACGCCAATCAACATTTTTCCAGCAATTCCTCTAACGCTGCCGTTACCTGCCGGGACTCGGTTTTCATCTTCGCCAGCAGCTTGGCTGCCTTGCTCACATGATTTTTATCCCCGTATTCCTCCAACTGGCAGCATATGTCTGCAAGCAAATCCGCACCGATATTGGCCGCGCTCGATTTGAAGGTATGCGCGGCTTTTATCAGCGCACCACGATCAGCAGCGGCAATGGCATTTTCGATTTGTGTTTCAAAGTCAGGCGCTGACGACAAATAAATTGCGATCAGTTTCTTCAGAAACCCGGTTCCACCCTCGGGGTCCATTTGCCGCCAGATATTGAGCTTATCTAAATTGAGCACAGGATTATTCATCGATTACCTGATCATCCGAATAATAAAACCGTTTTGTTTTATTGAACTCCATGAATCACTTCCAGCATCATCACCCAGCGGACGATCTATCAGAGCAGATCGCCCTCTGGGTTTATCGTGGATTGGTTGATTATTTCTTCACAAAATCAACCAGCTTCTGATAAGTAAACAAATAATCCTGCGCTTGCAGCGGTGTATGGCATTGCACGCAGTTCAGTTCGTTGCTTTTTGCCGTGCCATCCGGATTATAAAGCGCAAATCCCCAATCGCCGGTGCGATTTTCCTTTGGAAATGAAGCATCCCAATTATTGCGGTTTTCCATTACTGCAACAGCAGCCAGCGAATCGATTTCGAAGAGTCCATCGCTACCGGCGACTGGTTTACCATCCGCGCCTTTTTTAGGGGTATAGATTTCCATCACCACAACTCCACCAGGAGCGCTTTTATTTCCTTGCTTATAGCCGGCAATCGCAGCTTCGTTGGCGTACAACTTAGCAACCTGCGTCTGGTTTGCGCGATTCATGGTGGCATACTGAGTGAAAGTCTTATTGTAATCCGCAGGAAACTTGACATGCTCCGGGTCTCCGCCGGCATAAACGCTAACTGAGGTAATGGCTAATACTGCGGCAATGGCTCTCAATGTATTTTTCATGTTCCTTCTCCTTGATAGAAATTTCTGGATTAAACAGGTTTTGGAGCGCTATCATACCGCATTCAACGGTAAAAATTGTTGACTCAAAGAATGCCTTATCAACCGGCCAGATCCGCAACCAGCTTGATCGATAAATAAATGACCAGCACCGCGACCGCCAGGTGGATCGCAAAACTGACAGGATTTTCTTTAACCGCATCCCGGAAAGTTTTATTTTTTCCTTCCCGCTGCAAGCGGGCATACTCCTCCCGTATCCTAATGGCTCTCTCACTTTGATAAGCATCCAGCAATGCGCGCGCGTGTTCAAACTGACTGTCATCTGTAAGCCAGATCGCCGGCATCGATACCCCCCAGTTTCCCGCTGAGGTTTCGTAAAAATCGATCGCGTTACTGGTCAGCAAATCACGCACATCCTGCGCTTCATCGTCGGAAACATCGGTAAGCCGGAATAAAATTTTTGCCATGAAGGATCTTTTGATATGTTATTTTCTGTGAGGGAAGCTCTGAAAAACTACTGCGCCCGGTCATGCTGTGTTACATCAGACTCAGAATGCTCATTTACCATTGTAAATTGCGCCTTTTCGCCTGATTCCGCCTTGCCTGACTATCGCTCGCTACTTTTTCAGAGCTTCCTTAGGTAAAAATTAATCAGTACTCAGTGATACTCACACTGTGTGCAAATTTATTATTAAGTCATGAAAAATAGCAATACCCATTTAAAGTTGGTCTGAATAAATGAAAAAAACCGTACTCATTACCGGATGCTCCAGCGGAATCGGCTACTGCGTCGCCAAAGGTTTGCAGGCACGCGGCTATCGCGTCTTTGCCACAGCCAGAAAACGCGATAGCGTCGAAAAGCTGCTGGCGGAAGGACTGGAAAGCTTCCGTCTGGATTTAACCGACTCCAATTCGATTCACTTTGCTTTTGAAGAAACCATGCGCCGCACCAATGGTGAACTCTATGCGCTCTTCAATAATGGCGCATTCGGCTTGCCCGGCGCAGTGGAAGACTTAAACCGCGACGCCCTGCGCGCGCAATTCGAGACCAACGTATTCGGCTGGCAGGAATTGACCAATCTTGCGATCCCGGTGATGCGCCAACAAGGCTATGGACGCATCATTCAGAACAGCTCGGTGCTGGGCTTCGTTGCGCTGCCTTTCCGGGGCGCCTACAACGCTTCAAAATACGCCATCGAAGGCTTGAGCGACACGCTGCGCCTGGAACTCAAAGGCAGCAACGTGTACGTCAGCTTGATCGAGCCGGGACCGATCTCCAGTCTGTTCCGCATGAACGCCGTCAAAGCGCTGCAAAAATACATCGACATCGAAAACAGCGTTCATCGCGAAAAATATCAAGGGGTGCTGGCGCGTTTGAATAAGCAAGGCCCTGCGGTCCCGTTCACGCTGCCACCCGAAGCCGTGCTGAAACGGGTGATTCACGCGCTGGAAGCCAGCAAGCCGCAAGCACGTTATTACGTGACCGTTCCGACCTATCTGTTCGGCATTCTCAAACGCATACTCAGCACGCGTGCGCTGGATGCAATACTTGCAAAATCAGGAAACAACAACTGATCAGGGAAACTTAGGGAAACGCTGATTAATTCGGCGGACGAGATGAAGCACGAGGCGCACGGAACACAGCAACCGAGACATATCAATAAGATAGGCGAGGAAGCGAGTACCGTGCAACGAAGTGATTCGCTCGTATAGTCAATTAATCAGCGTTTCCTTAAGTTCAGCCGGGGAAGAAACACATGTCCGCAAGACTTTCCAGGCAATGTTGCCGAAAAACGGATCGCCTCGCAAAGATGCGTTAACCATAGTGCTGTCTATTTGCTGCAACAGCAAAGCAAATGCATAAACCGGCTTGTCGTTGTCACTGCGCTGTGTGGCTGATTGAACTTCCACCGCCGGATTGCCATAAATCAGAATAGCATCGGGATTCGACGGTGCATACGTGGCGATAGCGTTGCGCAGATAACGGGTATCGTAGGCATGAATCTCCGATGCGTGAATATCGGGATATTGCCGGTTCTTGAATTGCAACGGCCGCAAAAACGACCGTCCGTCGGATTGCAGCTTGGCGGTCACACACGCCGCGAGCGCGGCATGTTCTCCGGCCAATTTTTCTTCGAAGCGCTGCGTTTTGCCGGTTGTATCGTGCAAATTCGCGCATGCTGCCATAAAGGATACGGTTACAACCACAATCCAGCGCTTCATCGCAACACTTCCGAAAAAAATGGTACAGCGATTGATGAGCAGCTCGTTGCCAATCAAACGCTAGCCGCCAAAATAAACGTACGGTTTCATCGGCTCGGCAGACTCCTTGAAACGTTTGCGCTCGTCCAGATTCTGCTCTTTGTCCCACCAAACGCTGCGCGCCTCCAGCCGCTTTTCTTGCACTTGCGGATTTTTTTCCAGAAATTCACGCATGAATCGGGTGTTTTCTGATTCGTAGTTATAATCCATCACTTATCCCCTGCAGTAAAATTGCAAAAGCCGAACTTTAGCACAGACCTCATTTTCGATACAGTCCCGCCCTTTACTCCCAATCTTACAAGCAAATCGTGCGCCGCCATGCAGCAATGCTAGAATGCCGCTGTTATCACCACTTCCCAATTTAACTGCCCTACCGGCAATTTTTCTTCATGCTTGTTCTCGGTATTGAAACGTCTTGCGACGAAACCGGAATCGCGCTTTATGACACCACGCGCGGCTTACTCAGTCACGCGCTGTATTCGCAAATCGCCATGCACCGCGAATACGGCGGTGTGGTGCCGGAGCTGGCGTCGCGCGATCACATCCGCCGCGTGTTGCCGTTGATCCGGCAAGCCTTGCATGATGCGCATCATCAATTGCACGACATCGATGCAATTGCTTACACCCAAGGCCCAGGATTGGCCGGTGCGTTGCTGGTCGGCGCCAGCATCGGCGCTGCGCTTAGTTTTGCGCTGAACATTCCGGCACTCGGCATCCACCACCTCGAGGGTCACTTGCTATCGCCTTTACTGTCCACACCGGCACCAGCCTTCCCGTTCATCGCGCTACTAGTTTCCGGCGGCCATACCCAATTGATGCAAGTCGACGCTGTCGGCCACTATCGATTGCTGGGTGAAACAGTCGACGACGCCGCCGGTGAAGCATTCGACAAAACTGCCAAATTATTGGGGCTCGGTTATCCCGGCGGCGCGGCGTTATCACAACTCGCCCGGCAAGGCCGGCCGAGGCAATTCAAGCTGCCGCGCCCCATGCTCAACAGCGGCGATCTGAATTTCAGTTTCAGCGGCCTGAAAACCGCGGTACTGACCTTGCTCAACAAGCAGGAAGCCGGCGATCAAATCCGCGCCGACATCGCATCGGCTTTTCAAGAAGCAGTGGTGGAAGTATTGACGGAAAAATCACTAGCGGCGCTGGCGCAAACCGGATTGAAGCAAC
This sequence comes from Gammaproteobacteria bacterium, assembly GCA_015709635.1. Taxonomy (NCBI): domain Bacteria; kingdom Pseudomonadati; phylum Pseudomonadota; class Gammaproteobacteria; species Gammaproteobacteria bacterium. Next base: position 2,937,290 of record CP054180.1, read on the forward strand.
TGGTCGTGGCGGGTGGGGTCGGCGCTAACGAACAACTGCGCCGCGCGCTCAGCGCAAAAGCCGCAGCAAAAGGCGCCACGGTATTTTACCCGGAGCTGGAATTCTGCACCGACAACGGCGCCATGATCGCGTTTGCCGGTGCTATGCGCCTGCAAGCCATGCCGGAGCCTGTTCGGCAACCGGCAAGCAGTTTTACCGTCAATGCACGCTGGAATCTGGAAATGCTGGAAACGCCTGAAGCCGATTAAATGTCGGGCGATTTTTTTTCGCCGATCCGCCCTTCCTTGCCCGCCAGCAGATTGACGATGTTCGACTGGTGACGCCAGATCAGCAGTAACGACATCGCCGAAACCGCCAAGGTGTCGGCTTCAAAACCCAGCAGACCGATGCTGTAAAGCGGCGCCAATACCGCTGCGACCAGAGCCGACAGCGACGAAATGCGCCAAACGAATGCAACCAGCAACCAGGTCGCCATCGCCAGCAGCCCCAGCCACACATTCAGGCCGAGTAGCACGCCAACTGCGGTCGCCACACCTTTGCCCCCTTGGAAACGTAAAAACACCGGGAACACATGACCGAGAAATACCGCCAGCGCCGCCGCGGCGACCGCCTCATCACCCATCCCCCATTGCGGCGCATAAGCTTGCGCCAGAAAAACCGCCAGCCAGCCTTTTCCGGCGTCACCGAGCAACGTCAGCACCGCCGCGGCTTTCTTGCCGCTACGCAGCACATTGGTCGCGCCGGGATTTTTCGAACCGTACGAGCGCGGATCGGGTAGTTTAAAAATCCAACTGGAAATCAGCGCAAACGGCACGGAGCCCAGCAAATAAGCCAGCACGGCAAACAGCAATAACGTCATCAGATTCGCACCACTTGGAAAAAATAGACTAGAATCCGGTATCGCCCGCTTCCATTAAGCTTCCGGCCATACCCGAACAATCCGCACATTTTAGCGCTTAATCATTCATGGATATCATTTTTCTGCACGACCTCAAAGCCAAAACGCTGATCGGCGTTTATCCGTGGGAGCGCATCGTGCCGCAAACCATTCAATTGGATCTGGAAATCGCCCTCCCCAGTAGCCGCGCCTGCCGGACGGACAACATTAATGATGCGCTCGATTACGCATTGATCGTCGAGCGCATCAACGACATTCTGACGAATAAACATTTCTCGCTGCTGGAAGCGCTGGCCGAGCATATCGCGCAAACCATCCTAAGCGAATTTCACTCACCGTGGGTCAAGGTCAGCGTCGCCAAACTGGGCATTATCCGTGGGGTAAAGAAGCTGGGAATCCGTATTGAGCGAAAAGCTAATATCAACCACATAGAGAATAATTAGACGAAAATCACTCAGGTTTTCACAATCTCTTTGTGTACGATAAAGATCGTTTTCATGACAAAATTTTCAATGTTTCTAGAAAATTATCTCTTATTTAGATAATCAAAAAATTTACAACAACTAACACCATAGTTGATAATACAATTTATCCATGCTGAATCAGGAGGTATGCTATGCGCACAATACAAGTTACCGCTGTTTTTTATGCAGCTCTCGCAATATTGCTTATGAATAGCACCGTTACCGCACAAGATATCAGCGATATTCAAAGACAATTCAATGCCGAAACGACCGGCAAGCCTTTCAGTGTCCCCGACAACGCCACGCTGACGAAAGCGCTGAAGGAAGCCACCGATAGAGGTACGCCGACTAAAACGCCAAATTATCAGCCAGGTTGTTTCGGCCTAGGCTGTGTTTTGGGGCAGAATTATGGCTACGGTGGCTATTTCGGCGGTTATACGCGACCGTATTACGGCGGTTTGTATGGCGCCGGCAATTATCTGCCGTATTATTACGGCTGGTAATTTTAAAAAAACCGACAAACCGTTTCGATCACGCCAACAATTCAATTAATTCAATTTTTCATTCAATCATCAAAAGGGAGATGCAATGGATTACTCCATTAACAAGAATACCTGGGTACTAACAGGAATCATGCTGTGTTCTTTGATTTTAAGCGGGTGTGCCGCAGTTCATACATCCATTGCCAAGAAAGATCTGGATGTGCAAACCAAAATGAGCGATTCCATTTTTCTGGATCCTGTCGAGCCGGATAAAAAAGTCATCTACCTGAATATTCGCAACACCTCCGACAAAACCAATTTTGATATTACCGCAACAGTCGCCCGAGCATTGGAAGGGCGCGGCTACCGTATCACCACCAATCCGAAAGAAGCGCATTACTGGCTGCAAGCCAATGTGCTGAGTGTCGACAAAGCCAGTCCGACCGCTGCAGAGGCCGCGCTGAGAGCGGGATATGGCGGCATGGGTAGCGCAGCCTTGGGTGCTGCCGTGGGAACAGCCACTGGCGCAGCGATGGGCGGTTGGACGGGCGCCGGTATTGGCGGGCTGGCTGGCGCGGCGGCATTCGGTGTCGCCAGCACGATCGCCGACGCCGCTGTCAAGGATGTCACGTTTATGGCGATCACCGATGTCGAGATCGCGGAACGCGCCGAAGAGGGTGTCATTGTGCGCGAAGACCGGCAGCAGGATGCCAAACAAGGCGTGGGCGGCGCCAGAAGACAATCTTCCACAAAAGTCAGCGAAATGAACAAATTCCGCACCCGCGTAGTGAGCACGGCCAATAAGGTCAATTTGCAGTACGAAGAAGCCGCGGTTGAATTGACCAATGGATTGGCGCGTTCCATCTCCGGGCTTTTCTAGAATCGAGTTTCAGGCATTGGAATTTGTGAAATCCACTACATTTCCCGGTCGCAGATGATCGCGGCCGGGAAACATGTTCTCATCTCACCGCACAATACTCTTCAACCTAGCATCGTTTTCTTATTTACAAGGAGTGCATGATGCCAAGAAAAACAATCCCTGCTGCGCTGGTCTTGATTCTATTTCTTACTGTTTCCACAGCTCAAGCGCAAAAAAACAATCCGGCTGCCGACAGCCGTGATGCCATCAACCGCATGACAAAAGAACTGGGACTCAACGAAACGCAGCGGACTAAAGTCGAAACCATTCTTAACACAGAGAAAAAGAAAGTTGAAGCCGTCTTTGCCGAAGAAAGAAAAAAACTGCAATCGATTCAGGAAGAAACCCGATCCAACTTGAAAGCAGTATTGACCCCGGAACAAATGGGAAAACTGGAAAACAAAATGCGTCAGGAAAGCAATAAAAACGCACCGCAGAAAAAGTAATCGATCAAGCCTCGATTGATGATCGATAGCGCGCCGGATCGGCCACACCTGCCGCTTCGAATCCCGCTGTGCGAATCCGGCAGGAGTCGCAAATACCGCATGCCCGCCCCGCTTCATCCGCTTGATAGCAAGAAACCGTCAGGCCGTAATCCACTCCCAAAGCCAGCCCGGTTTGGATGATTTCCTTTTTGGATAAATGCATCAGCGGCGTATGAATCGTTAATTTTTTTCCTTCAACACCTGCTTTAGTAGCGAGATTCGCCATTTGCTCGAAAGCCTGGATGTATTCCGGGCGGCAATCCGGGTAACCGGAATAATCGACCGCATTCACACCGACAAAAATATCCTGACTTCCCAAGACTTCCGCCCACGCCAGTGCCAGCGACAGCATGATAGTGTTCCTCGCGGGCACATAGGTAACCGGAATTTCCGTTTTTTCTCCGGCGATTGGAACTTCAATCGCATCATCGGTCAACGCCGATCCGCCAAAGGCGGTCAGGTCGAGTGTGATTATTTGATGCTGATGTGCACCGAGTGAGCGCGCAACCTTTTTTGCCGCCTCCAGCTCCGAGCGATGCCGTTGCCCGTAATCGACACTCAACGCATAGCACTGAAAACCTCGATCGCGCGCGATCGCCAGCACCGTCACAGAATCCAATCCGCCGGACAGCAATACTACGGCTTTTTTCATCGTCCCGGCCCCTCGCCCCACAGCAGTTTGTGCAATTGCAGTTGCATCCTGACCGGCAGTTGATCACGCAGAATCCAATCCGCCAATGTTGCAGGATTCAGATGACCATGAACCGGTGACAATAACACCGGACATCGCTGCGACAACCTCTGATCATGAATCACGCCGCTGGCCCAACGGTAATCGGCTTCATCGCACAGCACAAATTTGATCTCGTCGCGCGGCGACAAGAAGTCGAGATTACTCCAGTTATTTTTGGCAACTTCACCCGAGCCGGGTGTTTTGATATCCATAATCTTCGACACTCGCGTATCGACGTTGGATAAGTCCAGCGCACCGCTGGTCTCGAGCGATACCGAATAGTTCGCATCGCACAATGCGGTCAACAAAACCAGACATACTTTCTGCGCCAACGGTTCGCCGCCGGTGACCGTAACATAGGGTGTTTTATAGCGTGCGACTTGTTCCAGAATCGCACCGATCGTTATCGTTTCACCACCGCTGAAGGCATACGCGGTATCGCAATAACCACAGCGCAAAGGACATCCTGTCAAACGCACGAAAACCGTCGGCAAGCCGACCCGGCTGGTCTCACCTTGTAAAGAAAAGAAAATTTCACTGATACGCAAGGTTGCCGTTGCTAGCGCTTGCATCATGTCGATCGCCTGAAGAAAAGATACTGATTATAGTGTTTGCGGATGATACGGAAAACTGCGGTTGGTCGGCTTTTTTCAAGCCGGAGACTTACTTGATGTTGGCCAATCGTTGTTTGGCTTTTTTTGCTGCATCGCTTTGCGGATATTTCGCCAGGATATTTTCCAGTGTGTGCTTGCTGGCCTTGCTATCGCCCATTTCCAGCTGGCTGGTAGCGATATTCAGATAAGCATCCGGCACTTTATTGCTGTTCGGGTATTTGCTGATCAATCTTTTCTGCGCATCAATCGCCAATTGGTAGTCACGCAATGCGTAGCGCGCATTGCCGATCCAGTAAGCGGCACCGGGCGCTAAGTTGGATTGCGGATAATTTTCCAGAAAACTTTCAAATTGCGTAATCGCGTTAGCGTATTCACCATTTTTGAACAAATCGAACGCTGCTTTATACGCGCTGCTTTCCGTTGTACCGGCGGGTGCCGGTTCATTTGCCGCTAGCGCACCGGAATCCGCCGCCACCGCAGAATCCGTTTCAACGGCGGATGGCGATTCCGGTACGGCGGTTGCCGCATCGGCCGGCGCTACAGCCGCACGCTGTTCTTTTGGCGCAGGCTCGGCCATGCTGTGCGGCGTGCTTTTCGGTGCCGGATGAGAAGAGGGCGCTCGCTTGTCAGGCTGCTCGATCGCACGTAACCGGTTGTCCAAGTCGATATAGAAATCCCGTTGCCGCTTTTGTAACAGCGTATTATCGTTACTCAGCATTTCTATCTGCCCGTTCAGTTTCCCCAGTTCCTGTTCCAGCGTTTCGACTTTGCTGTAGAGCTCCAGCAATGCCTGGCTATTCAGCGCCTGCTCCATCTTGGCAATACGCGCTTCCATTTCTTTAACCTGTTTACGCAACGCATCAACCTGCTCGCGTGCCTCATCATCGCCAAACAATGCGGCATGGCTGACGCTGCTGCACAGCAATACCAACAGAAGAAAAGCGCGTATCAGCATGTTTATTCGCCTCGGTACAGGATGTCGGTACGGCGGTTCTGGCTCCAAACCGATTCACCTTGTCCCAGTGCGCGCGGTTTTTCTTCGCCCAGACTGACGGATTCGATTTGCGCATCGCGCGCACCCGCCAAGGTCATCATGTTCTTGACGCTATCGGCACGGCGCTGACCTAACGCCAGATTGTATTCGCGGCTGCCGCGATCGTCGGTGTTTCCTTGCAGGATTACACTGGCGCTGGCGTTATCACGCAAGAAGCGGGCATGCGCCAACACGAGTTCGCGGTATTCGCCTTTGACGCTATAGCTGTCATAGTCATAATAAACGCTGCGCTGCGACAAAATGCTGTTCGGATCATTCAGTTGACTGAAGTAACCGGGTCTGCCCCCGCCGCTTCCTCCCAAATCGCTGCTGCTCATGCCGCCACCGCTGCTCGAATCCGCGGCAAGATCGTCCACTTCGGGTTGCGTGGTTTGACTGGCGCACGCCGATAACAGAACGATCAATGAAATACCTAATAACTTCCTCATTTATTAACTCCTTGTGATTAAAAATTGCGCATTACTTCCATTTCGGCAAAGGCCCCCACGACGGCTCTCGGATATCGCCTGTTTGAACTGACAGATGCTGCCTGGTCTGCCCGTCTCTGGAAACAGCGGATAATATACCATGCCCGTTAATCTCGGTTGCATACAAGATCATCTTGCCATTCGGCGCAAAGCTGGGAGATTCGTCGAATTTGGAATTCGTCAGTATTTGCACCTGGCGCGAACCGACTTCCTGAACTGCCACATTAAATTGACCATTGTTACGGTGGATAAAAGTGAAGCTTTTACCGTCACGGCTATAATCCGGACTGACATTGTAGTTGCCTTCAAAAGTGAGGCGCTCGGCATTACCGGATTCCGAATCGGTTACCGGCATGCGATAAATCTGCGGACTGCCGCCGCGATCGGAAGTAAACAGGATGTGCCGCCCATCCGGAGAGAAACTCGGTTCGGTATCGATTCCGGAGCTTCTGCTCAACCTCTGCAAACCGCTGCCATCCGCATTCACCAGGAAAATTTGCGACCCGCCGTGCCCGGACAACACCACGGCCAACTTCTTACCATCGGGAGACCAAGCCGGAGCGCTGTTGCTGCCTTTGAAACTGGCTACCGCTCTCCGTTCGCGCGTCGACAATGTCTGCACATACACGACCGGTTTTTTATTTTCAAAGGAAACATAAGCCAATTGATTGCCATCCGGCGACCATGCGGGTGAAATGATCGGTTCGGTATATTCGATGATCGATTGCGCGTTATGACCATCCGAATCAGCAACCTGCAAGGCATATTTGCTGCCGCGTTTGAGCACGTAGGCGATTCGCGTGCTGAAAACTCCCACATCCCCGGTCAGCGCCTCATAAATGACATCCGCGATGCGATGAGCAGCGGCGCGTAATTGCGTAGTCGGCACAGTAATCGCCAAACCGGTCAATTGTGATTTCTTTGCAACATCCATCAAACGGAATTGTATTTCCACTTGCTCGCTGGAGAGCGCAATCACGCGGCCGATCACCAATGCATTGGCGCCACGATTGGCCCAATCGGCATATACGACTTCCATGGGCACATGCGGCGATAAGCCCGCCGGATCGACCAGCTTGAACAAGCCGGTACGCTGCAAATCGGCACTGATGACGGTCGTAATGCTTTGCTGCAGTTTATTTTCATCGGCAAAAGGAACGATCGCAATCGGGATGCGCGACGCACCGCCGCCAAAAATTTCGATATTCAATTGCGCGTACGAATGTGCGCTGATCAGACATAAAAACAAAATCCACGCACTGCGGATAGACTTGAAGCAATAAGTTGACATAGCAGTTAAGTTTTAGAAAAACACAAAATTACCAGCCGATTATAACAATCATTCACGGTAATGCACGGTAATATTCAAATTGCGGAACTCGTTAAACAATGCAGAATCAGGCGGCAATGGCAGCGGTTTGGACAGAAAGATCGCGCGTTCGACTGCGTTGTCAAAAGACGCGTGTCCGCTGCTTTTACTTAATTTGACATCGAGAATATCCCCGCCCGGAAGCAGGGTGACTCTGAATTCCGCAACCGGATTACCCGGCAAATCCGGCGGCATCACGATTCTGCTCCTTATTTTGGCAAGAATCAGCGCCTTGTACTTGCCGATCTCACTCGTCACCTGATTCTTCGCTGCAGCCTGCTGCGCGGCACGCTGCGCTTCCGCTTCGCGTTGCGACTTGGCTTCCTGCTCACGTTGCCGTTGCGCCGCTAGCTCTTGTTCTTTTTGTTTCTGTAGTTCCTTTTGCTTTTCCAGCGCTTTCTGCTTCTCCGCTTCCTTTTGTTTTGCTAATTCTTTTTGCTTTTCCAGTTCTTTTTGTTTCTCCAATTCTTTCTGCTTTTCTAATTCTTTCTTCTTCTCCAGCTCCTTCTTTTTCTCGAGCTCCTTTTGTTTTTCCTGTTCCTTTAACTTTTCCTGCTCTTTAATTTTCTCTTGTTCCTTTTTCTTTTGCGCTTCCAGATCCGGCTTAGTTTCTTTAACCGGCTCCGGCTTCTCCTTCATTGCGATATCGGGCTTCTTGACGGGTGGCGTCACTGCCGCTTTGGGCGGCGCAGGTTTTACCGGCTCCGGTTTCGGCACCTCGGGCTTAGGCGGTTCCGGCTTTGGTGGCTCGGGTTTTACCGGTTCCGGCTTGGGTGGTTCCGGTTCCTTTAACAGCTCCTGCACAGGCTTAGGCTGCTTCGGCGGAGCTTGCGTTTTTACCGGTTCTTGTACAGGCTTGGGTAATTCGGTCCAGATATCGACAACCATCCCTTCCGGCGGATGATCTTTCCAGCTCACGCCAAAAACCAATAACGCAACAAAAACCAGATGTACCAGCACTGCCAGCACACCCGAGAGTAATGATTTCGGTTCGGAATGGGGAGAATTGCGCAAGACGCTCGCACTCATGACACGTCGTTTATTTCTGCTGAGCCAGCAAGCCTACTTTCTGCACTTGATTTTGCTGCAGAATGTCCATCACCTTAATGACTTCTTCGTAGCGTACATTTTTATCCGCCGCAATCACCACCGGTTGTTCGGCATTCTGCGCCTGTTTTTGCTTGATCGCTTCGATCAATTGTTTACGGTCCACTTTTAGTTCCGTCGCGGACTTTGCACGGTCGCGCAAGGTAAGGCCGCCGTCCGCCTTGATGATCACCTCCAACGGCGCCGCCGGTGTCGCCAGGGATTTGCCGATCTGCGGCAATTCAATTTGTCCGTGATTGATCATTGGCGCCGTGATCATAAAAATGATCAGCAGCACCAGCATCACATCAATGTAGGGCACCACATTGATCTCATTCATTAATCTATGCTTGGCACGACGCGCCATAACAACCTCTCAGTCTTGTTTATTCAGCTGCTCGCCGTTGCAACACATTGGACAACTCTTCCATGAAACTCTCAAAGCGCGTCGCCAGTTGATCGGTTCTGCTGGCGTAGCGGTTGTAGGCAACCACGGCCGGAATCGCCGCGAATAATCCCATTGCGGTGGCAATCAACGCTTCGGCAATCCCTGGCGCGACATGGGCGATGGTCGCTTGGGTGACGCTCGATAAACTGCGGAAGGAATTCATAATGCCCCATACGGTACCGAACAGACCGATGTAAGGACTGACCGATCCGACGGTAGCCAGAAACGACAAATGGGACTCCAGGTAATCCATTTCCCGCTGATAGGTAGCACGCATGGCTCTGCGCGTACTCTCCATCACCGCCTCCAGATCGGAACCGGCAGGATGTTTGGTAAATTCACCAAAACCGGCGGCGAAAATACGTTCCAGGCTGCCTGACTCATAGCGGGAGCTGGTCGTGCGCTGATACAGCGCATTCAAATCGGCGCCGCGCCAGAAAACATCCTCGAAATCATCGGTTTTCTTTATCTCGTAGCGGATGACAAACAATTTGCGGAAAATAAACCACCACGACGACAGCGAAATCATTACCAGAATCAGCATCACCAGTTGCACCAGCACACTGGCGCTACTGATCAAATGCAGAAATGACAAATCTTGTGTTACTGTTGTGCTCATGCGACTTTCCTAATTTTCTCACGTAATGGCGCAGGAATACGCGCTGGTTTGAGCGTTTCCGCGCCGACACACACCACCTGAACCGTGGCATTCACCAGCTTGACATGACTGCAGGTGATTTCCTGCAGTAATGCGATACGGCTCCCGCCGACTTCGGTAACCGCGACCGACACGTGCAGCAGATCATCCAGTACGGCCGGTTTTAAATATTCAATCTCCAATGCACGCACCATGAACAATATCTTATGAATTTCACTTAACGCATGCACATTGAACCCCAAGGCTCTGAGCCACTCGTAGCGTGCCCGCTCCAGGAAATTCAGATAAATCGAATGATAGACCACACCGCCCGCATCCGTATCCTGATAATAAACGCGGATCGGGAGCGAAAAATTATCGTTTAGCATTGTGAATTGAATACCGGACTGTATGATACCTCATACCGGTCACTTCCCTAAGCGGGAAAAACACCGGTCGACAAATAGCGATCGCCACGATCACATACGATAAAGACGATCACGGCGTTTTCAACCGCAACGGATAGACGCAGTGCCGCCGCTAGCGCACCGCCGGATGAAATACCGGCAAAAATTCCTTCTTCGCGCGCCAGACGGCGTGTCATGTCTTCCGCCTCAGTCTGGGAGACATAAATCATCTCATCGACTTGCTTAGCATCGAAAATTTTCGGCAAATACGCCGGCGACCATTTGCGGATACCGGGAATTTGCGCACCTTCTTCCGGCTGCACCCCGATCACTTTCACCGGCATTTGCTGTTCCTTGAAGAATCGCGAGCATCCCATGATGGTTCCAGTTGTTCCCATGCTGCTGACAAAATGCGTGATTTTTCCTTGCGTATCGCGCCAGATTTCCGGTGCCGTGCCTTCATAATGCGCCAGCGGATTATCCGGGTTGGCAAATTGATCGAGAATGATGCCCCGCCCTTCGGCGCGCATTTTTTCCGCCAGATCGCGCGCTTGCTCCATGCCGCCGCTTTTCGGCGTCAGAATGATTTTCGCGCCGTAAGCGCTCATCGATTGGCGCCGCTCGATACTGAGGTTTTCCGGCATGATCAACACCATGCGGTAACCCATGATGGCGGCAGCCATCGCCAGCGCAATGCCGGTATTGCCGCTGGTTGCTTCGATCAGGGTATCGCCCGGTTTGATTTCCCCACGTTTCTGCGCATGGGAAATCATCGACAAGGCCGGCCGGTCTTTTACCGAACCGGCTGGATTATTGCCTTCAAGTTTGGCAAGAATGACATTCTGGGTTTTTCCGGGCAGGTGCTTGAGTCTTACTAAAGGCGTGTTACCGATATAATTTTCAATCGTTTTAAACATGAATTCAGACTTTATAACTGACATTTGAGATTATCGCATAACCGGCATTGAAACAATGTAACTGTACAAATAAAAACCCCTCTGAATCACATAGGCTGATTAATTAGCCAAGCATGATATGCAAGCGGTGTGCTTGCCGCCAATTAAGATACAGCTGTGCAACGGACTTATCTACAGTGTAAGAATTTCCGGCGTTATTACACTATTCGCATCCGGCTTGTTTGGCATCATGCCCGCTATCGCTCCAAATCAGGGAGCGGTAGTCAAAACCGTTTTCGATCGTGGGTTTGATGATGTCGAAGTAGGGTGAGATATCAAAATCGCGCGGGGTGAACAAGCTATAGTTACGGATGTGATAGATATCCGCGTAGCAATCCGTGTGCATCGGATCATCCGACCAGGTGCGCTGAATCTCCGGCAAAATTGGATAGCGCACCGATTCGAACGCTTGCGCGATCAACGTCGAGCAAATTGCACGCGTCGGGTCCCCGCTACCGAAAGCCAACATGCGTCTGCGCATTCTCCTTGGGACCGGAAGCGTAGGAAGCAGATAACGCGCGAGGTCAAAAATATGCTTGAGATCATATTTCTGGCCAAGGCGAGCGATGACATAATCCACCACCTGCTGACGATCTTCATTACTCAAGCCGACCGGACGGCAAATACGCGTGTGCATCCGCGCATAGTACGCTAACGGTATTGCGCGGACGCCTTCCTGCAAATCGGCTTCAACCAGTACCCGCGGCACCTCCCACTCCGAACCGGTAGATAGCGCATTGCCAATGTACAGTGTCGCATGTGACCAGGTGGATTGGGTAAGATATTTTATGGCGACACTGATACGGGTATTCCCTTCCACCAGTAACACATCGCCGGGTTGCAAATACTCTAAGAGCTTTTCCTGACTGATGGTTGCAACTTGAATACTTTGCCGCACCGGTTTGGTTAGAAAACCCGCCAGTCCGCGACCTACAATTTCAGTGACCTGCCCCATAAATCCTTCCTAATATTTGAATATGCCCGCGCATTTTGGCAGCAGGCGCATTCCGATCGCTATGTGAAGTAATAATGCATGGGATAATAGCCGCTACAAAAATTCACTTTTCTGGCGATGCAGCAGCTATGGCTGCATCTTTTGACGCAATCGGAACGTAACGCAAAAGATTGGGCGATCCGATGGCTTCCGCTTTGAATACGAAAACCATCGGATCAATTCACGCTATTCCGGTTATCTCAATGCGCTCAAATCCTGCTGCAACTTGGATTTGCACTGTTCGCCCTTATTGCCGATATCGAGCAAACCGGAGGTTCGCATGCATTCGTTATATTCAAACAAAATATCGTTCTTTTTCTGTGCGATTTCCAGCGAAGCCGACAGTTGCTTGACTTGCTGCGCGATATTTTTCAGATTGCTATCCGAAGCGGCACCGACACCTTCGATACTTTCCTTGGTCGCGTCCAGTTTTTTCAATGACACTTGATTGACTTTATTGACCTGCTCGGCAAATGCATGATTTGCTTTGTTGGAGTAATTGCGCAATTCATCGACGTTTTGCTGCGTAATGCCGGCTAATTTCGTTTGGTAGTTACCCAGTTCCCCTTGCACGAAAGTATTGATGTTCTCTTTGAAGTTATCCAGCGAGCCATCAATTTCCTGCTTGAATGCTTGCATTTTCCTTTCGATCAGAACCTTGACGTCATCGTCCAGCTTCTTGACAATCGAGTCGGAAATTTTCTCAACCGGTGGGCGCGAATCGATGATTTCTGTTTTTGCCGCGGCTAAATTGGATTTAATCTCATCGCCGAGCGATTTCTGTTTGCCGTCGATCTGATTGAGCGCATTTTTTTCACTTTCCGCAACCAGCCAGGAAATCAGCACCAGTTCTTTTTTCTTTTCATGATTAAGGCCATGCATCATCTCATCCAGAATACTCGCAGCCACTTCCTTATCGGCGATGCCTTTGGTATGTTTTAAGTTAGCCGAATCCAGATAATTCTGTAAATTTCCTTGAATCTCGCTGACATTGGCATCGGCGCGTGCAAATACCATCGATTGGCGATAAAACTCATACGGCAAATAAACGAATGCGAGCAAAGCGCACACAACCGATGCCGCGACTTTCCAGCGTTTGTGCTGAATGAAGAAACTCAGGCCGAGAAATACCAATACCAGAATGAAAACTGGCATCAGAATCTGCACTAGCTCCAGCCAGCCCCTTGCCAGCAGTGATTCGAGCGAAACAAACTTCAACATTTTGGCAATAAACTCGTTCATCTACGACTCCCCATAAGACGAAAAAATGCGATTAAACGTAACAGCTATGATTAAAAATGGTGATAATTTATCATGGTATAGCCGGTTGATTGTATAAACTTTAGGGAAGCTCTGAAAATGATAGCGAGCGGCGGCCGGGCAAGGCAAAATCAGGCGAAAAAGCGCGGTTTACAAATGATAAATGAGCATTTCGAATCTGATTTCAATGCAGCATGACCAAACTTAAATTTGACGCAGCGGAAAACCACAGTGAAAACAGCCTACATCTTCCACCCGGATTGTCTCAAACACGATATGGGCGCTTACCATCCAGAGTGTCCGCAGCGCTTAACCGCCATCGAAAACGAACTGAAAGCCACCAGATTGCTGGCGCAACTGCAACGTTACGAGGCGCCGCTGGCTACCACGGAACAATTGGCGCGCGCGCATACTGCGGATTACATCGAAAGCATCCGGCAAGCTTCGCCTGCTGCCGGTTTGATGGCATTGGATGCCGATACCGCGATGAATCCCTTTTCGCTGAGCGCGGCACTGCGCGCGGCGGGAGCGGTTGTACTGGCGACTGATCTGGTTCTGGCCGGTACGGTGAACAATGCGTTCTGCGCCGTCCGCCCGCCCGGCCATCACGCGGAATCGGATCGTGCCATGGGATTTTGCCTGTTCAACAATATCGCGGTGGGGGTGGCGCACGCGATTGCGCAGCACAATTTGCACCGAGTCGCCATCCTCGACTTTGATGTGCACCACGGCAACGGCAGCGAGGAGATTTTTCGTGACAACCCGCACGTCATGCTGTGTTCGACGTTTCAGCATCCCTTCTATCCCTACAGCGGCGCGAACAGCACCACCGAGCGCATAATCAACGTGCCGCTGCCGCGCGGCAGCAATGGCGGCGTATTCCGCCAAGCCGTCACCGACCACTGGCTGCCGGCGCTCGACCGCTTCAAACCCGATATGATCTTCGTCTCCGCCGGGTTCGACGCGCACCGCGACGACGACATGGCACAACTGCAATTCGAAGACGAAGACTATGTCTGGATCACGCGGCAGATCAAGGCGATCGCCGCAAAATACTCACACGGCCGCATCGTCTCGGCGCTGGAAGGCGGGTATGAATTGCAATCGCTGGGGCGGTGCGTGGCGGCGCATATTCGGGTATTGGCAGCGGATTGAACTGCGAAGTCAACCGGTAAATACCGCTGAGATGACGGGTTAGTTGCTCATACGGCCGCATAGCGGTTAACCAGGCTTTCTATCCGGTTGTTTGGATTACAGGGAGTGATATACACTGCGATTCTGCACGTCGGCTGCCGGAATGGTTGATAGTTTTACACGCTCGTTCCACAGGACGCTTGGCGCCAATACGAATGCTCAGGAGAGAATTCTGAAGAATTACCGGTATTTTAATTATTTTTCGTGGATCCACATGTCAATGAAGTTTTTTACTTTTATCTTGTTAACGATGATTTCCGGTCTGGCAAGTGCTGTCGAGCCAACATCATCCGGAATACCCGATACCCTGGAAGAGCGGATAAAGCCCTGCATCATCTGCCATAGAGATGCTGATCTAATAGACCGGGATGCCTATTTCCCGCGTATTGCGGGCAAACCGGCTGGCTATCTCTATAATCAGCTGCGTAATTTTCGTGATGGGCGGCGCTATTATCAGCCGATGGCCATTTTGCTCGAAAACATGTCGGATGAATACATGCGGGAAATCGCCGAGTATTTTGCTGCCCAGCCTTACGCTCATCTGGAACCGGTAGTGCCTGCCTTGTCATCTGCTGAAACAAAATCCGTGGAAACACTGATGTATTCTGGCGACCCTGAACGCGATCTTCCGGCCTGCAGCGCTTGTCATGGCGAAAAGTTGATGGGCCTGCAACCGGCAATTCCCGGCCTGCTGGGCTTGCCGCACGCTTATCTGGCTGCACAGTTCGGCGGCTGGCGCAATGGCGGGATCATGCGCGGCCAGATACCCGACTGCATGTCGGAAATAGCCAAAAAACTGACGCAGGAAGAAGTCAATGCGCTGGTGCTGTGGCTGCCCGGGCTGCCGGTATCGGGGCAATCCGCCGGAGCGGACGCGCTTACCCCGGAACTGGCGCAGCGCTGCCGGACTATTTTGTCCGGGAAGGAGATGGCACGATGAGAAATTCGAGCAGAGCAGGGTTTGCGGGCAAATGGCGGATCATCGCTTTTGTTACCGGCGGTTTGCTGTCCCTGGTGCAAATGGCATCGGCTCAGACGCCGGTCGATTCCGCTGCGGAACAGGTCCGGCGCGGAGAGTATCTTGCCCGGGCAGGCAACTGCATGGGGTGTCATACCACGCGCGGAGGCGAGCCTTATGCGGGCGGGCGCAAGCTGAATACGCCTTTCGGTCAATTCGTCACACCGAATATCACGCCGGATAACGAAACCGGAATCGGCCGCTGGAACGGCGAGGATTTCTGGCAAGCACTGCATTATGGCAAGTCAAAGGATGGCCGCTATTTGTACCCGGCTTTTCCGTATACCGAATATACCAAGGTTACCCGGCCGGACGCCGATGCGATCTTTGCCTATTTGCGTTCGCTGCCGCCCGTCGTACAGACCAATCTGCCGCACAAGATCAGTTCACCATACGATAATCAGTTTCTCCTGTTTCTTTGGCGAACCCGATACTTCAAGGAAGGTGTTTATCAGCCGGACAAATCAAAAAGCGACGAGTGGAACCGGGGTAATTATCTGGTTCAGGGGCTCGGGCACTGCACCGCCTGCCACACCTCCCGTAATGTATGGGGAGCGAGTCAGGACGATAAACTGTCCGGAGGTAAAATCATGGGCACCTACTGGTATGCCCCCTCTTTGGTATCCCCGCGGGAAGCCGGAGTGAGTGAATGGCCGATCGAGGACATTGTCGAGCTACTGTCCACCGGGATAAACGGCCATGCCGTGACTTCCGGCCCTATGGCAACGATTGTCCGGCAAAGTCTGCAGTATCTGTCGGACCATGATTTACGTTCGATGGCGGTTTACCTGCAATCCCTGGGCGAGAAGCAAGATAACGCCAAAACATCTCGAAAAGCCCGGAAAATGCCGGAACAGGTGCGCCAATATCTAGCCCTCGGGGAGCGGATATATAAAGAACACTGCCAGGACTGTCACGGCGAATCGGGACAAGGCGTACCGGGCATTTACCCCCCGCTGGCGAGAAACCGGAATGTAACCATGAGTTCCCCGCTGAACACCATCCGCAGCGTGCTGTACGGCGGGTATCCTCCTGCCACAGCCGGCAATCCGAGACCCTATGGCATGCCGCCCTATCAGCACTTCATTCGCGATCCTGAAATTGCCCAGGTGGTGTCTTACATAAGGAATGCATGGGGAAATCTTGGCAGCCTGGTAAGTCCGGAAGATGTCGATAACAGCCGGGGAAGCGAATTCTGAGTCGCTGCGGTTCTTCTGGAGATTTCTTAGTTTGGGTTAGCAGGCCGCATCGTCTCGGCGCTGGAAGGCGGAATAGCTACACCCAGAATCAGGAATCAATCAGGAATCACACTGATGGTTAATGTACGCTTGTAGGCGATACCGCAGGTCCAGTCAGTGCAATAAAAAATCACTTTGATCGACTATGAGATGATTTTCTTATCGGATTTTACCCTGCTCAAGTACCCTGCAAAACCAAAAAATATCAGACTCAATGTAGCAAAAACTTGAATATATACAGAGCACCTTAGAAGAAATATCCAAGATGTTGAATCATTTGAGAGAATGCAACATTGAGTGAGTGAATCTATAGCACCTGACAGATTGGTGAGTGTACCTACAAATAGTGAAATTAAGACTGGCTCAAATATTGTTAGCATATCGCATGAAAAAGCAGAATAAAACGCAGAGGAATAAATAAATATTTCAAAATAGCTTCTAATTGCCAACTTCATTCTCGCATGATTATCAAGAGATGATGCACTCTCAGAAGTGAGTATGTCTTTACTAAAGGCGATCGTAATTTCAAAACTTCTTGATATGTAACGCCACATAACAAATGCCTTAAATAGATCTAATAGCAAATTATTTGCTTGAAGAAATAATGTTATGCAAAGCAGAAAGAAGCTGAGAATTAAATTCCAGCAATTGGAAGCTTTAATAAATTTAGCTAATTCTCTCTTGCGGCGAATCTTTCCATACGGGAACTCTTTTTTAATTAATTCTTTACAATTTCCAGAAACCAATAGACCCGGACTGAGAATGGTAATAGGCCGCCAGATATTAAGATAATAATCACTGAAAGGCGGAGAAATTTTTGAAGTGCATTTCATTACCCATTCTCTGAATAAAAGTTCAACGAAAATATAAATCAGAAATGAGAGAAGTAATGTCGACAGATAGGAATCCATAAAACCTAGTAGGATTGTAAAAAGGATGACCCTAGAAATCTATTCAAAATTAGTCATGGCACATTATGTGACAACAACAATCCCCTGCAACTCCTGGAACAGCAACCGGAAGCTCTTCGGTGGTTTTTCAGCCGCTTTTTCCTTTTGCGCATTGCGGATCAGTAGCCGCAGGCGCTGCAAGTCGGCTTGCGGGTATTGCTTGGCGAATTCGGTGAGCGCGCGCTCATCGCTTAGTAAGCGTTCGCGCCAGCGTTCCAGTTGATGCAGCCGGGCGGTTTGGTGTTTGGAGGTTTGTTGCCAGGAATCGAGTTTTTGCTGGATCGGCAGTGCGTCGATTTCGCGCATCAGGCGGCCGATGTATTGCAGTTGCCGCCGGCGCGCGCCGTGTTTCTGCATCGGCCGGGCAAGCGCGATGGCGTCGACTAAAATTTCCGGCAGATCGAATTCGGCCAGTTTTTTCGCATCCAGTTCCACCAGCTGCTCGCCGATGGCCTGCAAGGCGTGCATGTCTTTTTTGCGCTGCGTTTTACTTGGTTCGATTTCTTCGTTGTCGTCGTATTCCGGTTCTTTTTGCACGGTAACCTGTGTAATGCAGTGTGAATAAGCTGTTATCATAGCTTCCTCGTTTGAAATCCGCTTATATTTTCATCCCGATTGCACGACATGAATAATTTGACCGTTTCCGATACCCGATTTTCCTATTCCATCAGCACGCTGCAGCAAATCGCCCGCGATATTCTGCAACATGCTCAAAAAGGCGGCGCCAGCGCCTGCGAAACCAATGTTTCCGACGGCTTCGGCCAGACCGTCACAGTGCGGCGGAATGCAGTGGAAACGATCGAATACAATCGCGACAAAGGACTGTCCGTGACGGTGTATATCGGGCAAAAGCGTGGCAATGCCAGCACATCGGATTTCTCGCCGCAGGCGATCAGCGACACGGTGGCAGCGGCGCTGTCGATTGCGCGCTATACCGCGGACGACGATTGCGCCGGACTGGCGGAAGCGGAACTGCTGGCAAAAAGCTATCCCAGCCCGGATTTATATTACCCTTGGCAAATCAGCGTCGAAGAAGCGATTGAATTGGCGAAAAGCTGCGAGCAAGCGGCTTTTACGGCGGACAAGCGTATCACCAATTCCGAAGGCGCGACGATTTCCGTCAGCGAATCGCAGTTTATTTATGCCAACAGCCTGGGGTTCATGGGCGGCTACCCGTTGTCGCGCCACAGCATCAGTTGCGCCATGATCGCCGAGCAAGGCGACAGCAAACAGCGCGATTACTGGTACAGCGTGGCACGCGACGCCGCCGACTTGGAAACGGTGCGAAGCATCGGGGAAAAAGCGGGCAAACGCAGCGCAGCGCGCTTGGGTGCAAGAAAAATCGATACCCGCGAAGTCCCGGTTCTGTTTGAAGCGCCGATTGCTTCTGGTTTGATCGGGCATTTTGCCAGCGCGGTGAGCGGCGGCAGTTTATACCGCAAATCCTCTTTCCTGCTGGATAGCATCGGACAGTCGGTTTTTGCGCCGAATATCCAAATTCTGGAACGCCCGCATCTGCACAAAGGATTGGCGAGCGGCCCGTTTGACGACGACGGCGTCGCCACCGTCGATCGCAATGTAGTGGAAAACGGCGTCGTGCAAGGCTACTTTCTGGGCAGCTATTCCGCACGCAAACTCGGCATGCGTACCACCGGTAATGCGGGCGGCGCGCACAACCTGATCATGCAAAACGGCGCGGCGATCAGCTTCGATGCTCTGCTGAAACAAATGGGCACCGGCCTGCTGGTCACCGAATTACTCGGTCATGGCATTAATGCCGTCACCGGCGATTATTCGCGCGGCGCTTCCGGCTTCTGGGTGGAAAACGGCGCCATCAGCCATCCGGTGGAAGAAATCACCATCGCCGGCAACCTGAAGGATATGTTTCAGGGCATCGCGGCCATCGGCAACGATGTCATAGTGCGCGGATCGAAACAGTGTGGCTCGGTATTGATCAACCGCATGACAGTCGCGGGCGGTTAAGGTAGTGTCCGGAAGGTAAAAGGCATTCGCCTGTTAGCGTTTTTTCAGCAAAAAAACGAACTCCTGCCCGATTTCAGATAACGATAACAACTCATTTCCAGTTTGTTCGGCAAAAACCTGAAAATCGATCACGGAACCCGGATCGGTGGCGACGATTTTCAAGATTTGTCCGCTGACCATCCCAGCCAGCGATTGTTTGGTGCGTAAAATGGGCAGCGGGCAATTCAGGCCGCGCGCATCCAGTTCTTTATCTACTTTCTGCATTTCTCAGTCGCATCAATTTTTGGCGCAATACTATACTGCCTGTAACGCCAAATTCAAAGCCAATCCGGCAGAATAAAACACGGAATTGAGTTCGGTTAGCTATCGAGATTTCTTGGTGTTTCCTGTTCTTTGCTCGGCGGAGCCATTTCTCCCGGGTTTGCTGGCGCAGTATAAAGAAACGAGACCCACCATCGTGCGATAACGCGCCGTTTCTCGAACCGGATCGAACCCGGCATCCGCCATAAAAACCGGCAACAGGCCGAGAATGTGATCGTGAATTTCTTCAAACCAGCGCATGACACACGAGATCAGCCACATAGCGGCATCGTGCGGTACGCCGAAATCCGCCACATGCAACTCGCCCCCGGGTTTCAGCACACGAAATACTTCCCGCAACATGTGCTGTTTATCCTGGCGGGTCAAATGATGCAGCATCAAACTGGCAAACACACGATCGAAACTTTCATCCGGATAGGGAAGGCAAGCCGCCGACCCTAGTTGCAGAAAGACGGTTGCTCCCGTTTTCCCGGCTTTTTCCTGCGCGATGTGCAATGCCTGGAAATCCATATCCAATCCATAAACGGTGGCATCTGGCACAGTTTGTTTGATCAGCAGCGTCAGCGTACCGGTACCGCAGCCCGCATCCAAAACAGCCTGGCCCGCCTGGATATGCGCTTGCGCGATCAGCGCTGCTTTGATTCCAGACTCGGGAAACAGCCACCGCATCATGGGATCGTACCAGCGCGTCAACCAGTGAAAATGAAACGCCGGAATGAAATGTGGCTGCTTTTTCATGCAATAGGAATCATGATCCTTAGATACTCTCGTTAAGCTACCCGGTCAGATTGCGGATGCTAAAAAGTATCAACTACTTCGAGACGAATTCCACTGTATTAAGGTCGACTTGGATCTTGATTTGGTTATTCACCTGCTCCAAAGCATCGCTCAACCGGCTCTTGATGCGGCCTTCATGCGCCGTATGCACGATAAATTTGTCGTCTTCACTCGGTTTTTGCGCAAGAAAATCATCCAGATCCATGCCGGGCTCAAACGCACCGCCTGCCCATTTCAAGGCATCCACGCAACGACGGAAGATCTTGGGATAAATGAGCGAACCTTGCTCGGGTCCGAGATCATCCAGCGTTGTCACAGAGAATTGGCCTGTTTTGTCGAGCTTCCAGATTCCGCGCCGGGCGGTTTTGGCTTTTTTATAGGCCGCGATAAGATTTGTCTTGGTCTCCAAAGCAAGACCGCCCGAGTAAAATCCGAGATAAGCTAAACCTGATTCGACTGCGTAATAGTTGTAGGTTTTCTTGAGTAATGCTTGCGTCAGTTTTGTTTCGGCGCCGTCCTCTAATCCGGAATCGAGCAGCACAAACGCGATCGGCCTGCCATGCCCTTCAAAACCGTCGGTCAATATCTCCGCACGTTTTACCCAATGGAAGCCAGCCGGTGCAATATCCCAATCCCATTCTTTGGGATTCTCCCCCAGCCATTTCAACAAACCGTTCCGGCTTTCTCGGCCATGAGGCTGCGCGGCTCCGCCGTAATGTAACTCGGGTGTATCGATGGCTTGAAAACGAAGCTGGTAGCTTTCGGTGCCATTGGCTTCGCTCGGTTCCGAATACCGGGGGAGGTCCGAAAACAGGGACATATCATCCGCGATAAAGCGCATACTGTCTCCATCCGGGGATTGGCGATGCATTACAGCGAGTTGCCCTTTGATCAGTTTGTAATAGCCTAATGACATTGTTTTCTCCTTATCAGCAGTTTTACAGCGAGTTCGGAATTACACGCCCTTTCTATTCGAAGCAAAGGAATCGACGGATCGATTTGACTATTATAATCAGCTTGTTTAAAACCACCAGGAAAATGATCAGCGCGAAAATTGCCGTACAGGCTGATTACCCGGCTAGAAACGCGTTGCAGCGATGCGGGCTGCCATTAAGTTAATACCCAGGCCTGCAATGATTAAAGCGGTAGCCATAACTTTCCAAGAATGGATGGGCTCACCCAAAACCATTGCCGAACTCGCAAACCCGAACACCGGCACAAGAAGCGAAAACGGAGCTACTGTCGCAGCCGGATAATGACTCATTAACCAGTTCCACGCCGCAAAGCCCAGCAGGGTAACCGGATACGCATTGTAGCTAATGGCGGCGGCAGAGCGCCAGGTGAGCCCGGATAAGCCTTCGAGATCCCAGAAGTATTGTTCAAAGATGAACGACACCAGCAAAAGGGGTGGCCATGCTACGAAACTTCCCCAAATAACCAGCGCCAGCATATCGATTTTGCCAAGCCGTTTGACAATCAGATTGCCCGCGCCCCACGACGCCGCTGCTGCAATGATCAGGCCCATGCCCAACGCTGAGATATCACCGCCCAGATTGGCTGCGACCAGCCCGATACCGGAGAATGAAATAATCGCCCCGGCGATCTGCCAAACAGATGGCTTTTCATGCAAAAACACGACCGCCAGTAAAATGGTAAAAAATACCTGAACTTGCAGCAGCAACGAAGCGAGACCCGCTGTTGCTCCCGCAGCCATGCCAAAAAATAGCAACGTGAACTGCAGCGCGAACATGACAAACCCAAAAGCCGCCACTTGCCGGAAAGCGATATTAGGCCGCCGGATGAAAAAGACCGCCGGGAACGCCGCAAAAAAGAACCGCAACGCGCACAGCAGAATCGGCGGCAACTCATCAAGCCCTGCCTTGATCATGACGAAATTGAATCCCCAGATCACCGCCACCGCGATGGCCAGTGCAATGTGCTGCAGGTGCATTATTTTCTGTACTTAGAGTAAGTTAAATTCCCGGAATCATAAGTCATCATGGTATCCGGCGTATTTGATAAGAATACTTGAAATCTCAATAGATTCCATTACAAGAATATTGCCATTCTGTTTCCTATAAAATACAATTTACCAATGAAATACGAACTATCAACGACAGGAATATTTGACGAATGGTTTCAGAAGCTGGATCACACAACACGAAACAAGCTGCTCGCGCGTTTTGCTCGAATCGAAAATGGCAATTTTGGTGATTACAAAATCATCAAGAATAATCTGTTTGAACTGCGCTGTTTCTTCGATGGCGGTATCAGGATTTATTACACAATTCACGATGATCGCGTGATCTTGCTACTGTCTGGCGGTAACAAAAGCAGCCAAACCAAAGATATTGAAAAAGCCGGAATAATCCTTGAAATGCTTGGAGATTAACCAATGACCGTTAAAATCAAAAAACTCGACATTGCAACCCACCTTGAAACCGATGAAGACATCCGTGAATTTCTGCGAGAGGTTGCGAAGACGGGCGACACATCCGACTTGATACACGCCCTAAACACCGCCGCACGCGCCAAAGGCATGACCGAAATAGCCAAGCAGGTTGGTGTAACGCGAGCAAGTCTATACAAATCCCTGTCGGAAGACGGCAACCCGGAATTCGAAACCATCGCCAAGATTGTTGAAGCACTGGGGTGCAAGTTGGTAGTTTCTTGAGTGTTGTGATTCGAGGCTTGGGAGGGCTGTTAATTGTACGGCTTGATCCTATGATCTATTCTAGTCATGTTTACAAGGCAACCGATAATGGATCCAAAGCTTTTGGCGGTATTTATAGGTATAGTTTCTGGCGCAGTAGGCTATTGGTTTACCACATTCTCTATTCAGCCAATCCTAAGATATAAAAATATCAGAAACCAAGTTCTGATGGATTTTATTTACTATGCCCAGGTGGTTAATGCGGATGATCTAAATGAGGAAATGAAAGCCTTGTATCGAGAGCGCATTCTTGCTAATAGAAAATCCTCCGCACAATTAACGGCCGCCATCCTGGAATTACCATGGTGGTATTTACAGTGGCTAAGCTTGAAAGGACAAGCTCCTAGAGAGGCCGCAAGAAAACTGATTGGATACTCCAATACCACAAATTGGGGTGATGCCCATGATATTGAAGATTTTATTCGACGAAAACTTGGGCTACCAGAGCAAACGTAACACATCGTTCCAGTCAGTGTCCGAAGAAAAAGGACTAGTATCGTATTTTGTATAACTGCATATAACAGTGTCTCCCTTACAATTTATCTCCATCCACACTAACGCATAACCCTCGGTGGATGGCGCTACGCTTATCCACCCTACTGTTTATTGTCATTTACTGCCATCCGTCGCAATGGAATTTCCTTCACCACCGCATACACCGCCGGGAAAATAATCAGTGTCAGGATCGTCGCGGAAACCATGCCGCCGACCATCGGGGCGGCGATGCGGCGCATGATTTCGGAGCCGGTGCCGGTGCTGAACATGACCGGCAGCAGGCCGATGACGCTGCCGGCGATGGTCATCATGACCGGGCGAATGCGGTACACTGCGCCTTGCACCACGGCATCGTACAAATCCGCAATCATCACTTTTTCCGCCATCGCTTTGCGTTGCTGGGTAATCGTGGTTAGCGATTGATCGATGAAGGCCAGCATTACCATGCCGGATTCGGCGGCGATGCCGATCAGGCCAATGAAACCGACCACCGCAGCGATGCTTAAGTTGTAATCAAGCCAACACATTAGCCAGATGCCGCCGACCAGCGAAAATGGCACCGACAGCATCACGATCAGTGTCTCGGTCAGGCGGCCGAAGTTCAGATACACCAGCAAAAACACCATCAGAATGGTCAGCGGCACCACCAGCTTCAGTTTCTCGGCAGCACGCTCCATGTATTCGAATTGTCCACTCCAAGTCGCATAGTATCCGGAGGGAAATTGCACTTGATCGCGCACGGCCTGTTGCGCATCGGCAATATAACCACCGATGTCGCGGTCGCGGATGTCGACGAAGATGTAGGCGGACAGCAGCGCATTCTCTGTACGGATACTCGGCGGCCCTTGCACCAGTTTGACTTGCGCCAATTGTCCGAGCGGAATCATGGTGCCGCCCATTGCGGGTACCAGCACTTGCGTGGCAATGGCTTGCGGGTCGCTGCGCAGTTCGCGAGGATAACGGATGGCAACATCGAAACGCTCGCGGCCTTCTACCGTAGTGGTTATGACAGCCCCGCCCAGCGCTACCGAAATGACTTCGAGCAGATCGCCGACCGCCAAGCCGTAACGCGCCAATGCCAGACGATCCGGTTCGATGTCCAGGTAATACCCGCCCGTGATGCGTTCGGCGTAGGCACTGGCGGTACCTGGTACGGTTTTTACGGCCGCTTCGATTTGTTTGGCGATGGTTTCGATTTCGTTCAAGTTACTGCCGAACACCTTGATTCCAACCGGCGTGCGGATGCCAGTCGCCAGCATATCGGTGCGGTTCTTGATCGGCATGGTCCAGGCGTTGGCGACACCGGGGATTTGCAACGCCCGGTCGAGTTCGGCAATCAAGGTGTCGATGGTCATGTCAGGACGCCATTCGCTTTCCGGTTTCAGATTGATGATCGTTTCGGTCATTTCCAGCGGCGCCGGATCGGTGGCGGTATCGGCGCGCCCCGCTTTGCCGAACACCGAAGCGACTTCGGGAAAGCTCATGATGATTTTGTTTTGCGTTTGCATCGTTTCCGCCGCCTTGGTCACCGAAATACCCGGCAATGTGACAGGCATGTATAACAGCGTGCCCTCGTTCAACGTTGGCATGAATTCGGTGCCCAGTTTCATCGCCGGATAGACGGTAGCGCCCAGCACACCCAGCGCAATCACCAGCACGGATTTTTTCCAGCGCATGACCCAGGCCACAACCGGTTGATACCAGCGGATCATCCAGCGGCCGAGCGGATTATCTTTTTCCTCAGGAATGCGGCCGCGGATCAACAGCAGAATCAGCACCGGAACCAGCGTGATGGACAACATGGCAGCACCAGCCATGGCGAACGTCTTGGTGTAGGCCAGCGGCTGAAACATGCGCCCTTCCTGCGCTTCCAGCGCGAATACCGGAAGAAACGAAACGGTGATGATCAACAGACTGAAGAACAGCGATGGTCCAACTTCCTGACACGCGGTAATCACCGCATTA
Source organism: Gammaproteobacteria bacterium (assembly GCA_015709635.1). Classification (NCBI taxonomy): domain Bacteria; kingdom Pseudomonadati; phylum Pseudomonadota; class Gammaproteobacteria; species Gammaproteobacteria bacterium. The sequence continues at coordinate 2,963,217 of CP054180.1, forward strand.
GTACGAGATTCCCCGGGTCTTAACCGTGCCAGGTGCTTGTGCGCGTTTTCCACCATGACAATGGCGGCATCGGTCATTTCCGCAATCGCCAGCGCGATCCCGGCAAGACTCATGATATTGGAATTGATACCGAGCTGCGTCATGGCGGTGAACGCGATCAATACCCCGACCGGTAGCATAATGATCGCAACCAGCGCGCTACGCACATGCATGAGGAATACCATGCAAACCAGCGCCACGATGACGATTTGCTCAACAAATACTTCTTTCAGCGTGGCAATGGCGCGGTGAATCAGCTCGGAGCGATTGTAAACCGATGTTACCGCAACATCCTGCGGCAAACCCGGTTTGATCTGATCGATCTTCGCTTCGAGATCGCCGATCACCTGCAACGCATTCTCGCCGTAGCGCGCCACCGCGACACCGGATACCGCTTCGCCTTCACCATTGAGCTCGGTGATGCCGCGCCGCTCCCCGGGAACCAGTTCGATGCGGGCAACGTCTCGCAACAATACCGGTTTGCCGATGTGCGCCCTGACTACTAGATTTTCCAGATCGCCGATACTTTTCAGATAGCCGCGGCCGCGCACCATGTATTCCGTTTCCGCCAGCTCGATGACACGTCCGCCCACGTCGCGGTTGCTGGCGGCGATGACTTCGGTGATGCGTTTCAACGGAATGTCATAAGCTTGAAGGCGGCGCGGATCGACCGTGATTTGGTAGTTTTTGACAAATCCGCCGACACTGGCGACTTCCGAAATTCCGTGCGTCGTGGTGAGTTGATAGCGCAAAAACCAATCCTGCAGGGTGCGCAGTTCATCTAAGGTGCGATCCTGGGCCGTCACGACGTATTGATAAATCCAGCCAACGCCGGTCGCATCGGGGCCGAGTGCGGGCCGCACATCGCGCGGTAGCTGGCTGGCGGCAAAATTCAGGTATTCCAGCACGCGCGATCGCGCCCAGTAAATGTCGGTGCCATCCGCAAAAATGACATAAATGAACGAAGCCCCAAACGCCGACAAGCCACGCACAACTTTTGCCCGTGGCACTGCCAGCATGGCGGTGGTGAGCGGGTAGGTGATCTGGTCTTCAACAACCTGCGGCGCCTGACCGGGATATTCCGTATAAATGATGACCTGCACATCGGAGAGATCCGGAATCGCATCGACCGGCATTTTCCATAAGGCATAAATACCGCTGCCAGCGATAAAAGCTGTGCCGAGCAGTACCAGAAAAACATTGCGGATCGACCATTCAATGATGTTCTTCAGCATACCGGCGTCTCCTAATGATCGTGAAAGGTATCTGCGGACTGGATGCGCACAATGACAAATTCGCCAGCGGATTCTTTTGCAATCTCAAAAAGGACTTTTTGACCGGGCTTGAATGAATTCAGCAAAGCCGGTTCTTGCACGCGGAAATCCATGGTCATCGCTGGCCATTGCAAACTTTCGATGGGGCCATGCGCAAGCGTAATGACCGCGTGCGTAAGGTCGATCGCCTCAATGCGGCCTTCCCCCCGGTACTGCACTCGCGCGGGCGACAAAATCGCTGAGCCGGATTCGATTTCCTGCTGATCGACGGGATAATAAGTGTCGTGACCAAAACTATTGAGCGCGCTTTTGAAATTGCTTTCTGCATCGATCAGGAAATTCGCCTTAACCACGACCGCTTCCCCTGCCCGGAGCCCGCCCAGCACTTCGGCATAACCGTCGGCATGCATGCCCAGCTTCACCGTGCGCGGCTCGAAGCGGCCGCCCCCCAGATCCACCAGAACCACCCGCCGGGTGCCGGTATCCAGCACGGCGGAATCCGGCACGGTCAACACTTTGTTTTTGGTGTGGAACGACGCGAATTCGACATGCGCATACATGGCGGGCTTGAGCATCCCATCGGGATTGGGAAGCTCAATGCGTACACTGGCGGTGCGTGTCTCCGGCGTAACAGCCGGATAAACGAAGGCTACTTTGCCGTTAAAAACCTTATCGGGGTAAGCGTCGATGCGGATCGTGACCCGTTGACCTGGATGAATCATGCCGAGATCCTGCTCGAACACATCGGCCAGCAACCATACCTTCGATAAGTCGGCGATTTCATAGAGTGTTTCTCCCGGCATGAAGCGTTGCCCGGATACCGCTTTCTTTGCCAGCACCACACCATTGGCTTGGGCGCGTAACGTCATGTATTGCTGCACTTGCTCGCTTTGTTGCAAGCGCCTTAACTCGGCTTCTGCAATATCCCAGTTGCGCAGTTTTTGCAGTGCGGCGGCAACCAGCCGCTGCATCGCGGCGCGTGTTTCCGTGTCAGCGGCGGCGACAGCTTGCAATCCTCTGGTTGCGATCAGATATTCCTGCTGGGCAGTCAGCAATTCGGGACTATAGACATCCATCAAGGCATCGCCTTTTTTGACCGCTTGCCCGGTGGCATCGACGTAAAGGCGGTGAATCCAGCCTTCAAATTTGGTTACGGCTGTATATTGTGTGCGTTCGTCGATCTGAATCGTCGCAACCGCCCGCACTGTACGCACCAGTTCACGCAGCATCGCAGCTTCGGTGCGCACCCCTAGCTTCTGCACTTTTTCCGTGCTGATGGTGACGGCATTTTGTTCCACAGACGGCTCATCGCCTTCGTAAACCGGCAAATAATCCATTCCCATTGGATCTTTTTTGGGAACTGGAGACGTGTCAGGCAAACCCATCGGGTTGCGGTAATAAAGCACTTTTTTTTCTTTACTGTCCGTCTGCACGGAAATTGTTGCGGTATCGATCCGCGACTGTGTTTTACCCCACCAGTAACCGGCAGTTAGCAAGGCCGTTACCGCAATTCCGGCTATGATCAATTTGATAATCATCTGCATGTGTGACTCCTTCATCGGTAACCGTTAGTGCTGTTTCTTGCCAACGAGAAAATCGATTTCCGCCAGCGCCTTGTTATAACTGGCCATCGCGGTAATAAGATTGGCTTCGTAATCAAACACGGTCATTTGGTTATCCAGCAAGGTTAGAAAATCAACCCGGCCGGCCTGGTAGGCGGATAGTGCGGATTCAACGGTTAGCTTGGCTTGCGGAAGGATAGCGGTTCGATAGAGCTTGACCGATTTCAGGCTTTGCTCGGCAATCGCGATTTGCTGCCGCAGTTTTGCGGTGATTTCATTCGTTTGCGCTTGATACAAGCTGACCGCTTGGTCGCGCAACGCTTCCGATTCGAGAATGCGCGGTTCGATTTTATTGCCGCGCCATACAGGCAGATTAACCGCCACCGTCATACTGACCATGTCGTCGCGCCGCGTGCCGTCCAGCATGTTGTCGCGCTGACCATACGATACACGGACATCCAGATCCGGGTAGTATGCTTTGCGCGCTAAAGCAACCGATTTTTCGTTACGCGCAATCAAGCTCTGCAGTGCTAGCAATTGCGGGCGTTCTGCCAGTGCATGTTGCTGCAATGTTTCCAGCGCTAAAGGAACTTCTTGCAGGTGCAGCGGCATTGGGATTGGCATTTTCTCCTTGGCGCTGCGCCCCAGCGCGCGAATCATCTCCGCTTCAAAAACCGGTTGTTCTCGCGCCAGACTCAGCAACCGGTCGAGCATTTTCGATAACTGTGTCTGCGCTTTCAGCACATCGGCCTGATTGCCTTGCCCGGCTTGATAACGCGCTTCGGCAGTGCGCAGAAAATGTTCAAGGGTTTGTTTATTTTTTTCAGCCAGCCGGATCATTTCCAGCGTAAGCCCGAGATCAAAGTAGGCTGTTTTGAGGTCATGCACGACGCGGTTAACCGTTTCGTGATAACCCTGCTCAATGGCTTCCGCATCTTTGCTGGCCACTTCCTTGCGCAGACCGCGTTTGCCCGGAAACGGCAAGCGCTGCGACAAGCCGATCATTTTCATCGTCATGTCCTCGCGGTGAAACGGTGAAGACGCCAAAGGCGCATTGATCACACCGGCTTCGAGCATGGGATCATCCAACGCCGCTGCCGGTGCTATGCGTTGCCGCGCGGCTTCGCGTTCTTGCTGAGCTGCCCGGATTTCCGGGTTATTCTGCAATACTTCTGCAATTAAGCCGGACAGCGGAGTTTCGTTGCGGGAACTGACTGATTGCGCCAATACCCCGCTGCCGGTTTTACTCGAAATGACTTCCTGTCCCTGTACTGCGGTTGTAATCATGACGGCCTGCAGCGCAACCATGATCATGCCAGCGCGGCTCACTGCCGCCTCCTGGCGGAATTCTGCCTTGATTGATGAATTTCAATAACCCATGAAAGGAACATGTTGCTCTCCTGATAGATAATCCAATCGGGCTCGCCGGTAATGAACGAGCCATGCAAATAGCTTTCCGGCATGCATCTGCTGCCTGGAACCACTTAGGCGCAGAGTGAGTACATGCGGTAGTTTTGCCTGCGTAACAGGCGGATTTCTACAGAGAGGTGATTAGCGGTGGACGTTGCGGTTGTTCCGGCACAAACGAGACGAAGCCGGAGCTCAATGGAGGAATGGCAAGCGCACGAGCCGGTAAAACCGGCACGGCATAGCTTGGAGGAATCGGGGTATTGCTGTAAGCATCACAAGCAGTATCATCGCACGGCAAATTTGCCAATACGTGATGGCTGGTATCGTCGGCCGTTTGCTTTTGACAGCCATCGTGATGATGACTGTCAATGGCGGGCGCTGATTTGTCAACATAACGGTTCGAGCTTTTTTCCTGCACGCAGACCGACAAAACCGCGGCGGCTGCACTTTGCATGGGCAGCCACACCATAAAAAAAACCAGCAGCCATTTGTAATAACGTACTTTCATATTTTTATTATAAACAATTCCCGGCTGTTGCGAAGAAAGAAAATCCTCAAAAACTCATGCTCCTCACCCAAGTTATTGACCGGAAGCAATCAACTTATGCAGTTGTTGGTCATATTGATTTGCTTTGAATTGATCGCCGGTTTCTTTGCCCGCTTGGGCCGCGCGAAGAATCGCATTACGGCGGTTGGGTGTGCGCTGCAGTGATGCTTCGAGTTCTTTCAATGCATCACCGGGCTGTTTCAATTCCAGCAGCAATTCACCGAGTAATTCCCGCGCAGGAATGATGGCGCCGGGTGTGACATTGTCTTTTTCAGTCGAATCTTCCAATTCGGCCGAAGCGCGCATGAATTTCACCGCTTCTTCCGCTTCGCCTTCCGCATAAGCAATCCAAGCCGCTACCGCCAGGCGCTGGATTTCGATTTGATCGGCGGTATAGTCTTTATTGTCCGCTCTATCGGAATTGCGCAAAACCTTCAGATGCTGCAAGCTGCGATGCGCGATATCCAATTTTCCGCTACGCGCGGCACCCAAACCGCGCGCAAAATGCGTGATGGCTTCGCACCAGGGGAATTGCTGCCACGGGAAATCCGCTGGCAATACCTCGAGTTTTGCTGCCTCACTCCACGCGCCGCGTTCAACCGCATAACGTGCCGGAATAGCGGCGTAGGCGTATGCCACGGTGGTATTCTGCGGTTGCGCTTTGTTAATGCTTTGCAGCTCGCGCAGAATCTCCTTGGCTTTTTCCGTTTCTCCGCTCTGCAGATAAGCGTACATCATGTAATCCATGAAGTGGAACTGCTGATCCCAGGTTCCGGGTAGCGCATTCTTCTGCGTGTGATCTTTTGCTGCATGATAGGCCGCCAGATTGGATTGCGCCGCGTCATGCCATAGCCCCAGCCGGATAAAAATGTGCGAAGGCATATGTAGTGCGTGCGGAACTGCCGGCGCAATGTGCGTATAGGCACGCGCTGCGCTCAATCCAAGCCCGGCCAGTTCGGGATAATCGCTGCTGTGAATGATGTAGTGCGCAACGCCAGGGTGGTGCGGCTCAAGTTCCAGCACTTGTTGCAATAGCTGCAATGCTTTTTTCTGATTGGCGTAGGTCTTGTCCTTGGGCGAGGCTGTGGAAATCAGTGCCAGAGCATAGAACACCGCAGCTTCACGGTCGTCAGAATTGTGTTTCACGACTTGCTCCATCGCTTTCTGATATGCCAGCTTTCTGGCAGAAAAATCCACTTTGCCGTTATCCGGGTACAAGGTGTCTGCAGCATTGAGGTAGGCTTTCTCACGATTTGTCTTGATCGCCAGCTTTTTGGCTTGCCGCAGCGCTTCATGTCCTTTTTGCAGTTCCGCTGCGGTCGGGGGTGTGGCCCACAACTGATAATAAAGGCTCATCGCAATGCCCCAATACCCCATCGCGCAAGCCGGATCGGTAACGGTCACTTGCTGAAATGTCTTTCCGGCCTCGTCGTACCAGAACGAATGCAGCATCGCGACCGCTTGATTGAATTGTGCTTGCGCGGCAGGTGTGCAGGAAACCGGGAAATGCACTTTACCGAGTTTTTCCTGGTCGGCACTGGTTGCATGATGATGGTCGCCATCCGCGAAAACCGGTCCGGTTAATAACAAGATTGCCAGGGCAAAAAATTGTTTGAGTGTCGTCATCGTGAATCTCCTAAGGAAGCTCTGAAAAAGGTAGCGAGCGATGGTCAGGCACGGCGAAATCAGGTAAAAAAGCGCAGTAGTTTTTCAGAGCTTCCCTAATCGTGTGATCGATTATTGGATCGCATCGTCGCCGGCCGTGCATTGCCTAATTGGAAGCAATCGCGCAGGCATTAACGCAATTAGTTGCGCATTGCCACGGCGACAGCAACTTCTTGATTTGTGTTGTGTTGTGCTGAAACCAGCTGTCCGCACACAATCAACCAGCGGTTTAGCGGAAAAGCGGCTACACCGGTGATTATTAAGCGATCGATCTTGATAATACGAATGGTTTTTCATTTTGACTCCTGAGTCCTTTGTTAAAAGAGTCTTGATACTAGACCTTGCCATCGTTGGAAGGTCAAGCATCTATTTGCAATCCATTCGCAGCGGTTTGTTGCATGGAAAAAGATACTCCATTACAATAATTGCAACATTGTTGCATTTATTTGTATATGTCCAATCAGTTTTATCACACCGCAGAAGATATGATCCGGCACAACAGCGGCAAGGTAACCGCGGGCAGGGTCGGCATTCTGGCTCTTTTACTTGCCGAACAGCAAGCGATTACGCACCGGGAAATCGAGCAGCGCCTGCCGCAAACCTTGCAATTGGATCGTGTGACTTTGTATCGCGTGTTGGAATGGCTCGCCGGAAAAGAATTGATCCACAAAGTAAGCAGCGACGACCGGGTGTGGCGTTATCATGCCAACCGCGATGTGCACTCGCACCAGCACGCACATTTTAAATGTACCGGCTGCGCGCAAGTGATTTGCCTGGATACGTTGCCTGCGGAGCGCAATTGGCCGTTACCGACCGGTTACCGCTTCCAGGAAATCGAACTGACAGTGAAAGGTCTTTGCGCCAACTGCTGCTGACTATGATACGCAAAAGCTTATTTCTCTTTCTGACGCTTGCATTATTGGCTGTGCCGGTCTTTTTGATGGCGCACGCATTCACGCATTATGCGCAAGCCGATGTGCTTGAAAGTGTCGAAAGTGAGAATGATGCCGGCGTGGATCTGGATGAGATTTGCTTCGATTGTGTTGCACTGACCGCGCTCAATTTTATTTTAATCGCTTCGGGATTACGTCTATGTAATTCGACAACCCGCCGCCATTTGTCATTCTTCACATCGGTACATCATGCCGATAAGGCGGCTCTTCCCTATTTCTCCCGCGCACCGCCGTTTCAGCTTCCCTAATTCTGCAAAACGTTGATCCAGGTCTGACTTCATCATCGAACAATCGATAGATTGTTTCGATTTGTGCTGTTTGCCTGCGATTGATCAGTCCATGCGTGCAACTGGGTTGCACGGCAACACCCTATCGGATTAGGAAGGCTATATGGATTATTCTGGTCATGAATTAAACAACACCGGAGGGCTGCGCAATGGCATGCAATTTAAACCAGCGGCCGCCACGTTGCTGCTATTGCTGCTGGACATACCGGATAGTCACGCGCAAACCGCCAGCAAAGATGTCGAGTTGCCGGGAGTGGTAATTACCGTACCTACCGTCGACTCGGCCGAATCAGCCGGATTCAAAGCGGATACCGTCGTGCAAAGCGACCGTCTGCGGCGGAATCGCGCAACCAATCTTGGCGATACACTGTCGCACGAACTTGGTGTCTCTTCCAGCAGTTTTGGTCCCGGTGCTGGCCGCCCCATTATCCGGGGGCAGGATGGGCCTCGGGTACAAGTGCTGGAAAATGGCATTGGCACCGGGGATCTTTCCGTCATCAGCCCGGATCATGCGGTAGCGACGGAAACCCTCAGCGCCTCGCGTATCGAAATACTGCAAGGTCCGGCAACCTTGCTGTACGGCAGCGGTGTTTCCGGAGGCGCCGTGAATGTCATCAATGCGCGCATTCCGGATCGTTTGTTCAAGACATCGAAAGCCGATTTCGAAGGGCGTTACAATTCCGCACTGGAAGAACGTAGCGGGGCATTGAGCGCGTCCGGCAGTATGGGCAAAATGTCATGGAATCTGGAAGGTAACAAACGGCTTACCAATGATGTGCATATTCCCGGTCGCGCCAATTTAAATGATGCCAGCAGCGATGTCGGTTTTATCCGAAATAGCGCTATCGATACCAGCAATCTATCGGCTGGCGGTTCTTACGTCGGCGAGCGCGGATTTATCGGCGCTTCGGTGTCAAGATTGGACAATTTCTATGGTATTCCGGGACCGGAAGGGTCGAAAATCGATATGGGACAGACGCGATACGGCTTGGCCGGTGATCTGGATAATCCGCTCAAAGGTTTTGAACAGCTGAAAGTGCGCTTCAATTACAACGATTACCGGCATAAGGAATTGACCGAACACGATATCGGCACCCGCTTCAAAAACAGAGAGCTGGAGGGGCGCGCGGAATTGGTTCATGCGCCGCTAGCAAATTGGCAAGGTATCTTGGGTGTGCAACTGCAAAACCGTGACTTCTCCGCCAAAGGCGACGAAGCATTCGTGCCACCCAGTGTTTCACGGTCGGCCAGTATCTTCATGCTGGAAAAGCGCGATTGGCAACGCTGGCAGTTTGAAATGGGCGGGCGTTTTGAACATACCGCGCATAATCCGCAAGCTGCATTGCTGCAAACGCGTGACTTTAATCTCTACAGTGTTTCTGCCCGAAGCGTATGGAAATTTATTGAAGGTTACCAACTGAACTTAACCGCCACGCGCGGACAACGCGCGCCCAATACCGTCGCACTCTTTGCCAATGGCTTTCATGTGGCTACCAATACCTTTGAGCAAGGAAACCAGATGCTCGGCAAAGAAACCTCGAATAATTTCGATATTGCATTGCAAAAAACCTCAGGGGTGATCACGGGAAAAGTCAATTTGTTCTACAACCACGTCAACCATTATATTTTTCAAAAAAGCCGTGACAGCAATGGCGACGGGCTTGCGGATCGAGTTGATGCGGAAGGTGTTTTGGATACTCACGGCGCTTTTCTGGTGCAGGATTATGCGCAAACGAACGCAAAGTTTTACGGTCTGGAAGCCGAAGCAATTGCCGCACTTATACCTGATACGCTGAATGTGCGGCTATTCACCGATATCGTCTACGGCCGGTTGAAGGATAACGGTAATATCCCGCGCATAACGCCGCAACGTTTCGGCTTTGATCTCGATTTCAAAAAAAATGCCTGGTCAGGCAATCTCAACCTGACGCGAGTCGTGCGCCAGGATCGAGTTGCCGTACTGGAAACCGAAACGCCCGGCTATACCTTGATGAATGCCGAAATGGGGTATTACATGAAACTCACAAAATCGGTCAACTATACGCTTTTTCTGCAAGGCCGGAATTTGCTCGATAGCGATATGCGTGTGCATACTTCTTTCTTGAAAGACATTGCACCACTGCCGGGACGGGCCATTGTGGCGGGTGTCAGGGGCGCTTTTTAAAAAATCCTGTCGATAAAACCCGGCATCTGTTTTCAGTGCGCCTGCCCAAGACTTGAAAGTGCTTGCAAAATCACCCTTTAGTGCTAATCTGCGTTCCCAAGTGTTCCGGATTCTTTCATTCGATCAGTCAAAACAACATGACCAGATGGCTTAAGCACTTTCTTTTAGGCATTTTTATCGGTCTGTTAGGCGTCATCACCTATATGACACCTGCCGGTTTATGGCTGGAAGAAAGATTCGGCTTAAGCGCATTGTTTCATTTACGCGGCGCGATCAAAGCGCCCGCTGATGTTGTTGTCATCGCAATCGATCAGCCTTCGGCCACCCAGCTTAATCTATCATCTATTAAGCCGCGATTGTGGCCGCGGAACCTCCATGCGCGTTTGATCAATCAGCTGGCGGAAGCAGGTGCCAGTGCAATCATTTTTGATCTTATTTTTGATACACCGGGCGACATACCGGAACATGATGAGGAACTGGCCAATGCCATTAAAGCAGCGGGCAATATCGTATTGGTAGAGCGGCTGGATTATGAGGATTCCGCACTTCTGAATCAGCATGATAACGCAGCGCAGCACCACTACATCCGTGAGGGTGCCGCACAACTGCTGCCGCTTATTGCCGATGCGGCAAAAGCGCGTGCGCCTTTTACTTTGCCGAAAGCGGAAAGAGTTCATCATTATTGGACTTTTAAATCCAATGCCGGCGATATCGCGACGGTGCCCGTTGTGGTATTACAACTCTATGCCTCGGCGTTATATGGTGACTTTGTCCGTCTGCTCAATTCGGCAGAGCCTGAGCTTTCTGCTCAGTTACCTGCTCGCATCAGCGAAGAGACGGATATCGAAGATCTGACCCTGACGCTACGAAACATCTTTGTCAGCAGCCCGCTGTTGGCATCGCGGCTGAAAGAGGATCTGGATCGCGACAATCTTCTCAATCCGGAAGAAAAAAGAGTAATGCGTTCGTTGCTGGATCTATATTCCGGCGATCCAATCCGCTACCTGAATTTTTATGGCCCGCCGCGCAGTATAACAACCATTCCCTATTCTCAAGCATTGGCATTGGATGACGACAACCGGGATCATCCTTTTGAGCTGGAAAGTTTAAAAGGAAAAGTGGTTTTCGTCGGATTCTCGGGTGCCACCCAAGCGGAACAGGATATTGTCCGAGACGATTATCCAACAGTGTTTTCCAACCCCGATGGCCTTTACATCAGCGGTGTCGAGATTACCGCAACGGCTTTCGCTAATTTACTGGGAAACAGGCCGATCAGACCGCTGTCAGCAGCAGGCAGTTTAAGCATTTTGTTTCTGTTTGGCTTTGCCATAGGGATGTCAGCCCAATTCCTATCCATCCGGAAAACGATTGCTCTCAGTTTCCTTCTCGTCTTCATCTATGCCTTCATCGCCTACTCTTTCTTTAAAAATGCCATGATATGGCTGCCGCTCGTTATCCCGGTTTTGCTGGTTTTTTTTACTCTGATGCTGGCTTGGGCATTGAGAATTCTTACGCTTGAAGGGTTTATCGGTACATCCGGTCCGGACGATGAACTGGATGCCATTATCGAAAAGCACGGCGGTGTGTTTTCCGGTGCCTGTTTAACAACCGATATCGCAGGTTACACAACACTGTCCGAAACCATGAATCCTTCGGCCCTTGAGAAACTGATGACCGATTATCGCGCGGCATTAAGGAACCCTATTGCCCAGCATCATGGCAGAGTTATGGATACCACGGGAGATGCTTCTCTTTCCATTTGGATTAAAAAAACGGGTAATCCACGCGTGCCAAAGCTTTTAGGCTGGATCAAAAAAACACCCAGCTCCGTTGAGAAGCTTCGTGCCTGCAAGGCAGCACTTGATCTCAATGCTGCCATTACGCGTTTCAACAAACTGCATGATCCGTCACTGCCAACTAGAATTGGCTTGCATTTCGGCGATATGTCCTTAAACAAAAGCGATGGAACTTACCGCGCCACAGGCGATGTCGTCAACACAGCAAACAGAATTCAAAACGCTAATAAAATTTTTAAAACGCGAATTTTGCTATCGAGTGATGTAATCGAAGAATTGGATGATTTTCTGATACGCCCGTTGGGGAGCTTTGTCTTACCTGGAAGAATTAAACCGGTTGAACTGTTTGAGCTCGTTGCATACCAGCAATCCGCCAGTAAGCAGCAACTCTGGCTATGCGAAACCTTTGCACAGGCTTTAAATACTTACCAACTCATGAAATGGCATGAGGCCAGTGACTATCTTCACGATATCTTGAGCGTATTTCCTTCCGACGGCCCCACGCATTACTTTCTTTCATTGTGTGCAAAATATCAAAACAAACCTCCTGCGCCTCCCTGGCCTATTCTTACAATAGATAGCAAGTAATCCCCCAGCCGTTTACATAAAAAACAAAGTATTTGAGTGTCTGTGAGAAATATCACATACAAAAAACAGCCCAATCGATAAAATTTTCATTGGTTTTGATAAAAGTCATATTCCCCAGCTAGTTATAAGGTCGTCTGCTCCCTATAATTATTGCATGTAAAATAAGTCTCTGAATATCCAGTTTTATAAACAAGTACCAATTCATTTATTCGTTAATCGGCGTAACGGATAGAAAGAAAGATCTAGAATGAAAATAGGCTGGGCAAGCGCGATTTATTTTTCTCGAAAGAGATTCTCGGCATTAATGCTCACTGTTTTTACAGTGAGCTGCTGGACTGCCTATATAGCCGAAACACGTGCAGCATCGACTTGCAAGACAGAGGTCGCACGAGTGGTATCGATGCAGGGGATAATCGAAATACGCCGGGCTCAAGAAAATGCTTGGCAACTGGCTGGCATGGATATCGTTCTTTGCGCGGGTGATATGATCCGCGCCCGCGCGCAAAGCCGTGCTGCTTTACGCTTAAGCAACGACAGCATGCTGCGCCTGGATCAAAAAACCAGCATTACATTTCCTGAAGTTCAAGAAGAAAGAGGCACTTCCCTGCTGGATTTATTCGAAGGTGCGATCCACATCATCACGCGCACGCCCAGGCCATTCAAGATAAGAACCCCTTTTGTTAACGCCAGTGTCGAAGGAACAGAGTTTTTTGTCGGCCTTAAGGAAGACAATACCGAAGTTGTCGTGTATGAGGGCAAAGTATCAGTCAGTAACGACCTGGGAAGCTTGCTCTTGCATGATCATGAAGCAGCTGTCACATACAAAGGGCAGGCACCGCGCAAAGAAATTATCATTCATCCGGTCGATGCCGTGCAATGGGCATTATATTATCCCGTTATCCTGAATTACTGGCAGAGTGATAAAGACGGCACCAGCACTTTGATCCGGCAAGCAAGCCAGTTATTGACCGCCGGACAGGCTGAAGAAGCTAAGGAAATTATCCGGCAAGCTCTGCAACACGAGCCTGATAACAGCAATGCGCATGCACTGCTGGCTATTATCGCCGTCGTGCAGAATGACAAAGACCAGGCATTTGAACTGGCTAACAAGGCGATTACGCTCGATCAAGAATCGGCTGCTGGGCATTTAGCGCTTTCTTATACGCAGCAAGCGCATTTTGAGATTGAAGCGGCACTGGGGAGTGTACAAAAAGCAATCGCGCTTGACGCGAAAAACGCACTCGCTTGGTCGCGGTTAGCTGAGTTGCAAATGTCAGTAGGCTATCTGGATCGCGCACTCGATGCGGCGCAGCATGCAGTCAGTTTGCATCCGGATCTGGCAAAAACCCAAACGGTACTGGGCTTCGCTCATCTACTGCAAATCGATAGCCAAACCGCGAAAGAAGTTTTCCACCGGGCCATTGCATTGGATCAGTCCGACCCCATGCCACGGTTTGGATTAGGGATCGCTTTGATACGCGAAGGCAACCTGGAAGCCGGGCGCATCGAACTGGAAATCGCCGCCAGCCTGGATCCGGCGAATTCTCTGATTCGAAGCTATCTGGGAAAAGCTTACTTTGAAGAAAAACGCTACTCGCTCGCCGGCACCCAATTCGATCTTGCCAAAGAACGTGACCCCAAAGATCCGACCCCGTGGTTTTATGATGCAATCCAGAAGCAGACTCAGAATCGGCCAGTGGAAGCCCTGCAGGATATACAGAAATCGATCGAGCTGAACAATAATCGCGCGGTATACCGCTCCAAGTTTCTGCTGGATCGCGATGAAGCTGCGCGCGGATCCAGCTTGGCACGTATTTTTGAGAATTTGGGATTTGAAAGACGCGCCGTGATGGAAACTGCAAAATCATTGAGCTTCGACCCATCCAATCATTCCGCGCATCGGTTTCTTTCGGATATTTACGCCAACACGCCGCGGCATGAAGCTGCACGTGTCAGTGAACTGCTGCAAGCTCAGCTTCTCCAGCCCGTCAATGTCAATCCCGTACAACCGCATATGGCGGTTGCAGATCTCAATATCATCACTAACACAGGTCCGTCAAATCCAGGATTTAATGAATTCACTCCGCTGATGGAACGCAGTAAACCGCAATTGGTGACATCCGGGATTGTTGGCAGCAATAGCACTTTAGGTGATGAAATCGTTTTTTCAAGGTTTAACGAGCGAACTTCGATCAGCTTGGGACAGTTCCATTATGAAACCAAGGGATTTCGTACCAATAACGATCAGAATCACGATATTCTCAATGCCTTTGTTCAACACGCATTAACTTCTAAATTGAATATTCAGGCTGAAGTACGTACCCGTTCATCCAATCAGGGAAATTTATTGCAAAATTTCGCTAAGCCTTCTGATAATCCCAGAGATACTCAAAATAGAATTCGTCGAAAAATCGATGAAGATTCTGTTCGTGTGGGTGCCAGGTATGATATAGCACACAACCAGAATATTATTGCATCCAGTCAATTTAATGATAGAAGATCTGAAGATATTGATCCAATTACTTCTTCGATCGCAGATAAGCATTCAACTTTTAAAACTGAAACTTTTCAGACAGAAGTTCAATATCAATTTCGCAGTCATCGGTTTAATGTGTTAGCAGGCTCTGGCGTTTATCGTACAAGTGTCGATCAAAATACGAGGGGAATAGATAGCATAACTGGAAAGCAATGCTGTTTTGGGATACTAGATAGCAATAGTGAGAATAATAGAAGTGATAAAACAAATGGCTACATCTATACCAACTTGAACTTTACTCCAAATCTAAATGCCACCGCGGGCTTCAGTTATGATTCTTATAAGCATGATCTAGTCCTTATTGACGGATTTAATCCAAAATTAGGCCTGCAATTGAATTTCACCAATTATTTTAGATTACGCATGGCTTGGATTGAGACGATCAAAGCGCCTTTAGCCACCAATCAGACCATTGAGCCCACTCAAGTTGCCGGCTTTAATCAATTGTTCGATGACATCAATGGCACAAAATCTCGTCGTATGGGAATTGGACTCGATGCACATTATAAAAATAAGGTACTTAGTGGTTTTGAAATTTCAAATCGGGATTTGAGTATCCCCATTTTCTCAGATTCAGATATTCCAAAGCTCTCTGGACAAAATCATGATTTTATAGATCAAAAAGAAAACTTATATTATGTCTACCTATATGGAATACTACATAAAAACTGGACGGTAAAAAGTGAAGTTCGGTTTGAAAAACTTTTGCGTCCCCCAAGATCTGATGAACTAAACCGAATTGATACATTAAGCATGCCTATTGGAATTGACTATTTTAGCCCACAAGGGATTTTTGCCAATTTAACCGGTACATTTGTCCATCAAAAAGTTAATCGCAGAGGAGAAATAAATGATGGAGTAGAAAAATTCTTCCTAGTTGATGCTTCAGTTGGCTATCGGCTTCCCAAGCGCATGGGGATTTTAAGTCTGGAAGCAAGAAATATTTTCGATGAGACTTTTTTATTTCAGGATATAAATATCCAGACATCTCAATCTGTTGTTTCTCGTTTTGTTCCTACAAGAACAATTTTTGCTCGTGTGACGTTAAACTTTTAAAGGGAGTAAAAGGTATGTTGAAGGTTAAAATATGGATAATGTTAATTACACTATTTTCACTGATAGTTGGGGTAACAGGTTGTACAAATAGCTTACCAATCGGACTTACGCATGATCTCGAGAGAGCTTCAGATACTAAGTTTGGTTCTGTTGCGCTTATAGACAGTAGTACTGGGCAGACGAAATACTTAATAAGCGCTAATGGCGGCACATCGAATTTTTTTGATAAACCTCAACCTGCCTCTGAGATAAAAGAAGTAACTACAGTATCAGTGGTTGGGGTTTCTGGAATTGCAGGATATCAGTCTTGCAACTATATTACTATTGATAGCCGCCAAGTAAAATCTACGGATACCCGCTTAATTTGTCGTAATAACGAGAATAGAAAATCTGAACTGCGGGATTCTGATAAAGCCTCGGAAATCCCTACTTTACCAGAAAATTTAGTTAATAGACTTGCTGACACTGGGAGTATTAATAATCTAGGCTTTCTTATACTTACTGATATTATAACCGGGAAAACAAAGCTATTTAGAAGTGAAAATTATGTTGATCTACCTATTAGTTTTCCTCTACCAGTAACAGAAATAAAAAATAATAATGTATGGAGTGTAATAACTTTTGTGGTGAACCCATGTTCTTCATGTACTACTAATAGTCAAGGCGAGCAGGTATGTAAGTATGTGACATATTGTCCTAAATAATAAAGATAAATCCTGGCGTACTTCACCCACCTTTTACTAGTACTGGTAAGTATGTAGGTGATTGCAGTGGACACAACTCTAAGCAACTAATCTTGCCTAGGGTTGTTTTATTTTAGGGTACATCATAAGTTTGAATGAAATTAGACCGTTGCCAATCCCAGCAAACTATGATCAAGTATGCCAATGAGTGTACTATCACTATGCCAATACTTGTCGATAATATCAGCAGCCTCAGTCGCCACCATATTTTTGAGTTCTACTTCAGACCAAGCGACTGGTGAAGGTGATTCACTTAAAGCAGTAAAAAGTATTGTATGCAATTTTTCAGTGTTGCCACTATCTCGAAGCCCGGTAATTTGATTCCACTCAGATTTATCGAGTGCTGATAACATATTGATTAAGGAACCATAAAATATGGATTCTAGATTTTCACCTTTTGCCGGTACATTACCCAAATGCCCGATACCCAATTCTTCTGCATCATAAATACCATCATTGTGCAAATCCCGTTTCATTGTCTCTGAAAAAAATGGGTCATAATCGGTTTTTATTTTCAGTTTGCCTAGAGTTTCCTCCCTGAGAGAGGTATTTGATAAACTACCGGTCCTATTATTGAAATTGACAAGTAACTCCAAAGCGCCCAAATCTGAATTTACAATAATACTCATACCATCAATAAACATACCTTCTTTGTCTACAGATTCAAAATAAGTGTTAATAACATCTTTTGGAATGCCCTCGATCTCACTTAGCATCGCTGTTGTAACACCATAATCACGTGCGGTATTGTAAATTATCTCGGGGTGCTCGATATTTAAGTCAATAAACTTCTGTGCTTGTTGAATCGTAATTCCAAAGCTATTTAAATATGGCTCAGCTGGAATGAATGATTTTACTGACATGAAATATCTCCTTTTAGACCCAAATTATCGGCGGTCGACTTGCTGCCAAATGTCATTTATTCTCATCTTTGAAGCTAGTTCATTGAATACTTACAAGCATGCACAAAATAATACCGCGTGATTATATGTTGGATGGGGTAATTTATGAACAAGGATTTGTGTAATGGATTCTACTCCGATTTTACGGACACTTCAGAAGAGCCTGATTGTAGGCAAGTGGAGTGTTTATATTGAAGAGAAGAAATTATATTCCAGAGTTCAAGCAAGGAGCTGTTGAACAGGTTCGTCAGCGCCCAGATGGCGCGGAAGTTGGGTATCGAGGCGAATTTACTGACACGTTGGAAACGCGAAGCTGATGCTGCAGGCCAGCAAACCTTTGGTGGCACAGGCACCCCGAGAGACGAGCAAGTAGCTCGTCTCAAGCGCGAGTTGGCACGTGAGAAGAAGGAACGGGATTTTTCACGCGAAGCAGCAACATTCTTTTGTCCTTTGAGCAGTGGTATTCAAGGCTGGTCCCGGAGAAAAAACGAGAGCAACATGGTAAACCGGCTCTACTGCCACTTGATGATCAGAGTCTTCTGGAGCGCGATTTCAACGCACTGGAACCTGAAGTCAAATTGGTTACCGATTCAATGCATCACAGGCAGGATCATCAAATGGTAATTGGCGAAGTTGAAATGACAATCTAACAGCGCAGGGAGACTGATCTATGATTTTGCACTCAGATCGTAGCAGCCAGTTTCGCAGTGATGATTGCCAGCATTTCCTGAAACGGAATATGCTCGTTTATTCTATGAATGCTGTTGGACACTATGACGACAATATAGCCTGTGAGAGGTTCTTCAGAATGCTCAAACGGGAACATGTGTCAACCGAAGAAAATACCGGATGCTGGTTATAAGTCAAAGCGGATATATTTAACTTCATTGAGCGCTTTCACAATCCTCGTATGCGTCGGAGAGTGGCTCAGCGTAACTTAGAGTTTTCAATTTTTTTAAAACTATCCGTGAAAATAGGGTAGAGTCCCACTAACTTCTACAATACTGTGATGTGTGATGCCACTCCTAATGAAATACTCTTCACTTATCTCATCAACCACTCCGAAAAAAATGCCAGAAATTCTTATAGCTCTAAATTAAATCCCGAATTGTTCGTTTCTAAAAAAGGTATAGGATTATTCTGATAGTTTTTTCCTATACTTTGAAAAGTTCATCCTATATAAATGGAGCAAGTTATATGAAAAATAGATTCAAGTATTCAGCGGCAATAATGTTGTTTGTGTTGTGCAGCAGTGCAAATGCCAGTTTGATTACGATTGAAACTGGTTTCTCCGCTGCGGGCGCGCAAGTCGATGCTTTAGCGTATCAAGCCTTAGTGGATAGCGCCGTTGCCACTCCATCGTTTGGTTACGGCAGCACAACCATTCCTGTGTACGACAACATATCCAATCATAGTTTATTTCCAAGCGGTTCATTTACTGACATTGCTTTCAAATCAACTGTCGATTTTTATGTGTCCCCAGCAAACGCTGGCGCTTGGCAAATTCGTGCAGGTGTTGATTTCGGCCACGGTGGTGCCATTTTTGTCGACGGCGTGGCGTACGATTTTAAGACAAACGACATGTGGTGGGCTGGCAGCTACAGCGATTCATCGCAATATCTGAGCATCAATTCATTAACGCTTGCTGCCGGCCACCATACGCTCAACCTATATGGACTTGAAGGTTGTTGCGATGGCTTCCAGCAAGCGCAATTCAGGATTGGCGGTAGTGGTGATTTCGCAACATTCAGCGCAAATGATACTTTATCTCCCATTCCGGAACCCGAAACGCATGCCATGCTGTTAGTTGGACTGGGATTGCTGTTTTTCTCGGTTCGCCGGAAAAAATAAGGTTTTAACTTACCTCAAGAAACTTTAGAAGCCCGTCTTATGACGGGTTTTTTCTTGCTCTCGGTACTGTTAACAAAGAGCCGGAGCCGGATCGAAATCGGCAGTAAGGTGCAATGCGTTTTTCTGATTGCACCTAATCGATTAATGTGCCTCCTTGCAGTCGGCACATCCTACTGGGTTGCACTAGGAACCTTCTAGGGAAAGTATTTGAATATTTCCTCCGCGCATGCCCGAGATCGCGATGTTCTTGATATTCCGTTTCTTGATCTTGACGATGATCCCCGTGTAGTTGTGGAACAAGAAGAGGTACCGATCATTCTTGCTGTAGATGATACATTCACCGCCACCGAATGACTCAGAGTATCGGTTCTGAATCAGATCCGCGAAAGGGTTTGTACCGTGACGTAGCGTGTAGTCGGCTGTTAGTGATGCCATCACTTGCTTGTTGACGTAGTTGATGATCATCACCTGTGAATCTTCGTCAAAGAGCTTCCCTCTCTTGCGGAAGTACTGCCCTCGACCAAGGTACGAAATGTACTCCAGAAGTTCCTGGGCGAAGATCGGGACATTTGCCTCGACCTCGTGAGCGGTCTCCCTCACCTCCACCGCCATTTGAATGAAGCGCTGAGATCTACCGTCGTCACTGGTGATTGCGGCAATAAGAGCGTCTGAAGCGAGCTTTGGGTCGTCCGCTTGTGCTTTTGCGACTACACCCAATACATAGTCGATATGGCCTTTGCGACTGTTGCACCTTCTGCACGCGAAAAAGTCTCCATCACGCTTTGTGCGGGGCTGTGTCAGTACTGTGTTGGGAATCAGGTGTTCGACGGATCGACTATCCGGTTGATTCACCGCATCGCGAAGTTTCGTACAACAGTATGGGCAAAGCGAATTGTGTAGCACTGCGCAACCTAACGAGAATTAGACATCCGAAATGATGCAATGAAATGCGTCAATTTGATTTTTAATATAGCATACTGCACCGGCTTTATAAGCCGGTGGAAAAAGCCATTCTCAATCGATCACCCCAACTTCTGCATCAATTCCTTAATCCGCATTACCCGCTTATTCACATCCTCAATTTTTACCAAAATTTTCAATCGATCTTGTCCGGAGAGTGAGTATTCGCGGCTGCTTTGGATCAGTTGGATGATTTTTAGCGGGTCGATCGGCGGGTTGGGGATGAATTGCACTTGGATGCTGTCGGCGCTGGCGTCGATGCGGGTGATGCCGAGCGGTTTGGCGATGATGCGCAGGCGGTGACAGTCGAGCAGGGCGCGCGCCGGGTTGGGGAGCAGGCCGAAGCGGTCGATCAGTTCGCGTTGCATGTCGTCGAGCTGGTCGTTGTCGGTGCAGTTGGCCATGCGTTTGTACAGCACCAGGCGTTCGTGGATGTCGTGGCAGTAATCTTCCGGCAGCAGCGCGGGCACGTGCAGGTTGATTTCGGTGGCGACGCCGAGCGGGTGCTGCATGTCGGGTTCCTTGTCTTGCTTGAGCGACTGGATCGCGGTATCCAGCATCGAGCTGTACAGGCTGAAGCCGATTTCCTGCATTTCACCGCTTTGCGATTCGGAAAGCACTGCACCGGCACCGCGGATTTCCAGGTCGTGCATCGCCAAGTAAAAGCCGGAGCCGAGTTCTTCCATCGCTTGAATCGCTTCCAGGCGTTTCTTGGCTTGTCCGCCGAGCGCTTCTTCCGGCGGCGTGAGCAGATACGCATAAGCCTGATGGTGCGAACGTCCGACCCGGCCGCGCAATTGGTGCAATTGCGCCAGGCCGAATTTGTGCGCGTTATTGATGATGATGGTGTTGGCGCTGGGGATGTCGATGCCGGTTTCGATGATGGTGGTGCACAGCAGAATGTTGAAGCGCTGCTGGTAAAAGTCGCGCATGACGTGTTCCAGTTCGCGTTCCGGCATTTGCCCGTGGGCGACGTTGATGCGCGCTTCCGGCAGCAGTCCGGTGAGTTTCTCGTACATCAATTGGATGCTACTGACTTCGTTGTGCAGGAAATAAATTTGCCCGCCGCGTTTCAGTTCGCGCAAGCACGCTTCGCGGATGATGCCCATGGAAAAGCTGGTAACGAAGGTGCGGATCGCCAGGCGGCGCTGCGGCGCGGTGGCGATGATGGAGAAATCGCGCAGCCCTTCCAGCGACATCGCCAGCGTGCGCGGGATCGGCGTCGCGGTCAGCGTCAGCACGTCGACTTCGGCGCGCAGTTTTTTGAGCTGTTCCTTTTGCCGCACGCCGAAACGATGTTCCTCGTCGATGATGACCAGCCCCAGATTCTTGAAGTGCACATCTTTCTGAATCAGTTTGTGCGTGCCGATGATGATGTCGATTTCGCCTTTCCCGAGACCGGCCAGCGCTTGCGTTTGCTCCTTCGCGGAACGGAAACGCGACAGTTCGGCGATTCTGACCGGCCATTGATCGGCGATCAGACCAAAACGGTCGGAGAAATTCTGGAAATGTTGCTCGGCGAGCAGCGTGGTCGGCACCAGTACGGCGACTTGCTTGCCGTCGGCCACTGCGATAAATGCGGCGCGCAACGCCACTTCGGTTTTGCCGAAACCGACGTCGCCGCAAATCAGCCGGTCCATCGGCTTGCCGGAAGTCAAATCCTCGATCACCGACTTGATCGCCGCCGCTTGGTCGGGCGTTTCTTCGAAGCCGAAACCTTCGGCGAACGCCTCATAATCGTGCTGACGCAGCGAGAACTTGTGGCCTTCACGTGCGGCGCGCTGCGCATACAGATTCAGCAATTCCGCCGCAGTGTCGCGCACTTGCTGCATTGCCTTACGCTTGGCTTTATCCCATTGGCTGCTACCGAGCTTGTGCAGCGGTGCCGATTCCGGCGCTGCGCCGCTGTAGCGGCCGATCAGGTATAGCTGCGAAACCGGCACGTACAATTTGTCGCCGCCTTCGTATTCCAGCGCCAGAAATTCGCTGAGCTCGCCGGGGCCGCCTTCGCCGACATCCATGCTGACCAAGCCGAGATAGCGCCCGATGCCATGCTGTTCATGCACTACTGGATCGCCCGGTTTGATTTCCGACAAATCGCGCAGGATGTTGTCGGTCGATGTTATGGCTTTGCGCGACTCGCGTTCGCGGCGGCCGTGCATGTGCGTGGCGTACAGTTCGCTTTCGGTGACGAACGCGACTTTTGCGGCTTCATCGACAAAGCCGGTATGCAGCGGCGCAACGCCGAGCATGAAAGGTTCTTGGCTGCTCAAGAATGCGGCGAAATCCTGGCAAACCACCGGATGCAGGTCGTATTGCTGCAAATACTCGGCGACCAATTCGCGCCGCCCCATGCTTTCCGCTAGCAGCAACACCCGGCCACCGGTCATTTTGAACTGCGCGATGAATATTGCCAGCTTCTCCAATGGATTTTCCGCATGCCGGTTGACTTGCACCGGCGGCAGCGGTGCGCTGGTGTTTTCGCCGGTAACTTTGACATCTTGCGGCTTGACCAGCAGTTCGATGCGCGCGTACGGCTTAATCTGACCGAAGAAGCTGTCGCCGGTCAGGAACAGCTCGGTTGGCGGCAACAACGGCCGGTCGCTGTCACCGCGCATCAATTGGTAACGCGATTGCGTATCGCGCCAAAACTCATCGATGATCGGACGGACATCGTGATGCAAGCAGAGCAGCGTGTTGTCCGGCAAATAATCGAACAGTGTCGCGGTTTGCTCGAAAAACAGCGGCAAATAATACTCGATCCCGGCGGGTGTGCCACCTTTGCTGATGTCTTTGTAAATCTGCTTTTTCGACGGATCGCCTTCGAATTTCTCGCGGAAATTGCCGCGGAAAAACGTGCGCCCGGCTTCGTCGAGCGGAAACTCGCGCGCCGGTAACAGCCGGATTTCCTTGACCGGATAAATACTGCGCTGCGTATCGACATCGAAGGTGCGGATGGTATCGATGTCGTTGTCCATCAGGTCGATGCGGTACGGCAACGGACTGCCCATCGGATACAGATCGATCAAACCGCCGCGTACGCTGTATTCGCCCGGCGAAAATACTTGCGTGACATGCGAATAACCCGCCAAAGTCAGTTGGCTGCGCAATGCGGCGACATCCAGCGTTTCACCCTGCTTGAGAAAAAACGTGTGCGCGGCGAGATATTCGCGCGGCAGCATGCGGTACAGCGCGGTGGTCAGCGGCGCGATCAACACGTCGCATGCGCCGGTCATCACTTGATACAACGTTGCCAGCCGTTCGGACACCAGATCGTGATGCGGCGAGAAGGTATCGTACGGCAGCGTTTCCCAGTCCGGCAGCAAGTGCGTTCTCAATTCCGGCGCAAAATAGGGAATTTCCTCCAGCAGCCGCTGCGCATCCAACGCATTGGCGGTAATGATGGTAACCGGTTTCGCTTGCTGCGCGAGCTGCGCCAGGAACAACGCATCGCTGGAGCCAGCGAAGTGAGCATAACGAGTAACGGTGCCAGGTGTGGGTAGAGTGTACTGTTGTTGCATGGTGAACGTGCCAGTAGGCCGCGCCGGAAAATGAAGCGCGCGCAAAATCTGGCGTGAAGTCGAAAGCGTCATATTATATGCCAGTTTTAAGGTGCCTTTCTTTTAGGAACAAGTTGCGGTGGCAGATTGATTATAAAAGTACAAATTGTTGTGTTATTTGTCATTTGAAACTGCTTTGGATAGCGCTATTCTTAATACGCTGGTCATAAATGGCTGGTATTTATCGTAGAATATTGTTAATCAAGAAATAATGAGCGCTTTCATGAAACTGAAGATAAAGCGATGGACACAAAAATGGATTCTGTTTGCTTGCAGAATCATTGCGGTGGCGTGCTTGACGGCACCAACTTATGCGCAAAATATTTCCTCCATGATATTAACCGAAGAAAATCAGCAGAAAATCGAATTGGCCGTGTGGAAGTACGCTGTTGATACGCCGCTGCTGCTGAAAACAATCGACTGGTTCCGCGAACTGACAAAAGATTCGCGGGAGTCTGCCGCGCTTGCCGAGCTTTCCCGCCTGCAGTTCATGCATGCGCAGCTTGAGCAAGATAAAAACCGCCGCGTGCAACTGTTTGAGAATTGCATTGCCGTTGCCGACCGGGCACTCTTTTTGAATGCGAATGACGTGCGCGGGCTTTTCTGGAAAGCCGCCGCAATGGGAAAAATGGCTGAAGACAGCGGCATGGTAAATGCATTGCGCATGCTCCGTCCGATGGAGAATTTATTACTGAAAGTGGTCGCGCTGGACGAGCAGTATGAAAATGCCGGAGCGCATCGCGCGCTGGGCCGCATCTATCACAAACTGCCCGGATTCCCGATCAGCTTCGGCAGTAACCAGAAAGCGCTGATGCATCTCAAACGGGCGCATCAACTCTTCCCGCGCGACGTCATTACGCGCGCTTTCTATGCCGAGCTGCTGTATGACGAAGGCAGGAAGGATGAAGCGCGCAAGCATGCGGATTTCGTACTGGCAACCCCGATCGCCGAAGAAGATGCCTTGGAATTTGCCGAGTATGTCGATATTGCGCTGGGCATCATCAATAAAACTGGCGGCTCGGAATTTAAAGTGGGCAATAACTAACTTCTTCGCCCGATGGATTTATCAGCACACTGCACCGACCTACGTCCGGCTTTCTTTTTTTGATCTAACTCATTTCTAAGCCGGTCAAATCGGCTAAACTACCGCATCTATCCAATCTCCCGCCGAAGTTTTATGTCAGAAACAGTGATCGATTTGATCCGCCATGGCGCGCCCGCCGGCGGGCGCCGCTATCGCGGCCACGGCGTGGATGATCCATTGAGCGAAAAGGGATGGTCGCAAATGTGGCACGCTGTCGGAAACTATAATGACTGGGGTCACATCATCACTTCCCCGCTGCAGCGCTGCCAGGCATTTGCGTTTGCGCTCGGTGAGCGCCATGGGATCGATGTCACGATTGAATCGCGTTTCAAGGAAGTCGGGTTTGGCGCCTGGGAAGGATTGAGCCATGACGATATCAAAATCGGCCGCGTGGCCGAATACCAGGCTTTCCTGCGCGATCCGGTCAGCCGGCGCCCGGACGGCGCGGAACCGCTCGAGGATTTTATGCAGCGCGTCGGTTGCGCCTATGAAGAAGTCATCGAACGCCATCGCGGCAGCCATGTTCTGATCGTCGCGCATGCCGGCGTGATGCGCGCGATTATCGCCAGAATCGTGCATGCCGCTCCGGCCGGACTGTATCGCATCAAAATCAGCAACGGCGGCATCACGCGCATCCGGGAAACCGCGGAAGGCGGTGTGCTGGAGTTGTTGAATGGAAAGCTCTCTGATTGAGAAATGACCGGTTTCCCAGGCGCAATCAGGTGAAAAAGCGTAGCTTACGAAAGATAAATGAGCATTTGAGTCCGATTTCAACGCAGCATGGCCGAGCATAGCGGTTTTTCAGAGCTTCCTTAAACGATAAACAACAACCCCAATCCAAGCCCGACGGCGGTCGCCAGCAAGCCGGAAACGCACAGTTTCGCCAGTAACGGGCTGCCGATGAAGAAAATCAGGCCGAGTTTGAAGCCGACATTGGAAATGAATGCCAGCGAAATGGCGGTGATCGCGTGCGCGGCCTCCAGTTTGCCGTGTTCGTAAAAGTGCAGGCTGGAAAGCGTGATGGCGGCGGTATCGGTTAGACCGGAGACGAGTGCGACGACGTACAGTCCGCTGCTGCCGGCGATATCGGACAGCCAGGCGGAAAAAAGCAGCACACTGCCGTAAATTAATCCGAAGGCGGCGGCAGCACGAATTTCCGCGGGGTTTTTGATTTCCGGCAGCGTCACTTCGTACTGCTGGCTGAGTTTACGCCAGCCGAATGCCATGACGATCGCGCCGGACAGAAAGCCGCAGCCCAGCACCGGCAGCAATTGCGGCAGTATGGCCGGGGAAGCGGCAGCGGCGAGAATAGTCAAGCGCAGCAATACCGTCAGGTTGGCGATCAGAATGACGGTCACGGCCAGGTTCGTGAAACTTTCGTTTTCCATGCTGCGGCGCGCATACACCAGCGTTGTTGCGGTGCTCGACACCAGCCCGCCGAATAATCCCAATACGGCGCCATGACGTTCGCCGATCAATTGCATAGCGACGTAACCAACCAAGCTGACGCCCGAGATCAATACCACCATCAGCCAGATCTGGTAGGGATTGAGAGCCTCGTAAGGCCCCATATTTTTGTCCGGCAAGATGGGCAGGACGATAAACGTCAGCACGCCGAATTGCAGCATGGAAATCAAATCGCGGCGGCTGAGCTTTTCAGTGATGCCGTGTAATTCCGCTTTGAAGTACAGCAACACCGTGGTGATGATGGCGAGCATGATCGCCAGCGTGTCGTCGCCGTACCACACCGACGCACCCAGACCGTAGCACACCAGCGCGGCGGCGATGGTGGTGGTGCCCGGATCGGCGCTGTCGTCCTTGGCCCGTGAGTAGGCGGCCACCATCATCAAGCCGACGATCAGCAAACCGCCGAGCAATAGCCACGACGTGGTTTTTTCCGACAGCATCGCAGCCAACGTGCCGAACATCGCGACCAGTGCGAATGTTCTCAATCCCGCCCGCGATCCCGGGCTGCGTTCGCGCTCCAATCCGATCAGTAAGCCTATCGCCAGACTGGTCAGAAAATGCGGTAAAGCCGCCAGTTCGCCATTCAACGTGAATTCAGTGTGCATCGCCGGTTCCCGGGTTATCTGCATGAAAGCAATGCTCCAGCAGGAATTGTAAGGATGTTTTGCCATTATATTCGTTGATCTGCAGGCGATAAACCGCGTCGATGACATCCGGCAGCGGGTCGCTGTGGAAAAACAAAATACCGTCGTAAGCTTCGCCCGATTTCCGCAGTACCGCTGTGGCGCGGTCACTATCGGCGGCGTGCAGTTTTCTTAATTTCAGTTTCAAATGTTTTTCACCGACAATGCGTTGGCTTTCGACATAAAAACGCGCATTAAACGACGGCTGCGGAAAACCTTGCCCCCACACCTGGCGTTCAAGTGTTTCCGCCAGTTCCAATTTGATGTCGGCAATATCCAAATCGCCGTCGGTTTCGATCACGCGCGTCAAATCGGCCGGTGTCAGCAGCGTTTGCGCAACCTGCTCGAACGCCGCGCGGAATGCTTCAAAAGCATCGCCGTGAATGGTTAATCCGGCAGCGGCGGCATGACCGCCGAATTTGCGGATCAATTCGGGGTGGTGTTTGGATACCAGATCGAGCGCATCGCGCAGGTGAAAACCGTTGATCGATCGCCCCGAGCCTTTGATTTCTCCGTCGTTGCCGGGTGCGAAAATGATCACCGGGCGGTGATATTTATCCTTGATGCGCGACGCGAGGATGCCGATCACGCCTTGGTGCCAATCATGATCGAACAGACAAATGCTGTAAGTACTCTGGATATCCGGCTGGCACGTTTCGAGCGCGGTTTCCAGCTTAATCAGCGCGCTTTCCTGCATGGTCGATTCGATCTCGCGCCGTTGCCGGTTCAACTCATCCAACTGTTTGGCAATTTCATTGGCGTGCGCCTCGTCGTCGGTAGTCAGGCACTCGATGCCGAGCGACATATCGTCCAACCGCCCGGCGGCATTCAAGCGCGGCCCCAGCATAAAGCCCAGCTCGTACGTGGAAATCTGCCGGACATCGCGCCGCGATACCTGCAGCAGCGCATTGATACCGGCGCAAGCCTTGCCTTTGCGGATGCGCTGCAATCCCTGCTGCACCAGAATGCGGTTGTTGCTATCCAGCTTGACGACATCGGCGACGGTGCCGAGCGCGACCAGATCGAGAAAACCGGCCAGATTGGGTTCCGGATTCGTCGTGAATGCGCCGCGCTGGCGCAATTCGGCGCGCAATGCCAGCATCAGGTAGAAAATGACACCCACCCCGGCGATGTTCTTGCTGGGAAACGGGCAACCGGGCTGATTGGGATTGACAATCGTCAGCGCCGCGGGCAGTTGATCGCCGGGCAAATGATGATCGGTGATCACCACTTGCATGCCGAGCCGGTTGGCTGCGGCGACGCCGTCGACACTGGCGATGCCGTTGTCGACCGTGATCAGGATATCCGGTTGTTTGGTGTCGTACGCCAGTTGCACGATTTCCGGTGTCAAGCCGTAACCGAACTCAAACCGGTTCGGCACCAGATAATCCACGCCAGCGCCGAATTTGCGCAAGATGCGCAGGCCGACGGCACAGGCCGTTGCACCGTCGGAATCGTAATCGGCGATGATCAGCAGGCGTTTTTTTGCCGCAATGGCATCGGCCAGCAAAGCGGCTGTGATCGTGATGTTTTTCAGTTGCCCGAACGGAATGAGATGCGCGAGTTCGGTTTCAAGCTGGCTGGAATTTTCTATGCCGCGCGCCGCGTAAATGCGCGCGAGTACTGGCGGTAATCCGCTGCCGCTGAGTGTCTGGAAGGTATGCGCATCATACGGGCGGATAATGATTTTGGGCATGCACCTGGCTGTAAGAAAAAATTTCGGGTGGTATTCGGTAAAAATTCAAAGTTCTAAACAAGGCGGGGCGCGAGTGAACAATGCTGATACAGCCTATAAAGAATAGGTGAGGGAGCATTTTTTGCGCGCAACAAAGCATGGCGATGAAATTTGAATTCTTTATTCTGCCGGGGTTTCCACCGCTGCCGCAAGCCTTTCCACTTTAAGCACGTGCAAGCGGCGGCTGTCGGCGCGCTGCACGGTAAATTTGAATGGCTCGATGACCACTGCTTCGCCGCGCACCGGCAGGCGGCCGAATTTGTTCAATACCAGGCCGCCGATGGTGTCGTAGTCTTCATTGCTGAAGTTCGCGACGAGCGTTTCATTGAAATTATCGATCTCGGTAATCGCCTTGACGCGGTAGCACCCGTCCGATTCCATGACGATATTGTCTTCCTCTTCGTCAAAATCGTATTCGTCTTCGATATCCCCGACAATCTGCTCGAGCACGTCCTCGATCGTTACCAGACCGGCTATGCCGCCGTATTCATTGACAACGATCGCCATGTGATTGCGGTTGCTGCGGAAATCCTTCAACAGCACGTTGAGCCGTTTGGATTCCGGTATGAATACCGCCGGGCGCAGCATATCGCGGATATTGAATTCATCCGGATCGGCGTAGTAGCGCAGCAAGTCCTTCGCCAGCAGAATGCCGATGATTTCGTCCTCAGAGCCTTCGATGACGGGAAAACGCGAATGCGCGGCTTCGATGACAAATGGAATGAATTGTTCGGGTTTTTCGCTGATGTCGACGACATCCATTTGCGAGCGCGGCACCATGATGTCGCGTGCGTGCATTTCGGAAACCTGCATGACGCCTTCGATCATGCTGAGCGCATCCGAGTCGAGCAAATTGCGCTCAAGAGCGGAGTGTAACAAGGTAATCAGTTGTTCGCGGTCTTCCGGTTTGCGGATCAGCATGGCGCCTAACCGATCCAACCAGCCGCTTTTAGGTGAGGGGTCGTCCATAGTTTTGGATGTAGTATGAAAATTTTGTCATGAAATTTTGCTTATTAAAGATGTTCGGCATAGGGATCCGGATAACCCAGCTTGACCAGTATTTGTGTCTCCAGTTGTTCCATCTGCGCCGCCTCGGCATCGTCGATATGGTCGTAACCTTGCAAATGCAAAATGCCGTGCACGGTCAGATGCGCATAGTGCGCCAGCCGGTCTTTGTGTTGTTGCTGCGCTTCTTGGCTGACAACCGGCACGCACAGCACGATATCGCCGGTCAACGGTTGCGTGTCGTCATACGCAAAAGTCAGCACGTTGGTCGCATAATCCTTGCCGCGGAATTGCCGGTTCAATTCGCGCCCTTCGGTTTCGTCCACCAGCCGTAACACAATTTCCGCCGGTTGCATCAGCGCGGCTTTGACCCAGCGGCGGAACTGCGGACGGGCGGGCGCACCGGTGTTGTCCGTGGCGTATTGCACTACCAGCTTGAAAGATTTCTCCGTACGCAAAGCCGGTCAAGGTTCCTGCTTTCGTTTGTCGTGCTTTTCATAGGCGTTGACAATGCGCTGCACCAGCGGATGCCGCACCACGTCGTCGGACAGAAAGCGGGTGAAGGCGATGCCACGGATGTCCTTGAGCACCTGCTGCGCTTCCACCAGTCCGCTTTTCTGATGCTTCGGCAAATCGATCTGCGTCACGTCGCCGGTAATCACCGCTTTGGAACCCAGGCCGATCCGCGTCAGAAACATTTTCATCTGCTCCGGCGTGGTGTTTTGCGCTTCGTCCAGAATGATGAACGATTGGTTCAAGGTGCGTCCGCGCATGAAAGCCAGCGGTGCGATTTCAATCGTATTGCGCTCGAATTGCTTGCCGGTTTTATCGAACCCCATTAAATCATACAATGCATCGTAGAGAGGACGTAAATAAGGGTCGACTTTCTGCGTCATATCGCCGGGCAAAAAGCCCAGACGCTCTCCGGCCTCAACCGCCGGGCGCACCAGAATCAAACGCGAAACCAGACCGCGTTCCAGCGCATCGACGGCACTGGCCACCGCCAGATAGGTTTTGCCGGTTCCCGCCGGGCCGATGGCAAACGTGACGTCGTGCTCTTGGATTTGCTGTAAATACTGCACTTGGCGCGGTGTCCGTCCATGCAGGTTGCTGCGGCGCGTCAGTAGTGGCGCGGTTGCAGCCGGCTGCCCGTCATCCTGCACTTTGATGGTGTCCGGTGCGTCGCGCGGATTCAGAACTTCAATCAGACCGAGCTGGATTTGTTCCAAGCTCAAATGATGTTGCGACTGATTATAAAAATTACGCAGCGCTTGTGCCGCCAGTTCGGTTTGTCCGGATTTTCCCGCTACGCTGAAATGTTCGCCGCGCCGGGAGATGGTAACGTCCAGCGCGGTTTCAACCTGTTTCAGATTTTCATCCAGCGCGCCGCACAAATTGGCGAGACGCTGATTGTCGGCCGGTGCGAAAGAGATTTCCAGGGGTGTCGGTTTCAATGTCGAGTGCTGCTGTTACGATAGTGCGATTTTCGCAGCGGGCGCGATTCTTTGCAAGTGTAAACCCAGCTACGGAATGTTTTTTATTCCGGCACGATTTCACCGCGCAGCGAATGCGACCGCGCTTCGGTGATGCGCACGTCGGCAAAACACCCGACCAGTGCCGGATCACAAGCCAGATTGACAACGCGATTGTTGTCGGTGCGGCCAAAGAATTCCGCGGCATTTTTTTTTGATACGCCTTCCAGCAGCACACGTTGAATCGACCCAACCATGTTCTGGCTGATTTTCCGCGCCTGCTGGTTGATTTGCGCCTGTAAGCGTTGCAACCGCTCCAGCTTAAGTTTCTGCGGCGTATCGTCGGGCAGATCGGCGGCAGGGGTGCCGGGGCGCGGGCTGTAGACGAAGCTGTACGATTCGTCGAAATTCATTTCTTCGATCAATTGCATCGTTGCTTCAAAATCGGCTTCGGTTTCGCCGGGAAACCCGACGATGAAGTCGGAAGACAGCGAAATATCCGGACGGATCGCGCGCAGTTTACGGATGATCGATTTGTATTCCAGCACGCTATAGCCGCGCTTCATCGCCGCCAATATCCGGTCGGAACCGGATTGCACCGGCAAGTGCAAGTGATTGACCAATTTCGGTAATTGGCTGTAAGACTGAATCAGACGCGCAGTGAATTCCTTCGGGTGTGACGTGGTGTAGCGGATACGCTCGATGCCGGGAATTTCGTGCAAATATTCCAGCAGCATGGCGAAATCGGCGATTCCGCCGTCGTCCATGACACCCAGAAAGGCATTGACGTTCTGCCCGAGCAAGTTGATTTCCTTCACGCCTTGATCCGCAAGAATAGCGATCTCAGTCAACACATCACCCAACGGGCGCGACACTTCCTCGCCGCGTGTGTATGGCACCACGCAGTAACTGCAATACTTGCTGCAACCTTCCATGATCGAAACGAATGCCGTGACACCTTCGGTGCGGGCGGGCGGCAGATGATCGAATTTTTCGATTTCGGGAAAGGTAATATCCACTTGTGAGCGACCGGTCGCCTTACGCGTTTCGATCAGTTGCGGCAAACGGTGCAGGGTTTGCGGCCCGAACACGACGTCGACAAACGGCGCGCGGCTGACGATCGCTTTGCCTTCCTGACTGGCGACGCAACCGCCGACGCCGATCAATAAATTGGGATTGCTTTCTTTTAGATGGCGCACGCGCCCGAGATCATGAAATACTTTTTCCTGCGCTTTCTCACGCACCGAACAGGTGTTGAACAAAATAATGTCGGCCTGCGCCGGATCGTCGGTGGGCTCCATGCCGTACGCGGCATGCAGGACATCGGCCATTTTTTCCGAGTCGTACTCGTTCATCTGGCAGCCGAAGGTTTTGATATAAAGCTTGTTACTCACGAGTTGACCAATACGATTTAAAAAAAGAAAAAACGTTTTTTCGGTTCCGGTATCTGCTGCCCTTCATTCTCCGCTTCCTTCACTTCATCCGGCGTCAGAATCCAGATGCGGTGCAGATTTCCGGCGATATCCAGTTGGTAGCGGATCAGACCGGTATAGTTCGCCGCGGTTGGCAGAATGATAAAATTATCAACCCCGCGAATCTGGCCGCCAGCACCCATCTGGAACTGTTGATCATTGATCGTGAAGAGCGGAAAAGAAACGGTAGTCAAATTACCCAACCGGCTATCGGTAGGAAATTTCCGGGTTTGCTGACTGAAGACAGGCTGTGTCAGTAGGCACAATACGGTGGCGAGCAATCCTAGCATCACCTGTGTTTTTTTCATCATGTTATTGCACAGCAACCGGATAAAAGACCAATGAATAAACAGAGCACGATCAGGGATTTGAATTTTGATCCGCACCTGATGTTTCCGAGGGGCTTATGATACGCTAAAGAGAAATTTTGTATCAATGGTTTTGCAACCTCCCTGCGTACTCTCCAATCGATTATACAAAATAAAGCGATGAGCAATCTGCAGCGTATCTATCAATTGCACCGCATATTGGCATCCCGTGCCCTGCCGGTGTCGCACCAAACGCTCGAAGAACGGTTGGAATGTTCCCGCGCCACGGTCAATCGCACCATCGAGTCGTTGCGGTTGTATTTCAATGCCCCGATCGTCTATGACCGGGAACGCAACGGCTATTACTACGATACTCAGGAAAAAACCGTATTTGAATTGCCCGGTGTCTGGTTTGACGCGCAGGAATTGCACGCGCTGCTGACCATGCAGCAACTGCTGGAACAAATTCAGCCCGGCCTGCTCGCCGTGCAGCTCAAGCCGATGCAAGAACGGTTGAAAAAAATACTGGCGACCCAGCAACTGAGCGATCCGGATGCAGTCAAGCGCATCCGTATTCTAAGCATGATGGGCAGGCAACCGGATCTGCAGCATTTTCAGTCCGCCGCCAGCGCCGTGTTGCAACGCAAACAACTCGACATCGTCTACCACAGCCGTGGCCGCGACCAGCAAACCGAACGTACCGTCTCCCCGCAACGGCTCACGCATTACCGCGACAACTGGTACCTCGACGCTTGGTGCCACAAGCGTGAAGCGCTGCGCAGTTTTGCCGTGGAGCGCATCGCGGCATGCCAAATGCTCGACTGCGCAGCGCGCGACATCACCGACAGCGAACTCAATGGCCATTTCGCTTCCAGCTACGGTATTTTCGCCGGCCAAGCAAAACATACCGCCGTGTTGCGTTTCACCGCCGAGCGCGCCCGCTGGGTCGCGGATGAACAATGGCATCCACAGCAGCAAGGCCAGTTCCTGCTCGACGGCAGCTACGAGCTACGCGTTCCGTACGCCAACGAAACCGAATTGGTGATGGACATCCTCAAGCACGGCGAAGCGGTTGAAGTCATCGCCCCGGAAGCGTTGCGCCAGACTATTCTGCAAAACTTGCAAAAGGCGCAGGAGAATTATTTACCCGAAAGGAAGAAAGAATGAAGCCAGGACGAAACGATCGGTAACCCTTGCGGCGCGGAAAAAATATAAATCGTGTCGCTTGCGGGCGTAAGAAACGCGGTAAGCCGGAGATTTTTCATGGCATCAAATCAGCCGCGTCATTAATGGATTGAACCGGAAACTTTTCTGAAAACTTGAGATGATTTCAACAGGCTCAGGTTTTGAGCCTGCGGCTTGGGATAATGCAAGGGTGTCATTTTTCGATGGAGAAACACCATGTCCCGGCGCGTATTCCTGCAATCATTCACCGCACTGCTCGGCGGACTTGCGTTACCGGCATTGACGCAAGCGAAACCGGCCACTAAACCATGGAAAATCCTGCAAATCTCCCCGATAGCAGGATTCCAGTATCACCAAGGCGAAACCCTCTGGCCGCAACTCGCCACCGGCCAATCCGTCACCCTGATACGCGAACCCGGTAACAGCTTCGACCAACGCGCGGTGCGCATCGACTGGCAAGGCGAAAAACTCGGCTATATCCCCGCAAAAGACAACGCCGCCGTCTCGCAACTGCTGGATCGCGGAGAAAAATTATCGGCTTTGATCGTGGGGTTGAAAAAAAGTAATAATCCGTGGGAGCGGATTGAAGTGGAGGTGAGATGGTTTATATAGCGCATAAGAATCATACATTGGAACAGCACCTATTAGGTGTAGCTGATAAAGCAAAAGGCTTTGCTGCCAAGTTAAGCTTGGCTGAGCAAGGTGAACTGATAGGGTTGCTGCACGATTTGGGTAAATACAGTGCCCAGTTCCAAACTTATATCCAATCGGCCATTGGTTTGATTGATGAGGACAAAGACGATTATGTCGATGCACAGGGTTTAAAGGGCAAGGTAGATCATTCCACCGCAGGTGCCCAACTTATTTGGAATGAGTTATCCAGACAAGGTAAATTTGGGCCAATTGTAGGTCAGCTTTTATCGTTGTGTATTGCATCACATCACTCAGGCCTGATTGATTGTATTTCTCCTGGTGTAGCAGCTCCGAGCATTGACAAGTTCACAAAAAGAATGGGGACCCGGGAAGAAAGATCGCATTTTGAAGAAGTGCAAGCGAAGATGGATGCAAGCATCATTGCACGATTTCATGAACTTATCATTTCTCCTAAGTTGATTGACAGAATAAAGAGCTTAATTCTTCAGATTGCTCAACATGATTCTGGTAATGAGTTAATTACAAGATTCAAAATCGGATTGCTGGTTCGTTTTCTTTTTAGTTGCTTGATTGACGCAGATCGTATTGACACAGCAGATGCGGAGAAGCCGCGAGCAGCAAAGAAGCGACAGCATGGAGATTATATTGAGTGGTCAATATTGATCGAGAGATTGGAGAAAAGGTTAGGCGAATTTACTAATGCTGAGCCTATAAACAAAATTAGGCGCAATATTGCTGATCATTGCCGTGATGCAGCGCAAAGAGATAAGGGAATTTTTACATTATCAGTTCCAACAGGTGGCGGGAAAACACTTGCTAGCCTTCGCTTTGCACTCCACCATACGCGCCAGCACAAAATGGAGCGAATAATTTACATTATTCCCTACACTTCCATCATCGACCAGAATGCGGATGTGGTGCGTAAAATTCTTGAGCCGGAGGGTGAATTGCGAGGCAACGTCGTGCTGGAACATCACTCAAATCTCACATCGGAACAGCAAGGCTCGCGTGAAAAAGTACTAACAGAAAACTGGGATGCGCCAGTGATTTATACAACCATGGTGCAATTGCTTGAAACACTCTTCGGGGGAGGTACTCGTGGTGCAAGGCGGATGCACCAATTGGCAAACTCCGTATTGGTTTTTGATGAAATCCAGACTCTGCCAGTTAATACTGTCCACATGTTTTGCAATGCTATCAATTTTCTTGTGGAACAGTGCGGTAGCAGTGTGATTTTATGTACTGCCACTCAACCGTTACTGAATAGCGTGGATCCTTCAAAGGGAGTTTTGAAATTTACCAAAGATAGCGAAATCATGCGTGATGTGAAGCAATTATTTGACGATCTGGAGCGTGTCAAAGTGTTCAATCAACGCAAGCCAGGCGGTTGGAAAGTTGAAGAGGTCGCCGAATTGGCATTACGCGAAGTAAGTGAGAGTGGTAGCTGCCTGGCAATCGTGAATACCAAGAAATCTGCGCAAGCATTGTTCTCGTTACTCAGACAAACGCAAGGAATGCACGTGTTTCATCTCAGCACTAATATGTGTCCAGCGCACCGTAAAAAGATTCTGGCTGAAATTCGGAAGTTACTGGAGGATAAATCCCCCGTGCTTTGTGTGAGCACACAATTGATTGAAGCTGGCGTGGATGTGGATTTTGGCGCAGTTATCCGCTACACGGCAGGGCTAGATTCCATTGCGCAAGCGGCGGGCCGGTGCAACCGCAACAAACGCCGCGAGGTGGGACGTGTCCATGTCGTCAACCCAGCCGATGAAAATCTGGATATGCTCATGGATATTCGAGTAGGCAAAGAGGTGGCTGAGCGTTTGTTGGACGATCAGAAATCTGGTGCCGAAAATTTCGATGGCGGCATGATCGCGCCACAAGCCATGAAACGGTATTTTGAGTATTACTTCTTTGCGCGCAAGGATGAAATGGATTACCCGGTTTCAAGGGAGGTAGTCGGGCGCGATGACAGTTTATTAAACATGCTTTCCATCAACCTGAAAGCCGTTGCGGATTATGGCCGTGAGCACGATTCAGCGCCAAACATTTATCTACGCCAATCCTTCATGACAGCTGCCAAAGCATTTAAAGTGATCGATGCGCCGACACGGGGTATCATCGTGCCTTACGGGAGTGAGGGAAAAGAATTGATTGGTGAGCTTTGCGGCGCATTCGAGGTTGAAAAACAATTTAAACTCTTGCGTCGTGCGCAGCAATATACAGTTAATGTATTCCCTCATCAGTTGGAAAAATTACAAGAAGAAAGAGTATTGCATGAAATACAGACAGGTGTAGATATTCTCTATCTTGCAGATGCTCGCTACTACAACGAGGATTTCGGGCTGAGTTTAATGCCTGAAGGGAAAATGGAGGTTCATTGTGTCTGATTTCAGAAGAAGCAGTATTGAATTCAAGGTGTGGGGGCGATTCGCGCTCTTTACTGATCCGCTGACAAAAATCGGTGGCGAGAAGTGCTCCTACCATATCCCGACTTACGAGGCGCTTAAGGGCATTGCCAAGTCGATCTACTGGAAGCCCACTATTATTTGGGTGATTGACGAAGTTCGGGTGATGAAGCGTATTCGCACACAGACCAAAGGCACCAAGCCACTAAATTTCGAGGGTATTTATCCAAGTGAGAGGAATCCTCAGAAAAAAGAAACGCCGCCAAATACTCTGGCGATTTATACCTTTCTGTCGGATGTTGAATATCAGGTTAAAGCGCATTTTGAATGGAATATGCATCGACCTGAATTGGCGGAAGACCGCAACGAATCCAAGCATCACATCGTCGCCAAGCGAATGCTGGAACGTGGTGGACGGCAAGATATTTTCCTTGGCACCCGTGATTGCCAAGGTTATGTCGAACCCTGCAAGTTTGGGTCGGATGAAGGAGCTTACGACACCGATGGCGAGCTTGCTTATGGCCTGATGTTTCATGGGTTTGATTATCCCGACGAGACTGGCGACAACAATCTCCGCGCGCGTTTTTGGCAACCCACGATGATGAATGGTGTGATCCGATTTAGTCGCCCCGAGGATTGCAAGGTTAGTAAACTCATCAGGGAAATGCCAGTCAAGAAATTTGAGTGTGGACAAAACCTCCTTGATGTAGAAAAAGAAGAGCCATTGTCATTGGAGGATATGACATGAGCTGGATTCAGAAACTTTATGACACATATGAACAGTGTGCTGGTCAGGCTGATCTGTTCAGTACCGAATCTTCGCTGGAGCCAATATGTCATACCTCCCAGCAAGCTCACATTGAGGTAACCATTAATGGGGAGGGAGATTTCCTACGCGCCAATGTAATCCCCAAAGGACAAGGCGTGACGCTTGTGCCATGTACCGAAGCATCGGTTGGTCGGTCAGGAAGCAAGCCCATTAATCACCCGCTATGCGACAAGCTGCAATATCTTGCGGGTGACTTCAGCAAATTTGGTGGTGTGGTTACATCAGGGTTTGCAGACGATCCAACAGAACCACATAAGATTTATCAATCTCTTTTGTCCAAATGGGCGAACTCCTCTTTCACACATCCAAAAATAATTGCGATTCAAGCTTATGTGCAGAAGAGACATTTGGTTAGCGATCTTGTACGAGAAAAAATTTTACTTACCGATGAAAAGAATCAGTTGTTGACGGAGTGGAGCGGCGACAAAAAAGAAGCCCCCGCTATTTTTGGCATAATGCCTAATAGCAATTCCCCCGATGGTGCAGTCATTCGCTGGCGGGTCGAAATTCCTGGTGAACCCTTATCAGAAACTTGGAAAGATCGAGGCTTGATGGATGCTTGGATTGCTTTCTACAGCAGTCAAAAAGATAACCAAGGCCTTTGCTTGGTCACAGGTAAAATTTTGAACTTGGCAGAGCAACATCCTGCCAAGCTCAGGCATGGCGCGGATAAAGCAAAATTTATTTCATCCAATGACACCAGCGGTTTTACATTTCGCGGGAGATTTGTTGATGCCAATCAAGCTTGTGGTGTGGGCTTCGAGGTCACACAAAAAGCGCACAACGCATTGCGTTGGCTGATTACTCGTCAGGCTTACCGAAATGGTGATCAAGCAATTGTTGCGTGGGCTGTATCTGGAAAAAAAATACCAGACCCATTTGCGAATTCTTTTGATCTATTTGGAATTGTATCGGAGGAGTCAGAGGCCAAA
Source organism: Gammaproteobacteria bacterium (assembly GCA_015709635.1). Classification (NCBI taxonomy): domain Bacteria; kingdom Pseudomonadati; phylum Pseudomonadota; class Gammaproteobacteria; species Gammaproteobacteria bacterium. The sequence continues at coordinate 3,002,347 of CP054180.1, forward strand.
CAGAATCATGCGGGTCCAAGCGATGCAGGGCAAGCTTTTAGTCAGCGTTTAGCGAAGAAACTTGCCGGGTATCGGGTTGAAATCGGTTCTGCCAAAGAAATTGTGGTAATGGCGCTGGATTCAGCTACACCTGGTCGTATGGCGATTACCTATTACCGAGAACTTGATCATTCAGAATTTCTGAACCGAATTGAAGCATGGCATAAAGAATATGCTTGGCATCAGAATTTTAGCAAGGATATGAAGTTTATTGGAGCGCCAGCTCCCAAGGATATTGCTGAAGCTGCGTTTGGCCGCCGATTGGATGAAAAATTACGCAAAGCAACGATAGAGCGTTTGCTGCCTTGCATCATTGATGGTCAAAATATTCCTCTTGATCTCGTGGAATCAACTGCTCATAGGGTAAGCAACCGAGTTGGGCTCGAATACTGGGAGTGGGAAAAATATCTTGGCATTGCCTGTGCGTTATTTAGGGGTTATCAAAAAGAAAGGGGTTATCAAATGGCATTAGAATTAAATCGAACCAGTCGTGATTACTTATATGGTCGTCTTTTAGCGATCGCGGAAAACATTGAAGATCGCGCGCTGTATGTTGGCGGCGAGAAGCGTGATACCAGCGCTGCAAAGTTGATGCAACGTTTTGCCGATCACCCGTTTTCAACATGGAAAACTATTGAGCTTTCATTGAGCCCATATAAAACTCGTTTACGATCTAAGCGTCCAGCATTTCTTGCCACAATGGAAAGTCAGCTTGACGAGGTTATCAATTTATTTCAGACAAATGACTTTATGGAAGATAAAAAATTATCTGGGGAGTTTTTGCTAGGTTATCACTGTCAACGACAAACACTCCGAACCAAGCATGAAACCGAGCAAACCGAGAATGTAGAAATAGACATTACCGAAACAAATTGAGGAAAACATCATGAGCACATTGCAAAACAAAATCGACTTCGCCGTTATCCTGCGAGTTATACATGCAAACCCTAACGGCGATCCACTGAACGGAAATCGTCCACGCGCGGACTATGACGGACATGGAGAAATTACTGATGTTTGCATTAAACGTAAACTCAGAAATCGATTGTTGGAGAATGGTCAAAGTATTTTTGTACAGTCCGATGATCAAAAAACAGATGATTTTAAAAGCCTAAAAGCAAGAGCAGATGCTGCTCTTGGGAAGAAGCTTGGTTCAAGCGAAACAGTGAAGTTGGCTTGTGAGCAATGGTTTGATGTTCGTACATTTGGACAGCTCTTTGCGTTCAAATCAGACAAAAAAACAAAAAAAGAAACTGATAGTGAAGGTGATAGCGGCGTATCTATTGGCATTCGTGGTCCCGTAACGATCCAATCTGCATTTAGTGTGGAGCCAATCGATGTCAGTAGCACCCAGATTACCAAGAGCGTTAGCGGTGAAGGGGACGGCAGCAAGCGTGGCTCTGACACAATGGGCATGAAACATAGAGTTGACAATGGGATTTACGTTTTCTACGGTAGTATGAACCCGCAATTGGCTGAACGAACGGGATTTAGCGATGCCGATGCTGATACTTTGAAGCAATTGCTTCCAAAGTTATTTGAGAATGACGAGTCATCCGCAAGGCCAGCGGGAAGTATGGAAATACTGAAAGTGATTTGGTGGAAGCACAATTGCAAATCCGGACAATATTCTTCGGCCAAGGTACATCGAACACTTCGAGAATCGATTCAGTCTGACGGAAGTTTTGAGCTTGAGGAATTAGAAGGTCTTGAGCCTGAAATCATTAATGGGTTTTGATGGCCTTTATTATTCGCATTCAATCCAACTTGATGATAGTACTGTGCCAAGGTCATTCGAGGATTATCAAGTTAATGTTAATGAAACCGGTTTGCCATCCGGTGTAACCTTGGAAAGAAAGGCATAGCGATGAGAAACGCCAATTGTTTGATGACAAAAGAGCACCGAAATGACCAATTCAATCAGTACCAGTAACGAAGAAGCTTTATTGCGGCAGATGGTTGATACCATTGTCCGTGAGGCCTCGCCGGAAACGATCATTCTTTTTGGTTCGCGAGCACGGGGTGATGCCCGGCCGGATTCCGATGTCGATCTGCTCATTGTTGAAACCGAGCCATTTTCGCCACAGCGCAGCCGTAGGAAGGAAGCGGCGCGATTGTATATCGCGTTAAAGGGGCTGGAAATATCCAAGGATTTGCTTCTCTATAGCCGTGATGAATTCGAGCATTGGAGAAGTTCAACCAATCATGTGGTTGGACGGGCTGTGCGCGAGGGAAAAGTACTCCATGGCCGACCTTGAACGGGCGCGTGCAATGTTGCGGATGGCGCATAAAGATTTTGATGCGCTCGTCGGCATGCTGGAAAATCCTTTATTTGCAGATGAGATTTTCGGATTTCATATCCAGCAAGCGGTGGAAAAAGCATTAAAAGCATGGTTATGCATTCATGGCGATACTTATCCCATGACGCATGAGCTGGCAAGGCTACTGGCTTTACTGGAAATACAAGGTATTGAGGTGAGCGCGTATTGGCCGCTGGTTCAATACACGATATTCGCCGTTCAAGCGCGCTACGAAGAAGGTATTACCGAACTGGACGAACCGATTGACCGCGAGATGGAAATCCAGAATGTGCGGGCTTTATTGGTGCAGGTAGAGTACGCAATCACCGCACAAGGTTAAGCGCTTGGATATCGACGATCCCATCATGCTCTCCGCTTTGCAGCATTACAGCTATTGTCCGCGGCAGTGCGCATTGATTCATGTCGAACAGGCGTTTGATGAAAATGTCCATACCATGCGCGGCAATGCCGTGCATCAACGTGTCGATGAACCCGGTTATGAATCGTTTGAAGGCGTGCGCAGCGAAAAGGCATTGCCGGTTTGGTCGGAGCGTTTGGGTTTGATCGGCAAATGCGATGTCGTCGAGTTTTACCCGGATGGGCGCATTTATCCGGTGGAATACAAGCACGGTAAGAAACGTGCAAAAGCGCATGACGATATCCAATTAGCCGCGCAGGCGATCTGTCTGGAAGAAATGACCGGAAAGCCGGTGACGCACGGTGCGATTTATCATCACACTTCCCGTCGTCGCCGTGAAGTGGCCATTACCGATTCGTTGCGTCAGCAGGTTGAGGAAACTGTGGCGGCGGTGCGTGCTTTGCTGGTCTCCGGAAAATTACCGCCGCCGGTTAACGACGCGCGCTGCAAGGAGTGTTCGCTGAAAGAAATCTGCCAGCCCCAAGCTCTGGCGGATAAAACCCACCAGCACGAAATATTGACCGGATTGTTTAACGTGGACGAATAGCATAATGAAACATGCCGCATACACCGAGAAAGGCTCGTTCAACGGAAATTATTTCTTCTTCGCTGAGTGTAGCCAAAGGTCCTTCCCCGAATCGGGAGCGATCCAAGGTTCGCGGTTGATCGACAATGACCTGACAGTCTTTCAGCAAACGGTGACGAGCTGTGATTGTTACCCGCCATTGCTTGAATGCGGGATAGATTTGTGTTGTCAGTGGCAGGATAATGATCATCGGTGTTCCGATCGCGGTGAGAGCATTGTCCTGAAAAACCAGAACCGGACGGATCTTGCCGATTTCTTGCCCGCGCGGCGGATTCAGATTGGCAACCCAAATCTCGCCGCGGCGGATTACTTCCACCATTTTTCGGGAGGCTTAGTATGTGGCAAACCGCCGGATAGGCGACCCTCAACATTCTCCAGCATTTCGTTTTCAATCGGCAGAAATTCTTCGGCAATGACTTGCGCTTCTCGCCGGATACTTTCGATGGCATATCCTGATCGTGCTTCTTCCAAGAGTTGATCCATGAAACGCTTTTTCTCGATCTCCAACAGATACCAGTCCAATGCATCGCGTGCGATTTCAGAGCGGGTTTTATTTTCACGCGCTGCTTCTTCGGTAAGCCGCTGTTCAATCTGCTCGGTTAATCGAATATTGAGCGTGGTCATGCTATATTCCTCAGTATGTTATAAATTGCTGTACGAATTGTAATACAGAATGTACCAGATCCTCAATACACTCTACATCATGACACCCAATGCCTACGCGCACTTGGAGAACGATACCGTGCGCATCGACGTGGAGCGGCAAAAGAAGCTCCAAGTACCGCTGCATCACTTGGGCACACTCGTTTGCTTTGGCAATGTCATGGTCTCCCCGGCATTGATGCATCGCTGTGCCGATGATGGCATCGGTTTGGTGTTGCTGGATACGAATGGACGGTTTAAAGCCCGGCTGGAAGGTGCGGTCAGCGGCAATATTCTGTTGCGCCAGGCGCAGCACCGTAAAGCGGCGGAGGAGCCGTTCGCGCTGGCGATAGCTAAAGCGGTGATTGCCGGGAAATTACGCAATTGCCGCCAGGTGTTGCAGCGCGGTGCGCGTGAAACGACGGATGAACAAGATCAAAAAATACTTAGCCAGGCATCGGAAGCATTGGCCGGTTCCATACGTAATCTGGCGGTAGCTGCGGATCTGGATGTGGTGCGCGGTGTTGAAGGCGATGCTGCCAAAGTTTACTTCTCGGCATTGCCAAGTTTAGTGCGGCGCAATATCCGTGAGCATTTCACCATGGAGGGTCGAACCCGTAGACCGCCGCGTGACCGCTTTAATGCGTTATTGTCATTTCTTTATTCCATGGTGATGAACGATTGCCGCTCGGCGCTCGAAAGTGTCGGTCTCGATCCGCAGCTGGGTTTCTTGCACAGTGTGCGTCCCGGCAGAGCGGCATTAGCACTGGATTTGATGGAAGAGTTCCGATCCATTTTTGCCGACCGGTTGGCCCTGACGCTGATTAATCGCGGCCAGATTACCGATCGGGATTTGCAGTTACGCGAAGGTGGCGCGGTGTATCTGGAAAATGACGCGCGGAAAATCGTAGTAACAGCGTATCAAGAACGCAAGCAGGAAGAAATCACGCATCCATTGCTGGAAACCAAAGTACCGTTCGGATTATTGCCGCAACTGCAAGCGCGTTTCATGGCGCGCACCATTCGCGGTGACATGGACGGATACATCCCCTTTCTGGTGAAATAGCCATGCTCATTATCGTTACCTACGATGTTTCAACCGAAACTAAGGAAGGCCGCAGAAGATTGCGGCGTGTCGCCAAAATTTGCGAAGGAATCGGGCAGCGTGTGCAGAAATCGGTTTTCGAGTGCAAAGTCAGCCTGATGCAATACGAAGAACTGGAGCGCAGATTGCTGGCGGAAATCGACGAGAAAGAAGATAACCTGCGACTCTATCGTCTGACGGAACCCGTCGATTTGCATGTCAAAGAATACGGAAAATTCAAGGCTATTGATTTTGACGGCTCATTGATTGCCTAGCATGCGCGAATCACAAGCAACCGCAAAATCCCGGTCAGTTCGCGCAATTAATAAAACCATGAATATTAGAGATAACTTCCAAATGATGATTGTAATGATCTGCAAAAATCCCTCCCCTTCTCCAGTCCGCGCGTGTATTTAAAATTTCCTTATTGTATGATGAGGGTGCAGTAGTACTGTAGCGCCCGGCTCCCAAGCCGGGCGAGGATTGAAACAATGAAATATTCAACGCTTGCAAATCCTTCCTGTAGTAGCGCCCGGCTCCCAAGCCGGGCGAGGATTGAAACTTGACCCAGCCACCGGAAAGCGCACCCGCGTCGCGTAGCGCCCGGCTCCCAAGCCGGGCGAGGATTGAAACTGATGATTGGTGGGGGCGTTGGTGTACGTGGCATGTAGCGCCCGGCTCCCAAGCCGGGCGAGGATTGAAACTTTGCCAAGTTCAAAATATCTACAAGTTTATTGCGGTAGCGCCCGGCTCCCAAGCCGGGCGAGGATTGAAACATATAGTACCGATAATAAAATGCGGGAATGTCTGGTAGCGCCCGGCTCCCAAGCCGGGCGAGGATTGAAACTTTATTCACCGCCGCTATCATCAATAATTTAGGCGGTAGCGCCCGGCTCCCAAGCCGGGCGAGGATTGAAACATTACAGTCTGATATTACAAAAGCCGCTTGGTATAGTAGCGCCCGGCTCCCAAGCCGGGCGAGGATTGAAACCAATGTATTCACAGCGTATATTTAATGAAGGTCAGGTAGCGCCCGGCTCCCAAGCCGGGCGAGGATTGAAACAGTTCCACTCGGTCATACAATTGCCGGTTTTCAGGTAGCGCCCGGCTCCCAAGCCGGGCGAGGATTGAAACAGCCCAACATTTATTTTATGCAATTCCTGCACTGGTAGCGCCCGGCTCCCAAGCCGGGCGAGGATTGAAACGCTCCACCTGATCGATTGACCGGTAATGTATTTTGTAGCGCCCGGCTCCCAAGCCGGGCGAGGATTGAAACAAGAAAATAGATGGGTTGCTGAGCAAATGAACATGTAGCGCCCGGCTCCCAAGCCGGGCGAGGATTGAAACATTTTTAATGTTGATATGTTTAAATGAATCATGAAGGTAGCGCCCGGCTCCCAAGCCGGGCGAGGATTGAAACACGTTCTGCCTGCGCCCATACCCCGTACGCTTGGGTAGCGCCCGGCTCCCAAGCCGGGCGAGGATTGAAACACGCTTCCTGTTGCCATTGCTTTTTCGTAAGCAAGTAGCGCCCGGCTCCCAAGCCGGGCGAGGATTGAAACAGCAGATACCGTGACATTTGCCCCGGCTATGATGTCGTAGCGCCCGGCTCCCAAGCCGGGCGAGGATTGAAACTTGATCGAAACTATCGTCATCGATGTACTTCTGGTAGCGCCCGGCTCCCAAGCCGGGCGAGGATTGAAACATAGAAAAGTCAGGTTGATTATGGTTGAACGTGCGGTAGCGCCCGGCTCCCAAGCCGGGCGAGGATTGAAACTCTAATACCAGAGATTTAAAATCATTCATTTCCTGGTAGCGCCCGGCTCCCAAGCCGGGCGAGGATTGAAACAGACTGTTGCCGCACGAACTGCTTATTTGCCAGCGTAGCGCCCGGCTCCCAAGCCGGGCGAGGATTGAAACCGCAAAACGTAAAACCTGCTATACCGGACATGCCGTAGCGCCCGGCTCCCAAGCCGGGCGAGGATTGAAACGTTTATTTAACATTATTAATAAAGTTCTGGTGGGGTAGCGCCCGGCTCCCAAGCCGGGCGAGGATTGAAACTGAATTCAGAATTCACGCAAGGCACCTTAATAGAGAGTAGCGCCCGGCTCCCAAGCCGGGCGAGGATTGAAACCCGTGACCGATGCAATTGCTGTGGTTATGTAGTCGTAGCGCCCGGCTCCCAAGCCGGGCGAGGATTGAAACAGCATCCACCGCGTCAGTAACAACATCACAATCGATGTAGCGCCCGGCTCCCAAGCCGGGCGAGGATTGAAACAGTCACGTCCTTCACGTAGGTTTTGGTGATGGAGGTAGCGCCCGGCTCCCAAGCCGGGCGAGGATTGAAACTCGAAGAACTCTCGGCACTGCAAGCCGAACTGCGGTAGCGCCCGGCTCCCAAGCCGGGCGAGGATTGAAACAGCCATGACCTGGAACCCTACCACGGCGAAACCGGTAGCGCCCGGCTCCCAAGCCGGGCGAGGATTGAAACTAAACACTACAGTTCTTAACAACGAATCCATCGGGTAGCGCCCGGCTCCCAAGCCGGGCGAGGATTGAAACTTCCGATATCGACGTTGTTCGCGTAGCGTACATCGTAGCGCCCGGCTCCCAAGCCGGGCGAGGATTGAAACCTCCGCTGCACGCTAACTCAGGGTTAGACATTAAGTAGCGCCCGGCTCCCAAGCCGGGCGAGGATTGAAACCCAATGCATCTTTAAAAAGAGGGTTGGTAATAAATGTAGCGCCCGGCTCCCAAGCCGGGCGAGGATTGAAACTGGGTAATGTTGCCGGTAATGTGGCTGGCGCCATGTAGCGCCCGGCTCCCAAGCCGGGCGAGGATTGAAACATTTGCGAGCGACGCGGCAAAGGTCGTGCTGAAAGGGTAGCGCCCGGCTCCCAAGCCGGGCGAGGATTGAAACACAGAAATTTGCTTGATAGCATTCCACGGCGCTTGTAGCGCCCGGCTCCCAAGCCGGGCGAGGATTGAAACAGATATTTGGCTTGCGTAGGATTCGACAGCAGCGCGGTAGCGCCCGGCTCCCAAGCCGGGCGAGGATTGAAACGCTTGTAAATCATCATTTGTTAAATTGACGTCCATGTAGCGCCCGGCTCCCAAGCCGGGCGAGGATTGAAACCAGCCGGACTGGACGCCTTACCATAAGTTCCCGTGTAGCGCCCGGCTCCCAAGCCGGGCGAGGATTGAAACATCCTAGCTGAGGTGTGTCGGTTGCCGGATGATCAAGTAGCGCCCGGCTCCCAAGCCGGGCGAGGATTGAAACTTGCCTATCATCAGGAAACACTGAAGCAATTACGGTAGCGCCCGGCTCCCAAGCCGGGCGAGGATTGAAACTTGTCCATGGGAAATCCACTACGCAAGCTCTCGGCGGTAGCGCCCGGCTCCCAAGCCGGGCGAGGATTGAAACTGGTTGAGCAACTCATTTGCAGAAAAATAAAATCAGTAGCGCCCGGCTCCCAAGCCGGGCGAGGATTGAAACTTCGTAGAAGGTTACGCTTCAGGATTGAGCCTCCGTAGCGCCCGGCTCCCAAGCCGGGCGAGGATTGAAACATATCGACGAAGAGCCTAAAGATCAGCGCATCCGCGTAGCGCCCGGCTCCCAAGCCGGGCGAGGATTGAAACTTCTTGCGCCACATCGGGCGTCCTTTCCCACCGTGTAGCGCCCGGCTCCCAAGCCGGGCGAGGATTGAAACATCGATTAATTTCTTTTGGTTTTCTGCGGAAATGATGTAGCGCCCGGCTCCCAAGCCGGGCGAGGATTGAAACCCCGGTTAAGTCTATGTCAATGACAGATTGCTCACGTAGCGCCCGGCTCCCAAGCCGGGCGAGGATTGAAACAACTAATTTGATGTGCGCTTGAGGATGGTCATAACGTAGCGCCCGGCTCCCAAGCCGGGCGAGGATTGAAACCATGCCCCAGCATCGGGATGCCCTTGGTACGCATGTAGCGCCCGGCTCCCAAGCCGGGCGAGGATTGAAACATGATTTCCCACTTTTTGTTGATTTTGTTGGTATGTAGCGCCCGGCTCCCAAGCCGGGCGAGGATTGAAACAGATTCGCATTGATACGGTTTAAGCTGAAATCAGGTAGCGCCCGGCTCCCAAGCCGGGCGAGGATTGAAACCTGCGCGGTTCAGTATGTCCAATATCACCGGAGCGTAGCGCCCGGCTCCCAAGCCGGGCGAGGATTGAAACGACGCAACTACGCTCTTAGGCATCCTGATTGATTGTAGCGCCCGGCTCCCAAGCCGGGCGAGGATTGAAACCTGGCGGAAGTAGCCATGCAGCGCTACGGCCCGCGTAGCGCCCGGCTCCCAAGCCGGGCGAGGATTGAAACTTTTTGCGCCTGAATATAATTCGCATTTCTTTGCGGTAGCGCCCGGCTCCCAAGCCGGGCGAGGATTGAAACCTCTCTATTTTGATCCGTTATTTTAATGCCTGCCAGTAGCGCCCGGCTCCCAAGCCGGGCGAGGATTGAAACGATGATAAAGCGGATAACGCGCCGCTATCATGTGGTAGCGCCCGGCTCCCAAGCCGGGCGAGGATTGAAACATCGCTATCAAATGCTGTCCGCTGGTAAAGGTATGTAGCGCCCGGCTCCCAAGCCGGGCGAGGATTGAAACACTATGGATGAAGATTTAGAGGTGCTGGTTAAGGTGTAGCGCCCGGCTCCCAAGCCGGGCGAGGATTGAAACATTTTTGTTTGTCTCTATGCGCGCCGGGTTGTGGGTAGCGCCCGGCTCCCAAGCCGGGCGAGGATTGAAACCCAGGTTTGTAAAAACGTTTTCCGCCGTCGGAGCGTGTAGCGCCCGGCTCCCAAGCCGGGCGAGGATTGAAACCTTACCGCTCGGAATTACAACATAAGGTATTATTCCGTAGCGCCCGGCTCCCAAGCCGGGCGAGGATTGAAACTTGTCGATCAATTTGTAAATGTAAAATTTTTGCGGTAGCGCCCGGCTCCCAAGCCGGGCGAGGATTGAAACATCTTATGTTGTGCCATGACATCAGTCACCGCGGGTAGCGCCCGGCTCCCAAGCCGGGCGAGGATTGAAACATCGGTTACGTTGATGAGGTGAGATATACCAAGGGGTAGCGCCCGGCTCCCAAGCCGGGCGAGGATTGAAACCGTCGCCCCCGGTAATATCACTTCCGCTCGCGACTGTAGCGCCCGGCTCCCAAGCCGGGCGAGGATTGAAACCTTTGTATAATGTTAGGCAAAATTTAGAACCACGTAGCGCCCGGCTCCCAAGCCGGGCGAGGATTGAAACAGCGGGCCCGCTACTGCTACTACCCTTAGCAATCAGTAGCGCCCGGCTCCCAAGCCGGGCGAGGATTGAAACGACTCGGCGGGGACGCTAAATACGAATTCGGGGAGTAGCGCCCGGCTCCCAAGCCGGGCGAGGATTGAAACTGTCAATTGCTCGCCCATTTTCATTTCGTTTTGTGTAGCGCCCGGCTCCCAAGCCGGGCGAGGATTGAAACAAACCGCGAACGGGAACCCGCTTTCCTACCCAAGTAGCGCCCGGCTCCCAAGCCGGGCGAGGATTGAAACCCGCAAAACACTGGTAGCGGTGTGCCTTTGCCGCGTAGCGCCCGGCTCCCAAGCCGGGCGAGGATTGAAACAAAATCTCCAACCTGGGTAAAAAAGAGGGTAAGGGGTAGCGCCCGGCTCCCAAGCCGGGCGAGGATTGAAACTACGGGGACACTAAATACAAATTCGGGAACGGAAGTAGCGCCCGGCTCCCAAGCCGGGCGAGGATTGAAACTCAACAAATGTTACAGCGCAATTGGATAAACGGTGTAGCGCCCGGCTCCCAAGCCGGGCGAGGATTGAAACTGATGCCAAGCAGCTCGCCGGAACATTGACGCGCGTAGCGCCCGGCTCCCAAGCCGGGCGAGGATTGAAACAAACCAAATATCATATCTTATAGATTATCAGATAGTAGCGCCCGGCTCCCAAGCCGGGCGAGGATTGAAACTAAATCGGTCTTGGCAGTTTAAACCGATCCTTCTCACACCAATCGACATAGTATCAACTGGCAACATGAAAGCACAATGCGCACGTATTGCAATAGGCTTCGTCATGGACACGGCGAGTTCCAAATCATTCCAACTACGACGTGATTCAAGCCCTGCCCGCAGTGCTATCCAACCGTAGCAGCCGATGATAAAACCCCAGTCTTTTCTGGTCGATTTTTCCCTGCTGCACTGCCTGCATCACGGCACAGCTGGGTTCCTCGAGGTGGCGGCAATTGCTGAATTTGCAGTGTCCGATGAATGGATGAAATTCGATGAAACCCCAAGCCAGATTTTCTTCTTTGATATGATTCAAGCCGAATTCCTGGAAACCGGGAGAATCGATGATGGCGCTGTTTTCATCAAGATGATAGAGCTGCGAGTGCGTGGTGGTGTGTGTGCCGGAGTCGAGCGCCACGGAAATTTCCGCGATGGCGCGGCGGGCTTCCGGGATCAAGGCATTGAGCAGTGTGGATTTACCCATGCCGGATTGACCGGCCAAAACGCTGAGGTGGCCTGTTAAACAAGGCCGCAGCGCCGCAACATCCTGTATCGCGCTCAATTGCAGTACGCTATAACCAAGCTCCTGATACAGCGAGAGTGTTTTCATCGCCGTTTGCGCCGGTTCCACGAGATCGGCTTTGTTCAGTACGATCAATACTTCAATGTTTTCACTTTCGGCGGCTACCAGGCAGCGGCTGATCAATTCTTCGCTGAAACTTGGCACGGCCGCAACGACGATGATGATTTGCGTGACATTGGCGGCGATGATTTTTTCCTTGAAGGCGTCGCTACGGTATAACAGTGACGTGCGCGGCTTTATCGCTTCAATGACACCTTGCCCGGCAGCAGCCCGCTGTAGCTCGACGTGATCACCGCATGCCACGCCGCCCTTCTTGCCGCGCATGACACAGGATACGATCTCGCCTGCTACGGTTTCAACCGAATAATGCCTGCCAAATGCGGCAACCACTTGTCCGGTTAAAGGCACGTCCTTGCGCTTTGAATCTTGCCGGTGAATACTCAAATGGTAAACAACTTGTCGATTTTTGCCGCACAGATGAAATCATTTTCGGATAACCCGCCGATGGCATGCGTGGTGTATGTGATTACACATTGATTGTAACCGACCAGCATATCCGGATGATGATCCTCACGATGGGAAATCCATGCCACGGCGTTCACAAACGCCATGGTTTGATAGTAATTCTTGAACGCGTAGGTTTTGCTGATGCGCTTGTCTTGCAGCTGCCAGCCCTCCACTTGCTGCAGGAAAGCGGTTACCTCAGCGCCGGAAAGCGGTGGCACGCCGCCTTCGCATGGTTTGCATTGCTTGGATGTCAAATCGCAGACGGCCGTGTTCATGCTTGCCCCTGGCTTTGTAAGTGCGCCACACGGATCGATGCGGGCGGATGAGAATCGTAAAAAGCCGAATGCAGCGGATCCGGCGTCAGTGTAGCCGCATTGTCCTGATACAACTTGACCAGTGCACGAACTAGATCGTCTGCAGAGGAATTTTGCGCCGCATAGGCATCGGCTTCAAACTCGTGCTTACGTGAGTAAAGGCTTGAAATGGGGTGCAGCAGGAACGTAAACACCGGCATCACCAAAAAAAACAATAAAAGCGCCATCGCCGTCGACGGCACGGTGGCAACGTCCACCCCCAAGCCTTGATAGAACCAGCCTTGCTGCATCAAATAACCCAATAACCAGAGAAATGCCAAACTCATCGCAAACGATACCGCGATGCGCTTAATGACATGGCGATGCTTGAAATGCCCCAACTCGTGCGCCAGCACTGCTTCGATTTCGCTTGGATTGAGGCGCGCCAATAACGTATCAAAAAAAACGATGCGCTTGGTTTTGCCGAAGCCAGTGAAATATGCATTGCCGTGATTGCTACGGCGTGAGCCGTCCATAACGAACAAGCCGCTGGCCTTGAAGCCGCATTTGCTCATCAGTTGCTCAATGCGTGTTTTGAGCGTGGCATCTTCCAGTGGTGTAAATTTGTTAAACAAAGGTGCGATCCAAGTTGGAAAAATCGCCAGGACAAATAAATTGAAAACGATCCAGGCAAACCAAGCATACAACCACCAGCTTTCACCCATTTTTTCCATCAACCACAGCACGCAGAACAACAGCGGCGCGCCGAGCAACAAACCCAGTGCGGCTTGCTTGATCAGATCGGTGAAAAACATGGCCGGCGTCATTTTATTGAAACCGTATCGCTCTTCGATCACAAACGTGCGGTAATAGCTCAGCGGCAGCTCAGTCAGGCTCATCAGCAAAAATGCGTTGATGATCAACGCCATGCCATGCATCAATGGATCACCCAGCCAACCGGCCCAGAATCCGCTCAAGGCATTTAAACCGCCGCCCAGTGTAAAGGCGAGCAATAACACGACATGCAACAGGATACCCGGATAATTCATGCGTGTTTTGGCACAGGTGTAATCCGCTGCTTTGCGGTGATCGCTCAGGCTGATCTGACCGGAAAACTCTTCCGGCACCTTGTCCTGATGCGCACGCACATAGCGGATATGCCTTGCGGCCAGCCAGATCTGGGTTAATGTCGTAAGCACTAGCGCAATCAGAAAAATCAATGTAAATGTTTGCATAATCAATTATCTTGAGTTTGGAAGTTCAACTTCACGTGACAATAAAGCACCCCGCCGCAAGCAGCGGGGTATTAACTGCGTTCTTCAATCTGCTGGTTTTTCAACCAGCTTTCGCCCCAAGGGGCGGGGAATTGAACCCGCAGAGATTAAATGAGCATCGCAAAATAAACCGGCATTTCCCTCGTTGGTTTAAAAGTGACGGACAGATGGCGATATGACACAATTAAACGCATTACATTCAAAAAAACAGAAATCATTATGGCACAAGATAGCAATAACCTCATCTGGATCGATATGGAAATGACCGGGCTCAATCCGGATACCGACCGCATCATTGAAGTCGCTTTGGTTATCACCGATTCGCAGCTCAACACCATAGCCGAAGGGCCGGTTTTGGTCGTACATCAATCGGATGAGGTGCTGAACGGTATGGATAAATGGAATCAATCGACGCATTCCAAATCCGGCTTGATCGGCAAGGTGAAAGCTTCACGACTCAGCGAGGCGGAAGTGGAAGCACAACTGATCGAATTTCTGAAACTGCATGTGCCCGTGGGCGTGTCACCGATGTGCGGCAATTCCATCTGCCAGGACCGGCGCTTCATGGTGCGCTCGATGCCGCAACTGGAAGCCTACTTTCATTACCGCAACCTCGATGTCAGCACTTTAAAAGAATTGGTCAAACGCTGGAAACCCGGGATCGCAGGCGGACTCAGCAAAGAAAGCAAGCATGAAGCGTTGGCGGATATTTATGATTCCATCAATGAATTGAAGTATTACCGCCAGCATTTTATCGTTGCCTGAAACAACAGTGAGCGCCATGCTTTGCTTACTGCATCGCGAAATGCTGTCATCGTCTTCCGAACTTTCCCGTTAGCGCCGTTTTCTAAAAGCCGGAAGAAAATTTTGATTTTTCATTCACTCACCCTCTCATTTAGGAGAAACAAGATGAGCCTTAAAAGAAATGTGCTTTCTGCCGCTGTTGCAGCAACCTTCTTACTCGCAGTCAACGCAACTACGGCTTTGGCTGCCGATGTCACACAAAGCGGACAAGCATCCGGTCATAGTCATGGGAATGCGAAATCCGGCGATCAGCACGGTCACCAATGTGAGCACATGTCGGCTGTCGACACGAATAAGGATGGCAAAATCAGCAAGGAAGAGTTCATGAAGCACCATGAAGCCATATTTGACAAAAAAGATGTCAATAAGGATGGTTTCATTGACCGCGAGGAAATGCACCGCATGATGGATCATATGCACAAACACGACGATGACGCGCATGCGCATGACGAACCGAAAAAATAAAAGTACCTAGACGCTCAACAAATCCCTAGTTCTATTCAGCCAGCCGCCCAAATTCAGATTATTGCACTTTGAGCGGCTGCCGATGCTTCACTGGAATTTAACCGGCTCAGTGTCTTAAACCACTCGGTGCTTTCACCGGTTTCTTTTGCTCTAACGGTTGCGGATCCAGCACTGCCACGGTCAGGCTGTCGTCATTGAAATATTTTTTCGCGACCTCGCGTATTTGTGCTGTTGTTACCGCTTTCAATTTTTCCAGGATGACATCGATATCGCGGTAGGATAATCCCGTGCTTTCCAGTCTGCCCAGTTGCATCGCTTGGGAAAAAATGGAATCGCGCTGATACACATGACCGGCGACAACTTGCGCCTTGACCCGTGCCAATTCTTCCTCGGTAACACCGTCTTTGACGATTTTTTCAATTTCTTTGCGCAGCGCTTGCTCCAGCTCGGCAACGGTTTTGCCGGTACGCGGTACCGCGCTCAGAAAGAACATGCTCGGGCCGCGCGCCATTGCGCTATAACCCGCATTGGCCGAATTGGCGATCTGACTTTCCCGCACCAGATTCTTGTTCAATCTGGCCGATGCGTGGCCGTCCAGCACGCCCTCCAATATCTCCAGCGCATACGGCTCCCAGTCCGCCATGACGTTTCTAATCGCCGGTGTATGATAACCCATCATGAGGTAGGGCAGTTCCGCCGGTGCTTTGACGATGATCCGTTTGGTGCCGGTTTGCGGCGGCTCTGTTTGAGGTTTACGCGCATTGAACGGCGGTGCAGAGCTCTTAGGGATAACACCATAGTTTTTTTGCGCCAACCTGAACACCTCATTGGCATCGACATCGCCGACGACAATCAATATGGCGTTATTGGGCGCATACCAGCGATCGTACCAATCCTGCGCATCTTCAACTCCCATGTTTTCCAGATCATTCATCCAGCCGATAATCGGATTTTTGTACGGATGCGATTGGTACGCGACCGCCATCATCTTCTCATACAGCAATGAACGCGCTTGGTCATCGGTGCGCAAGCGCCGTTCTTCCATCACCACTTTGATTTCTTTTGCAAACTCTTCCTCAGTCAGAATCAGGTTGCGCATGCGGTCCGCTTCCAGCTCCATTGCCATCGGCAAGTGGTCTTTGTGCAATTGCTGATAATAAGCGGTGTAGTCGTAACTGGTGAAGGCATTTTCCCGTCCGCCTGCAGCCGCGATCCGCTTGGAAAATTCCCCGCCCGGAACTTTCTTCGTACCTTTGAACATCATGTGCTCCAGCACATGCGCCACACCGGTAACACCGTTTACTTCATCAATGCTGCCTGCTTTGTACCAGATTTGCGTCACCACGACCGGTGAGCGATGATCCTGCTTAACAATCAGTCTCAAGCCATTATCGAGTAAATATTCATGCGGATTGGCGAGCGCCGAAGATGAAATCAGCACAGCCGCGGTAAACAGTGCGGAAAAAGAGAAAAGGCGAAACAAAGTAAAACAATCATCAGGTTTCATTTTTACCAACCAAAATGTAAGTAAACAGAATAAAATTAGACTTTGAGAATTTCCAATGGTTATCAGTAGAAGAGCCTACCAGAATGTTCAGTTTTTTTAAATCCAAAAAGGATCCCGCGGAATCCGCCGGAGCACCAGTTTCACCCGACGCCAATGCACAAGCCGAAGCCGAAGCCGAAGCCGAAGCTGAAGTCGAAGCAAAACCGGAAGAGCCGATAAGCTTTGCCGCCAAACTCAAGCTAGGACTGGCGCGTACCCGGCAGAATCTGAGCAAACAGCTATCGGGTTTGTTTGGCGGCGGCAAGATCGATGAGGCGCTTTACGAAGAATTGGAAACGATTTTACTCACTTCCGATATCGGTGTCAGTGCAACGCAGCAATTACTTGAGAATCTGCGCAAACAGGTTAAGCGCGATGCCCTAACCGATTCGGCGCAATTGAAAGAAGCATTGAAAGAGCTGCTCATCGCCATGCTGGAACCGCTGGCGCAGCCTCTGGATACCACGACGCATAAACCGTTTGTCATTATGATCACCGGCGTCAATGGCGTGGGCAAAACCACATCGATCGGCAAACTGGCCAAATATTTTCAGAGCCAAGGCAAATCGGTATTGCTGGCTGCCGGCGACACTTTCCGCGCAGCAGCGCGCGAGCAGTTGATGGCTTGGGGGGAACGCAATAATGTCACCGTGATTGCGCCGGATAGCGATCCGGACAAAAAAAGCGATCCCGCTGCGATAATTTTTGATGCGGTCAATTCAGCCAAAGCGCGCAGCATCGATATCGTGCTGGCGGACACCGCCGGACGACTGACTACGCAACTGCATTTGATGGAAGAAATCAAGAAGGTGAAACGTGTGATCGCCAAAGCCATGCCCGATGCACCGCACGAGGTACTGCTGGTGCTCGATGCGAATACCGGACAGAATGCCATCGCACAAGTGAAAGCGTTTGATGAAGCGCTGGATGTCACCGGTCTGATCCTGACCAAATTGGATGGCACCGCCAAGGGCGGCGTGGTGGCTGCGATTGCCGGACAGTATCTGGAAAATCCGCCGGCGTTGCGCTTTGTCGGCGTGGGCGAAGGAGTGGATGATTTAAGACCGTTTGACGCCCGTCAATTCGTCGATGCATTGTTTGATTGAACGAGACAACTCACACAGGGCATATGATCACTTTCAAAAATGTTTCCAAGCGCTATCCCGATGGTTATGTGGCACTCAATAATGTCGACCTTGCGGTGGCAGCCGGCGAAATGGTATTTTTGACCGGCCACTCGGGCGCGGGTAAGAGCACGTTATTAAAGCTCATCGCTGCGATCGAGCGCCCGACTTCCGGCGTCGTCACGATCAGCGGACAGAATATCGCCCAGCTCAAACCGGCCGCCATCCCGTATCTGCGCCGCAAGATCGGCTTCATCTTTCAGGATCACAAGCTGCTGTTTGACCGTAACGCGTTTGATAACGTCTTGCTGCCACTGCAAATCAGCAACTTCGATCACGATACGGTGGCCGCCCGTGTTCGCGCCGCATTGGATAAAGTAGGTTTGTTAAAAAAAGAAAAAGCCATGCCGATCGCACTGTCCGGCGGAGAAAGGCAGCGGTTATGCATTGCGCGCGCGGTGGTTCATCGCCCGGCTATTCTGATTGCCGATGAACCGACCGGTAATCTGGACATGGAGTACGCCCGCGATATCATGACCTTGTTCACCTCATTCAATCAGGTGGGTGTCACCGTGTTGATCGCCACGCACGATGCCTCATTGTTGGAAGACACGCAGCATCGCGTTCTGTCATTAAAACAAGGAAAATTGGCGGCATGATGCGCGCATGGTTGATGCAACATGGGTTGGTATTTTTTCTCACGCTCAAACGGCTGATTTCAGCACCGCTCACCAGCTTGCTCAGCATCATCGTAATGGGGATTGCACTCAGCCTGCCGGCGGGCATTTACGTGCTCATGCAAAATTTGCAAACCATTTCCGGACAAACGGCGGATTCCCCGCAAATGAGTTTGTTTCTTAAGCTGGATACGGCTCAAGATAGCATTGAGAAAATCCATCAGCGCTTAGAGGAAAATCCGCACATTCTAACCATCCAGTTCATTCCAAAAGACGCCGCGCTGCAGCAATTGCAACAAAGTGCCGGACTCACGGATATCGCCGCAAGTTTGGCGCACAACCCGCTGCCGGATGCTTTCGTTATTCATACTCAGGAAAATACCACCGAAGCTCTGGAGCAATTGCGCCTGACCCTGCAAAACTGGCCGGAAATCGAACATGTGCAATTCGATTCCGCTTGGATCGAGCGCTTGAACGCGTTACTCGATCTCGGCCGTTTTGCCGTACTGATGCTGGCAACGCTATTGAGCGTCGCAATTATCGCGATCATGTTCAACACCATTCGCCTGCAAATTCTCACCAAGCGGGATGAAATTGAGATATCCAAACTCATCGGTGCGACTGACAGCTTTATCCAGCGTCCTTTTCTTTATTTCGGCGCGATTCAGGGTCTGGCAGGAGGCGCTACTGCATGGCTTCTCATCGCACTGAGCATTGGCATGCTCAATGAAGAGCTCATCACGCTGATTCGGCTTTATGGCATCGATTGGCAGTTGCAGCATCTCGCTACGGCAGACAGTATCAGCTTACTGTTATTTTCAGGTTGGCTGGGATGGCTAGGTGCGCGTATCTCAGTTGCAAGCCATCTCTGGCAAATCGAACCAAAATAAGCGAAGCGCCCGCAACGAACTTTTCAATTATTTGGCACTCTCATTGCGGGAGTGCTAGAATACTACCGTTCCGACAGATAGAAATCAGGCAAAAATCTACGAGAAGGAGATTATTACAATGACGAATGCTTTAACACTACCTTCAATAGGTGGAAGTTTAGAAAGTTATATTCAGTCTGCTAATTCTTTCCCTATTCTTTCTCAAGAGGAAGAAAGCAGCTTGGCGCGGCGTCTATGGAATCATGGTGATATTGAGGCTGCACAAAAATTGATTCTGTCGCATTTACGATTTGTGATCGCTATAGCGCGCGGCTACAAAGGATATGGTCTTCCGCAAGCCGACTTAATCCAGGAAGGCAATATCGGCCTCATGAAAGCAGTCAAGCGTTTTGACCCGGAGCGCGGTGTACGTTTGGTATCATTTGCTGTGCACTGGATCAAGGCGGAGATTCATGAATTCATTATGCGCAATTGGCGTCTGGTTAAAATAGCCACCACCAAGCAGCAACGCAAACTGTTCTTCAACCTGCGCAGCATGAAGCAAGGATTGAATACAATGAATCCGCAAGAAGTGGATGCAATGGCCACGCAGTTAGGCGTCAAATCCGAAGAAGTGGTTGAAATGGAAAAGCGTTTCAACGGCTCGGATATTTCTCTTGAGCCCGTAGCGGATGAAGAAGACGATGCATTCAGTCCAGTCAGTTATTTAACCGATGGTGAAGAACCATCGCAGATTCTGGAAAATGAACAAATCGCGCATTTACGCGAAAAAGGGCTGCAGCAATCACTTGCATGTCTGGACGATCGCAGCCGCCATATCATTGAAGCTCGCTGGTTAAGAGAAAAAGATACTGCAACATTGCATGATCTGGCCGAGGAGCTGGGCGTTTCCGCAGAACGCGTCCGGCAAATCGAGACTAAAGCGCTACAAAAAATGCGCGGCACCCTTACAGCAACTGCGTAAAGTATGTGAATTTTTATTGTCTATAACACCCATGTGACTTTGGGTACGTCAGATGGATTTGTCATTTAAGCAACAGGAGAGGTACCGAAGCGGTCATAACGGCGCTGACTCGAAATCAGATGGTCAGGGCAACCTGGCACATGGGTTCGAATCCCATCCTCTCCGCCAAAGATGCTCCAAACGTTGCCTAGCGACACCAAGAAATCCCTTTAGAATAAATAATATTACAGCAATTTAGTTAACTATTGGCAACCCTGAGTAAAACGGGTAACATTATCGAAAAGCGGGTAAAAAAGCGAGTAAAAATTTACCCGTATTTTTGTTACCCGTTTTTTGTTTTGTTCTTCGGTATTCAGGGGATTGCATGAAACTTACTGATTCAATCATCAAGGCAGCAAAGCCCAAGGATAAGCGCTACAACCTACCAGACGGAAAGGGGCTGGCATTATGGGTACAGCCAGATGGTCAGAAAGCATGGCGGATGCGTTATTACTTTCACGATAAAGAAAATATGCTTTCCCTTGGCTTCTATCCCGCTGTGTCGCTAGCAGCCGCAAGACTGGAACACGCCCGCTTCAAGCAATTACTGGCGCAAGGTATCGACCCTTCAGAAAACCGCAAAGAACAGAAACGACAGGCAGCCATTGCAGCGGAGAACAGCTTTGAATCAGTAGCGCGTCAATGGTGGAATCACTGGAAGCACGACAAGACTGAACGACACGCAGGCTACACGATCCGGCGCATGGAAGCGGATATATTCCCGGTTATTGGTGCAAAACCGATTAATGACATCACAGCCGCGCAGTTAATAGCGATGATCCACAAGGTTGAGTCACGCGGTGCCTTGGATATTGCCAAACGAGTACTTACCATGTGCGGGCAAGTCATGCGCTATGCCGTGGCGCTTGGACTGGCAGAACGTAACCCCGCCGCAGATATAAAGCCTTCTGATGTATTGAAACCCGCCAAGAAAACCAACCACGCCCGATTGAGCGAGAAAGAATTACCCGTATTGCTCCGCAAAATTGACGAATACGAAACCCCACTTACCCGTTTTGCACTGCAATTGATGGCCTTAACATTCGTTAGAACTGGTGAATTGATTGGTGCCCGATGGGATGAAATCGACCTGACCAAAAGAGAATGGCGCATACCGGCGGAACGCATGAAGATGAAAACCCCGCATATTGTCCCCTTATCCGATCAGGCTATGGCGGTATTGGAAGAAATCAGGAAGCTGGCCGCTGATAATGCTTTGCTGTTCCCAAGCGAGCGCAGAGACGGCAAAACAATGAGCAATAACACCATCATTTACGCACTATACCGAATGGGGTATCACAGCCGCATGACCGGGCACGGCTTCAGGGGGATAGCATCAACGATCCTTCACGAACAAGGACTCAACCATGACCATATCGAATTGCAGCTTGCACATACACAACGCGATGCAGTGAGCGCGGCATACAACCATGCGCTATATCTTGAACCACGGGCAAAGATGATGCAGGAATGGGCGGATTATTTGGATAAGCTGAAAGCTGGTGCGGAAGTGTTACCTTTCAGGGCAGCATAAAGAGTTTTAACCGCCGCCTGACGGATTCAGGTAAAAGCGGGGTTATCAAGTGCCAGAACACATGACAGCCCCTAACCCAACGCAACACTTATAAGGAGTGTCACATTATGGCTAGTAACGATTTTACCACCACAGAGCTTAATCCTTGCATGAGTAAAGATTTGCCCAATGCCGAACAGATAGATTGTGCACTGAATGAGATTGGACACATGGCCGCGGCTTTGGAAAGTATTTGTTGGCAGGTTTCCCAGGGTGACAAAGAAGGAGACTTAATTGTTGCTGCAGCAAACTTGGCTGCAAAAATCGGATGGACCGCTGATCGCTGCTGCGGTTTTGATATTAAAAGTTCCGATAGTTGGCTTATGTCACCAGTGTGGAATCAAAAAGCGGACAAGGTAGAAGTCGATCACATATAACGTGCATTAACGATTTGCCGCTGCCTACCTCGACGGAGGGAACAGCCAGATACCTTTGCTGGCCTGACAGTGGCTTCTTTCAAAGGATGCTGAAACCACGCCTAGTTCGACGAAACGAAAACAGGGCAATCCTTACCCTGCTGGCGTGGTTCTTAATTAAGGCGTATGAAAAGGAGCATAGTATTGAGCGGAGATTATTATACTTTTGAAGGAGCGATAAATTTTCTGTCTTCAGAACTTACTGAAGAAATACACAAAACAAAGATCGCAGACTGGGCAAATGAAGGATTAATACGTTTGTGCGCAAGGATTGATATACCTCTTAGTAAATTCAGCATTGTTAAAGAGCGTATGACATTGGAAGAATTTAACAAAAGCGATTCTACTAAGAAGCCTGATAAATATGATCCACAAACCTGCTTTAAAGAAACACTAAAGTGTGAGGATGGATATGGTTTCTTGGGATATATCGAAATACCTCAAGAAAAAATCCGATCAAGTGATGAAAAGGTGGAATTTTCTACGGTTAAAATTATTGAAGTAATACGCTCAGATCACAGAAATCGCAACCCACTCACAATTGAAAATGGCTCATGGTTGGCTAAGGCAATTTTCGATGAAGCACTTGATAAATGGCTTCCAGACAATTTCACAATTAATCCTTATAATGCCTTTATTCCATTGCAAGATTTACAAAACCTTGTAAAGGAACGTAAAAACCCTGAACAATCGAAATCTAAGCAAATCACAAATCCAAACGCTAATACATGGAAAGCAAATGCCAGACAGATAGGCAAAAGAATATACAACGAAAAACCTAATCTTACCGTGGAGAAAATAGCTGAAAAAACATATATCGAAATGACTAAACGAAAAAATGAAGGTGAAGACGGTATGACCGGTCGTGGCGGTAGGATTCCAGGCGTTGATTCCATAAAACGTCACGCTTTAACGCACATCAAATCATAAGGCATTCGGGCATTGCCCCGTTTGCCCTGTTTTGCCCTAAGCTTAGAGCCTTATCCAGAAAGGATTTGGTGTCATTTTCAATCTTTTTAATTAGCCTATTGCGGGCATTTAATGCCAGTATCTAATAGCGTCTTCTATAAGGAGGATGCCTACCGTGACAAATAAACAGCAACAATTACCTATACCTGAAACATTACCCGCCACCGGCAAAAGCCGGTTCTCACAATTCAAGAAATTCCTTCCGATAAGCCGCGAGAAATTCAGACAGTTATCTTTAGAAGGTAGAGCGCCAAAGCCTGAAAGAATGGGCATACGTTGCACATTTTATAGTAATGCAGAACTTCACCGCTGGCTTGCTGACCCGATTAACTATCGTGTTGGGGAGTAATAGCCATGACCCCACAAATGAAAAACCCCGGATGGAAGGCCGGGGCAGGTGCTTTTAATTCAACAAAATCAAGCGCTAATTATACCAGTAACGAAGATAACCTTGGATTGCTTTTAAGCCAGTTGACCAAAGTAAAACCAAACGGACGCGGTCAATATTTTGCGTGTTGTCCTTCGCATAATGACAAATCCCCCAGCTTGGCAATTCGTCAAACCGATGACGGGAAAATATTACTCAAATGTTTTTCCGGGTGTAGCGCTTATGAAATTGTCAGTGCGGTAGGTTTATCGTTAACCGATCTATTCCCACCAAGGGAAGCGAATCACTCCGCACCTATTAAAAATCCATTCCCAGCATCTAGCGTGCTTCGTTGTATACAGTCTGAAGCACTGATTGTTGCCACAGCAGCTTGCAATATGGCCAATGGCGCGGCGCTACTCAAAGAAGATCGACAACGGCTTGTAACAGCAGCTTCACGCATTGGGGGTGCTTATGAATAGAGAATTTATAAACGATAGCACGGCAAAAGGTGCGGCGTTCTTAGATCGAAAAGTATTAGAAAAAAATGCAGAAATGCCCATTTTGCGGGGTAACGCAGGTAACACGGGTAACAAAATATAAGAAGTATTTAATATCAATGAGTTAGATGCTGATAATTTGTTACCCCAGGCCGAAAACGTAGAGGTAACACGGGGTAACAAACCCCCTTTTGAGCTTATTGAGTACAAAAAGGGTTTCAGAAATGGCGTTTATCACATAGACACTACGGACGAGGGCACACCAAAAAAAACATGGATTTGTGACCCGCTTATGGTATTGGCTGAAACTCGTGACAGTGGACAGCAGAACTGGGGGCGGCTTTTATCTTGGCGAGATAATGACGGGCACGATCACCAATGGGCTTGCTCTGCTGAGTTGTTACAGGCTACCGATCAGAGCGAGTTCAGAAAGATTCTGGCGGGCGGTGGGCTGGTTATTTCGACCAACCAGAAAGCAAGAAAATTGTTGTGTGATTATGTTTTGACACACAAGACAGATATGAAGGCGCGTTGTGTCGACAAAATAGGCTGGAACGGGTGCAGGTATGTTCTAAATAACCGAGTGATCGGAACTCAGGACAAAGAGCTTCTAGTTTACCAAGGAAATGAAACGGCTGATTTTTCCACTAATGGAACGCTTAAAGACTGGCAAAACAACATAGCGGCGCTGGCGGTAGGCAACAGCCGTATAACGTTCGCTATATCATGCGCTTTTGCTGGTGTATTAGGGCCTGTTAACACTATTTGATATAATATGGTGATGGAAATCACCGAAACTCAATATCAACAGATCGAACACTGCATGCCGCGCCAGCGTGGCAATGTCAGTCATTCCAATCTACAAATTCTCAATGCTATTCTGTATGTTACCGAGCATGGTTGCAAGTGGCGCGGACTACCCAAGCGTTTCGGTAATTGGCATACCATCTACACTCGAATGAATCGATGGGCGAAAAGCGGCGTGCTTCAAAAAGTTTTTGAGCAGCTGCAGCATCAACAAATCATTCGCATCAAGATTGAAGCCGTTTCGATGGATAGCACCAGCATCAAAGTGCACCCTGATGGTACTGGTGCATTAAAAAAAACGGCCCGCAATCCATCGGCAAATCCCGAGGTGGCTGGACCACTAAAATTCATCTGGTTGCCGCAGATACCAGAACAGCCATAACTTTTTCCTTATCTCCGGGGCATACACATGACGCACCGGAAGGACGACAACTCCTGTTAGCACTCGGCCCCGTCTCTTCTCCTACTCATCTGCTGATGGATCGCGCTTATGAGGGTGATCAAACCAGACAGCTTGCATTGGAGCTCGGTTATATCCCGGTTGTCCCACCCAAAACTAATCGGCTGGAGCTCTGGGAATATGACCGCGCCATGTACAAAAAACGCAATGAGATCGAAAGATTATTCCGCAGACTCAAGGGATTCCGTCGAATATTCTCCAGATTCGACAAACTGGATGTCATTTTTCTCTCATTCATCCATTTCGCTCTCATCGTCGAAGCACTTAGGTAGTGTTAACAGGCCCTAGTTGAACTTGCTGGCGAGTCTGGCGGAGGTTTCCAGTTTACTGGCGAGACTTCAAAAGGCAAAACCAGTGCGTTAATTGACCCGGCGGCGAGCGTTTGGGGACACCCCAAGTATTTTGCCAAAAAGTGGCGGGCGACTGTCAACGGGCTGGAATCTCTTTGTTTAGCGCGAAATCACAATATAACCATATTGGATGACTTGGGCGAAATTAACCCGGCAGAAGCTGGGCAGGCGGCCTACATGATAGCCAACGGTCAAGCCAGGCTACGAATGAACAAGGACACCTCAGCGCGGCGCGTGGCGACGTGGGCAACAATGCTTTTATCTTCTGGCGAAGTAGACCTATCCCGGCATATCGAGAGCGCAGGGAAGCAAGCCAAAGGCGGTCAGGTAGCACGACTACCAAGCATACCTGCTGATACTGGTTCAGGCCATTATGCAATCGAAGATTTGCACGGCTGCACTGATGGGCGGGAATTTTCAGGAAAAATAAAGGGACTGGCGCGACAGTATTACGGCGCTGCTGGTATAGCCTTTCTTGAGGCGGTTGCCGGTGATTATGAAATCATTTCTAGCGAGATCAAGGGCGGACTTAAAAAGATAATCGAAACTTTTAAACTACCGGCAAAACACGCACCAGAAGCCGGGCGGATTGCTGAGCGGTTTGCTCTGGTTGCATATGGCGGCGAATTGGCTACGCGTCACGGTATCACTGGCTGGGCAGTAGGTAGCGCAACAAAGGCAGCTAAAACGTGCTTTGATGCGTGGTTCGATCAATATGGTGGCGCAGTGGGACACGAGGAAACGGCGTTATTGAATCAAGTTAGTTCTTATATTCAAGCATACGGCGGGAGTCGATTCCCAAGCCATGACGCAACCAATGAGGATCTAGCCAAAGTACATATACGTTCAGGTTTTAGAAAAGAGGGTAAGTAGTCGCCCCTGCAAAATTCACACAGTCATGCCGACAAACGAACGTTTTGTGTAAAAGGTGTTGATCAGTTGCAGCAGCGCAAGTCGCAATAAAGAATTCTTGATGCCCAAATGGTGTATAGCTCTCATCAGCCAGCGCAGATTGTAGCCAGCCGCACATAACACAGCGTGCAGTGCATCCCCAACTGACCTGGTAACCAGCAGCGATTCATTCGGTGATCCGACTTCAGATGCCCGATTGCAGGTTCCACGGCCTGCCGGCGCTTGAGCCAGCGCCGCTGCGGTTTCGTCAGCGACTTGTACTTGCCGCGATGGATGATTTCCACTGCCGGATTGTCAGCATCCACTCCCCGGAACCCGAGATCGGCAATAACCTGCTTCGGTATTGATCCGGTATCTTCGAGTAGCCTGTGCGTTTGTTCGAGCTGTTGGTGGAGAATATGACCATCGTAGGGATTGCCAGGAAAGGTTCTGGCACCGACTATCAGGCCGCTTTTGTGCGTAACAGCAATGCCGGCTTTAACTCCGAACTCGTAAGGTTTGCGTGCTTTGCCCTTGCCGATGCATTCGGCTTCCGGTGCGTGCAATGCATAGAGTTTGTTGTTGTCCTTGGGTTGCTGCTTATGAATCCGTCCTGCCCGTTCCAATAGCGTGGTCAATTGCTGCAGCGATGCGGCACAGACCGTCGTCACGGTTGCCAGTTTGCGCTGGATCTCCCGCAGCACGATACCAAGGATCGTGCGTTGGCGTTTAACGGTTTTGTGCAGACGCCGCAATTGCCTGGCGTGGGCATAGCCGCCTGCCCTTCGGCGCAGCGCCTTGCCTTCTTTGGCGTAGGTTTGCTTCAAGGTGATGCCAGCCCGTCTGGCTGCTTGCACAATCTTGCCGCGAGCAATTTCCAGTAACCGGCTATCCACCGGATGCGCAATTGCCTTTTCCTGAATTGTCGTGTCAACAATCACTCGTTTGAATTCAGCCGGTTTGACCGCCTTGGTGTGCACCGCAGTGTCAATCGTTGCCTTCAGCAGCTTCTCAACACCAGCTTCACCAATGGCGGTGCGGAAACGGCCAATCTGGGTGGCATCACACGGCAACTTCGATGTGTAATATTCCTCGCCGCTGAAATACTGCCACACCACATTCTCCGACCAGCGAACCACCAGCTCTTCGTCACTGAGGTTGAACGCATGCTTCAGATACAGCAACGATGCCATCAACCGGATCGGCAAGCGGGGGCGACCCGCAGTGCTCACGCCCCCACTGGCAATCGCCAATGTTGTGCCAAAAAGATCGTTGATCTCCAACACTTCACCCTGACGGTTTTTACGCTCAAAAGCAGGGACAAGTGCTGCTTCAATATCAGCCCACGGCAGTCGATTCGACAGCACTGCCAGGGGATGACGCAGATCAATTATCTGATCGAGACGCGCTCGGAAAAAATCATCGGTCGGCATTTCAGTTCCTCTTGATTCTCTCAGTGTTTTGATGCGAATAGTATAAATTCTCAGGGATCAATGCCGTCTAAAATTTGATGATTCCTGCAGTTCATGCAGGCTCTAAGTGTTTTGCAGGGATGACTAAGTACTTAATTGAGACCGGCGCATTTAGAAACGAGCTTTGCAAGGGATATGATTTAAAGTTCGCATACAGGGTTTTGATTGAAAGGGGCTGGCTTACACCGGGCAGTGACAAAGCAGCACAGACGCTGAGAATATCGGCATTAGGAAAGGCGACCAAAGTTTATGTTATTGATCTGACAGAACAAGAAGGGGTATCTAATGAGTAATCCTAATTGGCTGGATGAAGTTATCGCCATCGTAACTGAAGAACGTGTTACCTCTTGTTACCCCGTGTTACCCCAAGAAAAGCAGCGGGGTAACAAAATCACAGAACCAGAAACCCGCATGGATAAAGGATCTAACAATTCTGTTACCCCTGTTACCCCTGTTACCCCTGAAAATGATAGGTTTGAGAAAAAATCAGCGGATATTCTGGAAACTCAGCGGGAGCAGCGGCGCGAAAAAGTATTGGCTATTCTTGCTAAGACCCCAGACACACAAAGAGCCTTTGTTGTTGACACTGCAGCAGATCCCAAGCATGTGATAGTTACTATCGCAATCAGGGATCAGTACACCTTTGAAATGCAGATACCAAAGTACAAGTATGATCCTTTCATGCTATTGGAATTGATCGAAAGAGGTGCAATTCAATAAAACATAAGTGGTAGTGAAAACTCACGTTTCAAGTAATAGAGGACAGCGGAACCAATAACAAGATGCAGAATATTTCCCTATTTTTTTGTTAAGGAATGTTAATAAAATGAACGAGAAACAGCAGCAAGCAGTAATTCTTTTTGCGTCAGGGCAAACCTGCAAACAGGTTGCGGAACAGCTAAATGTAACGCCCAAGACAATCAGCACATGGCGATCAGATCACGAATTCATGGCGGTGCTGAATAGTCACTTGCAGGATATACAGCAGGCCAATTCCGAACGTTTGCGCAATCTTGGCACGGCGGCATTGGATACGATTGAAGAAATCATGACGGATAAGGCAATAGCACCCAAAGATAGACTGAATGCGGCTGTCAAAATATTGGAGCTTGGCAAAGTAACGACCGAACCCGTGCAATCAACAGACCCCGCTAAATTGCGCGTCAAGGCTATGTTTGATGATTTGGCTTTACTGCCTTAAGGCTGTCAAGAAAGTCTTTTGTTTTGTGGCGGTAGACACCCAGTACAAACTGTCGGTAATCCCCAAAAGTGCAACGTCGCACCATTGGATACAGCGGCAAGAAAAGGGCAAGATAACGAGCCAGAAGAGGCTATATAAATAATCTGATATGAATAATCAATTAACTATAAGTTTTTCTTATGGATATTGACTGCTTCTCTTCGTTGTCTGTGAGAATCGCCCACAAGCGATTATTTCAAGCAGCCTAGGCTTACCCCCCTAGGCTTTTTTTGTATGCTGCTCACCGTGGGCGAATGGTTACACTGTAACTGCAGATAACCCGGTAACGTTACCGGATTCGACAACAAAGAAACTTGCAGGCAAGCTAGAAAGGTGTAGTGTGTTTTTTTACCTTCAACTCGAATGATAGGTATGCATAAACTCTTTTGAAGCACCATACCATCGTTTGATATAAGTGTTTTCTAAAATACTTAAGTTATTTGAGATCTGTTGAACAAACCAGCTGATCATACCATCCCATTCGGTGATATTTCCTGACGGAAGAAGTTGCCACTGAAGTTGCTCAAGAGTCCAGTTTGACTTGATACTATTCGTTAGCATAGAACAGCAAACCCAATTTTCCTCAGAATCTACCCCTCCATATGCTACAGGCACGACATGATCAATTGTTGGGAAAAGCTCCCAGTAAGCCATATGACCCTCAGTCATTTTTCCATTTTTATGGTATGGAAATTCCGATGGAAGATATAGAGATAAAAGCCGAAGTGCTGGTGGATATATGAGTCGCGTGCCTCGGTAACGATCAATGAAGCCATCTCGGACAAAAATCTTTGTCATCATCCGTGGGGTATAAGCTCGACCACTTCTCTGATATGGGTTAAATGGATATTCGGTTGTAATTACTTGAGAAGCACTTGAAAAATCTTGCGCTGCGATTAGGCGACATGCTTTTTCTATAACTCTGCTGTGGTCAATCTTCATTAGTTGAACCCCAAAATACTTTTGTTTTCTTGAATCATATATACGGTTTCAACTGGTTTTAATCAGTAAGCTTGTGAATAGCAATTATTATCGCTGTTTTTTCTATATGGACTCTAAAAACTCAGGAAAAGAGGGGGTACTTTTCAGAAAACGGGTAAGTTTGCGGGTAAAATTTAAAACACAAAAACTTATACTGGCTTATTTACTGGTTTTCATGGAATCATTCGAATCCCATCCTCGACTTATATTCCCATCAATAGTACCATCAAAAAAATCAAACAAATTTTGTTCTTAATTCCTAACGCTTGGTCATTTCAAAACGCAAATTAGCTCATCCCAGTTCGTCGTATAGTTGGGGCTTTTATTTTCCTGCTTCATTTTCCAGGGCTGCTTGAATCCTTCGGATGCTAATTTTAAAGTGCCCCGTCCCATACGGGTGTCAATCAACACACAAAAGTTACCAGGTATCAACATCCAAAAGTTACCAGTTGAGAGATGAGCAGTTTAATTATCAAGGGCATTTTTACGATGCTTAAATCGATAGGAATCGTTACCGGTTTCGAGATATTCATCATTTCGCAGATTGTTTTGATCGGTAGCTTCTTTTCTTGATACAGTTCAACCGTCAATTGGCGTTTATTGGTATCTAGCGATTTAGGTCGACCGCCTTTGCGGCCCCTGGCACGTGCTGCCGCAAGCCCTGCGCGAGTACGATCTTCGATCAGATTACGCTCAAACTCTGCTAAAGCAGCAAAGATGTGAAAGATTAATTTTCCACTACTTGATCGAGTATCGATTGCTTCTTCAAGGCTCCAAAAGCTTACACCCCATTGCTCCAGACGATTAACCCATTCAATTAAATCTTTCAGAGAACGACCCAAACGATCTAATCGCCAAACTACCAATGTATCGAGACCTTTGCAAAATAGCGTAAATTTTTTTGAGCGTAATTCCCGATTTATTTGTAAGTTACCGGGGATTTTTTGTTCAATTTTCGCCACACGAACCAGGAATATCCCTCAACACCGGCTATTTCCAGTTGAGAGGATACAATATCCCTATGTTTGTGTAATTATTCGACGATCCGCAAAGAGTCTGGGGAGTCTTTTCAAGTTATAAGCCATTGCCAGTAGCGTATGCCAGGCATGCGCCAAAGCCAGGCCGCGGTAACGCAGAATTTTGGCATTGAACCAGCGTGCCTGGCTGCCGAAGGTGCGCTCTACGACATACCGGGCTTTCGCGATGAGATTGTTGCGTTGCAGCTGCCGTCGCGTCAATGGGCCATTCTTTGCAGCCTTATCCTGAATGCCGTTTTTAATACCACGCGACTTCAAAGCATCGCGATGTTTTTGGCTGCAATACGCCTTGTCAGCGTGAATACGAACACCTGACCGGATACCGGCTTTATCCAGCAGTCAATAGCGGCTTGCTGTCATGGCAGTTTGCAGCAGTAGTGGTTACCGCCATGACCAATCCGTTGTATCGACTACCGTATGCTGCTTGTAACCAAATACCGGTTTGCCGCTCTTTCTGACCCAACGGGCTTCGTTATCCACGCCAGGATGAATCACTTCAATAACCCGCATCGCTGACTGAGCATCTGCTTCATCATCCCGCTCTTCCCGGTCGCTGATCACTTTATAGGCAGGCCGGGTTTTGGGTTTACGCGGACTTTGCGTAATGCTCGCATCAACATGGCAGCCTTTCCTGACCGTGATATCGTGCATGTGTATTTGCCGATTTACTTGCTCTAATAATCCATCCCAAGCATCCGCTGCCGTCAGTCGGGTTCTGAAACGCGATAACACAGAGTGATCCGGCACATCATCCTCCAGCGACAACCCCAGAAATCGCATCACATGCAGATTCGAGTTTGCCATGTCTTCCACCGACTCATCGCTTAAACCGCCATGCCAGATCCCTACCAGCAGCATCTTGAACAGCAGCAAACCTGAATATGCAGGCCGGCCTGCCGCATCCGATATCGGTGCGTAATGAACCGCGATTGCTCGATCGATCGCGCTCCAGTCGATCAACCGATCAATCTGCTTTAAGAAATTCCCTTTCCCGGTGCGGCGCGTTACATCATAGTCTGAAAAACTCATGTCCAGCTCTTCAATCATATTGTTTTAAAATACAATTGTATCACTCGAGCCATTATCCTGGGATTATTGCCGTGCAAAGGTCTCGTATCATTTCTACGTAGTAATTCACTGAGCTGTGTTAGACCAAGGCGTTCAGTTTTAACTCCACTAACCTTATCTACAATTATTTTCTCACACCCTGCGGCTTTGAGAGCATCTTCCTGTAAGTCGGACTTTTGATCATCCGTCGATACTCGCGCATAACCGATCAGCATGGCAAATAAGTTAAAAAACTCACTAAATGGTACATTATTATTTACCTTGATTTCTTTACCTCAGCAAAGGAGGTCACCATGCCGCGAATGCGTATTCTCAATACTGTTGAACGGTACGATTTTGATTCTCCACCGACATTTAACCTCCTTCAACGCAAAAAGTACTTTTATTTCTCTGACACCCTTTTTCACATGGTATCAGGCCTGCGATCGCCGGCACATCAGGTTGGGTTTCTGATTAGCTGCGGTTATTTTCTAGCGACTAAAAAATTTTTTGCGGCTAACGAATTCCGAGCGGTTGATGTTGGATATGTTACCCAAAAACTGGGATTGCCAGATGTATTGGTTAATTTGCATGAATACAATGATCGTACTCGTCAGAAACATCAGCAGACCATACTCAAGTATTACGGTTATCAAGCTTTTAGCAGCCAGGGGTCGTCTCAGAAAACGGATCGCAAAGTACGCTAAGCGTGAGTCGAAGCCGGAACCCAGCGGTATAGCGTCGGAATGGACACGCCGAGGTTCTTAGCCACGTCCTTGGGCGGAACACCACTGGCCAGCAGCTTTTTGGCCGACTCGATCTTGCTGCCGGTCATCTTTGGCTTGCGTCCGCCTTTGCGACCGAGCTGGCGGGCGACTTCCAGCCCTGCGCGAGTGCGCTCAGCGGTCAACTCGCGCTCCATTTCTGCCAGACTAGCCATGACGTGGAAGAAGAACCTGCCTGACGGCGTGCCGGTGTCGATGGCGTCCGTGATGCTCTTGAACTGGACGCCCAACTTGTGCAGCTCGCTGACCAAATCGACCAGTTGCTTGACGCTACGGCCCAGGCGATCCAGCTTCCAGACCACCAGGGTATCGCCGTTGCGCAGCATCTCCAACGCTTTGGCCAAGCCGGGGCGTTCGGCGCGCGTGCCGCTCATCGTGTCCTCGAAGACCTTCTGGCACCCGGCCATAGTCAAGGTTTCGCGTTGCAATTCAAGGTTCTGATCTTGCGTCGAGACGCGCGCATAGCCGATCAACATGGTTTGCTGTTCGCTCGGTTGTTTCGGTCCTTGCCAGCGGGATCCCATCGCACGGCCGGCAGTTGCTTCAGCAACTCCGGCAGCGCCGTCTGCACGGTGTCCCACACCACATCGAGGTTGATGTCGAAATAGCCGTGGGCGATGCGGTTGCGCATGCCACGCATGCTGCGCCACGGTACTTCGGGATGCGCCTGGACGAACTCGGTGTAGCCGTCCATCACCTTCGTCGCGGCCTCGCCGATGATGATGAGGCTCATGATGACGGCCTGCTGGGTGCGTTTGTCCTCCAGGAAGTCATCTTTGGTCAGACCTTCCACGAAGCTGCACGCATCTGTCGCAGCCTGCCACATATGATCGAGGTAGTCTGGTAAGCGGTTCTCACTCATACCGGTCGCGCCTCCGCGAGCACCTTGGCCCGGAACTTCGGCGGCAGGTCGGCGGGGGTCAGCAAATCGACGTGGACGCCAAGCAGCGACTCCAACTCGTCTTGCAGACCGCCTAGGTCGAACAGCGTCGCGCCGGGCAGCGCATCGACCAGCAGATCAAGGTCGCTGCCATCTCGGTCGGTGCCGTGCAGTACCGAACCGAAGACGCGCGGGTTCGCTGTGCGAAATCGGTTTACCGCTTCGCGCACAGCGCTTCGCTTCATGTCGAGCACAACAGACGGTCGCATAGGCATCCTTTCTTATCGAAACTCGTTGAGATGATATGCAATCAAGAATAGAATTTCAAGAACTATTTTCGAGAATCGTAATGCATTGATTTCCCGTGCCGCGCCAGTTACCTTGGCGGGCTTGTCACAAACCTACGTTTTCAAGAAGGAGGAGACTAGATGCCCCGCCGTTCGATCCTGTCCGCCGCCGAGCGCGAACGCCTGCTGGCGTTGCCGGACACCAAGGATGAGTTGATCCGTCACTACACTTTAAACGAATCCGATCTCGCCATCATCCGGCAGCGGCGCGGGCCAGCCAATCGCTTGGGCTTCGCGGTGCAGCTTTGCTACATGCGGTATCCCGGCGTGATGCTTGCGGTGGATGAGGAACCATTTCCCTCATTGCTGCGTTTGGTGGCTACGCAGTTGAGGGTGCCGCCTGAAGCATGGACGGACTATGGCCAGCGCGCTGAGACACGCCGCGAACACCTGCTGGAATTGCAATCAGTCTTTGGCTACAAATCTTTCACTACGCGGCACTATCGCCCCAGCGTGTACAGCCTCGATGAACTGGCATGGCAGACCGACAAAGGGATCGTGTTGGCCACGGCTTTGGTGGAAGGTCTGCGCCGCAAGAGCGTGCTCCTTCCTACACCTGGCGTCATCGAGCGCATCTGCGCCGAGGCGATCACCCGTGCCAACCGGCGCATCTACGAAATTCTGGCCGAATCGCTATCGGACGCGCATCGTCGTCACTTCGACGACCTGCTCAAGCGGCGCGATAACGGCAAGACTACCTGGCTGTCCTGGCTGCGTCAGTCACCGGCCAAGCCTAACTCCCGGCACATGTTGAAACACATCGAGCGCCTCAAGGCATGGCAGGCGCTCGACCTGCCTGCTGGCATCGAGCGGCTGGTACACCAGAATCGACTGCTCAAGATCGCCCGCGAGGGTGGTCAGATGACGCCAGCC
The DNA here is from genome assembly GCA_015709635.1 of Gammaproteobacteria bacterium. NCBI lineage: Bacteria > Pseudomonadati > Pseudomonadota > Gammaproteobacteria > Gammaproteobacteria bacterium. Next base: position 3,037,610 of record CP054180.1, read on the forward strand.
GATTTAGCCAAGTTCGAACCGCAGCGCCGCTACGCAACCCTGGTGGCACTCGCTATTGAGGGCATGGCTACCGTCACCGACGAAATCATCGACCTGCATGACCGCATCCTTGGAAAACTATTCAACGCCGCCAAGAACAAGCATCAGCAGCAGTTCCAGGCATCCGGCAAGGCGATCAACGCCAAGGTGCGTCTGTTTGGCCGCATCGGCCAGGCGCTGATCGAAGCCAAGCAAAGCGGCGGCGATCCGTTTGCCGCCATCGAGGCCGTCATGTCTTGGGATGCGTTCGCCGAGAGCGTCAGCGAGGCGCAAAAGCTCGCCCAGCCCGAAGACTTCGATTTCCTGCACCGCATCGGTGAAAGCTACGCCACATTGCGCCGCTACGCGCCGGAATTCCTCGACGTGCTCAAACTGCGGGCCGCGCCGGCCGCCAAGGACATGCTCGATGCGATCGAGTTGCTGAACGGAATGAACACCGACAACGCCCGTAAGGTGCCTGCCGATGCGCCGACCGGCTTCATCAAAGCACGCTGGCAGAAGCTGGTCATGAGTGACGCCGGCATCGACCGGCGCTATTACGAGCTGTGTGCGCTGTCGGAGTTGAAGAACGCGCTACGTTCCGGCGACATCTGGGTGCAGGGGTCGCGCCAGTTCAAGGATTTCGAGGACTACCTGGTGCCACCCGAGAAGTTCGCCAGCCTCAAGCAGGCAAGCGAATTGCCGCTGGCTGTAGCCACCGACTGCGATCAGTATCTTCACGACCAGCTGAGCCTGGTGGAAGCGCAGCTTGCCATCGTCAACCGCATGGCGGTGACCAACGACTTGCCGGATGCCATCATCACGGAGTCTGGCTTGAAGATCACGCCGCTGGATACGGCGGTACCCGACACCGCACAGGCCCTGATCGACCAGATGGCAATGATCCTGCCGCACGTCAAGATCACTGAGCTGCTGCTGGAGGTGGACAAGTGGACGGATTTCACCCGCCACTTTACGCACCTGAAATCGGGTGACCTGGCCAAGGACAAGAATCTGCTGCTGACAACGATCCTGGCCGACGCGATCAACCTAGGCCTGACCAAGATGACCGAATCCTGCCCCGGCGCGACCTACGCCAAGCTCACCTGGCTGCAAGCTTGGCATATCCGTGACGAAACCTACTCGACGGCGCTGGCCGATCTGGTTAATACGCAGTTCCGGCATCCCTTTGCTGAGCACTGGGGCGACGGCACCACGTCATCGTCCGACGGTCAGAATTTTAGAACCGGCAGCAAAGCCGAAAGCACAGGTCACATCAACCCAAAGTATGGCAGCAGTCCAGGGCGGACTTTCTACACCCACATCTCCGACCAGTACACGCCATTCCACACCAAGGTGGTGAACGTTGGCGTGCGCGACTCGACCTACGTGCTCGACGGCTTGCTGTACCACGAGTCCGACCTGCGTATCGAGGAACACTACACTGACACGGCAGGCTTCACCGATCACGTCTTCGCTCTCATGCATCTACTCGGCTTTCGTTTCGCGCCGCGCATCCGCGACCTCGGCGACACAAAGCTCTACATCCCGAAGGTCGATGCTACCTATGCGGCGCTGAAACCGATGATCGGCGGCACGCTCAACACCAAGCATGTCCGCGCCCACTGGGATGAAATCCTGCGACTGGCTATCTCGATCAAGCAAGGCACGGTGACTGCTTCTCTGATGCTGCGCAAGCTCGGCAGCTACCCGCGTCAGAACGGCTTGGCAATTGCACTGCGCGAGCTGGGCCGCATCGAGCGCACGCTGTTCATTCTGGACTGGCTACAAAGCGTGGAACTGCGTCGCCGCGTGCATGCCGGTCTGAACAAGGGCGAAGCACGCAACGCGCTGGCTCGTGCCGTGTTCTTCAACCGCTTGGGCGAAATCCGCGACCGTAGCTTTGAGCAGCAACGTTACCGGGCCAGCGGCCTCAACCTGGTAACGGCGGCCATCGTGCTGTGGAACACGGTCTATCTGGAGCGTGCGGCACTTAGACTGCGTGGCAATGGTTATGCCGTCGATGATGCGCTGTTGCAGTACCTATCGCCGCTGGGCTGGGAGCACATCAACCTGACCGGCGATTACCTCTGGCGCAACAGCGCCAAGATCGGCGCGGGCAAGTTCAGGCCGCTACGACCATTGCAACCAGCTTAGCGTACTTTGCAATCCGTTTTCTGAGACGACCCCTATATCAGCGACGATGCCTTACGCCAGGTCATCCAGGCAGCGCAAAACAAGTGCGAAGGCTTTAATAACTTTGCTCAGTGGGCATATTTCGGATCGGACACCATCGAGGAGAATGTGCGCGAGGATCAGCTGAAGATAATCAAGTACAACCATCTGATTGCCAATCTGATGATTTTCCACAACTGCCATACAATGACACAGGCATTCAAGGAGCTAGAAGCAGAGGGGATGAAGTTAACGCCAGAATTGGCTACGGCGTTTAGTCCATATCGAACGCATCACGCTAATCGTTTCGGCACTTACGAGCTTAGGGAAAGAGATTTGGAGCCGATTGACTACGGTGTGACGTTCCTGATGTAACGAAATTAGGGATGTTACTCATTTACGAAGGAATCCTTACGGTCCCCCTTTAAAGCATCAAAGTCAGCAGCAATGGGTAGCGGCACCATGAAGTGTCGGCGGCTGTAGCCAACCATGCCTTCAACGTTGCCCTTGTCATTGCCTTTAGCCGGTCGGCCAAACTTATCTTCAAACAAGTAATGGCTTTGCAGTTCGCTGAACGCCTTGGTACGTTGCCGTTTGCCATCGCCAAGTATCTTGGCTACCGCAATCTTGGTGTTGTCGTACAGGATCGATTGCGGCACCCCACCCAAAAACGCAAAAGCAGCAACGTGCCCATCCAGAAAGGATTCGGTATCTTCAGTTGGATAAGCCCTGACAAAACAGCCATCCGAATGCGGTAAATCAAGGCAGAAATAATGGAAGCGAACCAGTTTGCCGCCAATATAGCCATCGGCTTCACCAAAGTCTACCTGGGCATGACCAGGTAGGTGTGCCAACGGCATGAACATTTCTTTTTGCCGAATTGCAGCCTTGTTAACATAGTTGCGTACGATGGTATAACCACCAGTAAAGCCGTATTCTTTACGCAACCGCTCCAATATCCGTATCGCAGTATGGCGTTGTTTTACATGCACCTGCTTGTCGGCTTCCAGAATGGCATCAATGATGCCAGTGAATCCAGCTAGCTTAGGGGAAATGGGTTCTTTCTTGCGACGGTAACCTGGCGACACCGAATATTGGCACATCTTCTTGACAGTCTTGCGGTGAACTCCAAAATATCGCGCAACTTCTCGTTCGCTTTTGCCTTCCACCATCACCGCTCGTCGAATCTTTACATATAGTTCCACTGTATACATCCTCATCGCCTTTCACTTGATGCTCATCGCATCAGCTTACAGGCATAAGACTTGGTACACTTTTATTCCGCGTTTGCCGCAAAATTTAGTGCGCCTCAGTGGTATATTTTTACACCGCTATTTATATAAATGATGAGAACGTAAAGTACTTTCAATTTTTCTCATAAATACACTCAACATAATTCACCCTAAAAAAATTTCTATTAAAAATCAAAGAAATTTATGCTTGAGGCCATATATAAATTATTTTTTCTTATTCCCCACTATCAACATAACATAAATATTGTTGTTGCGCTACAATCTACATACACGTAAGTTATTGTCAAAAGTGGTGCTCAGAGACTTGATCAAGTTGCATTCTGATCTTATAAGTAGCGGTGTAAAATTAATGGAATGGACGCCAGCTACCCTAAATTGCATCAAAGTGCCAAAGTAGTGATCCAATAAAACCTACTAGATGGAGAGCATAAAAAAGTGGGGTGTATTTTTTTCAAATCAGGCGGCCATTTTCAAAGAGGCCATTGTCTCAAGTTATTTTGGATCGAAAAAGCCAGATCAGGTCACTACTTAAAGCGTTGAAACATCAAACCAGTGAAGCACAATCTCTTCTTGTTTGAATTTTATCTCAAGCTTGATCAAACTCTGCAATCATCACTTCATAAATAATGATCTGATCTTTCTGGAACAATCGTCGTAGTAGAGAGTCGTTTCGGACGAAGTCGATGAAGATTTTTCCTGTGTGTTTCTTCTTGCTCATATTGGCTAGGTAAGCGTCCGGCACTTCCCGCGCCATTTGTTCCCATAATTCGCGCGGTTGGCGCATCAACAACACTAGATCATAATCCTTTCCACTTCATCTAGCGTCATTTCATCGCGTCTCCGGTCATATAATTGTGTTGTTCGTGTACTTGAATGGTTAGCCATAATTGCCGCTTTTTCTAGAGTTCCGCCATTTTTAAGGTACGCGGTAATGCCGGTAGCTCTAAAACTATGATTGCCAACTTTTGTTGCGATACCTGATTTATTAATATGTCTTTGTATCATGGCGTGAGCATTGGCCTGTACGAAAGGGGATGAAGTTAATTGTCCAGTTCCTCGGCCAATGGTGCGAAATAAGAAACCCTTCCGATCATCACGCAAATTGGTTTCATTAATATAGGCGCTTAAATATTCTTCGAGATTATGGTGGTAGGGCATTTCATGACGTTTTCCACCTTTTTTCATGCAGACGTACCCAGAGTCTCCTGTTTTGCGTATAAACATCTTCAACTTTCATTGCTAAAGCAGCGCCAGCGTGCGAAGGAATAAACCATGAGTGCAATAAGCGCTCGATCTCTTAATCCGGAAGGTTTGCTGACATCGATACTGTTCAATAATTGCCGGGTATCTTCACTATCCAAGATTGGAGTTTTACCGGTCTTGACTCGATGAGCAGGGCCTCTGACGGAAGATGCCGGATTAGTTGCTACAATCTGGCCGACTACCAGCCAATCAAATAAATGACGTATAGCCGCCAAATGTTGGGTTATTCTGCATAAAGGTACCAAAAGTACCATAGTATAATTACTAATAGCCTGAACTTAAATAAGAAATAGCTATTTTATGACTTCCTGATTTTGGGCTCTTTTTATGTCGAAATTTAGATGCCAGAGAACCATTGATTCTTTACTAGTTACAGTAACTTATGATTAATTTCATGGTACTTTTGGTACCTTTATGCAGATGAACCCTAGATTGTTGATACCGGTCGTAAATTGACTAGAAAAGGCTACTTGGGTCTACGCCATCCTATGGGACTTTTGGTACCTTCATGCAGGTGAGCCCAATGTACCGAGGCGGGTGGTGGCTGCAGAATGCTCCACCTGCCTCATGCCTTATTGGTATTTCTTATACAGCCAAACAGGCGTGATGTATTGCAAGCTATGGTTTGACCACAATCCAGAAATTCCAATAATACGCGGAACGAACGTGGGATTATTTGGATTTTTTTCCTTATCGTACGGAAACGTAGCATCTATAGAAATCGGCGGCGCCAGAAACATCGCCAGCGCACTATTGCCGCTCTTGCACTCATTGCTTGGTGCAGAAATCTCACCCGTCTGTGGATTGACAATTTTTTGCGTTTGCACACATGCATGGGAGTAATCCCAACCAGTCATCAGCGTATCCGCCCTATTGGTAAAATCGATGGTTTGCCAGACAGTATCACTACCCCAACGACCCACGGTATTTGTATACGACTTACCCGCAATTTGGGTAGTAGTCCGCACCCCTATAATTTGATCGCCTTTGGTCACTTCTAATTTGAGCAAGCGCACTGAATCGCCGTCCGCGATAGCGGCGGCAGTGAAGGCCTCAAGCTCTTCCGCATTATTGGAATACGAGTACTGCTCCAGTGACAACTTGCCCATGCTCATAAAAGGGGAAACGGCCGTTGCATAAACGATGCTCGGCTTGGATTTAGCGTCAATTTTGTCGGCCGTCATATAACTCCACAAAGTGGCCGAATTCAAGCCCCATCTTCCTATGAGATTATCATTGAGGATTTTTTGCTGTTGTGCGCTATACCATTCTCGAATGGCGGTCATACCAGCAGGGCTCGGATACTCGCAGCAAATATCATCGTACTGGACTATCCCGCCGACAATTGCGCCAACCTCGGTACAGCGGCCATCACTGACCTGCCCGTAATGATGATTGCAAGTAAAGCCACAAGGATACCCGCCATATGTGGTACTTTGTGTGATGGCATTATCCACCCGCCACTTGACTGCAGCAGCCTCAGCGCTGGATGCCAACGCTGAAAACTGTTTCACTGCACTGTTAAGCTCTTCCTTGTATAGGGCAACGGTCTCAGGGTTAGGTGTCACGCCGGTAATATCTTGATAGTTATACGCTTGTCGCTTAAGCAAAGTTAAGCAAATATTTCCCGCAGCACTAATATAAGGCAGCACTTGTAGCGGTGTTATGCCGGGGTTCTGCATAGCATATTTTATTTGAATACAGTTACCCAGTAAATTCTCTAGCAGCGCACTGCGGTCACCGCCTCCTGATTTGATATACCCATCCAAAATATACGTTTCTTCACCCAAAGTCTGATACTGATTAGCCACTAGCGATGCCAAAGTATCCGAGCGAGATTGGGCAATTGCATCTTGCACGTACTTAACCAGCTGATTCAGCTTGTCGTTCACTGTGGGCCCCGCATCTGCGCCCCAAAAAAATCCTATAAAAGATGAGAATCCTTTTCCTATTTCTGGAATTATCCCGATTCCAGACATCACTGCGCTACGCATTCCATTCATAATCTGGCAATCCGTATCACAGCCCCCAAAACTCGGCGGATTTACATTACACGGCGCACTTGCAAGCTCAGAAAAACCAAGACCCATGTAGGACGGCGGATTTTTACTAGCGGGAAGGCGGCTCTCGCTGGCCAAAGCACTAGTGGCGCACAACGAAACTAGCAGCGATAGCAACACGTTATTGGAAAAAATAGATTTTATATTCATTACAAAACTCCCTGAACATTTAGTTTTTCTGCGCTTAAAAGCTAGTGTCGATTCAGGGCTGTAGTACCCGCCGCTGGTCTTTATTATGCATTCCTTTGCGAGGACTATAAACCTCGGGTATAGGAATAATAAAACACCTTTCCATTAGTTTCGAATGTACTGAAAGCTAGCTCAATTGTCAAACACGGTTATAATCGATCAAAAAATGACTATATTCCGGTTCAGTTAGCACGAAAAGTTAAAGATTTTGCCGCATTTGGGTTCATCTGCATAAAGGTACCAAAAGTCCAATTGTAGAATGACTAACATATTGAATCTTAATAAGGATTAACTTATTTTGTGACACCTAAATTTTGGGTCATTTTTATACTTAAATTTGGGAGTTCTGGAATCATTTATTTTTCAATAATTACAATATCTTATAAATAACTATGTGGGACTTTTGGTACCTTTATGCAGATGACGGTACCTGCTGAGCTACATCGATGATCCCGAACTCCGTAACCATGTACAAAAGGCACTAAATCGAGGTGAGGCGTACCATCAACTGCGCCGAGCGATTAGCCAGGTCAATGGTGACCGGTTCCGAGGCAGTAGTGAGGAAGAAATCGAGCTGTGGAACGAATGCGCTCGGTTAATAGCTAATGCCATCATTTACTTCAACTCCAAAGTTCTAAGTAATCTGTTGCAAAGCTTTGAGCATCAGGGCAAACAGGAGCTAGCTGAAACCATTAAGCGAGCTTCACCAGTAGCCTGGCAAGGCATCAATCTGAAAGGAAAATACTTGTTCGGTCAGACGGGTCAGGCACCAGATATTGAGTATCTGCTAGCACCGATCGAGGAATATGTGCCACCTCCTAAAAAATGATAAACTTGTACAGGCCAATATAGGCGGACGCAAGCGCGGCTGTTTTCATATTATTGGCGATCTCTCAGACAAGATTCTAATTTGTGAGGGATTCGCCACCGGCGCCAGTCTTCATGAAGATTCTGGGCAACGCGTTGTCATCGCCTTTGATGCCGGTAACTTGTTACCTGTCGCAAAAAATATTAGAGACCTATCGCCAGAGAGTGAAATCATTATCTGCGGTGATAACGATCTATCAGGCGTAGGACAAACAAAAGCGCGGGAGGCTGCGTTATCTATTGGAGGGAAGATACTGATTCCGCCTATACCAGGCCAAGATTGGAATGATGTTCTGAAAGGAGAAAATCATAATGCTTAGCCAAAAAATTATGTCTTCTGATGGAAACTTTCAAAACAATGTTGCCACATTGAATCTTGATGACGCAGAAACTGTGCAGGATGAAACAAATCGCCATGAATGGCCAGAACCGCAGCCACCTTAAGAAAAAAGAGGTTAGAGAAAAACTCTAACCTCTTGATTTGTGGTGGGTCTGGTTGGACTCGAACCAACGACCAAGGGATTATGAGACACAGTCTTATAAGTGGCTATTTATATTAAACAATAACTTACAGCGCTTGCCACATATAAAATCATTGTCACACAACCCTTAATTATGGAGTTTTCATACAGGCGTGACACAAATTTGACACAATCAATATCTGTTCGTCATTGTAGAAAACTGTATCAGCTTCACTCAATACAACCTAGTTATGCTTCATTATGTCGCCAGTCGATTCTTAAGTCTTTGCATGAGATCCATCCTCTCGTGCAAAACTGCCAAAATAATCGGTACTTTCCTGTCTTTTGGCTGCCAATAAAAAATATAATGATGTTCACAATGCGTAAACAATAGATCTGATCTGTTTTTCAGAAATACTCTTGGCGTAATATTTCCTTGAGCAATCTCTTGGAATCGCTTTAGCAGCAAGGCTTCGTAATGTTTTGCTTGCTCAATTCCCCACGTATTAACCGTATAACGCGCAATTGCTCTTAAATCTTCTTCAGCAAGAACAGTAAGTTCGTAACCAGGCATTACTTGGTACTTTCGCTATATGCTTCTTGAAAGATTTCTTCTACAGATTTCTTGCTGATTTTCCCGGCTCTAGCTGATTTAACACGATCATCCAAAAGTATTTCCAGTTCATTCAAGGCTATTTCTTCATCAGAAGATGTAGGCAGGATTTGAGCTAGCACATATTCCTTAATTGATTTTCCTTGTAAAGCAGCAATAGCCTTAATCTTTTGATGCTGCTCTGGTGTCAGATCGATAGACAAGCGGCTCATGTTATTTCACCCTTTATTATTGAGTAAAAATGACCATAGTACATGGTGCACAAATCAAATGCACAAATGTTCAGAAACGTGGAATGATTAATTACTCAACGTAAGCAGCATTCGCGAGGATTTGTGCTATAGACTTTCGTTCCTCTTTATTTTCAGGCCAATTGATTAGACCAGCGTGCCACCTATGCTCTGTTTCTTCAGGATTTATTTGGAGCTTTGCTTCAAGAACTGAAGATGCGCGTATTAATGCTACAGCTTTAATTGGTTTAGCTCGCACCTTTGCAACAACCGCTTTTTTGCTGTTATATTCATCCGGTGACATTCGACTTTTTCTAAAAACTGATGTCTTTAAACTGGCATTTGGAAGAAATGCAGCAGCTTTAATAATTCCACTATTAGTTAATTCATTACTCGAGAAAATGAAGCGTGACAACTCTTCATCTGGGGATATAGACTCAATTTGTTTATTATTTAGTGGTACTGCGCTTGCCTGAAAGTGCTCTTGTAATAAATTCCTCAAGAATTTTCTTATTTTCTGAATCAAGTCGTTCTACCCCATATGTCTTAGTTTTATCAGAGAACAATCCTGCATAACTAATGGTATCGCTTTCGCCGAAGCTGATAGAAAAAACACTTCCATCTTTACCATACCATTCTAAGGCCATCTCACCATCGGGTTCTGGTGTAACTTCAGGAATTGGTATTTCCTTGGGTAAATTGCGTGCATAATCCCAAGCGCGAAGCAAGGCATTAGGGTTAATCGGTATAGAATCATAGCCATTCCAATTATTTTGGTTGCACTCCATCAAGACAGCTATCAGATCTTCCTTCAGTTTTTCCCTTGGATCCTTATTAACTATCGTTTTAGTGAAGTGCGCCAGAGCACTTGCTGCAGCATTTGCAGTGTCTCTCGCCGGGTTGCTTATGCCCTTAGTTCTTGGATTGAAATCAAAGCTAAAATCATATTTTCCACTAATAGCAAGTGTACTCATTTAAAAAGCTCCATTGTTTTGTTCGTTAAGCTTCCTTTAAAAACTTTGTTTTTTAGAAACCTCAGTTGATCAAAAAAGTCCCACATTTCAGTTTCAGATAGACCAGCTACATTTGTTCTAAATACGTCCGTATCAAGAATTACAATGACATGAGAATTGGTTATATCTTTTAGTGTCTGTATTACTATGACATTTGTACCTAACTCGGGATATGGAATAACCACTCTGCTAAAGAATTCGCTGACAACTGTACTCATGTCATTTGGAGTTCTTGGACTATTTATTAAATAATCATCAAAATTTATCGATTGGCTATCATTAGCAAATGGTATATCTATTTCGTTGATGTATCGAACAGCTAATCGCGAAAGTTTATAGTCTGGTATCGTTTCTTTGTACAGTGACCATAAAAGCTTAGCTTCGTTCTTAAAGCTATCCCAATTCTCATAAGGCGAAAGCTTACTTACGGTCATGCCAGTTTTCCTGAATTGTGCCACATAGCCAGATTTAGAATTCTCTGCTCTATATCCAGTAATGCCGAGGTTTTTATTATTAAATACACTTTCACCTTTGGTATTGATCTCAAAAGCAACGTGGGCTTCAGATATAGGTTCTTGCTTAGTATATTCTCCAGATATTTTTGCAGACAAAGATTGATGATCAAAATCGGATTGTTCCGAATCTAAATCAATTTGTATATCAATAATTGCTTCCTTAATTGGAGCATTTGATAGCTGTTCCTCATTAATCATAATAAATTTAAGCTATTTGATTGCATTGAAAGTTGTCTGCTGTGGTCTTGCATTATATATCTATCTTTCCCGTGAAGCTTCTGTTCTGTGCCAACATTGGAAAGAAACAGCTACCCGGGTGCGCCGGTCGACCCGGCGCAAGGCCATGCCCAGTTTCATGGGCATGCTGGCCGATCCCCATTTTGCTAGCGTGTTTCAACTGACTATTCCATACTGCTAAACAATTAAAACTCTTACACTGGTAATATTCGTACAAGAATACTACATGCCGATCTGCAGCACTTGAAAGTTGCTGCATAAATATCACTGCCTTTTTGTGTTGCCCTGCTGGGTTGCTGTCAATTGTGGAAAAAAGGATTATGATATTCCCTTATTGGCTTATGATCTCTACGAAAGGAAACAGCATGTTCGAAAGACCACAGAAATCAAAAGAAGAAAAACTAGCAAAACTCTCTGTTGAACAAATTGATCAACTAAGAGTAATAACTGATGAAACTATTGCCAATTTTAAAGGTGATCTTACTCAATTGGAATCGGCATTAGGTATGTTGCATATTGGCCACCATTTGGGCTGGAAGGTGCTTTATATCATCCATAGCAAACGCACAATCCGTAACTACGAAAATATATTAGGTATCAAGATACGTGATATTTTCCCAGAAACCGGCCCTAGTAGTTATCGTTCAAATGGATATAGAGCGGCGGAAGCATTTTCTAATTTTTGGAAAGTGGTTGGAGGTGAATTTAAGATTGAGAATAGAAAACAGGTAGACTAAATAAGGAAACTTGACATTGCCTTATTAAATGATATTATGCGAAGGAAATTCTATGTTTCCTTCGCATGAAGACTATATCTGAAAATTTTAATCACCAAAAGAACCCTGCATTTGAAACAGAATATTATTTCTTATGCGATTCAAGTTCAACAGAGCGCAGCTTGCCGGACGCACGCGCAGCGGAGGGCGGGCAAGCGCGCGTCAATGACCCCCGTACGGTAATACGGGGGGAAAGTTCCACCGGAGAAAATAATAAATCACAGGCGGCCTTAACTGACTGGCTGAATGTTTCCTTCCCTTTTCATTCCGAAAATAATAATCCATTAGAATTTTTTAAATCCTTTAGTGAAGCAACTAAGGGCATTTTTGGAGGAATGACCGACCAGCAGCGGGGGCTTCACGGTTGGCAATATTCCTTTCAATTTGATCATGGCTGTGTCTTCTTTGCATACGGTGGCCAAAACAATACTGCTTTCCTATCTCTACCCGGTGAAGGTTGCGCATTAATTTCTGATTGGCAATCTTTTGTTATCTACCTGAGAGATCAACTCCGAGCGCGCATTACTCGCTGGGATGGTGCGGTGGATGATTTCATCGGTAGTCATTCTATTGATATGGCCATTGAATTTTATAAGCAAGGCCATTTTAAACACGGCGGTAGAGAGCCAAAACTTACACAGCATGGAAACTGGATTAAACCTGATGGTTCGGGTCGTAGTGTATATGTTGGTAATCGTAAAAATGGCAAGCTCATCAGAATTTATGAAAAGGGCAAACAACTAGGCGATCCTTCCAGCTTTTGGGTGCGCTGGGAAGTTGAACTTCATGCCAAAGATCGCGTTATTCCATGGGAAGTTTTACTGCATCCGGGTGAATATGTTGCGGGTGCCTATCCTTGCCTATCGTGGGTGTCTGATCGTGTCTTTCGCATCAATACAATCAAAGAACAAGATCGCATTAGCTATGAGCGTTTGAAGCAGGTTGCATCAACTGCTTATGGCGCACTCCTCAATGTCATGCTGCAACGCGAAGGCAGTGCAGAACTCATTGTAGAACAGCTAAAACGGCATGCCATTCCCCGGCGCCTTGCCGCTACAGATCATTATTTACGCACAAAGGGAAAATCCGATGAAATTTGAAGCGGATGATCTTGATTGGGCAATGGGTGAACTTGCAAATCTATTTGCTGATGCCAATCGGGTTGGTGTTCTCCCGCATCAGATTAATCCAAGTTTATTTTATGAAGCATGGACAGTATTGTGTTTTCAGCCGATTCAGGTTTCAGCCCGGTGCCGTCAAACATTAATTTCTATGCTTACCTTTCCATTATGGCAAGTATCCAAAGAAGGCTATATCAAAAGAAATTTTGATTTTAATGATCCCAACAAGCCCATGCGTTATGAAAACACTTTTACTCACTGAGGCTACCAATTTTCTCAAGATGCACCCAGAAGTGGTGCGCCGTCGCGCAAAGTCTGGGAAATTACCTGGCGCAAAATTGGGTAAATGCTGGGTATTTATTCTTGATGATCTTGTTGAATACATCAGATCACAGTATTCTAGCCCTCGACAAGCGTTGCGAGTGGTTTCAGAAAAGGAGGTAAACAATGCCACTCTACAAGCGCGGTAATACGTGGTGGATCGCGTTCACCACACCAGCAGGAGAGCGTGTTAGATGCTCTGCTGGTACAACCGACAAAACCCAAGCGCAAGAATACCATGACAAGCTAAAAGCTGAATCCTGGCGCATTCAGCAATTGGGAGAAAAACCGGAGTACACATGGGATGAAGCTGCATGTAAGTTTCTACTCGAAACACAGCATAAAGCTACTCATGAGCGCGATAAAGAAAAACTTCGATGGTTACAGCAATTCTTACGTAATAGGCAATTGCACGAAATTGATCGCGAATTAATTGATCACATTGCACATGCAAAGGCAAGGGTACAAGCCCATCAACGGCAAATCGCTATTTAGCGTTGATAAGGGCAATTATGCGGAAAGCATGCCATGATTGGGAATGGATGGACAAAATTCCAAAAATCAGGCTTTTTCCCAGAACCTAAGCGCCGTATTCGGTGGTTAACTCCCGAGCAAGTAAAAAGATTACTTAATGAATTGCCACAACATCAGCAGGACATGATGATATTTGCTTTATCAACTGGCTTGAGACAATCAAACGTTATTAATCTGGAATGGGATCAGGTTGATCTTGAACGTAAGGCTGCATGGATTCATCCCGATCAAGCCAAGGCCAGAAAAGCAATTCATGTTCCGCTTAATTCTGTTGCGATAACGGTGTTACTTCGGCAAGTCGGTAAGCATCATAACAGGGTTTTCACATTTCGAGGAAACCCGATTGCATGGGTGAATACCCGTGCATGGAAACAAGTATTAAAACGAGCAGGAATAGAAAACTTTAGATGGCACGACCTGCGCCATACTTGGGCAAGCTGGTTAGCTCAACAGGGTACGCCCATGAATGTACTGCAGGAGCTCGGTGGTTGGGAATCGGAAGAGATGGTGAGACGGTATGCACACCTATCAAAACCGCAACTCATGCAACATGCCGAGCTGGTTTCTAATATCCTAGATAGTCATCCCTGCAAAACACTTAGAGCCTGCATGAACTGCAGGAATCATCAAATTTTAGACGGCATTGATCCCTGAGAATTTATACTATTCGCATCAAAACACTGAGAGAATCAAGAGGAACTGAAATGCCGACCGATGATTTTTTCCGAGCGCGTCTCGATCAGATAATTGATCTGCGTCATCCCCTGGCAGTGCTGTCGAATCGACTGCCGTGGGCTGATATTGAAGCAGCACTTGTCCCTGCTTTTGAGCGTAAAAACCGTCAGGGTGAAGTGTTGGAGATCAACGATCTTTTTGGCACAACATTGGCGATTGCCAGTGGGGCGTGAGCACTGCGGGTCGCCCCGCTTGCCGATCCGGTTGATGGCATCGTTGCTGTATCTGAAGCATGCGTTCAACCTCAGTGACGAAGAGCTGGTGGTTCGCTGGTCGGAGAATGTGGTGTGGCAGTATTTCAGCGGCGAGGAATATTACACATCGAAGTTGCCGTGTGATGCCACCCAGATTGGCCGTTTCCGCACCGCCATTGGTGAAGCTGGTGTTGAGAAGCTGCTGAAGGCAACGATTGACACTGCGGTGCACACCAAGGCGGTCAAACCGGCTGAATTCAAACGAGTGATTGTTGACACGACAATTCAGGAAAGGCAATTGCGCATCCGGTGGATAGCCGGTTACTGGAAATTGCTCGCGGCAAGATTGTGCAAGCAGCCAGACGGGCTGGCATCACCTGACAACCTACGCCAGAGCGCTGAAGGGCAGGCGTATTAGATGCTCTTCTGGCACAGCCGACAAAACCCAAGCGCAAGAATACCATGACAAGCTAAAAGCTGAATCCTGGCGCATTCAGCGATTGGGAGAAAAACCGGAGTACACATGGGATAAAGCCGCATGTAAGTTTCTGCTCGAAACTCAGCATAAAGCTACTCATGAACGCGACAAAGAAAAACTTCGATGGTTACAGCAATTCTTACGTAATAAACCATTGCAAGAAATTGACCGGGAATTAATTGACCACATTGCACATACAAAGGCAAAGGATACAAGCCCATCAACAGCAAACCGCTATTTGGCGTTGATACGGGTAGTTCTTCGGAAAGCATGTCATGACTGGGAATGGATAGACAAAATTCCAAAGATTAGGTTGTTTCCAGAGCCTAAGCGCCGTATTCGATGGTTAACTCCCGAGCAAGTAAAGAAATTACTAAATGAATTGCCACAACATCAGCAGGATATGATGATATTTGGTTTATCGACCGGATTAAGGCAATCAAATGTTCTTAATCTGGAATGGAATCAGACTGATCTTGAACGTAATGTTGCTTGGATTCATCCCGATCAAGCCAAGGCAAGAAAAGCAATTCATGTTCCGCTTAATTCTGTTGCAATGGCAGTATTGCTTCGGCAAGTCGGTAAGCATCATAACAGGGTTTTCACATTTCGCGGAAATCCAATTGCATGGGTAAATACCCGTGCATGGAAATTAGCACTAAAACGAGCAGGAATAGAAAACTTTAGATGGCATGACCTGCGCCATACTTGGGCAAGCTGGTTAGCTCAACAGGGTACGCCCATGAATGTATTGCAGGAACTTGGCGGCTGGGAATCGGAAGAGATGGTAAGGCGGTATGCACACCTATCAAAACCGCAACTCATGCAGCATGCCGAGCTGGTTTCAAATATCCTTGGTGACACAATTTTGTCACATCAGAAAGAAAAAAGAGGCTAGAAATTAATCTAACCTCTTGATTTTTGGTGGGTCTGGTTGGACTCGAACCAACGACCAAGGGATTATGAGTCCCCTGCTCTAACCGACTGAGCTACAGACCCAAAATTCTAATTATTTCCGGTATCCAAGAAGCTGCGCAAGCGTTCGGAGCGGGCCGGATGGCGCAATTTGCGCAATGCTTTGGCTTCAATCTGACGAATGCGTTCCCGGGTGACATCGAATTGTTTACCGACCTCCTCCAAGGTGTGATCGGTATTCATCTCAATACCGAAACGCATGCGCAGCACTTTGGCCTCACGTGGTGTTAAGGAATCCAATATATCCTTCGTGACGCCACGCAAGCTGGCATAAACCGCGGCATCTGCGGGTGCCATCGTAGCGGCATCTTCAATGAAATCACCCAAATGTGAATCTTCATCATCGCCAATCGGGGTTTCCATGGAGATCGGTTCTTTGGAGATCTTAAGAATCTTGCGAATTTTTTCTTCAGGCATCTCCATTTTTTGCGCCAATACGGCCGGTTCTGGTTCTTGTCCGGTTTCTTGTAGGATTTGGCGAGAAATACGATTCATTTTATTGATCGTTTCAATCATATGTACCGGAATCCTGATGGTTCGCGCTTGATCGGCAATGGAACGGGTAATTGCTTGACGTATCCACCATGTGGCATAAGTTGAAAACTTATAACCGCGCCGGTATTCAAATTTATCCACCGCTTTCATCAGGCCAATATTGCCTTCCTGAATCAAGTCGAGAAACTGCAATCCGCGATTGGTATATTTTTTGGCGATGGAAATCACCAAGCGCAGATTGGCTTCTGTCATTTCTCGCTTGGCCCGGCGCGCTTTCGCTTCGCCGGTCGACATCTTGCGATTAATTTCTTTCAAATCCTTGATCGGAATGCCAACCCGATTTTTAAGCTCCAGCAAATTCTGCTGCTCTTCCAGAATTGCGGGCTTATAGTGCTCAAGCGCTTGGCTGTAGGATTTACTAGTCGCAATTTCCTGCGCTACCCAATCAAGATTGGTTTCATTACCGGGAAACGTTTTGATGAAATGATTGCGCGGCATTTTTGCTTTTATCACACAGAGATCCATGATTCTGCGCTCATAGTTACGCACATCGTTTACTAGCTCACGCTGCGTATCGCAGAGTTTCTCCACCATTTTTGCCGAGAATCGAATACCCATCAGTTCGGAAGAAATTTTATCCTGAAATTCAATGTATCCTTGATGATAGGGGCCTTCTTTTTCAAGCAAACTCTGCATTTCGCTATATACTTCACGAATAATCGCGAAACGCTCCAGCGCATCTGTTTTCAGTTTTAATAAATCCGCACTGGCAATAGCAGAGCCATCACCCTCTTCATCTTCGTCGTCATCGCTGAGATCGCTGGAAGCTAATTCCTGCTCCAAAGATTCTTCAGAAAATTCTTCATTGGTGATTTCTTGCGCATTGACATCCAGCAATCCGTCAACCACTTCGTCGATGCGTAAAATATCTTTTTCAACTTCCGCTGCCAGATCGACAATTTTCGCAATGATCGGAGGACAAGCTGAAATGGCTTGAATCATATGACGCAAACCGCCTTCGATGCGTTTTGCGATTTCAATTTCACTTTCGCGTGTCAACAAGCCGACCGAGCCCATTTCGCGCATATACATGCGCACGGGATCCGTTGTCCGTCCGAACTCGGAGTCCACTGTAGAAAGCGCAGCCTCAGCTTCTTCTGCAACATCTTCGTCAGCCACTGTTGTCGCAGCATCGGACATCAGCAATGTTTCAGCATCCGGCGCTTCGTCATGCACGGATATGCCCATGTCATTGATCATACTGATAATGCCTTCGATCTGCTCGGCGTCCAGCATGTCATCAGGCAGGTGATCATTGATTTCGGCATAGGTTAGGTAACCACGTTCCTTGCCTAATCCAATCAGCATTTTCAGGCGCATGCGCCGCGCTTCAATATCTTGCGGTTGCGGATTGCCGCTTTCTATAACGGAAACAGAATCGATATCGTCAATGGCATCCAAACCGGCAGCTTTATTTTTCTTGGGAGTTCTGCCGCGGGTTTTCTTGACTTCATTGAATTCAGTATCATTTGAGCCCAGTATTGCTAGAGAGATATCCGCTTCACTTTGTGCTGATTTAGCGGATGTTTCTTTTATTTCAGCTGCATCGGCAGCTGTTGTAGCGGCAATTTTCTCATCTGTTTTTTTGCTGGCCGCTTTAACATTTTTTTCAGTTTTAGCTGCTAATCTTTTAGATTCTTTTTTTTCTGCCATCTCGCTATCGGTATTATTTGCTTTCTGAGCTGTTGATTTTTTGATCATTTTATTATCGGTATCTTTTGATTCGACTGCTTTTTTCTTTGACATATTGGATTCCCAATAATATAGATAAATTAAAAGCTGAAAGTTTGGAATTATATCAAAATTCGGTAGTGCTGACACCTTATAACCAATTTCATTGCAAGGCTAAACGCTGAAGTTCCCGTTTCTCTTCATCAGTTAACATATTCAGCGGCTTGCTATGCAGTTCGGCCATACGCTTCTTGTGTTGTATTTGCTGTAGTTTCTTTAACGTATCCAGAAACTCGAGCTCTAAATCAATCGGATTACTCCATTCCAATGTTTCACTTTCGATATTCTCCAATAGTGTTCTATATTGATTATCTTGCAAGTAAGCTGCGATTGAGAGTGTTGATTTATTTTCAATTAAATGAGGATGCTTATCTAAAAAATCAACCAAAGTTTTCAATGCAGCGATTTCTTCATTTTTTTCGTTCCATTCGACAAGTAAGTTGCGATCAAGTTTAGTGAGATGGTTCGGGTTATACAATAAAATCCGGATCAATCGGCGATAAAGTGTAACGCTCTGTCTTCTTTTTTCTTTTTCTGGTTTATGAATTCCAGATGTGCGTCTGATTTGCAATAACTCGCCTAACTCATCCTGGTTAATTCCGCTCAACTCCGCCAAGCGCCTTATCAGGATTAGCGAGAGCGCCGGTGCTGTGACTTGTTGCAGCAACGGTTTCGCATCGCTTATCAATTTTGCACGCCCCTCACTGCTCTGAAGGCTTACCTTTGTACATAATTCCTTGAATAGAAATTCTGACAAAGGCAAAGTCTGTTTAAGTTGTTGCGCAAAAGATTCTTTTCCAAATTGGTTGATATAGCTGTCCGGATCCGCTCCCTCGGGTAAAAAAAGAAAGCTCAGATATTTGCCGTCGGATAACAGTGACAGACTATTTTCAAGAGCACGCCAAGCTGCTTTTCTGCCCGCTTTGTCGCCATCAAAGCAGAAAATGATGTTATCCGTCTGGCGCAAAAGCTTTTGGATATGAAAACTCGTCGTGGCTGTGCCCAAAGCGGCTACCGCATTATCAATTCCGTGTTGCGAGAGTGCTATGACATCCATATAGCCTTCGACGACAATGGCGCAATTTGCTTCTCGGATAGCGCGGCGCGCGGAAAAAAAATTGTATAGCTCGCGCCCTTTTTCAAATAAGACCGTTTCGGGAGAATTCAGATATTTGGGCTCTTCTTGTCCTAATACACGCCCGCCAAAACCAATAATCCGGCCTTTTTGATCGAGAATCGGGAACATGATCCGGTCTCTGAAGCGATCGTATTGCTTGGTTTCGTCGTCACTGATGATTAATCCGGCTTGCGTCAGTATTTTCCGGTTTTTTTCAGATTTATAATCGGTAAAAACGGCTTCCAGGTTTTGCCAGCCTGAAGGCGCGTAGCCGATGCCAAATCGTGTCGCTGTTTTGCCGGTTAAGCCGCGCTTTTTGAGATAAGCGATAGCCTTGTCTGAGACTTTCAATTGTTCACGGTAATAGCGAGTGGCGACTTGTAGCGCATCTAATAGTTCTTGCGGCGATATTTCTGAATTGCTGTCCGTTTTCTGATCATGCGGTATGCCAGCTTGGCTAGCAAATGTATCGGTTTGTTGAGCCGGCAATTGCATTCCGGCATAAGCCGCCAGATCTTTCACTGCTTCGACAAAGCTGAGTCCGCTGTATTCAATCAAGAAGCTGATCGCATTGCCGTGAGCGCCACACCCAAAACAATGGTAAAACTGCTTGGTCTGACTGACTGTAAATGACGGGGTTTTTTCACTGTGAAACGGGCAGCAGGCGACAAAATTAGCACCGGCTTTTTTCAGAGGAACATGACGATCAATCGCATCAACAATATCGATGCGATTGAGTAAATCATGAATAAAGGATTGCGGAATCATCTACCGGAAGCTTGTTCAATAACAAGCTTCAAGTATAAATAAACTGCGATTCTTATGGTTTATTTTAGGGAGTATCCAGAACGTTGCCAAATATCAGGCTGATATTCTGGTTTTGATAAGTGCCGATACTTTGGCCATATCAGCTCGTCCGGCAAGCTTCGGCTTCAGTACGCTCATCACCTTGCCCATATCCTGCATGCCGGCAGCATTGGTTTCTGAAATTGCTTCCGCTATCAAAGTATCAATTTCGGAGTCACTTAATGCTTGTGGCATATAGGCGCTTAAAATAGAAACTTCTTGTTTCTCGTTGTCGGCAAGATCCAATCGTTGCGCTGCTTCGTACTGGGCAATTGAATCCTTGCGTTGCTTGAGCATCTTTTCAATAACCGCGATGATAGCCGAATCGTCAAGTGTTATGCGTTCGTCTACCTCACGTTGTTTGATGGCAGCTTGTAGCAAACGGATAGTATCCCGCTGTTTGGTGTCGCCGCTGCGCATTGCCATTTTCATATCTTCAGTGATTCTCTGTTTCAAACTCATAATAAATTGATGGAATAATTGATTATCAACTCATCGTTTTTCAACGAATCCAACTGAAAAAGAATCGGTATCGGGCAGCGCGCAATGAATAATGACTTAATAAAGTTTAGGCGGTAATAACTGACTGCGCAAACGCTTATAATTCCTTTTCACAGCTGCTGCCAGCTTGCGTTTACGTTCTGCGGTCGGCTTTTCATAAAACTCGCGAGCTCGTAATTCAGTCAGTATTCCTGTTTTCTCTATGGAACGTTTAAAGCGGCGCATCGCAACTTCAAATGGTTCATTTTCCTTAACTTTTATAGTCGTCATAAATAGGCAAATTCCTCAGTTAACTAATTAGTGTATCTATAATTCTTTACCGAACCGCAAGGCGCAACAAAAGCCGGGAATTATAACACCAAGAAAATTATTCTAAAAGAATTAGTTTTAATCAATACAAATTTACTGTGAATAACTCTGATATTTCTTGCAACCAATTCAATTATTTCAATAATTTGTTCTGGCATGGCAATCAATAATATCTCTATTACAGTATCTTGTGGTTATAAATCCAAAACTCAAGTTGATTTGATTCGGGACGATAAACAGAAGCCAGTAAGGTAGCGTAAAGATACAGGAGCAGGAAGGATGGAAGTTTATCTCGGCCGATTACCGATCCTTGATAGTAAACAAAATTTGGTTGCATTTGAGCTTCTGTTTCGCTCCGACCAGCAAAACGTGGTGTCGATAACCGACAATTCCGCAGCTTCAGCGAATGTCATTATCGATACCTACGGGCAGTTAGGCATAGAAAATGTCATTGGCAAACGGCGCGGTTTTATTAAGGTCGATGCAAAGCTACTGCTTAACGATGCTATTTGCATGCTACCTAAAAAGCACGTCGTCCTGGAAATTTTAAGAAGCGTGGAAATCAACGATGAAATCATTCAACGCTGCACTTTCCTGAAACAAAAGGGCTACCAATTAGCGCTTTCCGATGTTACTCACCTGGACGTACGCTTTGATCGCATTATGCCGCTCATCAATGTCGTCAAGATCAATATTACTGCATTAAGCCAGCCGGATTTGATCAGCCTGATCAGGAAATTAAAGCGCTGGCCGTTGCTGCTGCTGGCCGAGAAAGTTGAGAACCAGGAAACCGCCAGAAGATGTATTGCGTTGAATTTTCATATGCTGCAGGGATTCTACTTTGCAAAACCGGAGATTATTTCCGGAAAACGGATGGATCCGTCCAAGTTATCATTGCTGAAGCTGTTGCTGCTGGTTGTGAAAGATAGTGAAGTGAGCGAGATTGAGAATGAGCTCAAATACCAGCCCGGTTTGAGTTATAACCTGTTGCGCATGGTGAATTCGGCTGCCAACGGTTTACCAAGCACGATCAACTCGATAAAACGGGCCATCATGATCATCGGGCAGAAACAGTTGCAACGCTGGGTGCAGATTTTGCTCTATGCTGCCAAACAAAGAGACGGTGGTACATCCGATGCATTGATGATGACCGCGACCATCCGGGGAAAATTGCTCGAATCGATCGCGATAGCCGATCGCCCGCATGATAAGAATCATCAGGATCGCGCATTCATGGTCGGTGTTTTGTCGTTGCTGGATACGTTATTAGGGATAGAAATGTCCGAACTTGTCGGCACGCTCAGCATACAAAAAGACATGAGTGAAGCCCTGCTGACAAGGCGTGGTTCTCTAGGGTATCAACTTGCATTGATCGAAGCGTATGAAAAAGGTGAATCCGAAATTGTTTCGTCGATGCTGTCGGAGCTGGGGTTTCTCAGCATGGGAGAATTCACTCGATTGGAACTGGAAGCCACAGCCTGGGCGAACCGGATCAGCGAGGCCGTCAATCAACACGCGTAAGCGCGGATGCTAAATTCTGCGCAGAGTATCACCTTTACTCCAGATTCTCGATTGGTAAGCATTCAAGCCGTTCTTACTCAATTTTTTATTTACCCGATCCGTTAACAAGCGGACTGACTCAAGCCCGGATTGTTTAGTTTGATCAGTTCTAATTCGAACGTTTCACGTCACTTTTCGCACTGTTTGCACTGTCACATGAGGATGTCGCAATGAATATAGTAGAGCTGCTTGCATTCGTGGTTAAGAATAGCGCCTCGGATTTGCACTTATCGGCCGGGATGCCGCCGATGATACGGGTGCACGGAGAAATCCGGCGTATCAACTTACCGGAGATGGACCATAAAGAAGTCCATGCAATGGTGTACGACATTATGAACGATGGTCAGCGGAAATTTTATGAAGAACATCTGGAATGTGATTTTTCCTTCGCCATTCCTAATCTCGCGCGTTTTCGTGTCAATGCCTTTAATACGCAACGCGGTGCTGCCGCAGTGATGCGGACGATTCCATCCAGAGTGTTGAGCCTGGAGGATCTCAAAGCCCCCAAGATTTTTGCCGAGATCGCCAAACAGCCGCGCGGTGTCGTTTTGGTGACGGGACCCACCGGTTCGGGTAAGTCGACCACGCTGGCGGCCATGATCAACGACATCAATGAAAATGATTATGGCCACATTCTAACCCTCGAAGATCCGATCGAGTTTGTGCATGAGAGCAAGAAGTGCCTGATCAATCAGCGTGAGGTCGGCAGGGACACGCTGAGTTTCTCAAATGCCTTGCGTTCGGCGTTGCGTGAAGATCCGGATATTATTCTGGTGGGCGAGTTGCGCGATCTGGAAACCATTCGGCTGGCGATGACGGCAGCAGAGACCGGGCATTTGGTTTTCGGTACGTTGCATACCAGCTCTGCCGCGAAGACGATCGATCGTGTCATCGACGTATTTCCAGCCGAAGAAAAGGAAATGATTCGCGCGATGTTGTCCGAATCGTTGCGTGCGGTAATTTCCCAGGCACTGTTGCGAACCAAGGATGGCAAGGGCCGCGTGGCGGCGCACGAAATCATGATCGGCACACCAGCGATCCGCAATCTGATTCGCGAAGGTAAAGTTGCGCAAATGTATTCGGCGATCCAGACAGGTCAGAATGTCGGTATGCAGACATTGGATCAGAATTTGACCGATTTGGTGAAGCGCAATGTGATTTCGATGGCTGAGGCCAGGACGCAAGCGGCGAATAAAGATAATTTCAGGGGCTAACTGGCCGATGCATTGGATTAAAATTCCGGGAGTACGTGATGGATAAAGAACAAGCTGCAAAATTTATGTCCGATTTGCTGCGCTTAATGCTCAGTAAGAAAGCATCCGATTTGTTTATCACCGCCGGTTTTCCGCCTGCAATCAAAGTGGATGGGAAAATGACGCCGGTATCTCAACAGTCTCTAAGCGCGCAACATACCGAAATACTTGCCCGGGCGGTCATGAACGAGAAGCAAACGGCGGAATTCGAGGCTTCCAAGGAATGTAATTTTGCCATCAACCCCGCCGGTATCGGGCGCTTTCGCGTCAATGCCTTTGTTCAGCAGCAGCGCGCGGGTATGGTTCTGCGTACCATTACCACCAAAATTCCTGAGTTTGACGATTTGGGGTTGCCGCAAGTATTGAAAGAAGTCGTGATGAGCAAACGCGGGCTGGTGATTTTCGTCGGCGGCACCGGCTCGGGCAAATCGACCTCGATGGCGGCACTGATCGGCCATCGCAATAAAAACAGCTACGGTCACATCATCACCATCGAAGACCCGGTGGAGTACGTGCACGAACATATCAACTGTGTCATCACGCAACGCGAAGTCGGTGTCGATACCGAATCGTGGGAAGCGGCGTTGAAAAACACCTTGCGGCAAGCACCCGATGTCATTCTGATCGGCGAGATTCGCGACCGCGAAACCATGGAACACGCGATTGCCTTCGCCGAAACCGGTCATTTGTGTATGGGCACATTGCACGCCAACAGCGCCAATCAGGCGCTCGACCGCATCATCAACTTCTTCCCCGAAGAACGCCGCCCGCAACTATTGATGGATCTGTCGCTCAATCTCCGCGCTGTCGTCGCGCAGCGCTTAATTCCACTGAAAGACGGTAAAGGGCGTGCCGCCGCTATCGAAGTTATGCTCAACTCACCGCTGATCGCCGACTTGATCTTTAAAGGCCATGCCCATGAAATCAAAGATATCATGAAAAAATCCCGCGAACTGGGCATGCAAACGTTCGACATGGCGCTGTTTGAACTGTACGAAGCCGGTAAAATCAGCTACGAAGACGCGCTACGCAACGCCGACTCGGTGAACGAACTGCGGCTGAAAATCAAACTGGAAAGTAACGAAGCCAGAACGCAGGATCTCGATTCTGGCATTGCACATTTGGAAATTACGTAAAAAGCCAATCTCACTACCTGCACTATCCGCAATGCTGTTTCAATCGCCCGATCAATCGGGCATTCCGACGTGGCTTCAATAAACAACCCCGCGGCAAGAGCACGGGGAATCACCAATTTGTAGGGCGGGAAGCCTGCCAAGGCGTTCCGCCAAAAAACCGATAAATATATGAAATAGAGTCACAAATGGGGGAATGCCCTGACGGGTTATTTATTCACAGTACAGCGGTTCTCGATATCCGCCATTATGGCATCGGCGTAGCTGAGGTCAGACTTCACGATGGTGCCAAAGTAAGGATGCCGGTAGAGATCGGTAAAGTCGCGCATGAGATCGCACCAATCTTCCAGCACAACGAACTCGTTGCTTCTGAGATGGTACGAACTGATGCGCGGTTCAAGAAATGCCAACGCCCATTGATTGACGCGCTCAATATCCGCAGGACTGAAATCCTGCGTGTCGTTACGCTTTGCGCGGCTTACCAGATCCGCAAGTTCTTGATCCGATGCAACGGCCAGATGCGCTTGACTCATCAATCCCGCGAGGGATAACTGATGCGCAATCTGAATCGCCTCCCGGTTTTGTTGCAGCTCAAACACCACAAGCACCATACCCGCAACCACGGCGAGGTTGGTAATGATGGTGATCAGCCGTTCAATTTTCATTGGTATTTTTGATTGTTATTTTGCATCCAGTCTTTTTGGAATTTTTTTACCAGCTCTTGTAACTTGCTGTGTCATGGAATAGCTTCCATAACGCTTTTTTGTTTCTGGTTATCTTAAACTGTTGCCGATAAGGCGTAACTGCATTATCAAGACAGGAACATCGTCTTTAATGATGCTCCATAGCGTATCGTTATCAATTCCGAGATAACCGTGAATAAGCCGGTTGCGGGTTGCAATTACCTGCCGCCAAGGTACTGCGCTAAAGGTTTTTTGTATTTCATCCGGTATATGCGTTGCAGCTTCTCCGATAAGTTCGAGGTTTCGCACGGTGGCGTCGTAATTCAAACCTGAAGCCACAAACGCTGCTTGATCCAATCCTTCCGTATAAACCAGTACCTTTTCCGCAAAACCGATCCTATTATTGAGATAAAACCGCCATTCGCGTTCAGACATCAATCGCTTCTCTCTCAATAAAGGTCTTTAATTCAGGACGCAATGCTTTCTCAATGACCAAATCGACCGGACGTCCTAATTGATCTTCCAGCAAAAATTGCACGCCAAAATATTTCTTGGATGTCGCCGGTCCGTCAAAAGCGATCACAATATCGATATCGCTATTCTCTCTCGCTTCATCGCGCGCAGTAGAGCCGAACAGCACCAAGCGTGTTACGCCGAAACGTTCGATCAAATCAGGCTTGAGTGTGCGTAAGGTGTCGAGAACTTGCTGGCGGTTCATCATGTTGTGTGATCAGAGTTGACATTATTGGAATGCCGCTATGCTACCGCATCGTTAACAAAATTTGCGAAATAACAGCATACTTAAGCAAGCAAAACTCAAGGAGTGAATCATGCATTATGCAATCGTTGTAGAAAAAGCAGGAAATAACTATTCGATGTATGTTCCCGATTTACCGGGACGTGTCAACCGGATCAATCATCGAGGAAACGGAATAGGAAATTCGTGCGACCATCAAGTTGCATAGCGAAGGAATGATGGAGGATGGCTTACCTATACCACAGCCAACTATCATTGTTCAATACATTGAAGTTTCTGCATGATGGAATTTCAATGCATCAGTTTTGGATTAAACATGCATGCCACGCTCACCCCCTCCAAGAAATAGCTTCTTTTTTGCTAGGGTGGTAGTAGAGCGGAAGCCTGATAAGGTATTTTGCTGGAACCGATAAATAGTTTGGGCGTTACAAACAGCGGAATACCTTGATGGGCTTTCTCATTTTGTAATGTTTTGCTAATATGCAGTTTTTTTATAAGATATTAATAATTATGAATATTCTAATTCGGAAAAATTTTTTTCAATATTTATTTTTTTTTATTAGCACACTCTTTCTATTAATAAGACCGGTGCATTCGTTTAATCTTTTTCCGGATGCATCAGAGAGGGAGAAAAATCTCAATCGGTCGAAAGATTTTTGGGTTTTCCCCCCGGAGATTACACGAGCAATAAAAGATGTGGTTACCCCCTTAATACGTGATCCAGTTCATGAAGAGATTACGAATCGAATTTTCGGTTGTCTCAAAGAAGATTGTGACAACCCTGACCCGAAAACTAATAATTCTGGGTTAGATTGGGTCATGGTTGGCGTTCGCTGGAATGACGATCCTCCATTTAAGCTAAATTATACTAATACTTCAGCATGCCCTACTGACAATAAGAATATCAGTTTATCTACACATCCAGCATGCTGGGGAATTTTATTTCATGACGCTAAAAAACAAGCAAAAGGAAGGATTTATACTCCTAATTTTGATTTAATTATGCAGCGATCTCATTTTGGGGATCTGCAATTTTTTCACGCCATGGCTTCTACTGATGGCGAGAGAGCTTTTGAAACAAAAATAAAAATAATGTTATGGGCAGAATTTTTGTGGAATGTTATGACACAAGATCTTGAACCAGCAACAAAGCTAAATTCAATTAATATCGCGGGATTTGATTTTTTTGAGAAGAAAAATTGGACGATTCAAGATTTGTTTATGATTAGCTATAAGGCATCTCATATAAAAAAAGATAATTTAAGTGATATTGCTTTTGGAAGTTTGCTGCACATGATTCAAGATAGTTTCTCTGAGTCTCATGTTATTCGAAACGATTCACAACTCGGTGCACAATGCTCTGGCAATCTACCTAAGCCGGGTACAATTGTAAAGTTTCTTTCATACCAGAATCAGGATCATGATGAGCACGCCGAACATGATTCGCGGAAAGCTTTACACTATCATTTACAGAAAGAGCAACAAGTGAATGTTGTTACGATTGGACAAGAATTGCTGAAGTTCTATGAATTCAGTGAGCCCAGAAAAAGCAAAAAATGGACAGAAGTAAAACCATTCATAGATTGTATTTTTGATCTTGAAAATCCTCAAGAAGTAGCATCTGCTGGCGATGGAAAATTAGCAGAAAAATAAAGTTTAGTGTTGATGTGATATTCTCACTGATTCGTTTTATTGCTTATCCAACCCGTTAGGCTTTTTAAAGCCGCAGGCAAGTGCTCCGGTTGCGTACCCCCCGCTTGCGCCATGTCCGGCCGTCCGCCGCCTTTGCCGCCGACTTGCTGGGCGACGAAGTTGACCAGTTCTCCGGCTTTGATTTTTCCGGTGAGGTCGGCGCTGACACCGGCGATTAGCGTGACTTTGCCATCTGCTACTGTGCTGAGCACAATCGCGCAGGATTTGAGTGTGTCTTTGAGTTGATCGAGCGTTTCGCGCAGGGTTTTTGCGTCGGCATTTTCCAGGTTGGCAGCCAAAACTTTGATGCCGTTAACGTCCTGCGCTTGCGAGGCCAGGTCGGCGCCTTGCGAGCTGGCCATTTTGGTTTTCAGGCGCGCCAGTTCTTTTTCGGTTTGCCGCACGTTGTCGATGATCTGCGCGATTTTTTGCGTGACTTCCTGCGGGTTGGCTTTGAGCGTGTGCGCGATTTCGAGCAACTGCGCTTCGCGTTGCTGCACGTAATCGATCGCGCCTTTTCCCGTCACCGCTTCGACGCGGCGGATACCGGCGGCAACACCGGATTCGGCGACGATTTTAAATAGACCGATTTGTCCAACCTGCGGCACGTGCGTGCCGCCGCATAACTCGGTGGAGAATTCGCCCATGCCGATGACGCGCACCACATCCGTGTATTTTTCGCCGAACAACGCCATCGCGCCGTGTTTGATCGCGTCATCGTATTTCATCGAGGCCGCTTCGACCACCCAGTTGTTACGGATTTGTTCGTTGACCAGACGCTCGGTTTCGCGGATCTCATCGGCTGTCATCGGTACGTTGTGCGAGAAGTCGAAACGCAGCCGGTTGGGATCGACCAGCGAACCTTTCTGCGTGACATGCGTGCCGAGCACTTTGCGCAACGCCGCGTGCAGCAAATGGGTTGCGGAGTGGTTGTTGGCGGTGCTGACGCGAGTTTGCGGATTGACCCGGGCTTGCACGGTATCCCGGACTACCAGACGGCCGCTGCGCAGCAGGCCTTTGTGGCCGAACACCCCGGCTTGAATTTTTTGCGTGTCGGTGACTTCAAAAGTGCCATTGGCGGCGAGCAATTCGCCGCAATCGCCGACTTGACCGCCGGATTCGGCATAAAACGGCGTTTGATCGAGCACCACTACGGCTTCGTCACCGGCTTCGACAAAATCCACCGCGCTGCCTTGCTTGTAAATGGCCAATACCTGACCTTCGTGCTGCAACCTGTCGTAACCGTAGAACGTGGTTTGACCGCCTTTGTAGTCGAGGCCTTCCTGCATCGCGAATTTGTTGGCGGCGCGCGCTTGTTCGCGCTGACGCGCCATGGCTTGTTCAAAACCGGCATGATCGACCGTGATATTGCGTTCGCGGGCGATATCGGCGGTTAAGTCGATCGGGAAACCGAAGGTGTCATAGAGGCGGAACGCGGTTTCGCCATCCAGTGTTTTACTATTTTGGCTGAGCGCGGCTTCCAGAATTTGCATGCCGTTTTCCAGTGTTTCGGCGAAGCGTTCTTCTTCTTGCAACAGCACGGCGGCTACACGCGTTTTGGCGGCAGTCAGTTCCGGATACGCTCGTCCCATCGCTTGACTCAAGTCTTCCACCAACTGATGGAAAAAGGGTTGTTTCTGTCCCAGTTTGTAACCATGCCGGATCGCGCGGCGGATGATGCGGCGTAGCACGTAACCGCGCCCTTCGCTGCCAGGGATGACGCCGTCGGTAATCAGGAACGAACAGGCACGGATGTGATCGGCGATGACTTTGAGCGAGTTGTCCGTGAGACTCTTAGTGTTAGTCACCCGTGCAGCCGCTTTGATCAGGCTTTGAAACAGGTCGATGTCGTAATTGCTGTGCACATGTTGCATCACGGCGGAAATGCGTTCCAACCCCATGCCGGTATCGACCGACGGTTTCGGCAGCGGATGCAGCGTACCGGCGCTGTCGCGGTTGTATTGCATGAACACCAGATTCCAGATTTCGATGTAGCGGTCGCCGTCGGCATCGGCGGAACCGGGTGGACCGCCTGCAACATCCGGGCCGTGGTCGTAGAATATTTCCGAACAAGGGCCGCAAGGTCCGGTATCGCCCATTTGCCAGAAATTATCCATGGTGGAAATTCGCACCACGCGGGATGGCTCGACACCGACTTCATTGAGCCAGATATTGGCGGCTTCGTCGTCTTCCGCGTAAACCGTCACCCATAATTTTTCGCGCGGAATATTAAGCGTGCCGGTCAGAAAATCCCAGGCAAACAAAATGGCGTTGCGCTTGAAATAATCGCCGAAGCTGAAGTTGCCGAGCATCTCGAAGAATGTGTGATGCCGCGCGGTGTAGCCGACGTTTTCCAGATCGTTGTGCTTACCCCCGGCGCGCACGCAACGTTGCGAGCTGGCGGCGCGTACATACGGTCGCTTGTCCTGCCCGAGGAACACGTCTTTGAATTGCACCATGCCGGCATTGGTGAATAATAGCGTCGGATCGTTGCCCGGCACTAACGGGCTGGATGCGACGACGGTATGACCGTGGGATTCGAAGAATTCAAGAAACTTCTGTCTAATTTCGCTGCTTTTCATATTTTTTGCTGTTGCTCGTATCGTTCCAATTCAGTCACTGTCAATCCCAATGCATCGCCTTTAACGATAGCCAGGCTTTTGACTTTAGCCCGGATCGTGATTTCTTCATTCATTTTGGGGAGATCGAGTTCGGTCAGAACCGTAATTTCGCCGCTGCTGTCTTCCAATACATACGATTTCAGGTTGACCAGCGGTAAGCGCGTGGGGTTTTTCGGGATGCCTTTTAGTTTTACTTCCTTGCCGTCAAAATTGACCGGTGCTGTGTTGATTTCATTGATCGGCGTGATTTCACCGGCGAGAGCCGGGTGACTGAAAGCCAGAATTGCCAGCACCAGCAGCGTGTGCGCAAGCCGTTTGCTCATGCGTTTTCCTCGTTAGCTTGTGATAAAACCCGTTGTATCGTTTCCATGGAAAATCCCCTATTCATCATAAATCGCATTTGTTTACCCCGCTCTTCCCGTGTGGCGGGAGGATGATCGAATTTCTTGCGCCAGATATTGAATGCTGCTTCCAGCTCGGTTTCCTTGAGTGCCGGGCGGATACCGTCAATGAGATGATCGTCGACTCCCTTGGCTTTTAATTCATGAATGATACGCTGGCTGCCGAAACGGGAACGGCGCATCCGAGCCACTTGCTCCACCATGCGCTGCTCGGAAAGAAAACCCTGCCGCTCCAATTTGTCCAGCACTTCGGCCAATTCTTCCGTCTCACCGGAATCTTTGTGAGCGGTAAGTTTTTGCTCCAATTCCCGGCGTGAGTGCTCGCGTTGCGCCAGGTAGCGCAGTGCGCGGATTTCCAACGGGGAGCGCGTATCCATGAAAATTATGACTCTTTCTCGGATTTTTCTTTGACCGGTTTGGCGTAATCGGCAATGCCGACGATGGCTCTGATTTTCTGTTCGATTTCCTGCGCCATCTCTTTGTGTTCTTTCAGGTAATCGCGCACATTGTCTTTACCCTGACCGATCTTCTCACCTTGATAAGCATACCAGGCGCCGGATTTGTCGATCAGTTTGTGCAATACGCCCAGCTCGATGATTTCGCTTTCACGCGAAATACCTTCGCCGTAGAGGATATCGAAGTCTGCTTGTTTGAACGGAGGCGCGACTTTATTTTTTACGACTTTTACGCGCGTTTCGTTACCGATGGTTTCTTCGCCTTTTTTGATCGATCCGGTGCGGCGGATATCCAGGCGCACGGAGGCATAAAATTTCAGCGCATTGCCGCCGGTGGTCGTTTCCGGGTTACCGAACATGACACCGATTTTCATGCGGATCTGATTGATGAAAATCACCATGGTGTTGCTGCGTTTGATGTTCGCGGTCAGTTTGCGCAATGCTTGCGACATCAGCCGTGCTTGCAATCCCATTTGCGGATCGCCCATGTCGCCCTCGATTTCCGCTCGCGGTGTGAGCGCGGCGACGGAATCCACCACGATGATGTCGACCGAGCCGGAGCGCACCAGCATATCGGCGATTTCCAACGCTTGTTCGCCGTTATCCGGCTGCGATATCAGCAGTTCTTTAACATTGACGCCGATCTTTTGCGCGTACTGCGGATCCAGTGCGTGTTCCGCATCGATGAAAGCCGCGGTTCCTCCCAATTTTTGCATTTCGGCGATAACTTGCAGGGTTAGCGTCGTTTTGCCGGACGATTCAGGGCCATAAACTTCTATGATCCGTCCACGCGGCAACCCTCCGACACCCAATGCGATATCGAGTCCCAACGAGCCGGTAGAAACGACTTGAATGTCATAAGCGACATCGTTAGCACCCAGCCGCATGATGGAGCCTTTGCCGAATTGCTTTTCGATTTGGGCTAGCGCGGCATCAAGCGCTTTACTTCTGTTTTCGTCCATGCTGATTAGAATCCTATATGAAAAGTCGGGAAATTATCGCATAACCATATCCGGTCAATCTAACTTGTTTTATGTCATTGTTTAGGCGATAAAAAGAATAACATAGTAAAAAATTCGAGAATCAAACGCGCGTGCGCTATAATTGCGCGAAATCGTACAGCAGCGGATAGAGATGTGCGCTGCCCCAGCCTTTAGCAATTGGTAATACAGGGAGAACAATCATTCGCGTCATTTTGTTAGGAGGTCCTGGTGCCGGGAAAGGCACTCAGGCCAGTTATATTAAGGAACATTTCGGTGTTCCGCAAATTTCAACGGGCGATATGTTGCGCAGCGCTGTAAAAGCGGGGACTGAACTGGGCATTATGGCAAAAAAAATAATGGATAGCGGCGGATTGGTTTCCGACGATATCATTATCAATTTAGTCAAGGAACGTATCACCGAGCCTGATTGCGCCAACGGTTTCCTGTTCGATGGTTTTCCACGCACGATTCCGCAAGCCGATGCAATGAAAGCAGCCAGTGTACCGATTGATTTCGTGGTTGAAATCGATGTTGCGGATGCCGAAATTGTGAAGCGCATGTCGGGCCGCAGAGTCCATCCCGCATCGGGCCGCACTTATCACGTGGATTTTAATCCGCCCAAAACGCATGGCCGGGATGATGTAACCGGTGAGCCGCTTATTCAACGCGATGACGATAAGGAAGAAACCGTTCGCAAGCGTTTGCAGGTCTACCATGAGCAAACTGAACCGCTGGTTGATTATTATTCAAAATGGTCGGCGAAAGGCGGTAACGGTGCGCCGCGCTATATCAAAATAGCCGGCATCGGCACGGTTGAAGAAATACGTGATCTGATTTTTGCGGCATTGAAATAAGTTTTAGCCAGCCTCTTTTTGATCCACAAAACAGGTTTGAAACTCAGGACGCGATGAATCGCACCTGAGTTTTTGCGCGTACAGATTGAGTAGAATGAAATAGTTTGTTTACGATTTGATTAATCAGGAGAAAAATATGGCAATAAAAAATGCGTTTTATGCCCAATCCGGTGGTGTTACGGCAGTCATTAACGCTTCCGCTGCGGGTGTTCTAGAGACTGCACGGCAGCATGCCGATAAAATCGGCACAGTGCTGGCGGGCCGTAATGGCATTATCGGTGCATTGACCGAAGATCTCATCGATACCAATGCCGACTCGGCGGCAGCGATTGCCGGGTTGCGCCACACCCCATCGGGCGCATTCGGTTCCTGCCGCTACAAATTAAAAAGCTTGGAACAAAACCGGCGCGAATACGAACGTCTGATCGAAGTATTCAAAGCGCACAACATCGGTTACTTTTTTTACAACGGCGGCGGCGATTCGGCTGATACCTGCCTGAAGGTTTCGCAATTGTCGGGCACGCTCGGTTATCCGATTCAGGCAATCCATGTTCCCAAAACCGTCGATAATGATTTGCCGATTACGGATTGCTGTCCGGGTTTTGGTTCGGTCGCGAAATACATTGCGGTATCCACGCGTGAAGCCAGCTTTGACGTTGCAAGTATGGCTAAAACTTCCACCAAGGTTTTCGTGCTCGAAGTCATGGGACGCCACGCGGGATGGATTGCGGCTGCCGGCGGTTTGGCTTCCAGTCCGGATTGCGAGATACCGATTGTCATTTTATTCCCGGAAGTGACCTTCAACAAAGAAAAGTTTCTTGCCAAAGTGGACCGCTATGTCAAAGACTACGGTTACTGCTCGGTCGTAGTATCGGAAGGCGTTAAAGGCGCCGATGGTAATTTCCTCTCCGACCAAGGGTTGCGCGATGCCTTCGGTCATGCGCAATTAGGCGGTGTTGCACCGGTGGTGGCGAATATCATCAAAGACGGTTTGGGATTGAAGTATCACTGGGGTGTGGCGGATTATCTGCAACGTGCAGCGCGCCATGTGGCATCCAAAACCGACGTTGAGCAAGCCTATGCGATGGGTAAAGCGGCCGTGGAATATGCCTTGGCGGGTCATAATTCGGTCATGCCAACCATCGTGCGTGAATCCAGCTCACCTTATAAGTGGTCGGTTGGCATGGCGCAGCTGTCCAGCGTGGCGAATGTCGAAAAAATGATGCCGGCTGATTTTATCAGTGACGATGGATTTGGCATCAGCCAAGCATGCCGCGAATACCTGGCACCGCTCATAGAAGGCGAGGACTATCCACCGTATAAGAACGGTTTGCCGGATTATGTGCGGTTAAAGAATGTTGCGGTCGCAAAGAAATTGAGTGAATTCAAGATCTGATTTTTAATTTGGATGGTAACTGTTCCAGTGTTGTAATGAAGTCAAACAATAAAGGTTCGGTTACATAACAATCTAAATTTTATTAATATTTGCTGCACGCGAGCGAGAAGAACGGATAAAATACGTTCTGATTGTATTCAGGTTTGGACAAGTGTTTAATAATGTGGAATTAATTAGGCCAAGATTCTACATGTGATTTTGGTGGTCTGACTTTAATTGGAGTTTTTTTATGTCTAGTGGTTTAGTTATCGCAATTGGTAGTGCGATTGTAGCCCTGATATTCAGCGGAATATGGATTAAGGGGATTTTTGCTCAATCTACAGGCAATCAGCGTATGCAGGATATCGCCAAAGCGATTCAGGAAGGCGCATCGGCATATCTGAAGCGTCAGTATATGACCATCGGTATGGTTGGTGCGGTTTTGTTTTTTGCATTATGGCTGGCGCTCGGCTGGGATACGGCAATTGGCTTTGCTTTAGGTGCTGTGCTTTCCGGTGCTGCGGGTTTTCTGGGAATGACGGTATCGGTTCAATCCAATGTCCGTACTGCACAAGCTGCGAGCATCGGTTTAAATGAAGCGCTGGAGATTGCTTTCAGAGGCGGTGCTGTAACCGGGATGCTGGTGGTGGGTTTAGGTTTGCTGGGTGTTGCTGGCTACTGCGCCATATTATTCGACGGTGCTAACCCGGATCAGGCGGTTAGCGATGTGATCAAACCGTTGGTTGGTTTTGCCTTCGGCGGATCGCTGATTTCTATTTTTGCGCGTTTGGGTGGCGGTATTTTCACCAAAGGCGCGGACGTAGGCGCAGACCTGGTCGGTAAGGTTGAAGCTGGTATTCCTGAAGACGATCCACGCAATCCAGCCGTTATTGCCGATAACGTAGGTGATAATGTCGGCGACTGCGCAGGGATGGCGGCTGACTTGTTTGAAACCTATGCGGTTACGATTATTGCGACCATGTTATTGGGCGCATTATTGTTTACCGCCAATGCCGGTAGCGCTGTTGTTTATCCGTTAATGCTCGGTGCCGTTTCGATTATTGCCTCTATCGTTGGCTGCTACTATGTCAAGATGCGCGACGGCGGCACTATCATGAGCGCGCTCTATCGCGGTTTGATGGTTGCAGGCGGTATCGCGTTGGTGGCGTACTTACCGGTCACCGTATGGTTTATGGGCGACATGTCACTTGTTGTTGACGGTACCGAAGTTTCTGGCGGCATGCTGGTAATGCGCATTTTCCTGGCCGCAACGATCGGTCTGGTGTTAACTGGATTGATGGTTGTTATCACCGAATACTACACCTCAACCGACTATCATCCTGTTAAGCACATTGCTGAAGCATCTACAACTGGCCACGCAACCAATATTATTGCCGGTCTGGGTGTTTCAATGCGCGCAACTGCGGCACCGGTTCTGGCTGTTTGTATCAGCATTATTTTGGCCTATGCATTAGCCGGTTTATACGGTATCGCTATCGCGGCAACCTCAATGTTGTCGATGACGGGTATTATCGTGGCACTGGATGCGTACGGCCCGATTACGGATAATGCCGGCGGTATTGCGGAAATGTCCGAAATGCCGGATTCCGTGCGCGCCATTACCGATCCGCTGGATGCTGTCGGTAATACCACCAAAGCCGTGACCAAAGGTTATGCGATCGGATCCGCCGGCTTGGCTGCGCTAGTGCTGTTTGCCGACTATACGCATGCACTGGAACATGCCGGACATGAGCTGACTTTTGATCTGTCCAATCACATGGTGATTATCGGTCTTTTCATCGGCGGTATGATTCCTTATTTATTCGGTGCGATGTCGATGGAAGCCGTCGGACGCGCAGCTGGATCAGTCGTTATCGAAGTGCGCCGCCAGTTCAAAGAAATTCCTGGCATCATGGAAGGTACAGCGAAGCCCGATTATTCCCGTGCGGTTGATATGCTGACGAAAGCAGCGATCAATGAGATGATGGTTCCTTCGTTATTGCCGGTACTAATCCCGTTGTTAGTTGGCGTCATTTTGGGACCGCAAGCACTGGGTGGCGTATTAATGGGATCTATCGTAACCGGTTTGTTTGTCGCAATTTCTATGACAACCGGCGGTGGTGCTTGGGATAATGCGAAGAAATATATCGAAGACGGACACTTCGGTGGCAAAGGAAGTGAAGCTCATAAAGCATCAGTGACTGGTGACACCGTGGGCGATCCTTATAAAGATACCGCTGGTCCAGCGATTAACCCTTTGATTAAGATCATCAACATCGTGGCATTGTTGATTATTCCATTGCTGTAATAACAGTAATC
This sequence comes from Gammaproteobacteria bacterium, assembly GCA_015709635.1. NCBI lineage: Bacteria > Pseudomonadati > Pseudomonadota > Gammaproteobacteria > Gammaproteobacteria bacterium. The sequence continues at coordinate 3,074,783 of CP054180.1, forward strand.
AAGGGAGTAACCCGAAAAAGCACATCAGGAAACTGATGTGCTTTTTTTATTACACTTAATGCTAATCAGGCTCAAGTGTAAACTGACAGACACATCCGGCTTTTTTGTTACTCGTGAAGAATTCTGGACTGATGATGCTCAAGGCAAAAAGCATATGCTTTGCAAAAGCCTCGATATAAATCAGAGAAATTTTATTGCAGATAATTAATCAGGAGCTGTGAGGGAGTCGCTTCTAAGACAGAGATTTTGCAGGAATGGTGGCGAATCAGGGATTTGAACCCCGGACCAACGGATTATGATTCCGCTGCTCTAACCACTGAGCTAATTCGCCATGTGCTGAAACGCAAGGGCAGCATTGTGCCTTTGAGGGGGGGGCTTGTCAAGATCAAAAATCTGGCTGGACAAGGGTTTATGCATGTTTTCATAGGATTGGGGGTATATGTAGGCTGTTTAAACACAGCTGACGGAGTAGATGCATTGGATTGGAGGTACTGTGAAGCTTGTTGAATTCGATAGTCAGTCAAACTTCGCTTTCAGGAAAGCTTTAGTTTGTGTTACCCGCCCATAACAAAGCGGCTGTATAATCATTTCCATGAAATTCGATATTATTGTAATCGGCGGTGGACTCGTTGGGGCAAGCCTGGTGGCGGCGCTGCAGGATAGCGGTCTGAAAATCGCGCTGATAGAACCGCATGAAACGGCGCCGTTGCCGCAGGATGACAGCTGGGATAGCCGGGTGTATGCGATCAGCCCGGGCAGCGTGGCTTTTCTGCAAGAACTAGGTGTGTGGCAGTTGATGGCAGCCGAGCGCGTGGCGCCGGTTTATGAAATGGCGGTATTCGGCGATGACAATACCGCACATATCAACTTCAGCGCGTATGAAATCGGTATACCGAAACTGGCGTTTATTGCGGAAAACCGTCAACTGCAGTCAGCCGTCTGGGAAGTGCTCAAATCTCCAAATGAAAATCTGCACCTCTTGTGTCCGGCAAAATGTGCGGCAATTACCTGGCACGATACGCATGCGGAAGTGCAGCTGGTGGATGGCAGCCAATTGGAAACTGCCTTGGTAGTGGGTGCGGATGGGGTGAATTCCTGGGTGCGCAAGCAAGCTGGAATCGAGGCTTCCCGGCATGCATATGACCAGATTGGCGTGGTAGCCAATTTCAGCGCCGAGCTTTCGCATCGCCAGATTGCCCACCAATGGTTCAGACGGGACGGTGTGCTGGCGTTATTGCCGCTTCCGGATAAACGGGTTTCGATGGTTTGGTCGACGACCGAGGATCATGCCGATTTCTTGCGTAATTTGCCCGCCGACGAGTTGTGCGCCCGCGTGGAGGAAGCTTCCTCGCATACACTGGGCAGATTACAGTTGATTACGCCGCCGGTTGGTTTCCCTCTGAATTTCGTGCATGTGGATAATTTGATTAAGCCGCGTTTGGTGCTCATTGGCGATGCCGCGCACGGCATTCATCCGCTGGCCGGTCAAGGGGTGAATCTGGGATTGCGTGATACGCGCGAGCTTGCGGCAGTGCTCAAGGCACGCGGGCTGCGCACGGATTGCGGCGATTTTATGCTGCTGCGGCGTTACGAGCTGGCGCGCAAGGAAGATATTCGGGCGTTGGAGCTGGTTACCGACGGTTTGCAGAAACTGTTTAATAATTCCAATCCGACCTTGGCGCGCTTGCGTAATCTCGGATTGGAGATCACCAATCGTTTGCCGCTGATCAAAAACCGCTTGATGCAACACGCTTTGAATTAAATTTTATTTTCTAAAACTGGAGTCCTTATGGCTACGCGCTTAAAGCTTTTCATATCAATCTTGATCGTTAGTTTTTTTTCCGCGCCCGCCTGGGCCGATGAAGAAGCTTTGAAAAAAGCCATACTGCCGCATTTTCCCGGACATACGATTGATAGCTTGAAAAAAACACCACTCTTGGGATTGTACGAAGTGGTGGTCGGCGATGAGGTGTTTTACACCGATGATAAAGCCAATTATTTATTCTTCGGTCATATGGTCGATGCTAAAACCCGGACTAGCCTGACGAATGAACGCATTCAGGAAATCAAAGCGGCGCGCCGTGTGTCGCTGGATTCACTGCCGTTGCAACATGCCATCAAAGTCGTGAAAGGTGACGGCAAACGTAAGCTGGCTGTTTTTACCGATCCCAATTGTCCTTATTGCAAGCAATTGGAGAAAGAATTGCTGAACATCAACAATGTTACGATTTATACCTTGCTGTACCCGGTATTGAAAGGTTCGATGGAATTGTCGAAAAAAATCTGGTGCTCCAAGGATCAAATCAAAGCCTGGGATGATTTTATGCTGAAAGGGGTTGCACCGTCGGGTAAGGATTGTGATACGCCGTTGGAGGTGTTGGTGAAATCAGGTCACGAGAATAAAGTATCGGGCACGCCGACGTTGATATTTGCCGATGGCTCGATTGTCGGCGGCATGATTCCCGCTGCAAGCATAGAGGAAAAACTGGAAAGCGCGAGCAGGAGCAAATAAGTTTTATACTGATGTTGAAAAAGCTTGCTGGAGAAATCCAGCAAGCTTTTTTATTGCCGTGTGAGCGTAGGCGATTTATAGTCGCGCGGCATCAATATCCACATTTTTCCGCGCTGCTTCATTTTTCCCGCCTGATTGCCGGCGTCATGACCGAATCCCCAGAAAAAGTCCGCACGAATTCCTCCTTTGATGGCGCTGCCGACATCCTGCGCTACCATGAGGCGGTTAAGCGGTTTGTTGCTGTTGGGCCAGGTCGTTGCCAGAAACACGGGTGCACCTTGCGGGATCGACAGCGGATCGATGGCGATGCTCCGCCCAGCGGTCAGCGGCACCCCCAAAGCGCCGATCGGACCGGATAAATCGGACGGAAGTTCGCGGAAAAAAACGTAGCGGGCGTTTTGCTGCAACAATTCCGGTAGCTTTTTGGGATTTTGCTGCCCCCATTGTTTGATGCCTTGCATAGATGCTTTTTCCAGCGGCAATTCACCGCGTTCGACCAAGAGCTTGCCAATCGAGTTGTACGGGTAACCGTTCTGATCCGAAAAGCCGATTTTCATGATTTCCCCGTTATCCAGAACAATCCGACCGGAGCCCTGCACGTGCAGAAAAAACAACTCGACTTCGTCTTCAACCCAGAGAAGTTCGTAACCATTGAGTAACTTCGGATTGCTCATGATATCCGCCCGGCTATGATAAGGGACAACCTTGCGTCCATTCAGACGGCCACGCAAACGCAGATCCTTCAGTTCGGGATAGGCGGTGCCCAATTCGATAGTCAGCAAATCATCGGGAGCGGCATACACCGGGTAGCGATAGCGGCTGGAAGGTTTGCGACTGCCTTTAAGTAGCGGTTCGTAGTAACCGGTGATCAACCCTTCTTCGCTGTTGTCGGTATTAATGATTTGATAAGGCGTAAAGTAGGTTTCGAAAAAATTTCTCAACGCGGCGTTATCGTTTTGCTTCTGTGCCGCTGCCAATCGGCAAGTTTCCTTCCAGGCCGGCTGCTTGTTCAGAACCGTGCAGCTTTTCAGGAATGCTTGCCATGCCGGCTGCAGATCGTCCTGTCTCCAACCGGTTAACGCCGGCCACTGAACGCGTTTGTAAACGGATTTTGTCAGCGGTTTCTCGGACGGCGGCGGTTTGACGGCTTCGGTTGGCTCACTGGGCGGCAGCGTAGGGCTAATCGTTCCGGTAGCACAAGCGGTGAGAAACAAGTATGAAATAGCAATAATAAAATGCAATTGGTTTTTCATCGGATTTTGGTTAGAGTAGCGATCTGTTTTTAACTTGAGCGTATCTTACATTATGAATTGGTGGTGGCTGGTAGTCGAAGCGGCAGTAGCGCTGGGTTTGTTTCTGTTTGTCATCTGGTGGACCATGTTTTCGGGCAGAAAGAAGAAAGATGATGAAAACAAGGGCAGTTAGATGACAACCGTCAGGTTATCTTCCCTATTTGATATAAATATAGCCAGACTGCGGTCGGGCTACACCGGATTTTCAATATCGATAAACTGGTGTTGGATGTCGTATTTCTGCGCGATGTGATCGCCCACGGCTTGCACGCCGTAGCGCTCCGTCGCATGGTGCCCCGCAGCAATGAACGCAACGCCGGATTCACGCGCGGCATGCACGTTCTGCTCGGAAATTTCACCGGTAATGTAGGCATCCACGCCCTGTTGAATGGCGGCTTCGAAATAGCTCTGCGCTGCGCCGGTACACCAAGCAATCTGCCGGATGGGTTTGTCGGGATCGCCGATGATCGTCGGTTTGCGCAGCAATGTGCGTGATATTTTTTCTCCCAATGCACTCAATGTTGTGATTTGCGCCAATTCTCCGTACGCTGCTACATCTTGCTCGCCAAAGCGGCCGGTTTCGATTAATCCCAGTTTCTTGCCCAATACCGCATTGTTGCCAAGGTGCGGATGGATATCCAGCGGTAGATGATAAGCGAATAAGTTGATCTGATGCTGCATCAGCAGTGCAATGCGGCGGCTTTTCATACCTGTGATGCGCATATCCTCGCCGCGCCAGAAGTAACCGTGATGTACCAGGATAGCATCCGCCTTGGCTGCGACAGCGGCTTGCAGCAAATCGAGCGAAGCGGTCACGCCGCTGATTAGTGTTTGAATGCTGTCGCGCCCTTCCACTTGCAGGCCATTTGGGCAATAATCATGAAAACGGGATATGTCCAGTAATTGATTCAGATGATTTTCCAGTTCATCTCGATGCATTTTTTTCTCCTTAACACATATACTACCCCGCAATGAATTCATTTCCGCGGCTTTTTTATTTTGGAGTAACTTAATTTAATGTATAGACTCTGGTTGATTTTTGCACAAACCGCGACAGTTTTGCTGGCTATTTTTTTTGTGATTTCCACGCTGCGGCCGGAATTGCTGCCGTGGAAGCCGCGCGGGGAAATCGTGACTATCCGGGAAACCGCGCCGGAGGTTGAAGCGGACAGGCCGGACAGCTATTCCAAAGCGGCGGAGGTTGCCATGCCGTCGGTAGTGAATATCTTTACCAGTAAAGAAGTCAAAGAACCTGCTCATCCGTTTATGGACGATCCCGCCTTTCGCCGCTTCTTTGGCGAACAATTCGAATCCAGACCGCGGCGCGCCTCAAGCCTGGGTTCCGGTGTGATTGTCAGCGCTAACGGTTATATATTGACCAATCACCATGTGATCGAAGCAGCCGACGAGGTTGAAATCGCCCTGGTCGACGGCCGCAAGGCCAAAGCGAAGTTGATCGGCTCCGATCCGGAAACCGATCTGGCTGTGTTGAAAACCAATCTGACGGATTTGCCGGTGATCACATTCGGTCAATCGCAACAAGTCAAAGTCGGTGATGTCGTGCTGGCGGTCGGCAATCCTTTCGGTGTCGGGCAAAGCGTCACCATGGGTATTGTCAGTGCTCTAAGTAGAAGCCGGGTCGGTATCAATACCTTCGAGGATTTCATCCAAACTGATGCCGCCATCAATCCCGGCAATTCCGGCGGCGCACTGACCGATACGTCGGGTAATTTGATTGGCATCAATACGGCAATCTATTCGCGCAGCGGCGGCTCGCTAGGTATCGGTTTTGCCATCCCGGTGCATATCGCCAAGCAGATCATGGAACAAATCGTGCAAACCGGCAGTGTGATTCGCGGCTGGCTGGGTGTCAGCATGCAGGATATGACGCAGGAGCTGGCGGAATCATTCGGTCTTGAAGAGCCGAATGGAGCGCTGATTGCCAGTGTGCTGAAAGACGGTCCGGCGGACAAAGCCGGCATCAAAGCAGGCGACATTCTGATTGCGATAACAGGCAAATCGCTGAAGAATTCGTCCGAGATGCTGAATGTGGTGGCGGCGCTGCAACCGGGTGAAACCGTGCCGGTGACGGTCATTCGCAACAAGCAGGAGAAATCGATTCCGGTCAAGGTCGGTGTGCGTCCTAAACAGAAGTAGCCGCATGCAAATATTCCAATCTGATGCAATTTAAAATTTATGAGAAATCTCTTGCCCGCTAACGGATTGTTAGCCGTCATCGCGCAGTGGTTCAGCGCCAATATTCTGGCGCTCGGACGGGAAATGCGCTTGTCGTATCTGCCGCCGCTGATGGTGTATGTGGCTGCCGGTATTTCCGGTTTGACCGGGATTGTGGGTACCTTTTACGTCAAGGAAAGGCTCGGTCTGTCCGCCGAATTCCTGGCGGCGCTAGGATTCTGGATGATGTTGCCGTGGGCGCTGAAGATGCCGCTGGGCCATTTGGTCGATTTGGTGTGGCGCTGGAAAAGCTTGCTGGTGTATCTGGGCGCCAGCCTGATCATGCTCAGTTTGCTCATTATGATTGGCTTGCTTGGGCACACCGAAGCGATGGTTGCGATGGCGCCGGTTGAAACTTGGTATGTATCTTCGGCGCTGCTGGCTCCGGTCGGTTATGTGCTGCAGGATGTGGTCGCCGATGCGATGACCGTCGAAGCGGTGCCGCGCGTCGACGAAAACGGTAATAAGCTGGATGCGGAAAAACGTAAGCTCATGCATGTCACCATGCAGACTTTGGGGCGCGTCGCGATCATCGGCGGCGGTGTATTGGTATCCGTTGCCAACGTCTTCTTGCTGCGCGACACAGGATCAATGCCGGAAGCGGAAAAAGATGCGGTGTATTTACTGGTTTATGAATTGGCTTTGATCATTCCTGCCGTTTCCATTTTCGGTGTCGTTTTTGCGTCGTGGTTGCAACGGCGCGAGCGCAAACGCTTCCTTGCGCAGGGACATAACCGGCAAGAAGTGGATAAATTGCTCGGCATGCATTCGGAGCCGCCTGCGATTAACTGGTGGATTCTCGGTGGCGGATTGGTATTTACCGTTATGTCGCTGGGTGTTGGAGTCAGTGGTGTATCCGGCGGTGAGGAGATCGTGTTTGCGATTTCCATGGCGATTATTGTTTTTCTGATGTGGCGATTGACTGGGGAACTCGAACCCGATGCCCGCAATGTGCTGGTCGGAACCGCCGTGATGATTTTCATTTTCCGCGCGATTCCCAGTCCCGGTGCGGGTTCCACCTGGTGGATGATCGATGTGCTGGGGTTCGATCAGCAGTTTCTCGCGGTGTTGTCGCTGATCGGCGCGGTGTTGACGCTGTTCGGTATGTTTATTTTCCGCCGCTTCATGGCGGAGCGTTCGATTGCCTATATCATCGCTTTTCTCACTATTGTCAGCAGCTTTTTGTCGCTGCCGATCGTCGGCATGTATTTTGGCCTGCACGAGTGGACGGCATCAATCACCGGCGGTGTTGTCGACGCCCGTTTCATTGTATTGATCGATACCGCGCTGGAGTCGCCGTTAGGGCAGATTGCCATGGTGCCGATGCTGGCTTGGATCGCCAACTCCGCACCGGAAAAGCTCAAGGCCACGTTCTTTGCCGTGATGGCATCGTTCACCAATCTGGCGCTGTCGGCTTCGCAACTGGGCACCAAGTACCTCAACCAATTGTACGAAGTAAAACGCGAAGTGAAAGATATGGCGACCGGTCAGATTACGGTGCCAGCCGATTATAGCGAACTGGGACATTTATTGATTACCGTCACAGTCATCGGCTTTGTGTTGCCGCTGATTACGATCCTGCTGGTCAAGCATTCCCGTTTCCGCAATGCTTGATGATTTTAAATGCTATTCAGCTTTTTGTCAGGCGAATCGACCCAATTTTTCCGGTTGAATAATCACCCGATTCGCCTGCACAATAAATATGAATGATTCCTTTATTAGGGCCTGTTAACACTATTTGATATAATATGGTGATGGAAATCACCGAAACTCAATATCAACAGATCGAACACTGCATGCCGCGCCAGCGTGGCAATGTCAGTCATTCCAATCTACAAATTCTCAATGCTATTCTGTATGTTACCGAGCATGGTTGCAAGTGGCGCGGACTACCCAAGCGTTTCGGTAATTGGCATACCATCTACACTCGAATGAATCGATGGGCGAAAAGCGGCGTGCTTCAAAAAGTTTTTGAGCAGCTGCAGCATCAACAAATCATTCGCATCAAGATTGAAGCCGTTTCGATGGATAGCACCAGCATCAAAGTGCACCCTGATGGTACTGGTGCATTAAAAAAAACGGCCCGCAATCCATCGGCAAATCCCGAGGTGGCTGGACCACTAAAATTCATCTGGTTGCCGCAGATACCAGAACAGCCATAACTTTTTCCTTATCTCCGGGGCATACACATGACGCACCGGAAGGACGACAACTCCTGTTAGCACTCGGCCCCGTCTCTTCTCCTACTCATCTGCTGATGGATCGCGCTTATGAGGGTGATCAAACCAGACAGCTTGCATTGGAGCTCGGTTATATCCCGGTTGTCCCACCCAAAACTAATCGGCTGGAGCTCTGGGAATATGACCGCGCCATGTACAAAAAACGCAATGAGATCGAAAGATTATTCCGCAGACTCAAGGGATTCCGTCGAATATTCTCCAGATTCGACAAACTGGATGTCATTTTTCTCTCATTCATCCATTTCGCTCTCATCGTCGAAGCACTTAGGTAGTGTTAACAGGCCCTAGTTAACTTATTATTTTAAAAATTGCTCTTCTTTTTTTTCCGCATTTTCTTCTGCTACTTTTGCATGTTCTCCGCCATCACCAGCCAATTTGTTGCCGACATAGCTTCCCACCGCTCCACCGACCAACGCTGGCATAACGGACTGCATAAGTGAAGGGCTTTGAGCTGCTGCATTGGGGGCCGCGGCCGCGGCTGGTTGAGATGGACTTGGATTGGCTGCTTGCGCTTGAGCCGGTGCTGGCGCAGATTGATTTTGTGTGCTGGTTTGTTTTTGTGGAGCAGCAGCTGCCGGTTGGGATTTCGCAGGCGCTTTTGATACGCTGCCTTTGTTTTTCTTGGCATAAACGTTAGGGACAACCATCATCGTGATAAGTATTGCAAGAAGTAATTTTTTCATTGTATTAACCTATAAAATCAATTTGGAATTAAAGTTACAAAACTGTTGTATCAACATCAATGCTTTCCATTGCTTTGTCAGACACAACCTTACAATTGCGAAGGTGGCATCATGACTTTACCATTCAATCTTAAAGCCATGGCATGCGGACATAGTCAATTTTTCCACATGATCGAACGGTAAGCCATTCACGTGCGCCGCAATTGTGAGAATAATTCCGGGCTGTGTCAATCGCTAAGTAAATAAAAGCTTTCCGCGCCAAGGTATAGTCAAGAATAATTTCTCATTCAATTCCCACTATCTTATATAGAATAGAATGCGGGCTTCGATTAATTGATATGAGGTATAGCCAGATGAGCGAGTGGATAGAAATTACTATTTATTCTGTAATTGCGTTAGTGGCGGGATTAATTGTCGCGCAGCTGATCAACGAAAAACTGCGCAAATAAAACACCTCGTCGTAAGCAGCGAGGGATGGGGCCCAGCGGAATTCAATGCACACTTTCCGCTATTTCTTTTTCCACTGCCCGTTGGTTTGAATCCAAGTTCCCGGCGGGACGGTGCGAACGATCTCTGCGGCATAGACTTTTCCGACTTGTTCGATATCGATGCCTTGGGCGGTTGCCTTTTCCTGATAAATGGCTCTGCGCTTCGCATTGATCTCGTCGGCTTCTCCTCGGGCACCCGGTTCTCGCGCGACGACATAGCCGTTATAACTTTCTCCGATGGCACCGGATGCGCGCAGATTCTCGAGAGAATCCGCCCAAGACGGTATCGCAGTAAGGGTTAAAGCGAGCAAAAGGGCACGGCTGATCCCTGTCAACGTTTTTTTAGCGGTCATGTTTGCAATACACTGCATAGTATTCTCCTTGTCGCGTTGGATATCAGAAAATGCTGGGGTTGGCCGCGATATCTTTTTTGGCTTGTTCTTCAAGTTTCACCCGGATATCCGCATCCAGCTTAATATTGAGATTGATCGTAATCGGTTCCTGGGGTGATTCCACTTTGACTGTCGGTGCGCATGCAATAAGCACCAGGCAGCAAATGATTAGAATTATTTTGACTATCGTTGTACCGATCGTCTGAGCAATTTTACGCATGATTGCATTCCCTTTTCAGATGGATTGTTGCGCCGCTTTGCACTTTGGGCTGGAATCCAGGTAATAAGCATTTTTGTGTTTCTTCATATATTCCATTTAACCCTAAGCCTGCTTAATTAAATTTTAACGTGCCACGCAGGATTTCATGCGATAAGTTATAACCCCGGTTGATCGTTTGCAGGATTTTATCGATATCCGTTTCAAGCTTGATATTCAAACGGAATGCCCGCCCGTCCTTCACTGCTGGATTATTCCCTAACAGCGACAGTTTGGCTACCAGATCATGCGTCACGGCTTTGTCGAGATCCATGGATAATTCGGTATAGTGAAAATCCTGCGCGGCTTGCAGCAATAAATTCATTTCTTTCCCGGATGAAGCCAGCAGCTGCGAAGCTTTTTCCGATTGGAAGCGCAACACGCCCGGCGTCCGGGCCGCCAGATGACCTCGTGTGATCGTTACTTGATTTTCTTTTAATGTCAACGGGATCTGGCCATCGAGATGACCGCTGCCCGTCAGTCCGTCAACCTTGATCAGATTGAAAAAGGATTCCAGGTCGATGTTGCTGATGCGGATCAGCGTGTCGGAGCGCGCCATTGCCGGATCGATAATGGTCGGTACCACGGATACCGTGCCCTGCAGCGCGGAAAATTGCGCTTGCTCAAGGGCGAAGCGCGGCGGATCGGTGCCTTCGATATGATAGGAAACCAGCAGATTTTCCAGCGGAGCACCAGCATCGATGCGCTGAACAGTAATCGTCTGCCGCGGCGGCGTACTGAGAGACAACAAATCCGTTACGTGGAGATCGACATTCAGATTGGTGAGTTTGACGTTCTCGCGCACGAATGACAGATCGCGCAGCTCGAATGCAGCCTGGCTGTTTTGTATGCCCTTGTTGGACCATTTGAATTGTGTGCTGGCGCTGACATGACCGCTGACCTCTTCGAGTTGCGCAAGAGCGGGAGATAGAGCGCCAGGTTGCAAACCATGCGGTGAGAAACTGAAGGGAACAATCTCCGCTTTGAGCATGCCATTGCCGCTATCGGGCGCGTGCTGGCCGCTGACTTTTAAATAGCGCAAATCCGGCACTCCGCCTGCGATGTTCAAGGCATATACCGCCGGTTCCCCATCGGCAGCTTCGTTGCGGACGCTGCCCGAAATCGACAGCGCGGCAAATAGCGGTTCGGAAGCCAAATGTTGCAACCGGCCAATGGCAAAATCCGCGGCAGTGCCCAGCTCGGCATCGTCCAGATGCACAGTGGCGGAGATATCTTTCATTTGCAACTGGGATTGCGGCAATGCGAAACCTGCATCGGTAATATTGAATCGGCCTTGGTAGTTCTTACCGGCATCGAATTTCCCGGTCAAGGCGATTTTTCCTGGATGAATCTGCGCGTCGATTGCGGAAGATTCCGCACGATCAGCACGCAAGCTCAGGTTGCCGGGGGTTACGGCGATATCGTGTGCCAGTGACCAGCCCTGCGCGCTTTTTACCAAGTCCAGGTTCGCTTGGGAAACAGAAAGCTTAAGCGCATTCAGCAAATGAACAGGAACGCCGGAATCGACCTTGCCCAAAGTAATCTGCCCCGGATTGCGTAAGCCGATGCGCCAATTATCCTGCTCGGAAGCGATCTGTATCGGTAGGGAAACCGACAGTTGTTGAACTTTCAAAGGCTGCGCAGACAATTGACCGCCTGCGAGTTCCAAATCCAGTAACCCGGTCACGGATTGCGCCGATGCGCGGATATCGCCCTTCAAGGTGATTTGATCTATCGCCACGTCACCCGATGTTGACGGTGTTGCTGGATTTTTATCGGCCTGTCCGGATGCCGGTTGCACCGGTGCTTTTCCAGGCACGTGAATGCCGGATAATGCGAGCTCAGTCCGGATATGTTGCAGTTGCGATGCCGCGAATGCAAAGGCTGCTTCACCCGAGAAGCGGGTGATTTTCGCTGCGGGCAACGCCAGCCCGCCATCGGAAACCACAATCTTGCCTTGCAGGTTTCCCTGTTTATCCAGTGTGGCAGTCAGTAAGCTTGTGCTTTGCGCAAGCGCACCGGAAGCAATCACACTCAGGCGAATTGCTTGACCATCCGGCTGGCGCTGCGCGATCTCGCCGGATAGCGCAATGTCGGCGTTGCCGGCGGCGGAATGCAAGTGAATGGTCGAATCTTTCAGTGAAAAGTCGGGCAACCAAGGAATACTGATGCCTTTTCCGGATGAGGCCGTCATGGGTTGGGAACTTACAGGAAATCGTGCATCCAAATCGAGCGCGACTTGCAAACCGCTGACTTCAATCGAAAGCGGTTTTCCCGCCAGCAGATCCGGCAAGTGCCACGTGGCGAGCAGGTGATCCAGCCGCAACTCTTTGTTGTTGCCTGCTGCCAGACCATTCAAGCGGAAAGCATTGAACGAGACGTCCAGTCCGGTAAGGGATTGCAGCGGCAAGCCTTGCTTGCTCAATTGCTGACCGATCAGCACTTGCAGCAGGGGATTGCGGAAAATATAAAGGCCCGCCGCGGCAGCGAGGATCAGACTGATCAAAGCCAGTAATGCGGTTTTTAACCCTTTGTTCATTGATTGGATTGAGAAGGTTCGCAATAGGTCATTTTGCTCCCTGATTTGCCATCAATGATTCCACATAGGATGTAGCCATATAGTTTTTTACGTTAACTCATGCCGATTACAAAGCAGATCAGCGATGAAATACTCTCCGCTTATTTCAATCAACCACTTTTGTACACAGCCAGAGTTTTGATATTAATGGATGGCATTAAAAACTTCAATGACTTGCAGCTTCGCCACCGTCATTACCGATTCGACAATCTCGGCTGATAAGCCGAGAAAACTCCAGGTCTGCAGTGCGCGCTCGGATATCGTTTCATTTTGTTTGATGCGCTGATTGGTACAAGGCTGTACATAATTCGCGATATTGACTGCCGCACAGAGCGTGCACGCATCGTATTGGCATTCTTTTTCCTGCATTGGATTCAATTGGTATTCAACCATCTTCCAAATATTGGACGGCAGTTTCCATTGCCGCAGCAGCTCAGCACCCAATTGCGCATGAGTAAAACCGAATATTTTAAGCTCCGCCTGGGTTGCCGCATCTTCGCCTTGATTCATGCAGCTCAGCACTTTCGCGGATTCTTTGGGATATTGACTGAAAAGGATTAGCCTGCCTACGCCATGCAACAGCCCGGCGATAAAAAAGCGCTCCCGGCTTTCGACACTGGAAGCCAGCAGGCGCGCAGTAACGCCGCAGGTGATGCTGTGATTCCAAAATATATCCATATCGACCAGATCGGGCGGGATGTCTTTGAATGTGGAAGTTACCGATGATGCAAGCACAAGATTACGAAGTTCTTTGTGTCCGATAATCGAAATTGCTTTTAAAACGGTTTCCACTTTCCCGGAAAAACCAAAATAAGCGCTATTGGCAAATTTCAATATCTTTGCCGTGAGTGCGGGATCACTGGAAATTACCTGCTCCAATTCGGAATTGGTCGCCTCTCCGGAATCAATCAAATCATTCACGCGAATGACCACATCGGGTAAAGAAAAGATTGAGCGGACATTCGTCACAATCGTGCGTGGGTCATCCATCGAAGTCTCTGTTCAGGAAAAATAAAAGGGATCTTAGGGAGTTAAGTACTCACTAAGATTAAACTAAAACGAGCAGGATTACGCTGACGATTAGACGGGAAAAACTATTGGATTTCGTCGAGAAGAGTCATTGGCATTGGTACTACCGGATTCTTTATTCTGATTTTACGGAAACAAGCATTTGATATTTTGCCAGCAGCTGTTCTTTACTTTCGATTTTATCGGGATTGACCGTGATGCAATCAACCGGACATACTTCGACGCATTGCGGTTCATTGTAGTGCCCGACGCACTCGGTGCACAGCGCCGGGTTGATCTGGTAGATTTCTTCACCCTGCGAAATCGCGCCGTTAGGACATTCAGGTTCACAAACGTCGCAATTGATACATTCGTCGGTAATGATTAACGCCATTTAAATTCTCGTAGCACTATTTAATTATTTTCTCGCGCAGCTTTTTCGCAACCAGGGGATGTACGAAGGTATCGGCGTTACCGCCGAGCAACGCAATTTCACGCACCATGGTGGCTGAAATGAACATGTATTGTTCGGACGGCGTCATGAACAAAGTTTCGACATCGGGATACAATCCGCGATTCATTCCCGCCATCTGAAATTCATATTCAAAGTCGGATGCGGCACGCAAGCCACGCAAAATGATGCGCGCATTCTGCTGTTGCAGAAAATGCATCAGCAAACCGGAAAAGGACATGATTTTGACATTCGCACAATCCGACAAGACTTCCTGCGCCATTTCCACGCGTTCTTCCAAGGTGAAAAACGGCTTCTTACTGCTGCTCACCGCAACCGCCACCACGACTTGATCGAATAAACGCGCCGCACGCCGGACAAGGTCTTCATGCCCGCGGGTTATCGGATCGAAAGTACCGGGATAAATCGCTTTATCCATGCTGCGCCAGCTCCAGAAGCCGGTAATGCACACTGCCAGCTCTTGTGTCGCGCTTTACCTGCCAGTGCGCATCCGCAGTCCAATTGCCTTTGTCTTCAGCGTAAACCACCCCGCCCGTTTCAAGATGACATGGCAATAAGGGCAACAATGCCGGCAACAACGCCAGACGGTAAGGAGGATCGAGAAAAATAACATCAAATTTCCGCGTATCCGAATTCAAAAAACTCATCGCATTCATCATTGCCAGTTCAATTTGTGCTGCCTGCAATTTTTCCTTATTTTCCCGCAATGCACGATAGATTTTTGCATCCGCATCCACCATCACCACCATTGCCGCGCCGCGCGATGCCGCTTCAAAGCCCAATGCACCGCTGCCGGCAAACAAATCGAGGCAGCTTAGCCCGCTCAAGTCTTGCCCTAGCCAGTTAAATAACGTCTCGCGTATTCTATCAGACGTCGGTCTTAAGTCGGGATGCTCCGGGAAAGCCAATAGCCTGCTGCGCCACTGGCCGCCAATGATGCGAACTTTTCCCCGCATTGACGTCATCCGCGCGAATGCTATTCAAGTGCTCCCACGATCACCGTCACCATGCCGTCAGGCTGGATCCGCCGTTGGAATGCATCCCGGATCTGCTCGGTGGTAACCACTTCAACCGCCGCCAAATAATCCGTCAAATAAGTTAGCGGTAAACGATAAAAACCGATGATGGATAAAAAGCCCAATATTTTGCTATTGCTGTCGATGCGCAGTGGAAAACCGCCGATGATATTTTGCTTTGCCGACTTCAGTTCTTCTTCAGTCGGACCATTCGCGACAAATTCCTTAAGCACTTTGTTCGTTAAGGTCAAGGCTTCTTCCGATTGCTCCTTTTTGGTTTGCAAGCCGATTTGAAACGGCCCCTGCTCTTTATAAGGGGAAAAGAAACTATACACGCTGTAAGCCAAACCGCGTTCCTGGCGAATCGCTTCCATCAAGCGTGAAACAAATCCTCCCCCGCCGAGGATGTGATTGCCGACCAACAGCGGAAAATAATCCGGATCGCTGCGCCGCAATCCCGGATAGGCCATTTGGATGTGGCTTTGCGTTGCCGGATGAGGAATTCTTTTTATTCCCGCCGGCGGTATCGATACCGGCGGTATTTCCGTGCTTGCTCCGCCGGCGGATAATTTTTCCGTTAATTGCTCGGCAATCGCCGCCGCTTCAGACCGGGTGACATCGCCCATGATAGCGATCACCGCATTCTTGGCGACATAATAAGCACGATAAAATGCTACCAGATCTTCCCGCTGCAGCCGGTTCAGCGTCTCGATTTCACCCATTTCATTGAGTCCGTAGGGATGATGGCCGTACAGCATTTTCATCAATTCACGTTCGCCGATGTAATCCGGTTTAGTGCTGGATTCCTTGATACTGGCGACGGTTCTTGCTTTTTCCCGCAGCACGACATCGTGCGGAAATTCCGGCTGCTGAATAACACGCACCACTATATCCAGCGCCTGCTTGCGCTCGCGCTCGCTGCTCAACGTACGCAAGGCAATGCCGGCACGGTCGCGATCGAAATGGCTTTTCAGCTGCGCGCCGACGTCGGCCAGCGCCGTGGCGATCTGATCTTCCGACAACCCGCCCGCGCCAAGATTGAGCATATGTTGAACCAGACTGGCGCAACCGGACTTATCGGCAGTATCCATGCCGCTACCGGCGGCGAATTCAACACTGACATCCAATATCGGTAGGTCATGATTTTCAACAAAATACACGCGCGTGCCGGAGGCGGTTTGCCAAGTTTGGATCGGCAATGTAGCCCAGGTCCATTGAGAAAAAAAACCAAATAATACGATAAAAACGAACTGCTTTATTTGCACCTGAGCCTCCTACAACGAACACATTCAGAGTAAATATCCAAGGAAAAACAAGCCTGCGCCAAGATCAACCGCTATTGCGCAAACCGGCCGTTACTCCATTGATCGTCAAATGAATGGAGCGTTTGACTTCCTCGCTATCTTCACCGGAACGGTAACGGCGCAGCAATTCCACCTGCAAATGATTGAGCGGATCGATATACGGCGTTCTATTGCGGATGCTGCGCGCCAACGTCGGATTGTCCTGCAGTAATTCGGTATGGCCGGTCACGGCGAACAGCCATTTTTGACTCCTTGCGCGCTCCTCTTGAATACGCCCGAAAATCTGCTCCCGCAACGCAACATCTTCGACCAGTTCCGCGTAACGCGAGGCAATGCCCATATCGGTCTTAGCCAGCACCATGTCCATATTCGACAACAATGTCTGCATGAAGGGCCATTCCCGGTACATTTCCTGCAATAACGCCAACCCGTGTCCATTTTGCTCTTCATGATTGACAAAGGCTTCCACCGCATGACCGAAACCATACCAGCCGGGAAGCATCATGCGGCTCAAACTCCAGCTGAACACCCAAGGAATCGCACGTAAATCTTCAATCGCGTCGGAATTCTTGCGCGAAGGGGGTCTGCTGCCGATGTGTAATCCGGCCATTTCCCGGATCGGCGTCGATTCCAGAAAGAATTTCTTAAATCCGGGGGTTTCATACACCAAGTCACGATAAGCCGCAAAAGAAGCGGAGGCCAGTTGCTCCATTGCCCGATAATAGCGCTCCGCATTCACGCCGAGAGAGTCGTGACTCAACAACGTCGCCTCCATAGTCGCTGCCACCAGGGTTTCAAGATTGCGGCGGCCAATTTCAGGCTCAGCATATTTACTGCTGATCACCTCGCCTTGCTCGGTGACGCGGATTTGACCATTCACACTGCCCGGCGGTTGTGCCAGAATACTCTGATAGCTGGGTCCGCCGCCGCGCCCCACGGTACCGCCGCGGCCGTGAAACAAGCGTAATTCCACTTTGTGCTTAGCAAAAACCTTGGTGAGTTCGATCTCGGCTTTATAAATTTCCCAATTCGACGTGATAAAACCGCCGTCCTTGTTGCTATCCGAATAACCGAGCATCACTTCCTGCACATTGCCGCGCGAATTCAGCAGCTTGCGATAGTATGGCAAGGAAAATAACTGATCCATGATGGCGCTGCAACTGCGCAGATCGGAGATGGTTTCAAATAACGGGATGATATTAAGCTGCAATTGCGGATTTTCTCCCGCTTGCAGCAAGCCGGATTGCTGTAACAGCAAGGCCACTTCCAGCACATTAATGACACCGGTCGTCATCGATATGATGTAATTCGTCATCGCTGCACGGCCGAAGCGACGATGAATTTCGGCTGCACATTGCAAAATCCGCAGCTCGGATTGCGCCAGCTCGGAAAAATCATCAAATGAAGCCAGCACCGAACGCTCTTGGCTGATTTCCGCAAGCAGCCAGTCGATGCGCTCCTTTTCGCTCAATTGCGAATAGTCCTTGCGCTTCATGCTGTGTTCGAATAATTCGCTGACGACCTGTTCATGGATTTTGCTGTGCTGGCGCATATCCAGCGGAGCCAAATGAAAACCGAATACATCCACGGCACGGCGCAGATTGCGTACTGCACCGCGTGCTATCCAGGAAGATTTGTGTTGCTTCAGGGAATCAATGATGGCATTGAGATCGTGCAAAAATTCGGTGCTACTGGAATAAGGCGCCCTGGGTTCGGCCGGTGTGTATTGCGTCACCTGATGACCCAATTGATGCGCGGTTGCAACCAGGCGCGCGGCAATACTGAGAAAAATCCGCCGGTACGGTTCATCGGACCGGTTAGGAATATCCGGTGCGGTAGCGGTCAATTGCTTAACTTCATCGCTGACATGCACGATTTGTTCGGTCAGACTCATCGAGCGGCCGATTTTTTGCACGGCGTCGATATAAAAATCCAATGCTACCGACGATTGACGCTCCACCGCACGTAGCATGACATCGTGCGTGACGAACGGATTGCCGTCGCGATCGCCGCCGATCCAGCTGCCGATACGCAAAAACGAAGTCACCGGCGGAATATCATGCGCCAGGCGACGTTCGAGCAAATCTTCAATCTTTGCGTAAATATAGGGAATTTCGTTTAAAAACGTATAGCTGTAATAAGCCAACCCATTTTCAATTTCATCATAGACTGACAGGCGGCTTGGCCGCAGCATACGCGTTTGCCATAAAATTTGGATGGTGGCTCGCAGCCCTTCTTCATTGTGGCGTAATTCGTTCGGCGTCAGTTCGGTTAGCGCACGTTCTTTCAGCAGACGCTCGATCGCCAACTGGCAATCCAATATACTGCGGCGCTGAACTTCCGTCGGATGCGCCGTGAGCACCGGCGAAACCAGGGCTTTGTTAAAAAACCCGGCCAGAACGTTACGTTCATTTCCATTCGCCAGCACACGTTCCAGCGCCAGCGTCACACTGCCTTCCTGCGGTGAGGACCCGGCGCGCAAATGCGCACGCCGCCGCCGGTTGTGATGCACATCTTCCGCGATATTGGACAGCAATGAAAAATAACTGAACCCGCGGACAACAGACAATGAATCTTTATCGCTCAAGCGGTTGAGTATCGCATCTAACTCTTCGCGCGCCTTGAGGTCCTGATCGCGATGAAAACGAATCGCGGTTTGACGTATATTCTCCACCAGCTCGAAAGCGCCATCACCATCTTGTTCGCGTAACGTATCGCCCAGCAAACGGCCAAGAAAACGAATATCCTCGCGTAACGGCAAGTCCTTATCACTGACTAATTTACTATTGATATTATTATTCCCTGAATCAGCCGCGCTCATCGCATTAACGTACCCACGATTAAAAATGAACCCGGCATGTGCCGGCAACAAGCCAAGTCACTGCCGGCCATGTTAAAATGATCACTATTCAAAATTTTTTGTAATTTTTTCATTTTATACTATTAATGCCCAACTCACTTTTATCTCCACAGAAAATCGTCATCGCATCCCGGGAAAGTTTACTCGCGATGTGGCAAGCGCAGTTCATCCAGAAATGCTTGCGCGAATTATACCCGCAAACTGAAATCAGCATACTCGGCATGACGACACGCGGTGATCAAATTTTGGATCAGTCTTTAGCAAAAATTGGCGGAAAAGGATTATTCATTAAGGAGCTCGAGCAAGCATTGGAAGACGGACGGGCTGACATTGCCGTGCATTCAATGAAAGACATGCCGATGAATGTGCCGGAAGGATTCAAGCTGGCCGCCATAACGGAACGGGAAGATCCACGCGATGCTTTCGTTTCCAACCGCTATGGCAACCTTGATGCATTGCCTGCAGGCAGTGTCGTCGGTACTTCAAGTTTGCGGCGCGAAAGTCAACTGCGCGCGCAATTCCCGCATCTCACGGTGCAACCGTTGCGCGGCAATGTGCAGACCCGCCTGCGCAAGCTCGATGAAGGGCAATATGCGGCGATCATTCTGGCTGCCGCCGGTTTGAAACGACTCGGATTATCCGACCGCATCACTGCGTTGCTGAATCCCGAACAAAGCTTGCCGGCAGTGGGGCAAGGTGCTCTGGGAATCGAATGCCGTGCTGATCGCACCGACTTGGTTGAATTGATGCAACCACTGCACCACCCGGAAACCGCCTATTGCGTCGAAGCCGAGCGTGCCATGAGCCGCGTATTGGGCGGCAGCTGCCAGGTGCCGCTGGGCGCATTCGCTGAAATCAGCAACGGCACGCTGCAACTGCGCGGATTCGTGGCGCAGCCCGATGGCAGCCGTATCGTAAGTGACGCCTTGACTGGCAAACCGGAAACCGGCATTACGATGGGTCAACAGCTGGCGCAAAAACTGATCAATAAAGGAGCCGGCGAAATCCTGGCGACCTTGGTCCCGGCAGAAGGCTGGAAATAACATTGCCTGCCAGCACACAACTCGCCGGCCTTAACGTACTGGTTACCCGTCCGGCGCATCAATCCGCATTTCTCGCGGAACAAATCCGCGCTCTGGGCGGCAATCCGATTTTGCTTCCTGTGCTGGAAATTGCGGATGTTCCCGACTTAGCGCCATTAAACAATATCATCAATCGCCTGGACGAATTCGACTGGGCGATTTTTGTCAGCCCGAACGCCGTCAACAAAAGCATGCCGTTGATCATCCAGCAGCGTGCATGGCCTGCACATCTGAAGATTGCCACCGTCGGTAAAGGTAGCGCGAATACCTTAAAGCAATACGGCATCGATAATGTGCTTATTCCGGATGGTAATTCCGATAGTGAAGCGTTACTCGAGCAAGCAGCGTTGCAACACATGACCGATCAACGGGTCGTGATCTTCCGCGGCAATGGCGGCAGGCCATTACTGGGCGACACACTCAGGCGACGCGGCGCACACGTCGAATATGCCGAATGCTATCAGCGCCGCAAACCCGATCTGGACACGGTACCGCTACTGGCCGATTGGTCACACGGCAATATACACGCAGTGATCATCACCAGCAGCGAAGGACTGCATAATTTATTTGACATAATAGGCATGCATGGCCAACAATTGCTGAAATTAACCCCGGTTTTTACAGTTCACGAACGAATTGTCCAAACCGCTAAAGAATTAGAACTGGAGAAAATTATAAAAGCGCCTTTTACAGGTGATGAAGGCTTGCTGAAAGGCTTGCAAACATACTTTCAGTCAACCGGAGAATAATACAACCAACCGGATGTTCATGTAATTTACAATCTGCGGTTCAATATTAACAATGACCGTCTCTACTGCAATGAAGGAGAATATATGAAACTGATACTTTGGCTATTGGCACTATTCGCTGCTGCGGTAGCTGTCACACTGGCTGCTAAAAACACAACGGGGCGCGCTCTGATAGAGATGCCGCCCTACCAATTGGAGTTACCCTTAGATCAATTCATCATTGGCACAGCCGTAGCCTTTTTCATTTTCTATATTCTGGTCCGGTTTATCTTCGGCATTTTTGGTTTCAGTGAACGGCATCGTCATAAAAAGACGGATGAAATGCTCTTATCCGGATTGAAAGCGTACCTTGAAGGCGACTATGTCAAATCACAAAAGAATACGGCGGTTGCGCTTAAGTTAGCTGATTCATCGACAGCCAAAGCAATCAGCGCCGTCATTGCAGCGCGTTCGGCGCAAATGCTCGATGAAGTTGCGGCGCGCGATCAATATATCAATACCGCGCTTGCTGAAGCACCGGATGAAAAATCGCTGTGCTTGGCCGCAAAAACCGAGTTCTTATTGAAAAATGAGAATCATGAAGAAGCGCTCAAAATATTGCATTCGTTGTATTCAGAAGGTGGCCTGCAATCAATCGCCGTGCTGCAATTAGAGTTGGAAGCGCAGCAGCAAGCAGGTAATTGGGATGCGGTTCTTGAATTGATCAACATATTGTCGAAACGCCAATCGGTCAATAAAGCGCTGATCAAAAAACTAAGACACGATGCGCAAATAAAAAATATCAGAAGCAAAGCCACTGATTTGCAATCCTTGAACCAGTATTGGCAACACATACCACCGCTGGACAAAATGGATAGCAAGATTTCCGCTGCCGCTGCACGCGCTTATATCTCCTTGGGTAACTGTAATATGGCCAACAAGATTATCGAGTCGGCCGTACCCATGACATGGGATAACGAATTAATCGAACTTTATTCGGAATGTCTGGATTATCACGTCAGCAGACAAATCGAATGCGCTGAGGTTTGGCTCAGAGCACAACCGAATAACGCGTTATTGTTATTGACCTTGGGTAAACTTTGCACATATTGTGAGCTTTGGGGCAAAGCGCAAAATTACTTAGAGGCGAGCTTATCGGTTCAGCCTGGATATAAAGCGCATTTTGCATTAGCGCAATTACATGAGAAATTAGGCAAACATGAATTAGCAATGGATCACTACAATAAAGGGTTGCAATTGACACTGAAACAGCTTCTCAATTGAGATAGCTAAGATTTCTGGGTGAGGGGTGAAGGATTACTGGCAGAAGGTGTAAATACATCGGAGAAAAAAGCATCCTTGGGCAAATGGCGATAACTGGTAAAGTCGTGATAAGCGGCTTTTACCATCGCCGGAACACCGCACGCATAGACTTGATATTTTTCGAGACTTTGATGATCTTGCATAACGGCTTCATGCACCAACCCCATCCTCCCTTGCCAGTTGTCGGATGCTAACGGTTCCGAAAGCACGGGTATAAAAGTGAAATTGTCATGCAGCTGTTGCCAGCTTTCCGCCAAATCCATCAGATATAAATCAGCTTTAGTACGAGCCCCCCAATAAAGCGCTATTTTCCTTTTCTCGTTCCGGATGTTCGCTTGATAAAAAATATGCTCGAGAATACTTTTGATGGGTGCGAATCCTGTTCCGCTTGCCAGGAAGATGACAGCAGTATCATCCGGTGCATCGCGTAAAAAGAATGAACCCAGTGGCCCGGTAAAACGCAACATATCCTTGACCTTCATCTGCGCGAACACATGCTCCGTGAATGCTCCGCCCGGATAATTCCGCACATGCAGTTGCAGCAAATCATCATCATGAGGCGCGTTTGCCAAGGAGAAACTCCGGCGTTTACCATCTTTGAGCAAAATATCGATATACTGTCCCGCCAAGAACTGCAATCGCTGATTGGCGGGAAGCTTGAGAGAAATAATCATGACATCCGGAGCGACAAGCTCGAGGCTTTGCACACGGCAGGGTAGGGTTTTAATTTCAATATCCTTGGTTGCGCCAATTTCATGACATTCGATCACGACATCAGTCAGAGGAGAAGCACAACAAAACAATGCATAACCGGCTCGTTTTTCTTCCTCAGTCAAGGTTTCTTCACTATAACTGCCATAAGCGACTTCCCCCTGGATGATTTTTCCTTTGCAAATACCGCAGGAACCATTGCGGCAACCGTAGGGCAATGAGTATCCTTCGCGTAAAGCTGCCTCAAGAATTGTTTCTCCAGGTTCTGCCCGGAAAGCATGTCCGCTGGGCTGAATGATGATTTGATGCGACATCGGGTAGCAAGCAAATAGAAAATATAATAATTAAAAGTAAATAACTTATCTTACATGAAGAAAACAGTATTAATTATCGGCTGCGGTGATGTTGCGCTAAGAACAGCGCCACTATTGCAGGCACACTACCGGATTCTCGGCCTGCATCGTAATTTAGATAGCTCCGATCATTTGCGATCACATGGAGTCATTCCAATTTACGGAAATTTAGATTCTCCGAAGAGCCTTGAGAAGCTCGCTGGAATCGCGCAATTGATACTGCACCTGGCTCCTCCGCCCAACCACGGATTACACGATAATCGAACCGCGCATCTACTGTCCGCGCTCACCAAACGGACTAAAAATCGAGCGCTGATTCTACCACAACGATTTGTCTATATCAGTACCAGCGGAGTTTATGGTAATTGTCATGGCGCATCCATTGATGAAAGTCATCCTGTCAATCCTGAAAATGACCGGGCAATCCGGCGCATAGATGCTGAAAAACAGATACGAAGCTGGGGCAAACGAAATCATGTTCCCACTGCTATTTTGCGAGTACCCGGAATTTATGCTGCGGACAGACTACCGCTCAAGCGCTTACGTGAAGGTCATCCGGCCCTATTGAACAGCGAAGACAGTTATACCAATCATATTCATGCCGATGATCTTGCACGCATCATTTTTGCCGCCATACACCACGCAAAACCAAACAGGATTTATCATACTTGTGATGACTCTCACCTCAAAATGGGAGAATATTTCGACTTGGTCGCTGATCATTTCGGCTTGCCGCATCCTCCCCGCATTTCCCGCAGTCAAGCTTACGAACAAATATCTCCGGGTATGTTGTCTTTCATGAAAGAATCCAGGCAACTCAGAAACCTGCGAATGAAAAAAGAATTACGCGTCAAATTATTATACCCGACAGTACATGAAGGCGTTGCAGCAGCTCAAGCCGACAATCCGTAAAGTCGTGCGATTGTGCGCCGCACTATTTTAATTTCTCCAATTAACACTAAGAATATACAAAACTGTGCCGTTTATTGCGCACAATCTTAAACAATCACTTGGGTTTTGTAGCCAAGAATCGCGGCGGAATTTAAGCCTCTGCAGTATTTCTAGCGTATAAATTTTCACGGGTACCCTTGTTCTTAGGAGTTAGCTATGGCAACTGTTACAGCGCATGCTGAAAAGAAAATAAAAGAAATCAATTACTCATGGGAAGGAAAGGATAAAACCGGCAAACAACTGAAGGGTGAAATGCGTGCTGCCGGGACAGTTGTTGTAACTTCCGCATTACGCCGCCAGGGCATCAAAGTCACAAAAATTAAGAAAACCGAATCCGGTGGCAAAATAACCGACAAAGATGTGACCTTGTTTACCCGCCAACTCGCGACCATGATGAAATCCGGTGTGCCGTTATTACAAGCTTTTGATATCGTTGGAAGGGGACACAACAATCGCGCTTTGAGTAAATTATTGATGGACATCAAAACCGACGTGGAAACAGGCAGCAATCTGACAGATGCATTTCGCAAGTATCCGCTTTATTTTGATTCGCTTTATTGCAACCTTGTTGGTGCCGGGGAAGCGGCCGGTATCCTGGACAGCATTTTGGATCGCTTGGCTACTTACAAAGAAAAGATCCAAGCTATTAAAGGAAAAATCAAGTCCGCGCTGTTCTATCCCATTTCGATTATTGTGGTGGCATTCATCATTACCGCGGTAATTATGATTTTCGTTGTCCCGGCTTTTAAAGATCTATTTGAAGGATTCGGTGCCGAATTGCCTGCTCCGACGCTTCTGGTCATGAAGTTATCGGATTTTTTTGTGGCTTACTGGTGGGCGATTCTGGGTGTTCTGGGCGGTGGAATCTATGCTTTTTTGTATACCTGGAAACGCTCGGTTCCCATGCAGCGTGTCATGGACCGCTTTGCGCTTAAGCTGCCGATTTTCGGTGAAGTTATCCGCAAAGCCACCATTGCACGCTGGTCCCGCACACTTTCGACGATGTTCGCGGCAGGCGTTCCTCTGGTGGAGGCGTTGGATTCCGTCGCCGGGGCTGCCGGAAATTTTATTTATTACGAAGCTACCAAGAATATACAACTTGAAGTCAGTACCGGTAATAGCTTGACGTCTTCCATGGCCGGTGCCAATGTTTTTCCGAATATGGTGATCCAAATGGTTGCCATCGGTGAGGAAGCCGGATCGCTTGATTCCATGCTCAGTAAAATTGCCGACTTTTATGAAGCGGAAGTGGATGATGCGGTAGCCGCGCTTTCAAGTCTGATGGAGCCGATCATCATGGTCGTACTGGGCACGCTCATCGGCGGTATGGTCATTGCAATGTACTTACCTATCTTCAAAATGGGTATGGTTGTTAGTTAAACATACTTTCCTCAAGAATCATGTCATTCCTATCCATACTGCAAGATTCACCCGCTCTCTTCGCATCCTGTACGACCATACTCGGTTTAATGATCGGCAGTTTCCTCAATGTCGTGATTTACCGGCTCCCCGAAATGATGAAAAGGAGTTGGTTACAACAATGCGCGGAGCTTCAAGGTAAAGAAACCGAGGTATCGCCAACATTTAATCTTTTCACACCGCGTTCAGCGTGTGTCCAGTGCGGGCACAAAATAACCGCATGGGAGAATATTCCAATCATTAGCTATCTCATGCTTCGAGGACGATGCTCCCATTGCCATACGCACATTTCTCCGCGTTATCCTATCGTAGAAGTCATCACAGCGCTGATGAGCGGTTTTGTCGCCTGGCATTATGGTTACGGTTTTGTGGCGATTGCAGCATTAATCCTTGTGTGGGCGCTCATTGCTTTAGCTGTCATTGATCTGAATACGCAATTATTGCCGGATGATATAACGCTGCCGTTACTCTGGATCGGTCTGCTGGTCAATACCAATCATGGTTTCACCGATATCCAATCCGCAGTAATCGGCGCGGTTGCAGGTTATCTGTCCTTGTGGTCAATTTACTGGTGCTTTAAACTCACAACCGGCAAGGAAGGCATGGGATATGGCGATTTTAAACTGTTAGCCGCCATTGGGGCATGGTTGGGCTGGAGCATGCTCCCTATCGTTATCCTTTTCTCATCTCTGGTAGGCGCACTTGTCGGTATCGGTTTGATTCTTACTGCCAAATTGAACAGGAATATTCCCATTCCATTCGGCCCTTATCTGGTGGGCGGTGCGCTTATCGCCCTCTTCTGGGGAAAACAACTGGCTGATACTTATCTTGGTTTATTTTAATCCATGACTTTCATTGTTGGTCTTACCGGCGGAATCGGCTGCGGCAAATCGTGTGCTAGCCGGTTGTTTTCGGAATTAGGCATTGATGTTGTGGATACCGATGTCATTGCCCGGCAATTAACCCAGCCGCACGGTCAAGCTATCAATTCGATCAAAGATTCATTCGGGAATGCTTTTCTAACAACGGACGGCTCTCTGGACAGAGAAAAAATGCGCAATCTGGTTTTCTCGGATAGCTGTGCGCGACATAAACTGGAAGAAATTCTCCATCCGTTAATACTGCAAGAAGCCATAGCGCAAATCGAACAAAGCCGTTCTCCCTATACCATAATCGCGGTTCCATTATTGCTTGAAACAAACGATTACGATCCTATCGTTCAACGCATTCTGGTCATTGATTGTGAGGAACAGACCCAAATTTCACGTACCATGGCGCGCAGTCAATTATCAGAGCAAGAGGTAAAAGCCATAATGGCACAGCAGATTTCACGCAAAGATCGCTTACAAAAAGCTGATGACGTGATTATTAATAATCGGGATATTGATTTTCTGAAAGTGCAAGTCATCCAGTTACATCACCGGTATCTGGTATTTTCCAAGGACGGAAACCAGACCGTAAATTAGCAGGAAGAAATTGTTTGGGAAAATTAAATCTTTTGTGAAATAATCTAGATGGCAGAATTCTAATATCTCTAATTTCTCCTGTGGATGTACAGCTATTGTGATTTGTTACGAACACCCGCTAAATGAGCGTATCCGCACCCTTCTTCGACTCGAGGATTTATTCAATAAAATTGATTTCTTTTCTACAAAAGATACTGCCACTGAACATCATGCTTCCCTCGTTGCGTTATTTGAAGTTCTTGAAATTACCAGTCGCGCGGATATTAAATCAGATTTACTGCAAGAGCTTGAGCGACAAAAGCAAATCCTTGAGATGCTGCGGAAAAATCCGGATGTATCGGAAACAGTGCTTGATAGTGTGCTCAACGACATAAAAATTACCTTCCGGGAAATGCTGGATTTTCCAGGAAAAGTCGGCGAGCACTTACGTGAGAATGAATGGTTAATGGCGATCAAACAACGCATCGCGATACCGGGCGGTTGTTGTGTGTTCGATTTGCCATCGTATCACTATTGGTTGAATCTGGATCCCGCTCATCGCCACAAAGACTTCGACGAATGGCTAACGCCATTTCAACCCATCCGCAATGCTTTTGGTATTGTGCTGTACTTATTGAGGAAAAGCGGCAGAACCCTGCAGGTTGTCGCAAATCAGGGCGTTTTCCAACAGACGGGATCGGAATATACGGCGCATATGTTGAGACTTAACTTAAGCGATCAATTACCCTGTATTCCAGAGATCAGTGCCAACAAATACGCGCTCAATATCCGTTTTATCCCGATGCACGCCGGTCAAAAAAATAAGGTTTATGAAGGTGACGTTAAATTTGAACTTACTTTCTGTAATCTATAGCATTACAAGAGATTGTAATGATCATACAAACCGGATTCTGTGATGCAGGAAATACCTGTGGACTTTCACAAGAACTGTGTAATCGAAGGACAGCACTATGAGCGCTACCATTTAAACACTGACATTAAATTCAGTAGCACTCATATTAAACTTGATTAGCCGGATGCGAATTACCCTAATGCGATACGGTTATTGATCTGCCCAAGTGACTTCTCAACCTGATCAACCAAAATAAGGCACAATTCACCATCCTGCAAATTGGATAGCGCTGCATCAATTGCGATAGATTCTCCGACTATTTCACTTATCTTTTGCGTACGTTTGGCATTACCCAAACCTTCGCGCAATAAAGTCAATACCTCTCCATCGGCACGTCCACGCTGGCATTGATCTTGATACAGCACCACTTCGTCAAACGCATCACCCAGGATTCTTGTCTGCTGGCGAATATCCTCATCACGCCGATCGCCCGCTGCACTAATAACCACCGAGCGTTTCTTTGATGGAATATTATCAATAGCACTTACCAGTGCCTGAATCGCATCGGGATTGTGACCGTAATCTGCAATCAGAGTAGCGTTGCGATAATTGAACAGATTAAAACGCCCCGGTGCCGTCTGTGTATCGCTTACAAAACCGGCTACGCCGGCATGAATAACCTTCCATTCCAGCCCCAGTGCCCAGCCGGCACCAATGGCGGCCATCACATTTTCTATTTGAAAATTGATGCTGCCGTTTTTGGTCAAGGGGATCTCGCTGAGTGGCATGCGGTATTCGCCAACCTCACCTGCAACGACGATACAACCACTTTCCACATAAATGACACGCTTATGCTGCGCACGGTGCATGGCCAGCACAGGATGATGTTTGTCGTGCGCAAAGAATATAACCGAACCGGGGCAATGATCGGCCATACTGGCAACGAGCGGATCGGCCGCATTGAGTACTGCAAAACCAGTACCCGGCATCACATTTTGCACAACAACCCGCTTCACCACCGCTAACTCTTCAGCTGTATTGATATAGGCCATACCTAGATGATCGCCCATACCGATATTGGTCACGACGGCTACTTGGCAACGATCGAATCCCAAACCTTCGCGTAGCAACCCCCCGCGCGCCGTTTCTAAAACAGCGGCATCGACATCCGGATGAAACAACACATTTCTCGCACTCTTCGGACCACTGCAATCGCCGGTATCAATGCACTGCCCGTCAATATAAACACCATCTGTACAAGTGACGCCAACACGCTTACGGTCCTTTTGCAAAACGTTAGCAATCAGGCGTGTTGTCGTTGTTTTACCGTTGGTGCCAGTAACAGCAATCACTGGAATACGCGCATCTTCGCCATAAGGGAACATGTAATCAATAATGGCTTCCCCCACAGCACGCCCTTTACCATACGAAGGTTGCAAATGCATGCGTAAACCAGGCGCCGCATTAACTTCTATAACACCACCACCCTGATCTTCCAATGAATTCATAACATTATCGCATACCACATCGATACCGCAGATATCCAGCCCTACCACTTTTGCAGCAGCAATCGCACGCGCCGCCAACTCAGGATGGACATCGTCGGTTACATCCGTCGCCGTGCCTCCCGTTGATAAATTGGCATTTTTACGTAATACGACGCGCATTCCTTTCACGGGTACGGATTCGGCCGTCAATCCCTGCGCCGCTAAGTGCGCCAGAGAAATCTCATCCAGATGGATTTTTGTTAACGAAGAAACATGTCCTTCGCCACGCATCGGATCACGATTGATTTGCTCCACTAACTCAAAAATGCTATGCACGCCATCGCCGGTAACTTGCGGAGGGTCGCGCCGTGCAGCGGCAACCAGCTTATTACCGACAACCAGCAGGCGGTAATCATGCCCGGGAATATAGCGCTCTACCAAAACATTATCGCTGATTTCAGCTGCGATCATAAAAGCCGCTTTTACCTGTTCGGCGGTGACAAGATTAACCGTCACACCTTTACCCTGATTACTGTCTTGCGGTTTTATCACGACAGGAGCACCTATCTCGCAAGCTGCCGCCCACGCATCGTCCGCATCCGTTACCTCCCGGCCTAGCGGTACCGGTATGCCAGCCGCATGCAACAGAGTTTTCGTTAATTCTTTGTCCTGTACAATTGATTCAGCGACAGCGCTGGTCCTATCACTTTCGGAAGCTTGAATACGGCGTTGTTTACTACCCCAGCCAAATTGCACCAGACTGCCTTCCGTTAAGCGGCGGAATGGAATATCGCGCGCAACTGCTGCCTGGACAATAGAACCCGTGCTCGGCCCCAGGCGGATATCTTCATTGAGTTCTCGCAAGCGATGCAGAGCGTCTGTTAAATCAAAAGCAGTATCCTCGATAGCCGAGGCACATAAAACCTGCGCCAGTTCGAAAGCCAGCAAACCCACTTTCTCTTCACTATACCCCACGATGACGCGATAGGTGTCTGCTTCCGGAGTATGTACGGTTCGGCTGAATGTTACCGGGCAACCTGCTTGTACTTGCAGCCCTAGTGTGGCAAATTCAAGTACATGAGCTATCGTGACAGCTTCATGATGACCGGCGGTCTGAAGTAAAGAAATCTCAGGAAAACGCTCACGTAAGCGCGCTTCAAAACCGGCAATAGTATCAATATTGTTTTCGGATCCACTACAGAAGATAGTTGCTTCAATAGAGGTATGCTGACTCCATAAATTAGGTCCGCGCAAAGCGCGCATGCGTAATACTTTCATAACTTAATCCCTTGAGTTTGTAATCCGGTGGGAAGATTCTGATTTTCAGATTTGAATTTTTCTTGACTAAAACCGAATGTTTCAATGCCAACACGTATAAGATCAGGTTCAATACCTAATGCCCAAGCAGCTGCCACTGCTGCCAATATATTTTCTATAGCTTGTGTGCTTTTCGCTCCGCCTTCCGAAGATAGTGCACCTACATCGATCAGTAATGCCTCACTTGAACCGGAAACAAGTACAATCTTGTCATTCCGCACTATCACAGCCCGTTTTCCTTGCGTAGGACCGGTTCCATTCGCACGATGTTGGATGATCACCGGTAAATCCGGCTCGCTACTGAAGAAGATGACTTCGCCATGACACAATTCGGATATCTCAACCAGCATTTCATCTTTTGCATTAAGCACGGCGGCGCCGATCGGCAGCTTCACGCCTTTTTCCACATCGTCAACGGCTGCAGCAGTAGGCGTTACAACATCGGCCTGCGTGCGCAACACAGTATAAACCTGCTTCCGGGTTTCAATTCCATGCCGTCCGAAATGATAAGCGGGGTCAGCATTTGTAATGACGCCGACCTGACAGCTATCATAGGCCAACCCTTCATTTAATAGCGTCTCAAAACCATTTTCAAAAACAGCAGCCTCAACGGTCGGATTCATCAACGTGCGATTTGCCGCCGCCCAATTAGCGCTATTGTTTTTGTCAATTTTCCTGTAATCCAGATAGAGTCCGTCGCTGCATGCCAAACCCGTTTGTCTACCGGAGAGAATCAGCAATCGGGCAACAAGGTAAGCAACCGACGTTTTACCATAGCTTCCGGAAATTCCGACAATAGGGATGCGGCCATTCTCTTGATTTGGGAATAAGTGATCTACGATTGCTTTTCCAACAGGCCGTGGTGTACCAATTGCCGGCTTGATATGCATTAACAAACTCGGGCCCGCGTTCACTTCAACAATAGCGCCGCCTTGTTCATTTAGTGGACGTGAAATATCGCTGGTAACCAGATCAATACCGGCAATATCCAAACCGATGACACGCGCCGCAAGTGATGCAATAGATGCGGTACCCGGATGAACTTGATCCGTCACATCGAATGCATGATTTCCATTACGCTGAATCAAAACTTTGATACCGGCCGGCACGATGGAATCGCGATGATAGCCTTGGCGCGCAATTTCTATTTGCGCTGCGCTATCCAAACGGATCAGATTGAGCGGATGATCTTCCGTCGGCCCACGCCGGGGATCGGAATTAATTTGCAATTCGATCAACTCGGCAATAGTTGAAACGCCGTCTCCATTAACGGATACCGAATCACCCCGTGTGGCGGCTATAAGACGGTCGCCGACAACCAGCAGGCGATGTTCAGTACCTGGAATATAACGTTCCACCAATACACCGCTGCCTTCTTTTAATGCCACATGATAAGCCGACTCGATTTCTTCGCGCTGGCTCAGCTCAATAAAAACGCCACGGCCATGATTACCATCGTATGGCTTGACAACAACCGGCATGCCGAGATCATTCGCCGCTTCCCATGCGGCTTCGGCACTTTCGACAATACACCCTTCCGGAACAGGAATACCGCAAGATTGCAGCAATGATTTTGTCAAGTCCTTATCGCGTGAAATGCTTTCGGCAACGGCCGGAGTACGATCGGTCTCAGCAGTCCAAATGTGACGGCAACGCGCACCGTAGCCCAACTGCACAAGATTCCCTTTTGCAATCAGACGGGTAGCCGGAATATTGCGCGCAATAGCGGCATCCACAATACAAGCTGTGGAAGGTCCAAGCCAAAGCGAGTCGACTAAATCGCGCAGATGCCGGATAGCGCCATCGACATCAAAAGATGGGTCATCGGACTGCTGAAAATTCATTGCGGCAAGCACCAATTCACGCGCAGAATGCAAAGCCGCTGTGGTGATTTCCGCATGCCATGCACTTAATGCCACTTTGTAAACACCACGCACCGAAGTTTCACGCGCCCGGCCGAAACCGCCACGCATACCCGCCAGATTCTGGAGCTCCAACGTGACATGTTCAAGAATATGGCACGGCCAAGTACCTTCCTGAACGCGGCGCAAAAAACCGCCACGCTCTTCATAACTGCAACGGTGCTCGATCAGCGACGGCAACCATGCCGATAACCGTTCATAAAAACCTGAAATCTTATCGGAAGGAAAATCTTCAAGCTCACCAATATCCACTGTGGCCTCAAGAGCGGGATAATAAGTCCATAGGTTAGGACCATTTAAGTGCTTTATTTCAATAAATTTAAGATCTTTCACACTATTGCACTCTAAATTTAAGGAGTCAGACATAGAATTCGAATCAGAAAGAAGAGATGCTATTAACGCTACTCACATTATTAGGTTTACAAAAAGCAAAACAATTTTCAGTTACATCATTTTTGTTATTTCCGGATGATTCTCAGAAAAATTCAAATAAATTGTTACAAACCAATCACATAATATAGTTTTTATTAATCTAGAAATCCATTTTCACGCATAGAATAATGGACGCTCCTCAGTCCGGCAGCTCTTTCTGTTGACAAAAATTTACTTGGACTCAGAATATATGATTGTTTATATAATGCTTTTACCATTACTCGTTACAGGTGACTCTTGGAAGATATGCCGCTCTACATCATGCTGATCGCATTGGTGTTCCTACTTGTTTTATCTGGCTTTTTCTCCCTATCCGAAACCAGCATGATGGCGATCAACCGCTATCGGTTGCGGCATCTTGCCAAGCAAGGTCATCGCGGCGCCCGCCTGACCATAAAACTGCTCGACAATACCGACCGGTTATTGGGCGTCATCCTACTCGGCAACAATTTATTGAACACAGCATCAGCAACCTTGGTTGCCATTATTGTCGCCACTCTTTTCGAGCATGACGATTTTGCCCTGTTGATGGGAACAATTGCGGTGACCTTCGCCATTCTGGTATTCAGTGAAATCACCCCGAAAGTCATTGCCGCCGCTTATCCTGAGCGGATTGCACTCGCAGCAAGCTATGTATTAACGCCCTTACTGATTATTTTCTATCCCGTTGTATGGTTCGTTAACTTGTTCGTCAGCGGACTGCTGATCCTATTCCGGCTAAAACCCAAAAAGGGTGAGCTCGAACAAAAAATCAGCACGGAAGAATTAAAAACACTGGTGCTGGAAGGCGGGCATTTTATACAGCACAAGCA
Source organism: Gammaproteobacteria bacterium (assembly GCA_015709635.1). NCBI lineage: Bacteria > Pseudomonadati > Pseudomonadota > Gammaproteobacteria > Gammaproteobacteria bacterium. The sequence goes on from CP054180.1 coordinate 3,108,954, forward strand.
TCAAAGCATGCTATTGAACTTGTTTGATCTCGAAACCATCACTGTTGACGACGTCATCGTACCACGCAGCCGGATCGAAGCGATTGACCTGAATGCGGATGACGATGTCATCCATTCGCAATTGTTGACTTGCCATCATACCCGCTTACCGGTCTACCGTGAGCGAATGGATAATATCATCGGCATCGTGCATGTGCGGAAGGTATTGAATCAGATGCAAGGAGGTAAAATAACGGCCACCACGCTGGAAAAAGTCATGCGCGAGCCTTATTTCATTCCTTCCGGAACATCATTATTTGCGCAACTGCAGCTATTCCAGGAAAACCAGAAAAGAATCGGCCTGGTCGTTGACGAATACGGCGAATGGATGGGATTGATCACACTGGACGACATTATCGAGGAAATCATCGGCGAATTCACTACGCAAGCACCTACTCAAGCCAGTATGTTTCGCAAGCAGGAGGACGGCAGCATCCTTGTTGAAGGAAGCACTTTATTGCGCGAATTAAACCGCAAGCTTGGTTTTCAATTCCCGCTAGACGGACCGAAAACCTTGAACGGGCTGATCCTCGAATATTTCGAGGATATTCCCGAAGCGGGAACCAGCCTTAATATTGCCGGCTATCCGATGGAAGTGATCCAAACCAAAAATAGAATTGTAAAAACTGTTAAAATCTTCCCCATTGCTGCTGAAACAGCAGTAAAGCATTCCGACTAGCCGAGTGGATGAAATATTTATGTGCGCTACAAGTTGGACGGAAATAATAAAAGCAGTTATCCTTGCGCCGCAGTTATAACTTGAAGGTTTATTCATCAAAGCGCCCATAGCTCAGCTGGATAGAGTACCGCCCTCCGAAGGCGGGGGTCGCACGTTCGAATCGTGTTGGGCGCGCCAATCATCTATCAGGAAATTCGTTGCTCAAATAAGTTAAGGAAGCTCTGAAAAACTACTACGCTCAGCCATGCTGCGTTGAAATCAGGCTCAAAAGCTCATTTATCACTCGTAAACTGCGCTTTTTCGCCTGATTTCGTCTTGCCTGGCCATCGCTCGCTACCTTTTTCAGAGCTTCTTTAAATATAAAATAGGTTAATTATTTCTAAAAGGAAGTTTTTGGGATGTTTATCCCATTTTATCGCCCAACCGCATCGTCAACGCAATTCGCCGGCGTTTTTCATCGATTTCAACGACCTTGACGGTGACGACTTGCCCCACCTTGACGACTGTATGTGGATCCTTGATGAATTTATCCGCCAGCGCGGCGATATGCACCAGGCCATCCTGATGCACGCCGATGTCGACGAACGCGCCGAACGCGGCGACGTTGGTGACCACGCCCTCCAGCACCATGCCGGGATGTAAGTCCCTCATCGATTCAACGCCTTCCTTGAACGTTGCGGTTTTGAACGTCGCGCGCGGGTCGCGGCCGGGTTTTTCCAGTTTGTGCAGAATGTCTTTCACGGTCGGCAAGCCGAATTGCCCGGTGGCGTAGCGTTCCGGTCGAATGCATCATCACGCCCGTGCGACGTCGTGTTCAGCTCTCGCGGGCACTGTGGGTCTGCGAGTTCGCTTCAGCGGGGTTTCGGGGTTTCGGGGTTTTGAAGGTCCCCAGGGGCCTGGGGATCGGGTCCGGACCGCTGAATTCCGTTAGCGGGACGTGCGTCTCCGCCGCCGGTTGACCAGAAGCACTATCCCCGTGCCGAGGCATAAGGTAGCAAGAGTGTTGGGTTCCGGCACGGCCGTCATGACGGAGATTTCGCCGGTGGAGTAGAGGGTGGATATGTCCCAACGGAGGTCGGAAGGCAGGACGGGCAGGCTGATGGACGAGAACATGCCGTGCGAGGAGCCGCGGAAGTCGAAAAGATCGAAGCTCTCACCTCGTGTCACCGATATTGAGTCACCGGCGAGCCAGGAGATGTTGAGGATGCCGCCGAGATTCGCGGCGCCATAGACGGTAATGTGATCGGAAGCGAAGCTGCCGAGTCCCATCAACAGCCCGTCGGTCGAGTGGAGCACCAGATTGCCCTCGAAGGTGACGCTGGCGGCCGGGGAACTGCCGTCCCCGGGCGAGTAGGCGCCTGTGAAGCTGACTGTGCCGTGGCCAGTGAAGTTACCTGAGCCGTAGACGCCTCCGGTGAAGGCGGTCGTACCGCCGTCACTGGTGTAGATCTGGCCCGCGTTATAGGTGAGCGCCCTCCCGATTGTGACCACGTCGCCCGAGGTGTTCAGGACGACGTTGTTGGCCGTTCTGACCGCCAGGCCGCTGATGTTGCCTGCGTTCGGGAACTCCAGCTCGCCGAAGTTCGAAAGCGTGTAGCTCCCGTGAGGATGGGCATCGATGAGGCGGCCATCATTGACGAAGGTGCCGCCGGTGTAGGTGTTCACTCCGGTGAATGTCTGCGTGCCGGCTCCGCCCTTCACGACGCTGCTGCCTGCGGTTTCCGAGATCACGCCGGAGAAGGTGGCATTGGTCGAGCCGTTGATCGTCAGCGTGTTGCCGCTCAACGTCACCAAGCCGCCGCCGGCAAGCGAGCCGATCGTTTGCAATTTGCCACCACTCGCCACAAAGCTGCCGCCCGCATTCACGGTCAGGTCGGTCGAGGTGGGAAGGGCATTGGACACTAAGGCGACGAGGTTTCCCCCGTTGATCGTGGTCTGCCCCTCGTAGGTCATGTTTCTAGTAAAAATCAGATCTCCGGCTCCGCTCTTCGTGAAGTTGCCGGGGCCGGAGATGCTGCCCCCGACCGATCCCGGATAGGGGAAGCTCGGGTCGCCGAAAAAGACGGGGCCTGAGTTCGCAAACTCGAGGTTGCCGCTGGCGCCGTCGAACCCTTCGAGCCTGTAGTTCCCCTGCGGATGGAGATCGATAAGGCGCCCGTCGTTGTAGATGTGGGTCGTGCCAGACCAAAGAACCGGACTCCCTGTCCTGGTGAGGGTGCCCGAGCCGAGCAGCACAACGTCGCCGGAGCCTATGATTGAACCCGAAATTGAACCCGCATAGGTCCGGTTGTCATTGACGGGGAAGTAGAGCGTCGTTGAGGGAGCAAGAGCATAATCCCCGTGAGGATTGTAATCGAAGAGGCTGCCACCATTGACGGAGGTGCCGCCGGTGTAGGTGTTGTCTCCAGTGAGATAGAAACTTCCGGAGCCGGTCTTCACAAAGGCCCCGGCTCCAGTGATCCGGCCTGAAAAGTATACACCCTCAGCACCATTCGCGTTGAAGGTGAGAGACCCGCCGCTACTAAGGGTGTAGCTATCGCCCATCGGGATATTCTCGGTCAGGTTGCCGCCGGTGACAAAAACGCCGCCGCCCGCATGGTTGTCTCTACCGGTGAGGGTGAGGTTCATCGACCCGCTCTTAGTGAACGAGTGGCTCCCCTGGATCGTATTGGCGTAGGTCATGTTGCTCGTCCGCGTGCTGAGCTCCAGGTCGCCGCCATTGAACGTGAAACCGCTGGTGACGTAGGGGTTATGGAAGGTGGCGAGAACAAGCCGGCCACCCTCGACCGTCGTGGAGCCGGTGTAGTAGACGTCGGTCGTCATGGTCAGCGTTCCGCCGCCCGTTTTGACGAAATTGCCTGCGCCGTAGATATTGCCGGTGTAGGTGAAGTCACCATAATAATCCGGAATATTGAAATTCGCCGTGGCGCCTGCACGGACATTGTAATCGTTGTACGGGCTGTCCGTGATCAACGTGCCTCCGAACACATTGGTGCCAGAGACGACCCCGGGGCGTCCGCCAGAGTTGATGACGACCGTGCCGTCCCCATACTTGTTCAGACTCCCGCGGCCATACACGCTGGCGTTGAGGGTGAGTACCGATCCGGTGTCAACGTTCATATCCATGTATGACGAAGAAAGAGGAGTTCCGAAGGAAATGCCGTAGGTGGAATTGATCGTCACCGTTGGGCTGGTGTGGTTGACATTGAGATGCACGGGCGACGCGGAGGTGGCTCCCGAGGCGATGGCGCCGACGTTCAACGTCCAATTCTGCTGGGAGAAGTTCAGCGACGACGGACTGACGCTGTTGGTTGTCGTGACGATGCCGTTGATGTCACTGTGGCCACGACTGCCAAAATAGAGGTCGTAGATGCTCTCGTCGTTCGAGTTGACGAGAGAAGTGGCAAGGCCGCTTCCGCCTACATCCCAGTGGAAGCCATCCCAATCGTCGGAGCTTCCTCCGAGCCAATAGGCGTTGATCGCATGAGCGCAGGGAGCGAGGGCCAGGGTGGTAATGGTGCTGGCGAAAACGACGATCCGGGCGAAGGGACGGCGGCGTCTACCTTCACAATTAGAACTGGTTCGCTCATATTTAATTAAAGGAATAAACCGTAATTCTTCTTTGCTGTCTGGTGCAAATTTTGGCGAAATTTCTTTTCTAAAATATTCAGGGATTTTCATTCCTCATTCCTCATTCTTTGTGTGTAAGGGTTTGTTCCAAACCCACGATTTCCGTAATGTGTAACCATCATTGTGTCGCTAAAGTATTACAAGAACAGCATACTATAAATGTAAATGCCTGCTTTACGTTAGTTTGATTTTTGAGACAATCGGTCGTATTATTCCTGCATGTCAAAATCAAGTAAAAAAGAATTTAATCGAGAAGGTCTGCTGAATCAAGGCATTGTTTTTTTCATGAACCAAGGCTATCACGGTACCGGCCTACAGGAGGTCCTCGATGCGGTCAATGTCCCCAAAGGTTCTTTTTACAATTACTTCAACAGCAAAGAAGAATTTGGTGCGGCGGTCATCCAGCATTATATCGAGCCGTTCATTGCGCGGTTATCCACGCATCTCCAGCAATCCGGCTCCGATGCGCTGGGCGCCATCCGCCGCTATTTTGCCGAGCTTATTGTGGAACTTGAAGCAAACAAATTCAAAGGAGGTTGTTTGCTGGGCAGCCTTATGGGAGAGATTGGCAGCACCAGCGACATATGTCAGCAATCATTGCAATCGGCAATCGGGCGCTATCGGGATTTATTGCAATCGGGTCTGGCCCAGGCGCAGCAACAAGGATCTGTCAGAACGGACAAAAGCGCGGCAGAAATGGCTGATTTATTGATCAACACATGGCAAGGCGCGCTGTTGCGGATGCAAATAGAAAAATCATCCGCGCCGGTCAAGCAATGCTGTCACGATTTATTGAATGATTTTTTTGTCCGGTGATTATTTTTTTGGCATTTAAAAATACGACCGGTCATTTTTAATGAAAATTAAAGGAGAAAAACATGCCCAAATACATTATTGAACGTAAAATTCCTGCCGCAGGCTCGCTCACACCCCAAGATCTCCAGGCTATTTCGCAAAAATCTTGCGCCATTCTCAACAGCATGGGGCCACGTATCCAGTGGCTGGAAAGCTACGTAACCGACGATAAAGTGTATTGTCTCTATATCGCGCCGGACGAAGCTGCTATTCGAGCGCACGCAGAACAAGGCGGATTCCCAGTCACTCGCGTTGCCCAAGTTCGATCCGTGATTGATCCCGCGACGGCTGAATAGCCTCGAGAAATTTCTTGTTAACCTGATAATCAACATTTTTTACGGAGGCGGATATGCACCCTCGAGTTATTATTTTTCCCTTTTTGATTATGGCCGTTGCAAGCTCTGTCACATCATGGGCTACAGCTGAAAAAAAAAGCAGCCAATCACATGCTCCGGCATCCGGCGCAGTGCAACAATTTGATTCGAAGGAATCGCACGCGCCCCGTTTACAGAGTCTCGGCAAGCACGCATTCCCTGTCAGTACAAGCAATCCATTAGCACAGCAATACATTAATCAAGGACTCAATCTCGCGTATGGATTCAATCATGCCGAAGCGCGCAAAGCATTCCGTGAAGCAGCCCGGCTGGATCCCGGGCTTGCGATGGCATATTGGGGGCAAGCGCTGGTGCTCGGCCCGAATATTAACGCCATGATGGAACCGAACGAAGAGCCCCAGGCGCTGGAAATCATGCAACAAGCCAAATTCCTGATGATACGAGCTTCCGAAAAGGAGCAAGCACTCATCAACGCACTGGAGAAACGTTACTCGGGCAAAGCCGAGCACAGAACAACGAATGACAAGGCCTATGCGGCGGCGATGCGTGATGTGCATCAACGCTTTCCGGATGATCCGGACATTGCGATGCTGTATGTCGAGTCGATGATGGATCTGCGTCCGTGGGGCTACTGGATGCTGGACGGCACGCCCTATGAGGGCACTGCCGAAATTGTTGCGCTGACAGAAGACGTATTGCGGCGCTACCCGGAACACCCGGGCGCCTTGCATATGTACATTCATCTGATCGAACCGACGTCTACGCCGGAGCGCGCAGAAAAAGCGGCTGACACGCTGCTCAAGTTAATGCCGGAAGCAGGGCATATGATTCACATGGCGTCGCATATTTATCAACGTGTCGGCCGCTATGCCGATTCGATCAAAAGCAATCAAATGGCGATTGCGGCGGATGAATCTTACATCGCGCAAGATCATGCTCACGGTTTATATCCGATGGTTTACTATCCGCACAATATTCACTTTCTCTGGTTTGCGGCGACGTCGGATGGACAAAGCAAGCTTGCAATCGAATCGGCAAAAGAAACCGCCCGGAAAATCGATGATGACGTGCTAAAAGCAATTCCGCTGACGGCAGTTTTCCGCGTGACGCCGTATTGGGCACTGGCGAGGTTCGGGCATTGGCAGGAAATCCTTGATCTCGCTCCGCCGCCATCGACCAATGCCTTCTTGACCGGCAGCTGGCATTATGTGCGCGGCCTCGCGCTGGTAGCCACGAAACAGTTGCAACAGGCTGAGCAGGAACTCACGGCGCTGCGCAAAATCATGGCGGATCCACGGCTAGACCACCCTTTATTGTCGAAAAACACCTCGAGTACAGTGCTTCGCATCGCTCCGGAAGTACTTGCAGGCGAAATCGCTGCCGCACGAGGGCAATTCGATCAGGCCATTGCGTATCTTGAAAAAGCGGTTCGGCTGGAAGATGCTTTAATCTATACCGAACCGGCCGAATTTCATCAACCGCCACGGTTATCGCTTGGTGCTATCCTGCTGGAATCAGGTCGGCCGGAGGAAGCAGAAACAGTTTTTTGGGAAGATCTGCGGCGCAATCGCAATAATGGCTGGGCGCTTTACGGCTTAATGCAGGCCATGCGCGCACAAAAAAAGGATGATCAAGCGGCTTTGATCGAAGCACGCTTCAAAAAAGCCTGGGAACGCGCCGATGTGACGCTGACCGCACCCCGTTTTGGGTATCAAGCCAGGTAATCAACGCTAAGGAAGCTCTGAAAAACGACTGTGCTCGCCCAAGCTGCGTTGAAATCAGGTTCAAAATACTCATTTACTCAATGTAAATTGCGCTTTTTCACCTGATTTCGCTTTGCCTGATCATCGCTCGCTACCTTTTTCAGAGCTTCCCTAAGCTGTCATCCGGACAGATTCTTGACATCGGGTAATGTTAAACTATGCGTTTTATCGGATTATGCAACCTGGAAATTTGAATTGTTTACCGGAATCATAGAAGCCGTAGGTGTCATTGCCAGTATCCAGCCCTGTGAAAAAGGTCAAGGCGGTTTGTCATTGGCCATTTCCGCGCAACAACTGGATCTGAGCGATGTCACGCCTGGCGACAGCATTGCGGTGAATGGTGTGTGTCTGACGGCAACCGCATTGACGCATGATGCGTTTTCGGTCGATGTTTCCGGGGAAACATTGAGCTGTACCAACGGACTCGATCAACCCAACGTTTGTGTCAATCTGGAAAAAGCCATGCGCTTGTCCGACCGGCTCGGCGGCCATCTGGTCAGCGGGCATGTGGATGCGATCGGCACCGTGGTTAAGTTCGAGCCGGCCGGCGAAAGCTTTGTATTGGTTATTCAGGCACCGGAATCCATAATGCGGTTTTTAACGCATAAAGGCTCGATTACCGTCAATGGTGTCAGCCTGACGATCAATCAGATCGAAGCTAATACATTTTCTGTCAATCTCATCCCGCATACTTTGGCGATGACGAACCTGAAAGAACTCGCCCCGGGCATGCGTGTGAACCTGGAAACTGATATGCTGGCCCGTTATGTGGCAAGATTATTGAACATCTAAGCTTCGTCGGAGTTATCAGACATATGAGTATCAGCGCTATCCAAGACATCATTGCCGATCTTAAAACCGGCAAAATGGTCATTCTGATCGATGAAGAAGATCGCGAGAACGAAGGCGATCTGGTTCTCGCCGCCGATTTTGTAACCCCGGAAGCGATCAACTTCATGGCCACGCATGGCCGTGGCTTGATTTGTTTGACATTAACCGAAGAACGCTGCCACCAGCTGGATTTACCGCTGATGGTGTCGGCCAATCGCGCGCCGCTGGGCACCAATTTCACCCTTTCCATCGAAGCGGCCAGTGGCGTCACGACCGGCATTTCAGCCGCTGATCGCGCACGGACGATACAAGTCGCCGTCAAAGCCGACGCTAAACCGCACGATATCGTGCAACCCGGCCATATCTTTCCGCTGATGGCGCAAAAAGGCGGTGTATTGGTACGCGCCGGCCATACCGAAGCCGGTTGTGATCTGGCCCGGCTGGCTGGTTTGACGGCAGCCGCGGTGATTTGCGAGATTCTGAAAGAAGATGGCAGCATGGCACGCTTGCCGGACTTGATGGCATTTGCCCAAAAGCATCAACTCAAAATCGGCGCCATCGCGGATTTGATCGAATACCGCAGTCAAACCGAAAGCCTGGTTACACGCGTGGCGGAACGTACCATCCGCACTTCGCATGGCGAGTTTCTGCTAGCCGCTTTTCGCGACGAAATCGCCAATACCACTCACTTGGCACTGGTGAAAGGAACAATCGATCCCGCCACCGAAACCCTGGTGCGCGTGCACGAGCCTCTGTCAGCCATTGATCTGCTCGATATTCATGACAATACACACTCCTGGAGCATTCATGACGCCATGAAACTGATTGCCGAAACCGGACACGGTGTCATCGTGCTGCTGCACCGCAAAGAAAGTCCGGCAAAACTGATTGAACGTGTACAATCGAAAGAAACGCATTTTTCCGGCGCATCCAAACCGGATTTACGAGATCACGGTATCGGTGCGCAAATACTGAAGGATCTCAACGTCGGTAAAATGCGGCTGATGGCAGCGCCAAGAAAAATGCCCAGTGTGACGGGATTTGGTTTGGAAGTAACCGGCTACGTGGAAGCACCCAGGCTATAATTTATATTCTGACCGCTTAAAAAATACGCAATTGATTAATAGATAAAGAAAGGAGTCAGATATGCCTTACTATGACGATATACTTGAATTTGAGCCGAACCTGGATGGATCGGATTTACGCATCGGTATTGCCATGAGCCGCTTCAATATCGATATCGGTGAAGGACTGCTCAGCGCCTGCACCGCAGAACTGAAAAAAAACAGCGTGCTGGTTTCCAATATCCTGATCGTGACAGTCCCCGGCGCACTGGAAATTCCATTGACGTTGAAAAGAATGGCAATGTCCGATCAATTCGACGCCCTGATTGCGCTGGGTGCCGTAATTCGCGGCGACACGTATCACTTCGAAGTCGTCGCCAACGAATCCGCGCGCGGCTTACTGAATGTGCAACTGGAAGCGGAAATTCCCATTGCCAATGGCATATTAACCACTGATAACGAAGACCAGGCGATTGCCCGAATGAGTACCAAAGGTATGGAATCCGCGCAGGTTGCGCTGGAAATGGCCAATTTGCATATCAAAATTGATGAAATCGATTTATGAACAGCGCCGTGACAGAAACTGACCCGACCGCCGGCAACAAAACGGACAAATACAAAAGCCGCCGCCGCATCGCGCGCGAATTTGCCTTGCAGGGCATTTATCAATGGCAAGTGGCCGGCGGTACGGCAAGCTTTATCGAGCAGCAGTTGCGTGAATCCGATGAATTCAAGCATGTCGACGACAAGCATTTTGCTCACGTGTTGCAAGGTGTGCTGCAGCATGCGGAAGAATTGGGAAAAACCATCCAGCCGCATTTGGATCGCGCTTTGAATGAACTCAGCCCGGTGGAATCGGCAGTTTTGCTATTAAGCACTTTTGAATTGATCCATCACCCGGAAATTCCCTATCGCGCCATCATCAACGAAGCGATTGAATTGACCAGAACCTACGGCGGCAGCGATGGCTATAAGTATGTCAACGGTGTACTGGATAAATTGGCGGTTCAGCTTCGTCCCGTTGAAGCGGCAATGCCGAGGCAGGTAAAGCATCGCCTGTAAGGCCATTCCGGCGTGACCTCGGAATTCGATATTATCCGCCGCTATTTTAGTCGGCCTGTAACCGGTGCGGTACTTGGAATCGGTGACGATGCGGCACTCATTACCGTTCCAGCCGGAACCGAGCTGGCAGTCTCGACAGACACGCTGGTAAGCGGCAAGCATTTCTTCGCCGATGTTGATCCTTACAAACTCGGCTACAAATCCTTGGCGGTTAATCTGTCCGACATGGCGGCAATGGGCGCCAAACCCCGCTGGGCTTTGCTGGCATTGACACTGCCGGAAGCACTGGCAAGCCAAAATAAAACCTGGTTAACGGAATTCAGTGCAGGTTTTTTTGCACTGGCCGATCAGTATCACGTCGAATTAATCGGCGGCGACACCACCGCCGGGCCCCTGAACATCGGTATCCAGATTATCGGCGAAGTTGCGGCAGGCAAGGCTTTGCGCCGCAGTGGCGCACAATTGGGCGACGATATCTGGGTTTCCGGTAAACTGGGCGATGCCGCTTTGGCGTTACGGCATGAATTGCAACAGATCACGTTGGCATCCGATGAAATCGCGCAGTGCCTGCCGTCATTGCTGACACCGTCAGCCAGAGTGAAATTAGGACAACGTCTGACCGGCCTGGCGCATAGCGCTATTGATATTTCCGATGGCTTGATGGCGGATTTGGGGCATATTCTCGCCGCCTCGGAAAAAGCTGCTAATATCAACATAGCAGACATACCCTGTTCAGCGGTATTAAAGAAATACGGGCGGCGGACAATTGCCGTCGATTGTTTGCTGGCCGGCGGCGACGATTACGAATTATGTTTTACGACAGCGCAAGCAAACCGCCGCGACATTGAAAATATAGCCGCTGAATTGGCCATCCCGCTGACCCGTATCGGTGAAATTTCTGCCGGAAAGGGATTGACGGTGACAGACGAACAAGAAAATGCAATGACACTGGATATCAAAGGATATGACCACTTCCCTGCCTGAAACCCACGACTTGCCTAGCCCCCCAGCGCCGCAATTCCGGCCGGATATCTATTTTGTCTACAGTCATCCGGCTTCTTTCCTTGCGTTCTCCGGCGGCGTGGGACTCAGTCCCGTCGCTCCGGGCACAATGGGTACCATAGCTGCTTTTCCGTTATTCTGGCTGCTCAATCATTACCTGAGCCCGATTTATTTTCTCTTGCTGATCGACATCATGTTCATCGCCGGCATTTGGGCCTGCGGCCTGTGCGGCAAAGCATTGGAAAATCCGGATCACGGCGGCATGGTATGGGACGAGACCGTGGCATTCCTGCTGGTGCTGTATTTCACACCGGATCATTGGACTTGGCAATTAGCGGCGTTTATTTTGTTCCGCTTCTTCGACATCGCCAAACCGCAACCGATCCGGTATTACGATAACCACCTGACCGGCGGGTTTGGCGTGATGTTCGACGATATGGTGGCGGCTTTCTTTACCCTGCTTTGCTTAGCCGGGTGGAAAGCTTGGGTTTTATCAGAAACCTATTTCTAGGAAAATCTTGAAAAACCGCTGCGCTTTTTCACTTGATTCCGCTTTGCCCGGCCATCGCTCGCTACTTTTTCAGGGCTTCTTCCCCAGCATCACTTCAACAGCATCGATTCAACCGGCCTTTGCCACCATAGCGCGCTTCCTGGCGCTCGCGGAAGAATTCCTCGTAGGTCATGATGGATTGTTGCGGATGCGCCGCTTTCATGTGCTCGACATACGTGCTGTATTCCGGCACACCAACCATCAAGCGCAGGCTTTGGGAGAAATGGCGCAGAGTCAGGGTAATTTTGTTATACATGGTTAAATCTCCATTATTTATTGTCATTTGTCGCGTAAACGGGTAATAACTCAAACGGCGCTTCCTGCGCTGTCGGGTGATGAACGATGCGTGCTTGCAACACCGTCCGGACGCCAAAAAACAGCATGCTGATCAACACCGCCATGAACAAGGCAGCCAGCGACGTATTGACATAATCGTTAAAGATCACCTGCTGCATCTGTTCGATCGACTTCGCCGGCGCTAACACGATGCCTTGCGCCACCGCCTCCTGGTATTTTTCCGCATGCGCGAGAAAACCGATGCGCGGATTATCGTGAAAAATCTTTTGCCACGCGGCAGTCAGCGTGCAGACGCTGACCCACGCCACCGGAATGGCGGTCACCCAGGCAAAACGATCCTGCTTCATCTTGAACAACACGCAAGTCGCCAGAATCAACGCGATTCCGGCCAGCATCTGATTGGCGATTCCGAACAATGGCCAGAGCGTATTGATGCCGCCCAATGGGTCAACCACGCCTTGGTAGAGGAAATAACCCCAACCGGCAACGCACAGAGCGGTGGCGGCCAGATTGGCCGCCAACGAATCGGTGCGTTTCATCGCCGGAATGAACGAACCGAGCAAGTCCTGCAGCATGAAACGTCCGGCGCGCGTTCCGGCGTCCACTGCCGTGAGAATGAATAAGGCCTCGAACAAAATCGCAAAGTGATACCAGAACGCCATCATGGCCGTGCCGCCGACCACTTCCGACAAAATCTGCGCCATGCCGACCGCCAGCGTCGGCGCGCCGCCGGTGCGTGAAATGATGCTATGCTCGCCGACATTCTGTGCGGTTTGCGTGATCATTTCCGGCGTGATATGGAAACCCCATTGCGCGATCGTCTGCGTTGCCGATTCCGCCGTCGTGCCGATGATCGCCGCCGGACTGTTCATGGCAAAGTACACACCCGGTTCCAGGGTCGCGGCAGCGACCAGCGCCATGATTGCGACAAATGACTCCATCAGCATCGCACCATAACCGATGAAACGCGCATCGGTTTCCGATTGGATCATCTTCGGGGTGGTGCCTGATGCGATCAATGAATGAAAACCGGAAATCGCACCGCAGGCCACCGTGACAAACAGAAAAGGAAACAAATCGCCCGACCAGACCGGACCGGAGCCGTCGACGAACTGCGTCAGCGCCGGCATTTTCAGTTCCGGCGAAATCACAACGACACCGATGGCCAGACCAACGATGGTACCGATCTTCAGAAAAGTCGACAAATAATCGCGCGGCGCGAGCAGCAGCCAAACCGGCAATACTGCCGCAATGAAGCCGTAGCCGATCAGCAACCAGGTCAGTTGCTCACCGGTAAAGGTGAACATGGCCGCCCACACCGGGTCTTCCTGCACATACTGTCCGGCGACAATCGACAGCATCAGCAATACAAAACCGATCAGCGATACTTCACCGATGGCGCAAGGGCGGAAATAACGCGCATAAATTCCCATGAACAGAGCAATCGGGATGGTCGCGGCGACGGTAAACGTTCCCCAAGGCGACTCGGCCAGCGCCTTCACCACGATCAATGACAAGACCGCCAGCAAAATAAGCATGATGAAGAATGTGCCAAACATCGCAATCATGCCGGGCAATTGTCCCAATTCGGACTTGATCAGATCACCCAGCGACCGGCCGTTGCGCCGCGTGGAAATGAACAGCACGATGAAATCCTGCACGGCGCCGGCGAATACCACACCGGCCAGGAGCCATAGCATGCTGGGCAAATAACCCATCTGCGCCGCCAGTATCGGCCCCACCAGCGGCCCGGCACCGGCAATCGCCGCGAAATGGTGGCCGAACAACACGTACTTATTGGTCGGCACATGATCCAATCCGTCGTTGTGCTTGTACGCGGGTGTCATGCGCCTTTCATCCAGTTTCAATACCCGGCTCGCTATGAACAGACTGTAAAAACGGAAAGCGATCAGGTAAACACACACCGCCGCGATGACGATCCAGATCGCACCGATGGATTCGCCGCGATTGAGCGCGATGACGCCAAAAGCGGATGCACCCGCGAACGATAGAATTATCCAGACGATATATTTAACTAATTGATTCATAATTTTCCTCTACTGAGAACATACACTATTGCTGAAAGAGAGAGCTCAGAAATTCCAAATGGGTGTATTCCTTTCTTATTGAATAAACAACTCCGTGACAAGACCACGAGATTGTTTATTCTTTGCATGCAATCAACCTTTCGTTAGTAACGATCGGCAAACCGAACCTCTGTTCGTGATGCAAATGTATCCGGTTCGATTAATTTATTGCTTCCAGCTCTTTTCTCATCGTCCGATTGCATCACATGCATGTGATCGTGCCAATGAAGCTTTTCCCGCGTGGATTATGCATGGCTTCAATATGGCCACGCCATACCTTATCAGCGCTATGGCTTCGCGTATTTCCTGTGCACTTTGTTGGATACTTCGGCAGCTTCACGCGCAGCTTTCTTTTCTGCTGCTACTCGGCGCGGATCGCTGTCTTGATCGATCATGACCTTAAGCCGGGCTGCTGCCGATCGCGCGCCTGAAATGCTCCATGCGCGTTGATCGCTATAGTATAGTTATGCGGGTAGTTTTGCCGCGTGGATTTGTTTGGAATATGTAAGATTTTGCACCGCGGCAGTGATCGCAATCCTGAACCGGGTGTTTTCCCATCCCGACAGATATTTTGCTTTACATCCGGTTTGCACTTTAATATCAAGATAACGGAATCGATCAACACTAAGAAATACCAATTTGCGCGGACTCATAACCCTTTGATCGTCGACTCCAACCCAATCGGATCCACAAAGAATCAGCAGGCTAGATCAGTTCCTAACCTCTTTTAAGCACCACAATGACATTTGCAACGCATTCCGTGTGCTATCTCAGTTGCTATTCCGACTGATGATTTATGAGTTGACCATCAATTCTGCAAATCGCCCTTTTTCCGTAAAACCGCCAACAACTTCAGTGATTCCGACAAGCTTTTTCAGTTCGCAACCCCCACCACAAGCGGTGGGGTATGGAGTGCTTCTATTAATTCTCTGATCTCCAATTTTTCACTCCTAAAAAATGAAAAAATTAAATCTTCAGAAATTAAACGATGTCAATCGGCTTGTCTTCTCAAGAAAGCTGGTATATCCATCGGATCCACACCGGATTGACGCATCGCGGCCACGGTGGCGTTGCCTCTTCTGCCTGTGCGGATGACAGCAGGTTCTTCAGCGGAAAAAACGGAATCCCGGTCGTCTGTGCCGGTACGCGTATGCACCACGGTTAACGGAGAATTCTGATTTTGGTTCTGGCCGACCATGCTGCCAAGACCGGTTGCGACCATGGTAACGCGCAGATTATCGGTCATATTTTCATCGATGACGGTACCGACAATAATCGTGGCATCTTCAGCGGTCAGATCTTTAATGGTGTTCATCACTTCATGCACTTCGCGCATTTTCAGCGACGAGCTGGCGGTAATATTCACCAGAATGCCACGCGCTCCGGCCAAGGAGATATCCTCGAGCAGCGGGCTTGATACCGCACGTTCCGCCGCAACCCGGGCGCGATCGACACCCATGGCAATGGCCGAGCCCATCATCGCCATGCCCATTTCCGACATGACCGTTCTGACGTCGGCAAAATCGACGTTGACCAAGCCGGGGCAATTGATCACTTCGGCGATACCGGCTACCGCGCCGTACAGCACGTCGTTGGCGGCTTTGAATGCATCCAGCATGGAAATATCGTTACCCAGGACCATCATGAGCTTGTCGTTCGGGATCACGATCAGCGAATCCACATGCTGCGACAGCGCTTCCATCCCTGCCTTTGCAGCCGCCAAGCGTTTGCCTTCAAAAGCGAAGGGCTTGCTGACGACAGCCACGGTTAAAATGCCCATTTCCTTGGCCACTTGAGCCACCACCGGCGCCGCACCGGTGCCGGTACCGCCACCCATGCCGGCGGTGATAAACAACATATCCGCGCCTTGAATCAATTCGGCGATGCGGTCACGATCTTCCAGCGCGGCTTCGCGGCCGATTTCCGGATTTGCTCCGGCGCCCAGCCCTTTGGTAATACCCGTACCCAGTTGCAGTACCGTTGGCGCTTTATTGCTTTTCAATGCCTGGGCATCAGTGTTCATACTGATGAACTCAACGCCTTGCATGCCGTTCTGGATCATATGATCCACCGCATTGCTGCCGCACCCACCAACACCGACAACTTTGATGACTGCTTCTTGAGTTTCGTTATTCATGATTTCGAACATAGTGTTTCTCCTTTAGTACATTGAAATTAAAGCCGCTTGACTGCTATACCACCCGTGAAATTCCGCATTAAAAATTTCTTTGGAACCACCCCTTCATTCTGGAGAAAATCTGCTTGGCAGAGCCTCCTTGTAATCTTGAACCATGTTGATGCTGCATTTGTTCGATACCGGCCAGAATCAAGCCGATCCCCGTCGAATAACGCGGCGTATGGATCACGTCTTTCAAATTGCCGTGATAATTGGGCAAGCCCAACCGCACCGGCATGTGAAAGATTTCCTCGCCCAATTCCACCATGCCGCGTAACGAAGCCGATCCGCCGGTAATCACGATGCCCGATGACAGCAATTCTTCAAACCCGCTGCGGCGCAATTCGGCTTGCACCATGCAATAGAGCTCCTCGGCGCGAGGCTCGATCACTTCCGCCAGGGTTTGCTTGGAAAGCTGGCGCGAACCGCGGTTACCGACATCCGGCACTTCCACCATTTCATGGGTATCGGTGAGACTCCGCAAGGCACAACCGTAGCGGCACTTGATGTCTTCCGCGCTCTTGGTCGGCGTGCGTAACGCCATCGCAATGTCGTTGGTGATTTGGTCTCCCGCGATCGGAATCACCGCGGTATGGCGGATGGCGCCATGAGTGAACACCGCGATATCCGTCGTTCCGCCGCCGATATCCACCAAGCAGACACCTAAATCCTTCTCATCCTCGGACAGCACCGCCATCGCCGAAGCCAACGGTTGCAGTATCAGATCGCGGACTTCCAGACCGCAGCGATGCACGCACTTGACGATATTCTGCGCGGCCGAAACGGCGCCCGTGACAATGTGCACTTTCACTTCCAGCCGTATACCGCTCATGCCTACCGGTTCGCGCACATCCTCCTGGCCGTCGATGATGAATTCCTGATTCAAAATATGCAGAATCTGCTGATCGGCGGGTATATTCACCGCTTTTGCCGCTTCCATCACACGCTCGACGTCTTTTTCGGTAACTTCCTTGTCTTTGATGGGTACCATGCCGTCGGAATTGAAACCTTTGATATGGCTGCCGGCTATTCCGGTGTACACCTCATGAATCTTGCAATCCGCCATCAGCTCCGCTTCTTCCAATGCACGCTGAATGGCATTCACCGTCGTCTCGATATTCGCCACCACGCCTTTCTTCAATCCGCGCGAAGGATGGCTGCCCAAGCCAATCACCTCAAAACCGCCGCCATCCGGGATGACCTCTGCGACAATGGCGACAATTTTTGATGTGCCAATATCGAGACCGACAACCAGATTTCTATTTTCTCGAGCTTTATTCATCTAATCCCATCTCCATGGTCTTACGTTTCTCTCCTCGCGCCGGATTTACGGGGTGCTTGTTGCGTTACTTCGGGCATGCGGATGGCAAAACCGTTGGGATAGCGCAAATCGACATAGGCCAATGGCGCTTGCTGACTTAGCCGCGCAATACTGTGGTTATAAACCAAAACATAACGAGCCAGCCGCTCCTCAATCTCATTCCGTCCCAGTTCCAGCACTGTTCCGGTGTTGAGCTGAATACGCCAAGCGTAGCGCGCGGTCAGGCTTATTTCCGCGATTCGCTGTTGCAATGGCGCCAAAATCTGATTGAAGCGCCGGAATTGCTGCGCCACTTCGTGCGCGCTGGCTTCATTCGGCCCGGTAAACACCGGCAGCTCGGTATCCGCAGTTACCCGGAACACCTCGCCGTAGGTATTCACCAGTGCATGACTACCCCAGTAGGCCAATGCCTGATGCTCTTCAAGTGTCACGTTCAACCCGTGCGGCCATTCTCTTTTCACCCTCGCTTCCCGCACCCACGGTAATTTTACAAAAGCTTCGCGCACTTCAGTAAGATTTACCGAAATAAAATTTCCTTCGATTTCATTTCTCACCAGTTGCTCGATTTGATCGCGCGTCACATGTTCCAGCCCGGCTTTGTTTTTTTTCGCACCTTGAACGACTTGCACATTAATTTCCTTGATCGGAAACAATGGCGGCTGGATCAGCTGCAGGCTGATGGCGTATAAAACCGCCAGCGCCACCGCAGTGAGCAATGTTCCGGACAACAGATTCAAGGCGTGATGGTTATTCCACATGAGCCAAATCCAATATTTTCAAAACCAGATCGTCAAACGAAATCCCTGCCGCTCTGGCCGCCATCGGCACCAAACTGTGGCCGGTCATGCCGGGCGAAGTATTCGCTTCGAGAAAGTAAAATTGATTGGTTGAACTCAAGATCAAATCAACCCTTCCCCAGCCCTGACAGCCCAGCACCTGGTACGCTTTTACTGCTTGTTTCTGGATCGCCGCTTCCAATTCCGCCGGCAAACCGCTCGGGCAAAAGTATTGCGTTTCATTGGAAAAATACTTGGCTTGATAATCGTAAAGCTCACCGGCAATTTCGATTCGCACTACCGGTAGTGGCGTTTCACCCAGAATCGCCACGGTCAATTCCTTACCGGCGATGAATTCTTCCGCCAGCACCAAGGCATCATGCCGGGCAGCCAGCCGGTATGCTTCTGCCAGATCCTCGACGCGCTTCACTTTGGTCAAGCCGATCGTCGAACCTTCGCGCGCCGGTTTGACGATCAACGGCAACCCCAGTGTCTCAGCAATCTGCTGCCAATCACTGTCAGCATGCAGCAAGGCATAGCGTGGCGACAGAATATCCACGGATTGCCAGATCAATTTGGTGCGCCATTTGTCCATCGCCAGCGCACTGGCCATGACACCGCTGCCGGTATACGGCAATCCCATCAATTCCAGCGCACCCTGAATCGTGCCATCCTCACCGAAACGTCCGTGCAATGCGATAAAGACCCGGTCAAAACCTTGCTGCTGCAGCTTTTCCATCGCTTGCTGCGCCGGATCGAAGGGATGTGCATCGACACCGCAACGCAGTAACGCATCCAGCACAGCCTGCCCGCTTTGCAGCGATATTTCCCGTTCGGCGGAACGGCCACCCATTAGCACGGCTACTTTGCCAACGTTATGCACTGTCACTACGTCAATCTCCTGGCGTCACCAATGATCCGGATTTCCGGAACCAGCCCGATACCCGTTGCTTTCTTCACTCTGCTTTGCACCATCATGATCAAAGCCTCGATATCCGCCGCGCTGGCATTACCGGTATTGACGATGAAATTGGCATGCTTGGGCGACACCATGGCGCCGCCGATAGGGCATCCCTTCAAACCGCAGGCTTCGATCAGGCGCGCCGCATAATCTCCCGGCGGATTGCGGAATACCGAACCGGCGTTCGGCTGATTGAGCGGCTGGCTGGCCACCCGTTGCGCCAGCAATTGCTTGATCCGCTCCCGCGACTGCACCGGATCGCCCGGAGGCAATCGCAAATACCCGCCAGCAAACCATTCCGTCTCGATCGCTCCGGCTGGTCCGGTTTGCCGTTGCACACTGCGATAGCCGATCGCGTATTCGCTTGGCTGGCGCATCATGATTTGTCCGCGGCGGTTGATGATCTGCACTTGTTCCACGATTTCCCAAGTTTCCGAGCCGTAGCATCCGGCATTCATGGCCAGCGCACCGCCGACCGTACCCGGTATCCCGGCCAGGAACTCCGCACCGGCGAGCTGGTGCTTGGCGGCAAAGCGCGCCACCTTGGCGCAAGCTACCCCGGCGCCCGCATAAATCAATCCGCCGGATGGGTTCTGCTCGATCAAGCGCACATCATTCAAGCGCGCATGCAGCGCCACGGCAGTGCCGCGCAAACCGCCGTCTCTAACCAGCAAATTGCTGCCCAAGCCGATGACATGAATCACTTCGCACGGCGATTGCCGCAGGAAATCCGCCAAATCATCCAGATCCGCCGGCACATAATAACGATCAGCGCAACCGCCGGCACGCCAGGAAACATGCTTGCTCATCGGCTCATTCATGCGCATTTCTCCCCGCAGCGCAGCGATATCAATCTTATCGCTTGTCTGGTCCGTAACCGGCATGGTTGTCCTCGTATTTTGCAGCAACGCAATCACTTCCCATCAACCCTCAACACTCATAACCGTTCACAACGGTCAACTTGTTATTCATCTGCGCAATGTGCGGCGCCACTCTGGCCACCGAACCCGCGCCCATCACCAGCACCACATCGCCATCCTGCACGATATTCAGGATCGCAACCGGCAAATCATCCACTTCCTCGATATAAATCGGCTCCACCTTGCCCTGCACCCGGATCGCACGCGCCAACGATTTGCTGTCCGCCGCAACGATGGGTTCTTCACCAGCCGGATAAACCTCGGTAAGCAACAGCACGTCGGCGTGTGACAAAACCCGGGCAAAATCCTCGAATACATCCCGCGTGCGCGTGTAACGATGCGGCTGAAAAACCACCACCAGGCGGCGGCCTGGAAATGCGCCGCGCGCCGCTTTGATCGTGGCTTCCATTTCCGCCGGATGGTGGCCGTAATCGTCGACCAAAGTAAAACTTTTCTGCGCCGACAAACGGATGTCGCCGTACTGCTGGAAACGCCGCTCGACACCCTTGAATTCCGACAATGCTTTGACAATGGCGCTATCCGGCACGCCGATCTCATTAGCGACGGCAATGGCCGCCAGCGCATTCTGGATATTATGCAAACCGGGAATATTCAGCGTGATCCCGAGTTTGCGGGCGGAGCCGTTGACACCGACAATCGCGGTAAATTTCATGCGGTGATGCTCTTGCCGGATGTCAACGGCGCGCACTTGCGCCTCCTCGGATAAGCCGTACGTCGTGATCGGTTTGGTAATCGCCGGCATGACTTCGCGGATATTGGCGTCATCCAGACAAACCACCGCCATACCGTAAAAAGGCAAGTGCTGCACGAAATCGACGAAGGTTTGCTTTAACCGGCTGAAGTCGTGACCGTAAGTTTCCATATGATCCGCGTCGATATTGGTCACCACCGCCAACACCGGTTGCAAATACAAAAATGACGCATCCGATTCATCCGCTTCGACCACGATGAACTCGCCGCTGCCCAGCTTGGCATGACAACCCGCCGCCTCCAGTTTTCCACCGATGACGAACGTCGGATCCATATCCGCCGCCGCCAAAATGCTCGCGATCAAGCTGGTGGTCGTGGTTTTGCCGTGCGTGCCGGCAATCGCGATACCGCTGCGCAGCCGCAGCAGCTCCGCCAGCATCATGGCGCGCGGCACGACGGGAATATTTCTGTTTTTGGCGGCGATCACTTCCGGGTTGTCCGGTTTCACGGCAGTCGAGGTAACCACCACATCCGCCCCTACAATCTGCTCTCCGTCATGCCCGGCATAAACCTTGATTCCAAGCTTGGCAAGGCGTTGCGTCACCGGGTTATCCATCAAATCGGAGCCGCTGACTTGATAACCCAGATTGACGAAAACTTCGGCGATACCGCTCATGCCCGCACCACCGATGCCAACGAAATGAATATGTTTGACTTTATGCTTCATGCAGCGCTCCACTCAATTCGATACAGGCTTCAGCCACGATTCTGGTGGCTTCCGGTTTTGCCTGGCTGCGCGCGGCCATGGCCATACTCAGCAATTTTTCACGGGTTAAATCCGTCAGCAAATCCGCCAGCTTTTGCGCAGTCAGCTCGCGTTGCGGCAGCAATAGGGCAGCGCCGTGCTGAGCAAGAAATTGCGCATTACCGGTTTGATGATCGTCGACGGCGTGCGGATACGGCACCAGGATGCTGGCAACCCCGGCCGCGCTTAATTCCGCGACGGTTAGCGCACCGGCGCGGCAGATCACCAAGTCGCAATCCGTGTAGCGTTTGGCCATGTCGTCGATAAATGCGATCACTTCACCGCCCAGTTGCAATTCTTCATACGCCTTTTTTACCGACTCCCAATGCGCCGTGCCTGCTTGGTGTATAACCAAGGGGCGCGCATTCTCCGGTATCAATTTAAGCGCTTGCGGCACCACGGTATTCAAGATTTGCGCACCGAGACTGCCGCCCACCACGAGTAATTTCAATGAGCCTTGCCGTCCTTGGAAGCGTTTTTCCGGCAGCTCAATTTGCGCAATCTCAGCACGTACCGGATTACCCGAACATACCGTTGTTTGCGGATTACCGCGAATGGCATCCGGAAAGCCGAGAAAAATCTTATCCGCCAGTTTCGCCAGAATTTTATTGGTCAACCCGGCAACCGAGTTCTGTTCGTGAATCACCAGCGGCTTATTCAGCAGCGATGCCATCATGCCGCCGGGAAAAGCCGGATAACCGCCCATACCTAGCACCACATCCGGCTGCACGCGCTGAATGATGCGCAGGCTCTGCCAGAATGCCTTGAGTAATCGCACCGGCAACATCAACCAGGTCACCAGCCGTTTGCCGCGCAATCCGGAAAAACGGATCACTTCGGTTGTATAGCCGTGTTGCGGCACCAGCTTTAATTCCATGCCGGCCTCGGTTCCCAGCCAAACCACGTGCCAGCCGGCCTGTCTGAGATAATCGGCCACCGCCAATCCCGGAAACACATGCCCGCCGGTACCGCCTGCCATGATCAAAATCGTAGGCGCGCTCATACGTTCAACCCCCGCAACCGCTGCCGGTTCTCCCAATCGATCCGCAGCAATACCGCCAACGCGATGCAATTCGCCGTGATGCTGCTGCCGCCGAAACTCAGCAGCGGCAACGTCAATCCTTTAGTCGGCAACACACCCATGTTGACGCCCATATTAATCAACGCCTGCACACCGATCCAGATACCGATGCCTTGTGCCACCAGCGCCGCAAAAGGGCTGCCCAGCTTCGCCGCCAGGCGGCCGATGACAAACGCGCGCGTGATCAGCCAGATGAACAATACGATCACGGTCATCACACCGACAAAACCGAGCTCTTCGGCCAGCACCGAAAGCAAAAAGTCGGTGTGCGCTTCCGGCAAATAAAACAATTTCTCCACACTGCCGCCCAGACCTACGCCCAACCATTCGCCGCGCCCGAATGCAATCAATGCATGGCTCAACTGATAACCTTTGCCATACGGATCGGCCCAAGGATCCATGAAAGCAACCACGCGATTCAGCCGGTACGGCGAACTCAAAATCAGCTCGTACAAACCGAACGCCAAGATAGCGATCAGGCTGATAAATATTTTCAAACTGACACCGCCGAGAAACAAAATCGACATCGCCAGCGCGGCCACCACGAAGAAAGCGCCGAAATCCGGTTCGAGCAGCAATAAAGCACCGACGATGGACAATATGATCGCGATCGGCACAAACCCCTTGAAGAAAGAATTCAGATCGGCTGCCTTGCGATTGACGTAGTCGGCAGCGTACAACACCATGCAAAACTTCATGAACTCGGACGGCTGGATATTCACCACGTACAGCGAAATCCAGCGCTGACTGCCGTTCACTTCATGGCCGATACCGGGCACCAGTACCAGCACCAGCAGCAAAATGCTCAACATCAGCAAATAGGTCACATATTTTTGCCACAACTGCATCGGCACTTGAAAAGCGATCAATCCCAGCAGCAATCCGATACCCAGATACGCACTATGCCGCAGTAAATAATGGCCGGCGCGGTCAGCGCCGAATTGCGCTTCGGCGATGGCGATCGAAGCGGAATAAATCATCACCAAACCGATGCTCAGCAGCAGCAACGCCGACCATACTAGCGCCTGGTCAAAATCGGCCATGATTCTTTGTTTCTGATTGCTTGCCTGATAAATCATCGGTTAATGTTTTTTCTGTCCGAAACTGAAAAATTTGTTTTCCATATCCTTGACCGCGGCAACGAATACTTCCGCGCGATGGATATAATTCCTGAACATATCGAAACTGGCGCATGCCGGCGACAGCAAGACCACATCACCGGGCTGCGCCAGTAAAAAACTCTTTTGCATGGCTTCTTCCATGGTCACGGCGAAATGCAACGGCACGCCGCAATCTTTCAACTCGCCTGCGATGATGCCCGCATCCCGACCGATCAACACGACGGCGCGGGCATTATTGGCAACCGCTTCCCGCAGATAGGAAAAATCCTGTCCCTTGCCGTCGCCGCCGGCGATTAAAATGACGTTTTGTTTCATACCGCTCAAAGCGGCCACGGTGGCACCGACATTGGTGCTCTTGGAGTCATCGTAAAATGTGACACCGTTAAACGCCGCGACTTTCTCCATGCGGTGAGGCAAACCGCGGAATTCCCGCAGCGCCGCCAAGAGCGGATCGATGGCGACGCCGAGCGCGCGGCACATTGCCAGCGCCGCGAGTGCATTGATCGCATTGTGCAAGCCGTAAACATTCAGCTCGGAAGCTTTCATCAATGCCCGGCCGCCTTCCAGCAACCACAAATCATCACCGTCGTGGCGCAAACCGTAATCCGCTTCAGTAGGCGGCTCATCCACACCGAACGTGATTTGTTTTCTGCCGGGCAAAGCCATGGCGCAAACACCGGGATCGTTGCGGTTCAGAACTTGTACACCTTTACCGGCCTGTTCATGCAGAAACACCCTGGCCTTGGCCGTGGCGTAATCGCGCATGCCGCTGTAGCGATCCAGATGATCCTCGCTCAAGTTCAACACGGTCGCGACATCGGCATTCAAATTGTGCGTCGTTTCCAATTGGAAACTGGAAGTTTCCAACACCCAGGCTTGCGGCCAGTCGCCCGCATCGATGCGCTGCATCAGCGCATTCAGCACGGCGGGACCGATATTGCCCGCCACTTCCACATTCCAGCCGCATTTCTTCAGCATGGCGCCGGTCATCGCAGTGACCGTTGTTTTGCCGTTGGAACCGGAAATTGCCACGACCTTCGGTCTTGGCAAATGACTCTGCGCGAGCGCCCAGGAAAAAAGCACCATGTCGCCAATCACCGGTATTCCGCGCTGCATTGCTTGCTGCACGCCGGGATCCGCGAGCGGCACGCCGGGACTGATCGCAATCATGTCGATCCCGTCAAAAACCGTCGCTGTGAATTTGCCTTTATGCAATTGCACGGCTGGAAATTCGGCTGCGATTTGCTGCCAGTTGGGCGGCTCCAGGCGGCTGTCGGCAACACGCACCGTGGCGCCCTGACGTAACAGCCATTTCACCATGGACAAACCGGTTTCACCCATCCCCAGCACCAAAATTGTTTTCCCTTGCACATTCATCGTAATTTTAATGTCGACAACCCAACCAATACCAAGATGAAGGTGATAATCCAGAATCTGACGACCACCTGATTTTCTTTCCAGCCTTTCAATTCAAAATGATGATGCAGCGGTGCCATGCGAAAAATCCGTTTGCCCAGCAACTTGAATGACGCCACCTGCAGCATCACGGATAGCGCTTCCACGACAAAAACCCCGCCCATGATGACCAGTACGATTTCCTGGCGCACGATCACGGTAACGATTCCCAAAGCAGCACCCAGTGCCAATGCGCCGACATCGCCCATGAATACTTCGGCGGGGTAGGCGTTGAACCATAAAAAGGCAAGCCCGGCACCCGCCATGGCGCCGCAAAACACGGCCAATTCCCCGGCGTTCGGGATATAGGGAATACCGAGATACTTGGCAAAGACCACGTGACCCGCTGCGTAAGCAAAAACCGCAAGCGCACTGCTGATCATGACCGTCGGCATGATGGCCAAACCGTCCAGGCCGTCAGTCAGATTCACCGCATTGCTGGTGCCGACGATGACAAAATAAGCCAGCACGACAAACCCCGTTGCTCCCAGAGGAATCGCGACCTCCTTGAAAAAGGGCACGATCATGTCGGTTTGTGCCGGGATTTCGGCAGTCGACGCCAGGTATAGCGCAACCGCGAATGCGATTAGCGATTGCCAGAAAAATTTAGCGCGCGCGGAAAGTCCCTTCGGATTGCGATGGACGACTTTGCGATAATCGTCGACCCAGCCGATCACACCGAATCCCAGCGTGGTCGCCAGCACCACCCAGATATAGCGGTTGTTCAAATCGGACCATAGCAGCGTCGTCAGAATGATCGACATCAAGATCAGGGCACCGCCCATCGTCGGTGTGCCGACTTTGACGAGATGCGTTTGCGGACCATCGTCGCGCACCGCTTGTCCGATTTTGTACGCGGTCAGTTTACGGATCATCAGCGGACCGATGACAAAAGAAATTGCTAATGCTGTTAGTGCGGCCAGTACGGTACGCAACGTGATATAACTGAACACATTGAATGCGCGTATGTCCTGCGCCAGCCATTGCGCGAGTGTCAGCAGCATGATGACTCCACCGGCTGTTCCAATTGCTGCACCACCCGCTCCATGTGCATGAAACGCGATCCTTTCACCAGCAAAGTCACATCACCCGCCAGCAAGTTCTCGGTCTCGTGCAGCAACTCGTCAATATCATTGAAATGCCGCGCGCCTTTACCGAATTCTTCCGTTGCGTACGCGCTCAGCTCACCCAACGTCAATAACCGGTCAAGCCCGGCTTTGCGCGCTTCGCGCCCGATCGTGCGATGCAGGTCGATGGCGGATTTACCCAATTCCCCCATGTCGCCGAGCACCAGTATTTTTTTCCCTGTCGTGGCAGCCAGCACTGCAAGGGCGGCGCGCACCGATTCCGGATTGGCGTTGTAGGTATCGTCGATCAGCAGCGCATGATGCAAGCCGGATTTTTTCTGCAACCGGCCTTTTACCCCCTGGAACGATGTGAGACCGGCAACAATCGCTTCCTTGCCGATTCCCAACGCCGTGACTGCGGCGGCAGCGGCCAGTGCGTTATAGACGTTATGCACGCCCGGTGCCTGTAACACGACTTCCACGCTGCCATCCGGTAACTGCAGCTGAATCCTGCTGCTCAACCGGTCAGCTTGAAATCCGGCGTGCACTTGCGCTTTGTTGCGCAAACCGAAATCGACTATTCTGCGAGCACCGGCGTATTCCCGCCATAAAGCGGCGTAACGGTCATCCGCATTGATCACAGCAATCCCTTGCAAACCCAGCCCGGTAATAATTTCCGCCTTGGCGCGCGCCACCGCTTCCACGGAACCCAGCCCCTCAATATGCGCTGCGCCGGCATTGGTAATGACAGCGACATCCGGTTTTGCCAGCCCGGCCAGATAACCGATCTCGCCGATATGGTTCATGCCCATCTCGATCACCGCGTAGCGATGCTGCGGCCGTAAACGCAATAACATCTGCGGCACGCCGATATCGTTATTCAGATTTCCTTCGGTCGCCAGAACCTGATCGGTGCGTATTTTGTCCTCACCGCCAGCGGCAGTGTGCCGCAATATCGCCGCGATCATTTCTTTGACGGTAGTTTTGCCGTTGCTGCCGGTAACACCGATCAGCGGTAGCACAAACCGGCTGCGCCAGTGCGCCGCCAGTTGTCCTAGTGCTAATCGCGCATCCTCGACATGCAACAGGGGAATTCCGGCGGCCAAGGCATCGCCGCTCGCTGTGTGCGGAATCATCGCCGCGACCGCGCCTTTTTCCTTGGCGCTACCGACAAACTTACTGCCATCGAATCGTTCACCGCTTAAAGCCACGAACAGATCGCCTTCCTTGAGCGTGCGGCTGTCCGTACTCACCCCGGTAAACAACACATCGTGGCCGCTCCATTCGGCGTGCAATACTTGTGCCGCTTCCTGAACCGTCATCATGATTGAACCCGCACTTTTCTGGCCAAATCCTTCAGCACCTGTTGCACTACTTCAACATCACTGAAAGAAATTTTCTTGCCTTGTATTTCCTGGAGCCGTTCATGACCCTTGCCGGCAATCAGCACAATATCGCTGCTGTGCGCATTGGCAATGGCTTGATAAATAGCCAGTGCGCGATCGGTTTCAATCTGATAATTGTCCGCGCCTGCACCAGCAACGATATCTTTAATAATGTCCAGGGGATTTTCCGTGCGCGGGTTATCGCTGGTAAAAATGACTTCATCCGCCAAACGCGTCGCGACTTCGCCCACTATCGCACGTTTGCCTTTATCCCGGTCGCCGCCGCAACCGACAACGCAGAACAACCGCGCATTCCGCCCGGATGCCCGTTTTTTCGACTGAGCACTGCGCAAAAGCTCACGTAACGTGCATAGCACTTTCTCCAGTGCATCGGGGGTATGGGCGTAATCGACGATAATAATCGGCTGGTCAACCCCCTGGTATTTTTCCATCCGCCCCGGAATGGGTTGCACACTCTGCAGCGACCGGACTGCATCCGGCAATCGAATCCCGCTTGCCAGCATGGTGGCAACCACGGCGAGCAAGTTTGATGCGTTGAATTTACCCAGCAAGCCGATTCTCAAATGTTCGCGATTATCCTCAAATTCGATATCAAACTCCAGTCCATGGAGATCAACTTTTAAATTCGAGCCGTACACCATTTTAAATTCGCCGGGATGATGCTCTTCCGGATAACGAAAGCCATAGCCGATTAATTGTGTCGCCTTATTGGCCAGCTGCCGCGACAATTCGACACCCAGCACATCGTCCATATTGACGACCGCATACTGCAATCCCGGCCAGAAGAACAAGCGCGCCTTGGCGGCGGCATAGGCATCCATATCCTGGTGATAATCCAGATGGTCGCGTGACAAGTTGGTCAGCACCGCAACTGCAAAGGCAGTACCGTTAACCCGCCCCTGCACTAAACCGTGCGACGACACTTCCATCACCACACCGTGCGCATCCCGCTCGACAAATCCGGCCAGCGAGCGCTGCAATACGGCGGCATCGGGCGTCGTATTCTCCGCCATTGCCAACTCGCCGCAAAAACCGTTACCGAGCGTTCCCAGCACGGCGGTTTTTTTGCCCAAGCTTGTCATCGCTTGCGCGTACCAGTGGCTGCACGATGTTTTGCCATTGGTTCCGGTGATTCCGACCATCCATAATTTTTCCGACGGGTAGTCGTAAACATGACTGGCAATCAAACCCGCCTTCATTTTCAGCTCATCAATCGCCAAGGCCGGAATCCGCCATTCCGGATTCCAGGTGAAGTTTTTCGGATCCCACAGCACGGCGTTGGCACCGGCGGCAATCGCCTGCGGAATGAAATCGCGCCCATCCGCCTTTTCCCCGGCATACGCCAGAAACGTGTCACCGGGTTGTATCTGCCGGCTATCCGTGACCAGATTTTTAATCGGAACACCCAGCTCATCCAGCAGATGATGATTGAACAGCTTCAGTGTTTTCTTTTTAATCGTCATCCCATTTATCCTTCGTCACCCATTTCAGGGGTTGCGGTAAAGGTAATGACATTATTGGCCGGCGCATCCGGCGGAATATTCAGGATGCGCAGCGCGCCGGACATGACTTTACTGAACACCGGTGCCGCCACGGCGCCACCGAAATATTTACCGGCGGAAGGCTCGTCGATCATCACGGCGATGATCAAGCGCGGATTCGATGCCGGTGCGTAGCCGACAAACGTGGAGATATAGCGTTTATTGGCGTACTGGCCGTCGACCAGCTTATGTGCCGTGCCCGTTTTACCGGCGACTCGGTAGCCGCTGATCTGCGCCAGCGGAGCCGTACCGCCGGGCTTGGTGGCCATCTCCAGCATGCGACTCATCGCCTGCGCAGTATCGCGCGAGATGACACGCTGCCCCATCACCGGCATGTTTTGTTTCAACAACGAGATCGGTTTCAACTCGCCGCCGCTGGCGAAAATCGTATAGGCGCGCGCCAGTTGCATCAGACTGGTTGAGATGCCGTGGCCGTACGACATCGTGGCTTGTTCAATCGGCCGCCATTTATTGTAGGGGCGCAATATGCCGCTGGCTTCACCGGGAAAACCGGAATTCGTCAGCGTGCCGAATCCGGAGCGGTTAAACATTTCCCACATGGTTTGCGATTCCAGCGACAAGGCGATTTTTGACGTTCCGACATTACTCGATTGCTGGATGATTTGAGCCACCGTCAATTCACCTTTATTGCTGACATCGCGTATGGTTTTTTTACCTACTTGCCACGTCCCCGGCGCGGTTTGCAGTACCGTATTGGCATTGACTTTACCGATTTCCATCGCAATCGCCACGGTAAATGGTTTTAATGTCGAGCCCGGTTCGAACGTATCGATCAACGCCCGGTTGCGCAGTCTTTCATTGGTAATGGATGAGCGTCTGTTCGGGTTATACGCCGGTAAATTGGTCAGAGCCAGAATTTCGCCGGTTTGCGCGTCCAGCACGACGATGCTGCCGGCTTTGGCGTTATTGGCCAGCACCGCATCTTTCAATTCCGCATGCGCGCGATACTGAATTCTTCTATCGATGGACAACACCAAATCATGACCCGGCTTGGGCGGACGGATGTTCTCCACATCCTCGATAATCTGCCCTTTGTTATCCTTGAGCACGCGGCGCCGTCCTAGCTCACCCGCGAGCGTGTCTTGCCAGCCGCGCTCCACGCCTTCCTGGCCTTCGTCGTTGATATCGGTAAATCCCAGCACATGCGCGGCAAA
Organism: Gammaproteobacteria bacterium; assembly: GCA_015709635.1. NCBI lineage: Bacteria > Pseudomonadati > Pseudomonadota > Gammaproteobacteria > Gammaproteobacteria bacterium. Next base: position 3,139,664 of record CP054180.1, read on the forward strand.
CTCGCTTTCCGGATAATAGCGCTTGGATTCGCTGGTTAAATGAATCCCTTTGATTTTCATCTTCATGATTTTTTCAGCGGTATCCGGCACCACTTGCCGCTTCAAATAAACAAATCGGCTATTTTCCCGGTTGAGGCGGGCATCGATCTCGGCGCTATCCATCTCGAGCAAACCCGCCAATTGCTTCAATTGTTCCGGCTTGATATCGATCATTTTCGGATCGGCGTAAATCGAGGCAACCGGTGAACTGATCGCCAGGATATGACCATTGCGGTCGGTAATCATGCCGCGGTCGGCATTCATTTCCACGACGCGGCTGTAACGCGACTCGCCTTTCTCCTGCAAAAAATCATGGTGCATGCCTTGCAAATACGCCGCACGTCCCGCCAAACTGATCAACCCCAGCACCAGCAAACCGAACAGCAGCAGCGAGCGCCACGTCGATAGCTTGATTTGCCGTAATTCGGGTTTGATCATGGTTTTAACCCTTTCGCATCCAGCCGATCCTCGGCCTCATTGATCGATACGATTTGCATGCTGGCCGCGGCCGGCACGGTCATTTTCAGATGTTCTCTCGCGATGTGCTCGATCCGGCCATGCATAATCAATGTGCTCTGTTCCAGTTGCAATCTGCCCCATTCCACATCCAGCTTACGCTCGATTTCCTTTTCATTTTCCAGCGCCATAAACAGCTTGCGCACCATATGCTGCGAGGTCACCACACCCAACGCACATGCGATCAATATAAAAACCAGAAAAATGTTCAGCTTGAACATCCCGTCATCCGTTTAGGGTTACTTTCTCAGCCACACGCATTACCGCGCTTCTCGCCCGCACATTTTCATCCACTTCTAGCTCGCCTGGCCGCACCGCCCGGCCAATCACACGCAAAGTCTGTTTGCTCAACTTTTGCACATCTTTTTCCCGCAGCGGTACACCGCGCGGCAATTCGTCGGTACTGGCAGCCTTACGCATAAATTGTTTGACCATACGATCCTCCAACGAATGAAAACTGATCACCACCAACCTGCCGCCCGGATTCAACAACTCCACGCATTGCGGCAAAACAAGCGATAATTCTTCAAGCTCCTGATTGAGAAAAATCCGTATCGCCTGAAAAGTGCGCGTCGCCGGATGCCGCATGCTTTCCCGCTGACGCGGGCGCACAACCCCTGAAACAATTTCCGCAAGTTGCGATGTGGTAACAATCGGCTGCCGCGCTCTTGCCACAACTATCGCTTTTGCAATCTGCCGGGCAAACCGCTCTTCTCCATAGTCCTTGATCACTCGTTCCAGTTGCTCTTCCGCAACAGTCGCCAGCCATTCAGCCGCCGTTTGCCCCTGCGTTATATCCATGCGCATATCGAGCGGCCCACCAGCGCGGAAACTGAATCCGCGCGAAACTTCCTCCAATTGCGGCGACGACACCCCTAAATCCAGCAATACGCCGTCAATCTTGGCAATCCCAAGCTGCTGCAATATCCGTTGCATGTGCGCGAAACTGCCATGTCGGATACAAAACCGCTCGTCGGCAATTGCCTCAGCCGAAACGACCGCCGCCGGATCCCGATCCAACGCAATAAGCCGCCCATGCTCACCCAATCGCATCAAGATCTGGCGGCTATGGCCGCCGCGCCCGAATGTCGCATCGACATACACGCCATCCGGTTTGATCGCCAATGCATCGACCGCTTCATGCAGCAAAACCGGAATGTGCATCTACTGCTTTTCCGGTCTCAGTTACAACGAAAAACCATCCAATTCAGGCGGTATATCGCCATCCTTGAATGCCAGCGCTTCTTCAATCTGCAAATTCCATTGCTCTTCATTCCACAACTCGAACTTTGTCCCTTGACCGACCAAAACCACATCCTTGGACAAACCGGCAAAAATACGCAGCGGCGGCGGCAGCAAAATGCGGCCAGCAGCATCCATTTCGACATCACTGGCGTTACCCACCAGCAGCCGCTGCAAATTGCGGGTCTTCGAATCAAAACTGGAAAGATTATTGAGTTTTTGTTCTATCGGCTCCCAAGCCGGCTGAGGATAAATCAGCAGACACTTGGAAGGATCAACAGTCACAATCAAGTGTCCTGTGCAAGAAGACATCAGCTCGCCACGGTATCTTGCGGGTATCGCAAGCCTACCTTTTGCATCCAGACTGAGTTGCGTGACGCCACGAAACATGCTGTCTCCTCAAATTTTGGAAAAATTTATCGAGGCCCACCAAATTTTCCCACATTCCCCCACCACTTCCCACTTTAATCAAAAAAACCCTGCTAGTCAAGCAAGAAATTGGGCTTTTATAGTTATGTGACAAAGACTTAAAGCCACAGCGGATTAGCGCCAAGAAGGCAATAAAATATTCAAATAAATAAGATAGATAGGAGAAGAATCAGAGGAAGAATGTTAATTCGGCCACAGGAATGCACCGGACAGGATTGTTTTAAGAAGCAAAAAAATGCACACTTCGCGGTTTCAATTTCCCACTTTAACCGCCGATGACACCCGCTTATTGGACTCAAGCCACTCAAGAACTGGCCGCCCGCGATACCGTCATGCAGCAATTGATCGGACAGTTTCCCGATGCCACGCTGGTCTCGCGCGGCTGCGCATTCACCACGCTGGCACGCTCCATCGTCGGGCAGCAAATCTCCGTCAAAGCCGCCGAAAGCGTCTGGCAAAAAGTGATCGGCGCAATCCCGGACATCACGCCGCACACCATTGCCGCTGCCGAGGAGGAATTACTGAGATCGTGCGGATTGTCCGCGAGAAAGGTCATCTACCTGCACGATTTATCGCGGCACTTCCGCGAAGGGGATTTGAATGAAACGGCGTGGGAAGATCTGGACGATGAAAGCATCATCAAACAACTGATTCAAGTCAAAGGCATCGGCCGCTGGACGGCGGAAATGTTCCTGATTTTCCACCTACACCGCCCGGATGTGCTGCCGCTGGACGACATCGGCCTGCAACGCGCAATGAGCCTGCACTACCTTGAAAAACAACCGGTCGACAAAAAAACCATGCTCGAACTCGCCAAGCCATGGCAGCCCTGGCGCTCGGTCGCAACCTGGTACTTATGGCGCAGCTTGGATCCGCTGCCGGTGGCGTATTGAAGGAGTTCAGTTATAGAGTATTCAATTACAATAGCATCTCTGTTAACGAATTTATGCAGATATTTTGCTTTTTTAGCTATCTTTCCAATTCGAGTTAGGTATAGCTATGACTCTCCTGCGCATCGTCTTACTACCCATACTTTTTCTTCTTGCTGGCTGTGAAGTTGAGATCAAGGTCAAAGTCGGCAATTCTGAAAAATCAGACTTCCATGAAAAACCATGGCAGGTATATGCCACGAATAAGAAAAGCAACAAGCTAGAGATATGGTGGTCAAATCACGACAATCGTGATGACTGCTTGAAAAGCGTGAAATACGATCTCACCTCATCCGTCCATGCCCAATGGTACACCAAGCCAGTCGGTTGTATGTACGTTGGCTCAGATAACAAATATGTTCTTTACATTATGAATACGTTATACAACTCAAAAGCGTTTCTGTGCGTTGCAAAGCTGAAAAATCGCGGGGAAGCCGATAAAGAATTTACGGTGGCAATAAATGGCGCCCCCAAAGAAACAGACTATTACCGTTGTGTTCTCCCAGAATGATCACAGTGCTTAACATTGCGATCGAGAGGGACGCTACGCCAGCGGATTTAGCCCACCCGCTCCGCGCCCCTCGCCTTAAACGCTAGGTTGCTTCGACGCGATGCTCCCCAAAAATCTCATTTCCTTGCACAAGCATGAGGAAAAGATCCGCGAAGATAGCTTCCGTCTGATCGAAGCTCAACAAAACCTCAGCGATCACTTGGCCATGATCCACGGATCGATGACGGTCATCTACGCTCTGGCGCACGACCATGCCAACGCAACCGACGACGAACTAACTGTTCAGTATCTTGGTCTGAGGCTTTTTAATTCTACGGCATCGTCGATAAAGCTTGGCCTCTCCGGCTACTACCAGTCGGCCTTTGCTCTCATGCGGGATATCTTCGAAACCGTGGCACTGCTCGACTATTTGCAAACGAATCCAAACCAAATCGCCGTGTGGAAGACAAGTGACAAAAAGCAGAGAATCGCGAAGTTTGGACCGGGCGCTATTCGGAATGCACTCAATAGCCGGGATCAGCTCTCTGGCAACAAACGGAAGGAGATGTACGACCGCTTATCTGAGTACGCCTCTCATGCCACGGCACCAAGCTTTCAGCTCTTGGCGCCCGAAAGGCTCGGCAAAATCGGCCCGTTCTTGAGTGAAAAGTACTTAAGGACGTGGCTGGAAGAAATGGTAAAGTTCCTTGTTCATGGTGCCACGATATTCATGGATCACTTCGAAAACGTCGAACCGCCTCTGCTTTTGGAGAAGACGGATTTTCTCGCGCATGCCAACCGCTGGCGTAACAAGTACATGGGCAATCCAGAGTAAATAGACAGGGCGATAATGCAAAATCTTGATATTACGCCGGATCAGCGCAAAATCCTGCTCGATCTGCTGAATGACTATCTGCCGGACGTGACGGTCTGGGTTTACGGTTCACGCATCAAAGGAACGGCGCGCCCGCAATCCGATTTGGATTTGGCGGTTTTTGCATCCGCGGAGCAGAAGCGGGCAGTCGCCGCGTTGAAAGAAGCATTGGAAGAAAGTCAGCTGCCGTTCCGGGTCGATTTGTTTGTTTGGGATGAAATCCCAGCACAGTTTCGCGAAAATATTCAGCAGGCGCATGTGGTTTTGGTCAATCCGCGTTCGTCATAACAGACTTTTAAGGTTTATCATTCAGTTTTTACAATTAACTGTCCACGAGATTCATGGAACCAACCTACTTCGACCACAACGCCACCACCCGCCTCGACGATGCCGTGCTGGAAGCCATGCTGCCGTATTTCCAGCAGGAATTTGGCAACGCGTCTAGCCGTCATAGCTACGGCATCAATGCCCGGCGGGCGATCGATAAAGCACGCAAGCAGGTGGCGGAGGCGGTCGGGGTGCAGCCGGTGCAGGTGATTTTCACCAGCGGCGGTTCGGAGGCGAATAATTTGTTTGTGCGCGGCGCGGTCGACAGCTTGAAGCCGGGCAATCTGTTCATCAGTGCGATCGAGCATCCGTGCGTGCTGAAACCGGCGCAAGCGATCGCGCGGCGCAGTTGCGATCCTTGGGCGATGCATCAGCTGACGGTGAATGCGGAAGGGCAAGTCGATGCCGCTGCCGCCGAGGTAGCAATGCAAGCCAACAAACCGGGTGTGGTGTCGGTCATGCTGGCGAATAACGAAACCGGCGTGATTCAGGATGTCGCCGCAGTTGCTGAGCTGGCGCGTTCGCACGGCGCCTATGTGCATACCGATGCGATTCAGGGATTGGGTAAAATCCCGGTGGATTTTTCAGCGCTCAACGTGCATGCAATGACGTTATCCGCGCACAAGATTTACGGCCCGAAAGGTGCGGCGGCGTTGATCGTCGACAAGCGCCTGCTGCTGAAACCGTTGATTTACGGCGGCGGACACGAAAACGGCCTGCGCTCCGGCACCGAAAACGTTCCGGCGATTGCCGGTTTCGGCGTGGCGTGCGAATTGGCCGTGGCGCGCCTGGCGGAAACCGCACAGCACACCGTCCGCTTGCGCGAACAACTGGAAACAGGATTGCTTAGTATGGGTGCGGCGATTTTCGGCAGTAATGCTGCACGCATTCCCAATACTTGCTATTTTGCGCTGCCGGATATCGAGGGTGACACGTTGGTCGTGAAGCTCGACAAAGCCGGTTTTGCCGTTGCCGCCGGGGCGGCGTGCTCCAGCGTGAATCCGGGGCAAAGTCACGTGCTCGCGGCGATGGGGATCGATCCGCTGCTGGCGCGTTGTGCGGTGCGTGTCAGTCTTGGCCGGGACAATACACCGGAACAAGTCGATGGTTTTTTGCGTGCGACGCAACGCATTGTCGCGGAATTGCGGCAAACAAGCAGTATTTCATTTTAAAAGCGCATTGCAGCGAGCAAACTTCGCTACAATGCCGGATTGATCAAACCGCCCCGCGCAATCAATCCCGACATGACCCATCAAACCGAGAAACCGATCAAAGCGATTATCCTGAGCGCCGGACAAGGACGGCGACTGCTGCCGTTGACCGAAAACACACCGAAATGCCTGCTGCCGGTTGCCGACAAACCGGTACTGGCATGGCAACTCGAGGCGCTGCTGGCTGTTGGCGTGACCGACATTACCGTCATCACCGGTTTCCAGGTGGGATTGATCGAAGACTTGCTGCGGCAGCGTTATGCGCAGTATCCGGGCATCAAAATCCTGTTCAACCCGTTTTATGAAGTGGCGGATAATCTCGCCAGTTGCTGGATTGCACGCGGTGAAATGGATAGCGATTTTCTAATTATGAACGGCGATACCGTGATCGAATCCGCGCTGCTGAACAAGGTCTTGAATTCGCAGGCCGCGCCCATTACACTCAGCGTGGATTTCAAGGACAGTTACGATGCCGACGATATGAAAGTGCAACTGGATACCAAGGGTTGGGTACAGCAAGTCAGCAAAATCGTACCGCCGCATGAGGTTAATGCGGAATCGATCGGCTTGATTTATTTCCGCGGCGAAGGCGTACAACTATTCCGGCAAGCCGTGGAAGAAGCGTTACGCCACCCGGCGGAGTTGAAATCGTGGTATTTGTCGATCATCGACCGGCTCGCCAAACAACGTTTGGTTAATTCCTGTTCGATCCAAGGATTGCGCTGGTGCGAAATCGATTTCATCGAAGATTTATCGCGTGCGGGCATTATTTTTAGTCAATGATTTGGCATGACACAGTTGTCGATTCCATCAGAATTTAACGCGACGATGCGCAAGTTCGGCGCACCGCAAACGATTATCCGCTCGTATCGGTACTGGTCGGTGCTGCTGCGCCCGGCACAAGCGACTCTTGGTGCGTTGGTGCTGGCTGCACACGAACCGGCAAAAGCCTTTGCGGAATTAAGCCCGGCAAGCTTCACCGAGTTGCAGGAAGTCACCGGCGATATCGAAACGGCGCTGACCCAAGCGTTTCACTACGACAAAATCAATTACCTGATGCTGATGATGGTCGACCCAGACGTGCATTTTCATGTGCTGCCGCGCTATGCTCAGCCGAAATCGTTTGCCGGGCTGGAATTTATCGACGCAGGCTGGCCGGCGGTGCCGAATCTGGGACAAATCAACGCTACCGATGCGGCAATCAATCAGCGCATCATGAATCATATACAATCCTGCTGGTCTTAAGCGAAACCTGCGAGACGACACGTGACCGAAGAAAAAGCCCCTTACGTCAAAGAATTTCCGCTACGCGAAGCGCATCATCTGGTGCGCGACCTGATGACACCGAATCCCTGGATTTATTGGAGCGATTTTCTGTTTCATATCACGCTCGGCTGGGCGGCGTATTTTACCGCGCTGCTTTCCCCGCTGTTTTCGCTATGGCAATTGGGCAGTTTTGTGGTCGCCGTCTTGGCTTTATACCGCTCGGCGATTTTTGTGCATGAGCTGGCGCACTTGAAAAAGGGCACGTTCCAAAACTTCCGCCTGGTATGGAATATCATCTGCGGCGTGCCGTTCATGATCCCGTCGTTTACATACGACGGCGTTCACAACGACCACCACAAGCCGGATGTGTACGGCACCAGCGCGGATGGCGAATATCTGCCGTTCGCGACACGTAAACCGGCGGAAATGGTGGTTTATGTGTTGCTGTCGCTTCTGATCCCAATTGCATTGGCGGCGCGCTTCGTGCTCCTGACACCGATTTCGTATCTGATCCCGCCGTTGCGTAAAATTGTCTGGGAACGCGCGTCATCGCTGACCATCGATCCCGCTTACCGGCGCGCGCCGGATGCCATCCGCAACGATCTCAACTGGCAGCAACAAGAACTCGGCGCCTGTTTATTCGGTTCCAGTGTAATCGCACTGGTTTGGCTGGGTGTGTTTCCGGTTTCGGTGCTGATATTGTGGTATCTGATCGCAGTGGCTATTTTTATCCTCAATTCGCTGCGCACACTGGCGGCGCACGCTTACCGCAATCCCGGCGACCGCAAAATGACCTTGCCGGAACAGTATCTGGATTCAGTCAACATTCCCGGCAATTTTCTGATTACACCACTATGGGCACCGGTCGGCTTGCGTTACCATGCCACGCACCATTTGTTCATGAGCATGCCTTATCATAATTTAGGCCGGGCGCAACGCCGCCTGGTCAATAATCTGACCGACAATTCGCAGTACATCAAAACGCTGCGCAGCGGTTTATGGCCGGCACTGAAGCAAATCTGGCACGAATCGTCCGAAGCCGCGGCGAAAGCGCCGCAACAATAGTCCGAGTGCTGAAAACCATTCCAACCGCAGAAAATTTGCAACCGCCTATGACCAAACTGGTATTGCTGCGACACGGCCAGAGCATCTGGAACCGGGAAAAGCGATTTACCGGTTGGAGCGATATTCCGTTGAGCCCCGAGGGCGAGCGTGAAGCGCAACAAGCCGGGTATTTACTGAAGCAGGCAGGATTCACATTCGATATGTGCTTTACCTCGACACTGCAGCGCGCCAAAGCCACGGCGCGCATCGTTTTGTCGGCGATGAACCTGGATATACCGGTATATGAGAACTGGCATTTGAACGAGCGCCATTACGGCGCGCTGGAAGGTATGGAGCGCTGGGAAGCGATCAAAAAATTCGGTATCTGGCCTATTCTGGGTTGTCAGATCAAATTTGATGCAACGCCGCCGTACCTGAATCCGCAAGACCCCCGTTTTCCCGGCAATCAACCCGGTTACGCCGCTATCGACAAAAATGAGATTCCCCGCGGAGAAAGTTTGCAGCACACGTTGACACGCATACAACCTTATTGGGAAGAAACGATCCGGCCGGAAATTCAGCAAGGAAAACGGCTGCTCATCGTTTCCCATCGCAATACCTTGCGGGTATTCACCATGCTGTTGGATCAGCTGTCGTCCGTAATCGTCATAAAAACAAGGCTCGCCACGGCACGGCCTTTGGTTTACGAACTGGATCGGCACTGCAAGACAGTACGCCATTATTACGTGGACTAATCGGCTGCAACCGGCCATGCCGACCATTTACAGCTTCCCGCCCATTGCGGGCAACCAAGCGAAAATTCTGATCCTCGGCAGCATGCCAGGGGAAGCATCGTTGGCAGCCCAACAATATTATGCGCATCAACGCAACGCTTTCTGGCCGATTATGACGCAATTGCTGCAAATCGACCCGCAAGCTTCGTACCAAGAAAGAATCACTGCGCTGCAATCATCGCCGATTGCGCTATGGGATGTTCTTAAATCCTGCAAACGCGTCGGCAGCCTGGATTCGATGATCGAAAGCGGCTCACAGATCAGCAACGACTTTCAATCCTTTTTTTCTACTCACCGAAAAATTACCCATGTGTTTTTTAACGGTGGAACTGCCGAGGCCAGTTTTAAACGTTATGTATTACCGGGATGCGGTCTTAACTTGATATGCGCACGTTTACCGTCCACCAGCCCCGCCAATGCCTGCTTCTCATTTGACGACAAATGCAGAGCTTGGCATGACATGCTCCGTTCCGCCTTTTAATCCTGATATCCGCGCTAAAAACAAGACGAACCCTTGACGGCGAAGCACGGGATGCGATTTACTTATGCTGAAGTAGCGCAATACCGATTAATCCGTACTCACTTGAAAGGAATCGCGATGAAAAAGCTCATTATCATTGTCCTCGTTATATTTGCCGTCGGATACATTAGCTTGATGGTTCAATATTTTTGAAAAAACAATCGCACAAATTATTACTTGTACGCCGAGGCATACAATGGCCAGGAAAAAAGTGCGCGGTCTTTCCTGAGTGCACAGTGATTTCCCAGTCAGGCTGAGCACACCGGATTAATGTATGCCTTTATTTAAAACAAACTGCTTGCTTTTCATCCTGCTGGTCATTGCCACCTTGGTATCCTACCACCGCTTTGACCAGTATCAGCAAACCGGACCAGAACTGTTGACCGGACACTGGAAATTCCAGATAGCTGAAAACAGCCGGATTGATGTTACGGATGAGGGTTTAACTCTTTTTTCCAGCGATGCAAAAACCGGTGCCAGTGCGCATCAGGATCTTCCAATGGTAAAACCCGGCACTGTTTTATTGGTATCCGCCGATGTAAAGTGCGCTAACGTGAGGGCGGGCAAGCACCCCTGGAATACAGCGAGATTGCTATTGGCGCAAAATGATGGAAAAAAAGACCGCTGGGATCTGCCACACGCGACTATCACTCTGACAGGAAACCATGATTGGAAAAATTACCGCAAGGCTTTCACGATTGCATCGGACACTGAGAAAATCTGGTTGCTTGCACAACTCAGCCAAACTACTGGATCGCTGCAGATAAAAAATATCCATGTTTACCCGGTCTACGAGAATCCGGAGTATCTATGGGCGCGAGACATCATTTTGCTTGCATGGGGTGCTTATTTTCTGCTGTTTGCCGGTTCATTTCTTTTCATGAACAAGAAGAATTTTCTTATCCGCTTACTGCTGATTGCCATTTTGATCTCCATCATCGCCGGCATAACCTTGCCGGGTGACATGAAAATGCAAGTATCGAATGAAGTTAAAATTCAGCTGGATGCCGAAAGCGAATTATTCAAAACCGCCATCCCGTGGGATTTATCCAAGGTCTGGCATTTTTGCTTTTTCTTCCTGTTCGGTTTGATTTTATTGACCATGCTGGAAAAAGAATTAACTTTGCAAGGGATTGCCATGGTGCTGCTACTAGCCGGAAGCACTGAAATCGCGCAACTTTATATTGAGGGGCGAACCCCGCTAGTGAGCGATTTTTTTATTGATGTGGCGGGTGGGATTGCCGGGATGATATTGAGCAGGATTTTTATTTCAAAGCAGAATGGCACACCCGCAAAAAGCTCTATTGCTCAGCAGTAATTAAATCCTTAAAAAGTAATAGGCATCTCAAAACTTCACTTGCACACGGTACTTAAGCGTAGCTGACCCTTCCGCAGGTATATCCACTTTCCATATCGCTGTGTTGCTGGCAGGTTTATCGTGCGGATGACTTTCCTCGACGATTTTCCAATCACCCGGTATGGGTTCTTGCACCATAACCGTCGCCGTTTCCTTTTTGGCATTCTTGAGCGTGATTTCATAAGCGCTTTCAAAGCGGTTGGCGCCGCTGTTGCCGGTATTACCGGTGCTCAATTGTTTGAAATCGATTTGTTTTTTGTTCGCTGTCACGTCAAATGACTGCCCCAATTTCACGCGTACCGACTCATTCTTTGGCGTGTGATCGATCTGATCCTCACCGACAAATTGGGCGTTACCGGCTTTATCGCGTTTATAGGCACGTAAAATGCCCTTGGGTAGCGGTATGCCCAATCGGGCTGACTCACTATTATCAAATTGCATCCAAACATTCACTTTCAGTTTCTGTCCCAGGTCACCGTAGCTGGAAGCATAGTAGTAATCACCGCCCATCAGCACCAGCTCTTTACGGGCCGGCACGCCGGCAGCATTCAGCAGCGCAACTTGCTTGGTTTGATTTTCGGCGATGGTCGTTAACCTATCCAGAGTGTAGAGATGATAATCCATCAGCGATTCCTGACGCATCGGTTCGGCAACGGCAGCTGCAGCCATCTTGGCTCGCTGCGCTAGCGGTGCAGCAAATTCCTGTTGCACCCGGTGTATATCGCCTGCCACCAGTTGTAACTTTGCATTGGCGTAGCGCGTGCCGCTGGTATTCGTCAATGTTACCCAAGCGGACAAGTCCAGCTGATTTTCCGCATCATTCAACTCGGCGACATAATCCGCTTTCCAGGACAAGCCGCCGGTCAAATAACTCAATTCCAATTCTTCCGCCACCTGGCCTTTGTGATTTCCTTCGATTACCAGAGTAGGGCGGTCACGCAAATTGCCAGGTACATTCTCAAAGGTAATACGGCCAGGCAAACCAGTTTCGATGCGATCATCCATTTTGAGCACCACACCGTCACCAGCCGCCAGCACAACAGCACTCTCCCTGCTTTCCACACCGGTGGCAGGATTGATTTTAACAACCGACACCATTTGTCCGACATACTTATTCAGCAAACTTTGCGGCGTCAGCAAATCAAAATTAAAGTTTTGCTCCACGATTGCGATGCTGCCCGGATGCGCGATACTCCTCAACGAAGCGGTCTCCGGCCGCATAAGCCCGCTGACATCGCGCCATGCCAGATTGAAATCACCATTGATCAAGAAAAGGCTACGCACATCTTTTATCAGTGCTAAGTCATTGTTATAGATGGTGACCGCAACGGATTTCTGATCTTTCAATGTGCTCAGTTGTTCACTACCGGCAACCACAGTTGCCGCGTAACCGAACAATACGATGCAACTCACGGCTAACAACGTGCAGCGAGGATGACAGTGCGGTTTGTGCATAGAACTCACCTTTGAGACAAAGCTTCAAAACGAATTTACTTATCCGGTTTTGGCCGTTCAAACGACAATACCTTGGCAACCGGAGCCTTTTCCAACGAATTCAGTAATTCTTTAGGCTCTTGCAACGCTTTCAATAAGCCATTTTCTCCCAGCACATTGGCCCACATTTTCTGTGAAATCTGCACACAAGCAGCCATCGGGTTGGCGGCCTGGTTACGGATTTGGTCAACTTGCCATTGCAAGCCTGTCATGCGAGGCTTGAGATGAGACGGCGCTCGCGCAATCAAATCATTGATCATTTGTTGACGCATGGCTTCAAACCTTTCAGGTTCGCTCTGCGCAATCCTGCACCATTGGTCAAAATCAAAATCCGGTGTCTTTTCTTCTTCGTTCATGAAAGTATTCTAGCACTCCGCTGTCGGAACTTGCGAGTGATGAACTTGCTATCAACGCGAATAGCTGCAATCAAAATTGCGCTCACTCGCAATTTTAGTCAATTTCACCCTGACACTGAGAACTGAAAAATTTGGAATGTGGGGCCATTAAATTCAAGGAGCCTTGGTAATGAGCCAATTTCCAACAGTATTTATGTTCGTGAGAAAGCTAAGTTTACACGCTTGGTAAAATAAAAAAGCCGGAATCAGCATCGCGTCAATTCCGGCTTGTTGGTTGTTAATCCAACTTTCTCTGCTTTCTTACTTAAATTGATCCGCCAGACCGGACATCATTTTGACTTTCTCTGTCATTGCGCGGCTGGACGAGGATAATTTCTCAACCAGCTGACCATTTTGCTGCGTCACTTCATCGATTTGCGAAATAGCTTGATTAATCTGTTCGATTCCGTTTGCTTGTTCCTGAGAAGATTGAGAAATTTCGCCAACGATATCGGAGATTTTTTTGACACTCTCAGTGATCATTTTTAATGAATTTGCAGATTGACCCACCAACTCGGTACCGCTTTCCACTTTGGCGACACTATCGCTGATGAGTTCTTTGATCTGTTTTGCCGATTCGGCACTGCGACCGGCCAGACTGCGCACTTCATTGGCCACCACGGCAAAACCGCGTCCTTGTTCTCCAGCACGGGCAGCTTCGACCGCCGCATTCAGCGCCAGCAAATTGGTCTGAAATGCAATCTCATCGATGACATTGGTAATGTCCGCAATTTTCTTGCTACTTTCGTTAATTTGCGACATCGCTTGCATGGTGCTGGAAACCACTGATCCGCTTCTTTCCGCTTGCTTGCGTGCTTCCATAACCAAAACATTGGCTTGCTTGGCGTTATCGGCATTTTGCTGCACGGTCGAGGTGATCTCTTCCATGCTGGACGCTGTTTCCTCCAGACTGGAGGCCTGATTTTCCGTACGGCTTGACAGATCCACGCTGCCCGTTGCGATTTCAGCAGCTGCGTTTTCCAATACTTGAGATGATTCTTTGACACGATCAATCGCAGTGCGGAGTTTTGCCGTCTGGAATATTTGCGCATATTCCAATTGACCGATCTCATCGGTTCTTCCGGTATAAACATAGCGCGCTACCGGATCATTCGCAATTTTTTCTGATTTTGCCGCTAACTCACGAAGTGCGCCCAGCATTTGATGAATAACAGCGGAACTGATCAAACTGCCGATCGCAAACCCCGAAAGAGCAAAAAGTACTGAAATTTGCCCGGCCAGCGCCAAACCCGAAAAAAGCGCTGCGAAAACACCGCATACCGCTAACGCGATTTTGGTCGATACGCTGAGTGGGAATCGAGTTAATTTAACCTCATCCAGCTTTGAACGCCGTTTATCATCGGCGGATTTCTTTGACATAATCTTGCTATACAAAGCTTCCGCACGATCAACCCAGATTTTTTCAGGTTTCACCCGCACCGACTGGTAGCCCATAATTTTACCGTCTTCATATTGCGGACTGGCGAAGGCATCCACCCAATAATGATCACCATTTTTGTTACGGTTTTTTACCAAACCCATCCACGGATTACCCGCTTTCAGCGCTTCCCACAGCATTGCGTAGGCTTCTGGCGGAACATCGGGATGGCGGATGATATTGTGATTTTTATTCTCGAGCTCTTCCCAGGAAAAACCGCTCATCTTGATAAAATCTTCGTTGGCGGATGTGAGAATACCCTTCATATTGGTGGTCGAAATGATCACACAGTCATTATTCATACCCATATCACGCTGGGTAACCGGCTCATTAACTCTCATTGTGCTTACTCACTATAGTGATTGATAAGAAGTAGGAGTTTTCTTACGACAAAAATTTCTATAGCTTTAATTTTTTTGTGATATCACACAAAGACATAAAAAATCAATTTTAAGAATAAGGGGATAGAAAGGCTTCTTTATAACAAAGATTACATTAACTGCTTCTTCATCATTAATTCATTCAAGCAATTAATATTTTGATAAACATCATCAACAAATTGTGAGATTGAAGCAATAGCAGACGAGATTACTGAATGAGGAATTTTGCAGCCGTAATTTTCATTTCCTGACTGATTCAGCGCGATTCAATTTCTCTGACAGGAATGCGCCAGACGTATGCAGCCAGAATGCAACCGATCACAACCAACATGATCTTCTGCCACAGCTCGGGCACGATGAATATCGAACTGCCAAACGATAACGCCATCAAAAAATAGACCCAGCGCTTAACACGGCGCGGAATGCTGCGATAAAGCGCCCATTCGCGAATAATCGGTCCCGCAATGCGGTTTTCCAGCAATTTACAATGAAAATACTCGGAGCCACGGGCAAAACAAGCAGCCGCCAACAGCACAAAAGGCGTTGTCGGCAACACCGGTAAAACCGCCCCCAATACCGCCAAAAATAATGCCAGAAAACCGGCACCCAAATATAAGGCGCGCACCAGCGGTGAATCATGCAGGCATAACAAATCAACCGTTTGCTGATCCGCAATCTGCTGCTCATTCCGCCCCGTTTCACGATGTTCAGATGGATACATTGTCCGATACCGTCAGTAAACTTACCGCTAAGTATAAAAAATCAGTAATCAATTCGGCTGGTCAACGATAAAAAGAATTGATGTTACCAGTTATAATACCCAAACATTGATTGTTAAAATCAACCGGATTTAATTTTTTCTCGAGGAAACCATGCGTAATATGAAAACACTGTTTCATCTAAGTTTCATCCTCCTGGCATTCGTGATGTTGCCGGCGGCAGTCTTTGCTTATAAAGAAATGGCCACCGCCGATGGAGCAACGCTGCAGAAAATTGACACCAAAGTCGGTAGCGGCGAAGAAGCGGAGATTGGAAAAACCGTCAATGTGCATTACACCGGCTGGCTCTATGATGAAAACGCACCGGACAAAAAAGGCAGAAAATTTGACAGTTCCTATGATCGTAAAGAATATTTCTCTTTCATGCTCGGTGCAGGGCGTGTGATCAAAGGCTGGGATCAAGGTGTTCAAGGCATGAAAGTAGGCGGGCAACGCACACTGATTATTCCGCCATCAATGGCTTATGGCTCGCGCGGTGCTGGTAACATTATCCCGCCGGATGCAACTTTGATTTTCGATGTTGAGCTGATCAATCTGAAAGCGGGCGCCTATCATTAAAATATGCTGCTCATCCGGAGTTCCGGTAAATTTTGTAAATTGAGCTATCAGACCGGCTGCACAACCGCTTCTGAGCAGCTCAATTTGCTCTCCCGGTTAGAAATTTTGTCACCACCAGCGCGTCCCATCGTCTAAAATGTTTTGAACGCTTCGCTAACCCGCTGTAGAAATTGACAGGGCATCGATATGACTCCGACCTCACAGCAACGTTCTACTCGATATAAACGCCTGGGCATTGTGCTCGGTGTCATTACTGTTCTGCTGGTCGCTTTATTCGCGCTCAGCACATTTTGGCTGCCTGGGTACGCAAAATCCCAGCTCGAAATACACTTGTCGGAATTTTTACAGCGCCCGGTCACCGTGGCATCCGTCGAATTAAAACCCCGCACACTGGAGCTGACCGTGCAAGGGTTTCGCATTGGCGAAAAAACGGATACGGCGGAAGCCTCCGCCACGCTGTTTTCCTTTAACAAGCTGCACATCGGCGTCAGTTTTGAGTCGCTCAAGCAGCGTGCGCCTATCGTTACCACCGTTTCACTGACCGAACCGCACATGCGGTTGGTACGGAAGAGTAAAGATCAACTGAACGTTTCCGACATCCTGGAGCGGCTCCAGCAACCCTCCGATAAGGAAAGCACGCCGCAAGACCAGAATATTCCATTTTCCGTCAGCAATATCGCGATCCAGGGTGGTCATGTCGAATTTATCGATCAACACGAAAATACCGAGCATGTTATCAGCGAAATCAATCTCGGTATTCCCGTTGCCGCCAATATCAACAGCACGCAAGAAAACTGGATAGAACCGCACTTCAGTGCAAAAATCAACGATGCACCCTTTTCTGTCGATGGTAAATTGCGTCTTTTCGCTGCCGCTCAGCAAGCGGCACTGACCATCAAGTTTAATAACGCCGATCTAATGCGTTATAACCGCTATGTAACTCTGCCCGAAGGAATTCATCTGCTCTCCGGTTTTTACGACAGCGACCTGAATCTGAGCTTCACGCAAGAACCGGACAAAGCGCCGGAAATCACGGTCAGCGGCACCACGTCGCTGCGCCAGCTGGCGCTTAAGAATAGTGCGGTAGCCACACCGTATCAAACCAGCTTGAAAAAGCTGAATATCGTACTGGCCAATGTCGACCTGGACGGCAAAAAACCGGCACGCATCAAACTGCACATCGACCAAGCAGCGCTGACGCGCGCTGGCGAAAAAGAACCGGCCTTGTCATTCGCCAAATTGGCGATCCCCGATATCACCGTCAATACCGCGGCACAAAAGATCGCCCTGGGCGCAATCACGTTGGAAGGCTTAACCACGACCCTGCGCCGCGATGCGCAGGGTAATCTCGATCTTTCCCGGCTTTTTAGCTCAACTGACGCCTCAGCGCAACCGGCACAGCCCACGCAACGAGCAGCACATATCCCGATCCCGGCACGAAAACCGCCGTATCCCGCCAATCCAATCCAAACTGCCGGAAAAGAGGTGAAACCGCGCGAGGCTGCGCGTGCGGATAGCGACCAAGATCAACCCACGAATGCCGGTAAGCCTTGGACGCCGCAGCTTAAAAGCATTCAACTCAAAGCCGCCAAGTTGCGCTATGAAGACTTGTCGTTGGCCAAAGTCACCCCGATGATTATCGACTCTCTCAATTTGGCGCTGGAAGATATCGATCTGGACGGTATCGAACCGCTGCAATTGACATTGCAGGGACGAGTCAACCAACACGGCAACATCAAAGCCAGCGGCACGCTGGCGTGGGCACCGTTTTCAGCGGATTTGCTGCTGAACCTCACAGCGGTCGATCTGGTATCGCTGCAAGGCTGGTTGGGCGACAAGCTGACCGCGCTGCTCACCAGCGGCGACATTTCTTTCGCGGGAAACTTCAAAGCCAGTGGCGATCCGTTGAAAATTCAATTGAACGGTGAAGGAAAGCTGGCGAATTTCAATATTTTCGACAGCAAGAATGCCTATGATCTGCTGCATTGGAAAAAGCTGGAAATCGGCCGCCTCAACTTCACCAATGAGCCGCTGCTGGTGGATATCAGTGCGCTGTATTTAAGCGATTTTTTTGCGCGCATGACCATCCTGCCGGATGGCAGTCTCAATCTGAAACAAATTATTCAAACCGGAAAGCCGGCAGAACCGGTTACGGCGATTGCCACTGCGGAATCCAAAGCTCAGAACTCAGCCGGTGCAAAGAGCGAAACGCCGGTGCATATCGGCAAGATTTACTTGCAACAAGGCAACATCAATTTCAACGACCGTTTCATCAAACCGAATTACCGCGCCAATCTGACCGCGCTGGCAGGGCAAATTGGCCCACTCTATCCCGGCAAATCGGGAAAAATCGATGTTCGCGGCATGGTGGGTAAAACCGCGCCTTTGCATATTCACGGCACGATTGATCCGTTCAGCGCACAGTTGCTGATGGACCTCGTAGCACAGGTTAAAGATATCGATCTGCCGCCGTTCAGCCCTTATTCCGGAAAATATATCGGCTACGAAATTGAAAAGGGGAAACTGTCGGCCGATGTGAATTACCAGGTCGAAAATGGCGCGTTGACGGCGGACAACAAAATCTTTCTCGATCAATTCACCCTCGGCGAAAAAGTCGAAAGCGAGAATGCGGTATCGCTCCCGCTCGATCTCGCCATCACGCTGCTGAAAAACCGCCGCGGTGAAATCAATCTTCATCTGCCGCTCAAGGGATCGATCGACGACCCCGACTTCAATCTCGGCGACATCGTCTTTAATGCATTTATCAACATGATCTCCAAGGCGATCACATCGCCTTTCGCTTTGCTGGGCTCGGTATTTGAGGGCAGCGAAGAATTGTCCGAGATTTCCTTTGCACCCGGTTTTGCCGATATCGCAGCCGACTCAGCGCCGCGCTTAAAAGCCTTGGCCGATATTTTGGCCGACCGCCCGTCGCTGAAACTGGAAATTTCCGGCCATATCGATCCGGAGACGGATTACGAAGGATTGAAGCAAGCCATGCTGCAAAGCAAGGTAAAAGCGCAAAAAATCGCCGAAGATACCAAAAAAGGCATCGCCAGCGGCACGCTGGCCAATATCACGCTGACTCCGAAGGAATACAGCAAGTATCTTGAAATCGCGTACAAAAAAGAGTCTTTTGAAAAGCCCAAAAATGCCGTGGGACTAGCCAAAAGCCTTCCCGATACCGAGATGGAACAACTCATGCTGGCGCATGCGGTAATTACCGACAGTGACTTGCAAGCGCTGGCGGAAAACCGTGCGACCGCGGCACGCAATTGGCTGGTCGAAAACGGCGGAATTTCCAGCGAGCGCATTTTTGTCACCGGTTTCCATGAAAGCGAAGATGCTGATAAAAAGAAAGGCAGCAAAGCGGAGTTCCTGTTGAAATAGCAGTTACTCTTCGCTCCTGCTCAAAACACCGAATGTGATTGGCACACCTTAATACACGTAACATATCCCGACTCTACGAAAAATATGAAACTCTTGCTTGAAAAAAAATTGACCTGGCCACTTTTGATTATTGCCCTGGGCCTTCTAAGCCCGATACCGGCACATGCTACTGAAACACTCAATATCAGACCGGGGGAAACGCCCGACGCCTGCAATACGCGCAGCGCGCAAGTCAGGGTAACGGTGAATAATATGAAAGCCGGCGGTGTTTTGAACGTCGAGTTGTACGATGATCCGGATAATTTTCTTTTCAAAAAGGGACGTAAACGTAAGGTTCGCATTCCGGCGGCGGACGGGCAGCAAAAGGTTTGTATGAATCTTGAACAACCGGGCACATTTGCGGTAGCGGTCTATCACGACATCGATGCCGACCGTAAACTAAAGAAACGCTGGAACTTGCTGCCCGAGGAGCCTTTCGGCTTATCCAATAATCCCAAGCAACAAACCGGCTTTCCCAAATTCAGCGATTCCGCATTTACCACCGGCAAGCTGGGTGCCGATATCGTCATCAATCTGCAGCAGCCGCCCAAGCCATAACCGTGCAGACGCTGGTCAATCTGTCGATGGCGTTATGCGCCGTCTATCTGGTTTTCGTCCTGCTGGTGTATTTCGGTCAAGCGCGCCTGATTTATTTCCCGGAAAAGCAACTCAGCAACACACCGGACGCAATCGGCCTGAATTATTCCGCCGTCACCATCCCGGTCAGCGACGGTGAAACACTGCACGGCTGGTGGATGCCCGTGCCGGATGCCAAAGGCGCGGTGCTGTTTTTTCACGGCAATGCCGGCAATATTTCCCATCGCATCAATTATCTGACGATGTTTAAGCGGCTCGGTTACAGCACCTTGTTGTTCGATTACCGCGGCTACGGTCAAAGCAGCGGCACACCGTCGGAATCCGGCACCTACTTGGACGCGCAGGCCGCCTGGCGTTACCTGACCGGAACCCAAGGCATCGCCGCAGCACGGATCGTTTTGTTCGGCGAATCGCTGGGCGGAGCGGTAGCAAGCTGGTTGGCGGCGCGTGAGAAACCCGGCCTGCTGGTTTTGGCTTCCACTTTTACCTCCGTCCCCGAGCTGGCGGCGGAAATTTACCCGTTCCTGCCGGTGCGCTGGATCAGCCGGTTTGAGTACAACACACTGGAATCGCTGCAATCGGTGTCCTGTCCGGTTTTCATTGCGCACAGCCCGGAGGATGACATCGTGCCGTTCCGGCATGGTCAGCGGCTGTTTCAAGCCGCCCCGGAACCGAAACAATTTCTCCCGTTGGAAGGCGGTCACAATACCGGTTTCATTTTTATGCAACCGGTCTGGATAAAATCATTGGGCACATTCATGGACAAAAACCTGAATGCGCAGTAATTTAAACGGGGATGGTTAAAAAAACCGTCAATCCCTCCGGTTACCCCGTTCGTGGTGTTCTTTTCTACCATGATCTCCACGATCGTCCCGGTCATAGTTTCCACCATTGCCGCGCCCGGGACGATTGTTATGGTCGCGGCGTTCAACCCGGTCGTCGTCATGATGATGTCCAGCATCGTTGTAGCCGCCGGGATAACCGCCTTGACTATGATAATGCGGCACGTATACATTGTTATACCAGTCTTTTTCTACAAAATAGACCGGCTGATAGCAGGCGTTGTAACGATGGCAGTATTTGTCCCAGCGTTTGGCGTGACCCGGCGGCACATAGAGATAAATCGGCGGCGGCTGGACGACAGCGGCAGCGGGCGGTAGAGCCAGAATAGGATTCGGGTAAATCAACCGCGGCGTTGGATACTGATTACCCAAGGTGATCTGGCCATAAAAACCGGGCTGGCCGATGCTGATGGTAACCCCCACATCACTTGCCGGCGCGGATGCCGGAGCGATTAACAGTGCTGCTGCGAATAAGAAATAATGCATATCGATAACCTTCATGAATATCAAAACCGATAGCGATCATAAACGAGATGTCCGGCCTCCGTCTTCTTTTTTTCCCGGTTTGCTACATGAGACAACGAAATATACCGCTGCTATCCGCCCGCAAACATAGCCAATACACCGCAAGTAACGAACCCGACGGGCAACAGGAGTCGCACCCGATTGCTGACCGGGCGGACTTCGAGCCAGCAAGAAATCGCGATACCCGCACCGATGCTGAGACTCAGCGCCAACAACAAACCGGCCAATTGCGTGCTGGCTTGATGCGGCAAGAATTTGAAAAATGCCGCATTGACGATGAGCAATATTGGAAAATGAATCAGGAAAATCGAATAGGAAGCGCGCCCAAGATAGGTAAACCAGCCGGGAATGAGTTTGCTGTGCAAAAAGTCGAAATGCTGCGCCGCCCCCAGCACCAGCATAGCACCACCCGCTACGGCAATGCGGGAACGGAATTCGATCGTCAGCGCGGCAAGAATCAACACGATCAGCACGAAGAATCCAACCACCCTGTGCTCACTGGCCGCTACCCAGTAAATCAGAACACCCAGGCCGTAGCTGCCGAAAAAATACAGCGCGGTATTGTCCCAGTGACTATCCCGGTTAAAAAAGAACAGCGAAACGGTTGTTAAGCTGAAGATCAAAATCAGACCAGGCGTTTTCAAACCCGGATAGCGATCCTGTATGCAATTGGCAATCCACAGCATAAGGATCATCAGTGCGAATAACTGGAAATCAATGGCTACGTACCAAATGCCGGCCGACAAAACCTCCTGATTGAGCAGATTGTGCAGCAAAAAAATATGCGCAAGCAATTGAAACAAATTGGGCACACCCGGAATTGATTCATGCTGCATCCAGATTCTCGCTATGGCAGCGGAAACGACCGCCAAGGTTAACGCCGCAAGATAAGGTGTGATCAACCGCCAGTAGCGCCGCCGGATATGCGAAACCGGATTCGTGACCAGCGACAAACCCTGCGGTGCGTATTTTGCCGCGCAAAGAAATCCTGCACTGACAAAAAACAGCTGCACCGCAATTCTGCCGTATGCGCGCAACCAGTCGATCAATCCCGGAATCAACGGATAAGCGATTTCCGGCATGGGTCCGTAAATCGCCAGATGGTGCGCAACGATCAGCAGGCAGCAAAGCGCTTTCAAGGCATCGATCAGCGGTATTCTGGCGCGATGGTCGGTAGGCATATCCCGTGCATGAAACAGTACGAAAAGTAACAACAGTCCAATATAATGACGCAAGCGGCAGCCCGCTTGGCCGCGCAACCTGCTGCTTTATACCATGATTAATGGGAGTCTTAAAATTTCCGACACACATCAAAGCACGCTCGATTTAGCAAAAACCGTCGGAGACCGGTTATCGCAACGCGGCTGGATGCTGGTGACAGCGGAATCGTGCACCGGCGGCTGGGTCGGCCAGGCGGTCACGGCGGTTTCCGGCAGCTCGGGCTGGTACGAACGCGGCTATATTACTTACAGCAACACCGCCAAACGCGAAATGCTCGGCGTGCAGCAAGCCACCTTGGACCAGCATGGCGCTGTCTCGCCGCAAACCGCGCAAGAAATGGCCATCGGCGCACTCAACCGCAGCCATGCGCAAATCAGTGTATCGATTACCGGAATCGCCGGCCCCGATGGCGGCACAGCCACCAAACCGGTCGGCATGGTGTGCTTTGCCTGGGCGACGCAGGATGGTCTAGTGCGACAGGAAACGCATTATTTTACCGGCGACCGCGAATCCATCCGGCGCCAGGCGGTAGCTACAGCCCTGCAAGGCATACTGACCCTTTTGAACCATGCAGCCGCCGTAGCCTGAAATGACAAGCGATTGAAATCAGTGTTCGCCCGACTGCATGCTGGTCTGCGTAATGATGCGGTCGCAGTAAGCGATTGCGATGGCCGACAGCAAGAATGCCATGTGAATGCCGGTTTGCGCCAGCAGCGTTTTGACGTCGTACGCGCTGGCATTGATGAATGTTTTCAGCAGATGAATCGACGAAATCCCGATGATCGCCGTGGCCAATTTGACTTTCAACACCGACGCATTGACATGCGACAACCACTCCGGCTGATCCGGATGTCCTTCCAGATTCATGCGCGAGACGAAGGTTTCATACCCGCCGATAATGACCATGATCAGCAGATTCGAAATCATCACCACGTCGATCAAACCTAGCACCACCAGCATAATGGTGGTTTCCGTCAGCCGGTCCGGCCGGGTCGCACCTTCGATGGTGACGATGTCGAGAATATGATCGAGCGCGTCTTTATTGCCCATCACGGCACCGATCAAATCGGTCAGCTCAACCCAGAAATGAAACACATACACGCACTGCGCTAGCACCAATCCGATATACAATGGCAACTGCAACCAGCGGGTGAAAAAAAGAAAATGCGCGATGACGGGAATTCTCTGCAGTGGTGTTTTTCGAGGACTATCTTTCTGTTCCATATTTTCCTACAAAGTTAAAAAAATGCCGCAAGAATAACACAGCAACGATTAAAAAAATTCGGCTTTGTTATAAACATTCAGCACGAATTTGATGTTGCAAGCCATAAATTTCAATAGCCTGGGAACTGCAAAAAAGTTACCGGTTTTTACTCACTTAGATGTTGGAACAGATTATCTCGAGAAATGAGAAATTGGTGGTCAACATGGGGTGATTCTAGCGTGCCCTGATGTGACGCTGAAATTTTCATCCGGTGCAATATGCGTTGCACTCTTCATTGCTATACAACATGAACAAGCTTTTCTACCTTCAATTCGCCCAAGTTCCGTTCGGCAATCCACAAATCATATTGCATTTGCTGGTTGAGCCAGCTTTCCGGCGATGTATCGAATGCCTTTGCTAATCTCAATGCCATTTCAGGGCTGATACCAGATCGGCCATTCAATAGGGCCGATAAGGTTTTACGGCTGACCCCCAAGGCTTTCGCCGCATCGGTAACGGAAAGCCCGAGTGGCTCCAGACATAATTCTTTGATAACTTCCCCAGGATGGGGTGGATTGTGCATTTTCATAATTTTATTCAGTGATAATCTTCATAGTTAACCGCCGTTACGTCTTTTCCATCGAATTCAAACGTAATTCTCCAGTTTCCGCTGACACTGACTGACCAAGTTTCCTTCCTCTTTCCGGTCAATTTATGTAGCCGCAACCCCGGTAGATTCATATCCTGAGGGGAAGTAGCCGCATGCAATCGTGACAGAATCAATTGAATCCGACGCTCATGCGCGACCAGAATTCCCGATCTTATTCCTTTCAAAAAATAATGCTCTAATCCAGGATGACGAAAACTTTTGATCATCGCCTTAATGTAATCGATCAGGTTACATGTTACAACTGCATTGGAAGGTTAAAACTGATTTTTTAGCCCTGTAGGATGTGCCGACCGCAGGAGGCGCATCCTACATATCATTCAGCTCCCTCGATCTCACAGTCTCCATGACCTCCCCAATTCTCGGGATAAACACCTTGTTCAACATAACGATGAAAACTGGAATAAGGCCAATCACCGACGCTTTTTGCCCAGCCATATTTAACATGGATTCCAATGAATATAATCGACGTGCCGGTTAAAATCATTTTGGTCACGTAAAAGATGCTCCCAGAATCGGCGTTGCCATATTCCTCTTTCCCGGCGGGATTTACGGCTGGTAGAAATTCTTTCCCCTGTTGCCATGTGACGGGAAAAGTAACCTTTCAGCAAATTCCATCGGGTTGAAAAATCTGCATCGGTCTGCGGCAGCGTCCAGCTACAGTGTAAATGATCCGGCAAAATAACGATGGCATCCATGCGAAAAGGGTGGCGCTGTTTGGTGTATTCAAATGCGCTACGTAGTAAATCTATTTTTTCAATTAATAGCCGATTGGTCTTGCGCTCGGCAAGATTGACCGTAAAAAACCAGGAACCTCCGGGAACATAGACACGCCGGTATTCTGTCATTTCGTTTGCTTTCGTGTTTTCAAACGTTTTTTGATTGATGCGCCTCCTTGCAGTCGGCACATCCTACCTGGCTTTTTACATGGTTTAGTCGAACAACTTTTTAACTCGATCATTCTTTTCTTCTATATCTTGCAACAAACCTAACATGTCATCCTTTTCTATAACAGAATCTGTTATTGTCACCAACAATTCATTTTTATCGTCGATTATCATTATCTCTGGTATGTATCTTTGGTAAGCAAAGTCGTGAACAGGATCATCTGTTTTTTTCTCCAAGAAAACAACCTCGTAAGTATCATTGCCTTTTTTTAGCTCACCAGAATATTGTCGAAAAACCATGTCAGGGTTAAATATCAGATCTGCATGCGCAGACTTTTTTACTTGTTTCCACTCAATTTCATTTTTTTCAGTTTTCTTAGCGATCTCGGCAAATAGTTTTTCGTATTTATTCATAAGTCCTCCGAGAGTGAAATATAGTCATCAACACCCTCCTTAATATTCTCCAAATTTTCTTGATCAATTGCTGAATTAACATACCTAATCATCTTGCATTTTGCACTCCAGAAGAATGGAATATAACCATTTGGTAAGTTTCGTTTTAACGATTCAAGCTTGCTCTTAGATGCTTTTGATAAAGGAATTGCGTCATTAGGAATGGTATTAATATCGTGGATTAATTGACGGAATCTTGCTTTTCTCTTAGATGCTATTACATTGGCTCTTACTGAGCCTATCAGATACAAAGATATTAGACTTAGCACCAATGATATTATAGAAGCCCAGCTAGCCAAGGCTTGAAATTCGGTTTCGCTAATAATAAATTCCTCCATAATTTCCATTAAGAAAATATCTTTTCGTTTTGCAAAGTCACACGAAAAATGAATCGGAGCTTACCGTGTAACTAAAATAAGACTTTCAAAATAACACAAAATATTACGTCAAAAACAAAATCCAATCTGCTATTGGCCATGAAGCTTATCTGTATTTTAAACTAGGGCCTGTTAACACTATTTGATATAATATGGTGATGGAAATCACCGAAACTCAATATCAACAGATCGAACACTGCATGCCGCGCCAGCGTGGCAATGTCAGTCATTCCAATCTACAAATTCTCAATGCTATTCTGTATGTTACCGAGCATGGTTGCAAGTGGCGCGGACTACCCAAGCGTTTCGGTAATTGGCATACCATCTACACTCGAATGAATCGATGGGCGAAAAGCGGCGTGCTTCAAAAAGTTTTTGAGCAGCTGCAGCATCAACAAATCATTCGCATCAAGATTGAAGCCGTTTCGATGGATAGCACCAGCATCAAAGTGCACCCTGATGGTACTGGTGCATTAAAAAAAACGGCCCGCAATCCATCGGCAAATCCCGAGGTGGCTGGACCACTAAAATTCATCTGGTTGCCGCAGATACCAGAACAGCCATAACTTTTTCCTTATCTCCGGGGCATACACATGACGCACCGGAAGGACGACAACTCCTGTTAGCACTCGGCCCCGTCTCTTCTCCTACTCATCTGCTGATGGATCGCGCTTATGAGGGTGATCAAACCAGACAGCTTGCATTGGAGCTCGGTTATATCCCGGTTGTCCCACCCAAAACTAATCGGCTGGAGCTCTGGGAATATGACCGCGCCATGTACAAAAAACGCAATGAGATCGAAAGATTATTCCGCAGACTCAAGGGATTCCGTCGAATATTCTCCAGATTCGACAAACTGGATGTCATTTTTCTCTCATTCATCCATTTCGCTCTCATCGTCGAAGCACTTAGGTAGTGTTAACAGGCCCTAAAAAAATAAAAACCCGGCAACACCAATTTGCCGGGTTTTTATTTTAACAACAGCTACGATTACAGAATTACAGCTTCGCCAGCACTTCCGCCACCGTTTGTCCCATCAGTGACGGGGTAGGGCAGATCGTGACGCCGAGTTCTTTCAGCATCGCGACTTTCTCCGCAGCGCTTTCACCGGCGGAGGAGATGATCGCACCGGCGTGGCCCATGCGGCGGCCTTCCGGTGCTGTTAAGCCAGCGATGTAAGCGACCAGCGGTTTGCTCATGTTTTCTTTGGCGAATTTACCGGCTTCGACTTCTTGCGGGCCGCCGATTTCGCCGATCATCAGCGCGACTTTGGTTTCTGGATCTTGTTCCAGCCGTTCCAGGATGTCGCGGTGCGAGCTGCCGGGGATCGGGTCACCGCCGATGCCGACCGAGGTGGAGATGCCAATGCCGAGTGCGCGCATCTGGTCGGCGGCTTCATAGCCCAAGGTACCGGAGCGGCCAACCACGCCGATATTGCCGCGGATGTAAATATGGCCGGGCATGATGCCGAGCATCGCACGGCCCGGGCTGATGGTTCCAGCACAGTTCGGGCCGGTCAGCAGCATGCGTTCTTCTTTCGGAAAACGGCGCAGGAAATTCTTCACCGTCATCATGTCTTGCGTCGGAATACCGTCGGTGATCGAGACACAGTATTTGATCCCGGCGTCGGCGGCTTCCATGATCGAATCCGCAGCAAATGCGGGCGGCACAAAGACGATGCTGGCTTCCGCACCGGCTTGCTCGACCGCTTCCTTAACCGTATTGAATACCGGCAATCCCAGATGCGTTTGTCCGCCTTTGCCCGGCGTGACGCCGCCGACCACGTTGGAGCCGTAGTCGATCATTTCCTGCGCGTGAAAAGTACCGATTCTGCCGGTAAACCCTTGAACGATGATGCGTGTTTTTTCGTTGATTAATATCGCCACTTTATACTCCTAAGCTTTCGCGACGACTTCGTTGCGGACGCGCACGACTTTTTCCGCGGCCTCCGCTAACGTATCGGCGGTGATGATCGGCAGGCCGCTGTTGGCAATGATGCGGCGGCCTTCTTCTACGTTGGTGCCGGACAAGCGGACCACCAGCGGGATTTTCATATCGATGTTTCTGACGGCTTGCACCACGCCTTCGGCGATCCAGTCACAGCGGTTGATACCAGCGAAAATATTCACCAGCATCGCTTTGACATTGGCATCGGCCAGCACCAGACGGAATGCTTTCTCGGTGCGCTCGGCGGATGCGCCACCGCCGACGTCGAGGAAGTTGGCGGGTTCACCGCCTGCCAGTTTGATCATGTCCATCGTTGCCATCGCCAGACCGGCGCCGTTGATCATACAGCCGATGTCACCATCCAGGCCGACATAGCTTAAGCCGGCTTCAGCCGCGGCAACTTCACGCGGATCGACCTGCGTGTTGTCGCGCAATTCGGCGATGCGGTGGCGGCGGAACAATGCGTTTTCGTCGAACACCATTTTGGCGTCAAGCGCCACGATGTCGTTGCTGGCGGTAATCACCAGCGGATTGATTTCCAGGATGTTGGCGTCGAGATCGCGCAATGCGCGGTAACAGCCTTTGATGGTTTTCACCGCACTGTTCAGTTGCGCCGGGTCGATCCCCAGCGCGAACGCCATTTTGCGCGCCTGGAAATCCTGCAAACCGACCGCCGGTTCGACGTAAATCTTGATGATCGCTTCCGGATTGGTCACCGCCAGTTTTTCGATTTCCATGCCGCCTTCGGCGGAGCCGATCATGATCACACGCTCGCTGACACGGTCGATCATGAACGACAGATACATTTCCTTGGCGATTTTGGTACCCGCTTCGATGTATAACCGCGAGCAGATTTTTCCCGCCGGGCCGGTTTGATGCGTTACCAGTTTTTTGCCGAGCAGCGATTCAGCGGCTTGCTCGACTTCGGTGTGCGTTTTACACACTTTGATACCACCCGCTTTGCCGCGCGCGCCGGAATGAATCTGCGCTTTCACCACCCAGACGTCGCCATCGATTTCCCTGGCGCGTTGCACGGCTTCCACTACGCTGTAGGCCAAGCCGCCTTGCGCAATCTTGACGCCGTATTCGGCCAGTATTTCTTTTGCTTGATATTCGTGAATATTCACTTCAGTTTCCTCAACAATCGCATTGATGCGTCAATTTTTTTATCATTTCAAACATAGGGCCCCAAAGACAAAGGCCGCATCGCGCGGCCTTCAGTCATTAACCGTTTTTTGCTGCAATCGCTTCCGCGACTTTCACCACATTATTGGCCATTCTTTCCGAAGCTGCGTCGATCAAGCGGCCATCCAGCGCAGCAGCGCCTTTGCCTTGCGCGGCGGCTTCCTTAAGCGCGGCCAGAATACGTTTGGCTTTTTCAATTTCCCGCTCGGGCGGTGTGAACACATCGTTGGCCAGCGGAATCTGCGTCGGATGGATCGCCCATTTGCCTTCACAACCCAGTGCGGCAGCGCGCTTGGCCGCCAGCACGTAACCGTCGGGATCTTTGATGTCGCCGAACGGTCCGTCGATAGGGCGCAGACCGTACGCGCGGCACGCTACGATCATGCGGCTGATGGCAAAATGCCATTGATCGCCGGGATAATCCGGATTCAAACCGCCGATGTTGGTGGTTCTGGCGCGGTTACTGGCGGCGTAGTCAGCCACGCCGAAGTGCAATGCTTCCAATCGTCCGGCTGCACCGTTGCGTGCGATGTCTTCCACGTTGGCCATACCGAGCGCAGTTTCGATCAATGCTTCCAGACCGATGCGGTTTTTCAGCCCTTGCTGCATTTCGAGCTGGGTAACCATGGCTTGTACCATATAAATATCCGCATACACACCAGCTTTGGGAATCAGTAGCGTGTCGATCTTGCTTCCGGCCTGTTCCACCAGATCGACCACATCGCGCACCATGTATTGCGTATCAAGACCGTTGATGCGTACCGAAACCGTGATGCCGTGACCTTTCCAATCCAGATCGTTAAGTGCCTGGATGATGTTCTTGCGCGCCTGAACTTTATCATCCGGCGCAACCGCGTCTTCCAAATCGAGAAAAACAAAGTCAACGCCGCTGTTCAGTGCCTTCTCAAACATGCCCGGACTGGAACCCGGAACAGCCAGTTCACAGCGTTGTACCCGCTGAACGGTGGTTTCATAAAGCGTATGACTCATTTTTCCTCCAGAATTGATAAATTTTTAAAGATAACGCGAATAGACGAATAGGCCAGGTCAGTTGTTTGTTTTCTTGGTGTCTTTCATGTGATCCGCGGCGAATGGCAGCGGCGGGTTTTTAAGACATACTGGGGTTCGTGATTTAACAACGCAGGCAATCGTGCAGAGATGAATGGATAGAGTGTTTTATGCTTTTTGTTTTAAAGACTAATTTTTCAGCAAATTATATCCATTCCACGGGAATTTATCTACTCACCGCTTTTCCGCCTATGAAATGAGTTATAACCTTTCGATTCTGGATCAAACCGCAATCCGGCAAGACGATCCACAGGAATAAAACAAATCGCCAGCGCTATCAGCCGGTTATTATCAGTCTTTGGCAAGCGGCAATTCTGGGCAGGTCGCTCGATAGGGTCTATTTCCCATGTACTTCTGCCACTCCGTCCGGGTTAGATTGCGATTGGCGATGCGGCAAGCTCGGACTTTCCATGGGTCAGAGGAAGGATGCAGCAATGTGCCGGCCGCTATATCCCACAGCCGGATGGTGTTGTCGTCGCTGCCCGAGACCAAGGTCTTACCGTCGGCACTCAAGGATACGCTTAGCACAGCATCACTATGACCGATCAGCGGCGCTCCAAGCGGCTGGTGCGTTGCCACATCCCACAGGCGCACAGTGTTGTCATCGCTGCCGGAAGCCAGGATCTTACCATCCGCACTTAAAGCGACGCTTCGCACTGCGCTGATATGACCGACAAGTGGCGGTCCGAGTGGTTGTTGGGTGGCGACATTCCATAAACGGATTGTTTTATCGACGCTGCCGGAAGCCAGAATTTTGCCATCGGAACTCAACGCCACACTGCGCACCACACCGGAATGACCCGTCAGCGGAGATCCGATTGGGCGGTGGGTGGTTACATCCCAAAGCCGAATCGTTTTATCTCCGCTACCGCTAGCCAAGATTTTGCCGTCCGCGCTCAAAGCCACGCTCCACACGCTGCTGGTATGACCGGTCAGAGGCGCTTCAAGCGGCTGACGGGTAGCCACGTCCCACAGAAGAATGGTATTGTCGTCCCCGCTTGTTGCCATGATCTTGCCATCCGCATTCATGGCCACGCTCAGCACAGGACTGGTATGACCCGTCAGGGCCGGCCCGAGCGGCTGACGAGTAGTCACATCCCATAGAATAATCGTTCTATCTTCACTGCCGGAAGCCAGGGTTTTACCATCGGCGCTCAGTGCCACGCTTGACACCGGTCCGTTATGGTTATTCAGCAGCGATTCGAATAGTTGGTGCGTCGCAACATCGCGCACCTGGATAGTCTTGTCATCACCACCGGAAACCAGGGTTTCACCGTCGGCGCTCAATGCCACGCTCAACACGCTGCTGGTATGGCCGGTAAGAGATAATCCCAATGGCTGGCGGGTAGAGACATCCCATACAATGATATTGCTATCTTCACTGCCGGAGGTCAGAACGGTTCCATCGGCGCTCAAAGCCACGCTCCACACGCTGCTGGTATGACCGGTCAGAGGCGCTTCAAGCGGCTGACCGGTGGCGACATCCCACAAGCGAACGGTATTATCGCCGCCGCCGGAAACCAAGGTTTTACCGTCAGCGCTGAGGGCAATGCTCAAGACGGTGCCGGTATGCTCAGCAATGGGCGATCCGATCGGCTGCTGCGTGGCAACGTCCCACAACATGATAGTCTTGTCCTTGCTGCCTGATGCCAGAATTTTTCCATCAGCACTCAACACCACGCTGCGTACGGGGCCGGTATGCCCTTTAAGCGGTGGCCCAAGCGGCTGGCGAGTGGCGACATCCCATAAAATGATGGTATTGTCCGCACTGCCGGAAACCAAAATCTTGCCATCGGTACTCAAGGCAACGCTGCGTACCGGACCGGTATGCCCGGTGAGCGGCGGCCCGAGCGGTTGACGGGTGGCGACATCCCACAGAATGACGGTGTTATCTTCACTGCCGGAGGCCAGAATTGTTTCATCGGGACTTAACGCCATACTCACGATGGGACCGGTATGGCCGGTAAGCGGCGATCCGAGCGGCTGGTGAGTAAGCACATCCCACAACATGATGGTATTATCCCCGCTGCCGGAAATCAGCGTTTTTCCATCAGGACTAAGGACAACGCTCCATACGGTACCAGTATGGCCGGTAAAAGGCGTTCCGATCTGTTCGCGGGCGGCCACATCCCATAAAATGACTGTATTATCCGTGCCGCCGGAGGCTAAAATCTTGCCGTTGGCATTCAATGCCACGCTACGTACAGTACCAACATGACCGCGTAAAAAAGTTAGGAGATGCGGGGTTTGCTGCAACGCATTGAGCAGTATGCTCTCGTTATCAGGCCGGTCATCGATTTCCAGCGCTTCAACACTGAGTAGCAGCGACAGATCCAATTCTCTGATATGACTGAAGGCGGAAGCCTCCAGACTGCGTAAAGCCGCAATGTTCGTTTGCTGAATCGCCCATACGGCGGCGCCTACGGCAACAATCAGCGTAGCAATGAGCGTGACGGTGAATTTACGGAACCGCCGGATCGACCGCGCTTGCTCTCTCGCCCGCCGCCGCTCGGTCTCGGCTATCCGCTGCTGCTCGGCTAATATCCGCTCTTGTTCCAAAGCATGTTGCCGTTGGACCTCCTGCTCCCGTATCTCATTATCGCGATACGCGACACTGGCATCCAGAAAGCGCATGGCTTGAGCAAAGTTGGGATAATAGCGATGCGCCCAGATTTCATTGGGTTTCTCCTTGACCCGCCAATCGAGCGCCACTTGCAAGTCGGGATCCTGCCAAAGCCCCGCCCGGCCTTCCTGGTGCAGCATCGAAGTTTCCACTAAGCGGTGGTAAATTTGCACCGATGCCGCTTCGGCATCGGCCCAAGCGCTGAGCCGCTGCCATACGCGCATCAGGCTCTCGTGCGAGATGTCGATGACCGTATCCGCGTCCAGTATTTCGCCTGCCGGCGGCATCAAGAATGAACGGCTCGGTTTGCGGAATTCATCGATGACCGCAGTCACTTCCTCCAGCGTGGCATCAGCCAATGCGCACAAAGTATCCACGGTCGTCGGCCGCCTTACACCGCGCAAATCCGTGGCTTTGTCGGTGAGCGCCTGGAAGATTTTCTCGCAGAGCTGTTTTTTTCTTTCGCTATCCAGTCCGGCATAAGCATTTTCCGCATGCTTATCCAATGCGTAGGTCATGGTTCCAATGGCTTCGTAGTCCGCCAAATCGAGTGGCTTGGTGGAATCGCCATGGCTTTGCCAATACCCCCAGGTACGGTTGAGCGCGTGCTGCAGAATCGATAATTGATCGGGATTGTCGCCGACATCGTTGACGAGTCTTGTCAAAAGCAGCGGCGAAATAGCCGCGCCGCTGACACTGACCGGCCCGCTGATAGCGGCACGGCGCTCCTCACGGGTCATGCGCGGAACCAAATACTGTCCGGTGCTGATCATCTCGGCCAAACCGGGAAATTGCGCGCAATCCCCTAGAAAGTCCGAACGCATCGTTAGAACGACATAAATCGGGTAGGTAGTTTGTTGCTTTGCTTCCAATAACAGATTGACAAAAGCAACCGCTTCTTCGCTCATGCCCTGAATATTCTCGGGTTGAGCGACGCGCAATTGCCGGTAGCGGAATAGCTCTTCAAACTGGTCTACCACGATCAGCAAATTGACATCCTTGCTCAACTGCGCCTGCTCGACGATATCAATCAATCCCAATTTGCTCATGCGCAACGTGGTGTCGATAATCTCCGCAAGCGTCAAGCCTTTGCCCGCATAGTTGCTAAACAAGACGCCATCCTTGGCCAATGCATTGACTAACGCTCTTATCGGATTGTTGCCGGGGCGGAACTGCGCCATGCGCCAGTTGGTGCCGGCGGACGCCATGAGCCCGCCGTACAAAGCCGGACGCAAACCGCAATTGACCAGCGAGGACTTGCCGCTGCCCGAATTACCGACAACCGCCAGGAAATGGGTGGCCGCCAGCTTGTTGACCATGGCATCGACCTGATTCTCGCGACCAAAAAACAAATGTTCTTCATCTTCGCGGAACGGGCGCAAACCCGGAAAGGGATTCTGCAAACCGGCTGGAGCGGCTGGCGCGCTCATGGCTTTGCTCCGCCCGGCTTCATGGTCTGCAGAAAAACCGCCATTTCCGCCTCCGGAAAACCCGTCATGCCATTGATCAGATACGGCTCTTCCATATCGATGAGATCTTCTTTATCCACGGTGGCAGGTTCGGCCAAATAGGTAAAGCACGGCGGCAGCGGCTTGCCAATCCGGTAGCCCGGCATCTTTTTCAGCTCGCTATCGATGGTACGCTTCCACGCCTCACTACCGGATCCATAAAAAAGAATGACAGCATCGCAATTGCTCATGAGCTGACGGTGCGCTTCGCGCACTGCGGTGGCATCCCCTTCAAAAGCCGGCAGGGAGACTTCGCATCCTTGTTCGCGTAAATACTTGCGCACGGGGACCGTCGCTTTGCGATCATTTTCGTTACAAATCAGATAGACTAGGGCCTGTTAACACTATTTGATATAATATGGTGATGGAAATCACCGAAACTCAATATCAACAGATCGAACACTGCATGCCGCGCCAGCGTGGCAATGTCAGTCATTCCAATCTACAAATTCTCAATGCTATTCTGTATGTTACCGAGCATGGTTGCAAGTGGCGCGGACTACCCAAGCGTTTCGGTAATTGGCATACCATCTACACTCGAATGAATCGATGGGCGAAAAGCGGCGTGCTTCAAAAAGTTTTTGAGCAGCTGCAGCATCAACAAATCATTCGCATCAAGATTGAAGCCGTTTCGATGGATAGCACCAGCATCAAAGTGCACCCTGATGGTACTGGTGCATTAAAAAAAACGGCCCGCAATCCATCGGCAAATCCCGAGGTGGCTGGACCACTAAAATTCATCTGGTTGCCGCAGATACCAGAACAGCCATAACTTTTTCCTTATCTCCGGGGCATACACATGACGCACCGGAAGGACGACAACTCCTGTTAGCACTCGGCCCCGTCTCTTCTCCTACTCATCTGCTGATGGATCGCGCTTATGAGGGTGATCAAACCAGACAGCTTGCATTGGAGCTCGGTTATATCCCGGTTGTCCCACCCAAAACTAATCGGCTGGAGCTCTGGGAATATGACCGCGCCATGTACAAAAAACGCAATGAGATCGAAAGATTATTCCGCAGACTCAAGGGATTCCGTCGAATATTCTCCAGATTCGACAAACTGGATGTCATTTTTCTCTCATTCATCCATTTCGCTCTCATCGTCGAAGCACTTAGGTAGTGTTAACAGGCCCTAGATTGGTGGCATTGGCAGAATCAGCTTGAGCCTCATGCAGCACCGGTTCCGGCTGCTCCAGTTTCTTTAAGGTGGCATGAATCGAAGCTTTCAGCGCCTCGAGATCGCCCGTGATCAGATCCGCTCCAAACTGCACTTCAGCGTCTTGGTGCAGCGCCTCGATAAACAAATGCTGCGCTAGCTGCGTCGAGGAAGTTCCCTCGGACAACCAGATGATGCGGGGAAATACACTATTTTTACTCTTATTGACGGCAACCTCGTTTTGCAAAACGATCACGGACTTCTGGCTGAGTCCGTCGGGAACCGCGCCGTAGCTTTCCCCGATGAGGTGGATGGAAAATTTGCTGCGCGCCAATAGCACCTCAACCGCCGCGACATAGCCTGCTTCATCGCGCGGCAACTGCTGATCCGGCAACACCGTGTAACCGTGACAACGCAAGTCGCCTTCCAGAATTTCCCGGATTCCTTTCCGGTCATAACTGCATTCCGCCAGATAAACCGTTGGTTTGAGCGCCGTTGGCGTAGCCGCATCCTTACCGCTGACCTCCGCATCGGCTGCCAATTGTTTCAGCAGCTGTGAAATATCCCATGCTAATTTTCCTACCTTGCGGTTGAAATCCTGGGCAAACTTATCGCCGTAAGCCGGGTCGAGTTCGAGCGGCGTACCATCTTCCAAACTGAAAAATTCATAGCCGAGAATATCTTTTATCGCCGGAGGTAAAAATTCCTGGGCATCTACCGGCGTTTTCATTATCTTGAAAACCCGGGCTTTATTATCGATAACGACCCCACCGCTTTGCTTCGCCTGTTCGCAAAATTCGCGGACTTCCCGGGTGCACCACTCGGATTTGAGATAACGCGGTGTCAGGATCGATAAAAATACCGCCGTTTGGGCGAATTGCTGAATGATTTCGTCGGAAAATATGTCGTTCCCTTGCAGCTTATCGTCGCGCCAGATTTTCGCCGCCTGCCCCATCCGCATGCTTAAGAGCGCTT
The DNA here is from genome assembly GCA_015709635.1 of Gammaproteobacteria bacterium. Classification (NCBI taxonomy): domain Bacteria; kingdom Pseudomonadati; phylum Pseudomonadota; class Gammaproteobacteria; species Gammaproteobacteria bacterium. The sequence continues at coordinate 3,176,412 of CP054180.1, forward strand.
CCAGCGAAGCGTGAAAACGGCTGATCCAGCCTTTATCTTCCGGCCTTAGCGGTTGATTGTCGATGTGCGAGTAGCTGATGAAAAGATCATTTCTAAAACGAGCCATGCCGCTTCCTCTGAATCAAATGACAGCGACCGGAGATTTGCTTTCGGGCCACCATTTATTGGTTCATCAATAATCGCGCGGACTGCAAATTACCGCGGCCGTCAGAGCCGTGCGCATCCACTGGCCGCCGCTAATAGCTTCCGGTAGCGCGCCGCCCATTCGAGCGGAATTGCAGCAGCTGATCCATTTTGCTGTGCGGTACTGGCCGCCATGATCGCACCGAGTGTGATGGCGCGCCCGCAGCTATCGCCGCCGATACGGATATTTTCTTCAATCGCGGTGCGGTAATCGGGAGCGTGCCGGGCGATATGCGCAATGACCGGCATCCCTTCCGGAACATGACAAGCCGAGCCGAAGCGTTTGGCTGCAGCTTTGCCGTCAAACGCGCCGGTTTGCAGCGCTTCTTCCAGCAGCGGCGCGAGTTTCTCGCCGGCGTGCGGCAACGCACGGTTGAGCGCGTGCCGGATCGATTGTCCGTGCAGCAAATCCAGCAACACGCACCCGGCATACTGCGCCGCCGCAACCGCCGTATCGTTATGATTGGTCAGCCGTACCACCTGATCGATTTTGGCTTTTAATGCTGGCAGCGATCCGCTATGCGTGGCAACCACAACCGGCAATGTGGCCAGCGCGGCAAATTGATCATCGTCGGCACCGGAAATTTCCGGGAATTCTTCCGGCTTCAGCGGCAACAGCGTTTGCAAGGTTTGCCGTGTCGGCGAATCGACATAACCCACATAAGCGCCGCCGGGGCCGAAATAACTGCGATACTCGGTCTGATAGGCGACACGATCGAACTGCCCATGCTGCGCGAAATGCTGCAGCATCAGCAAACATAACTCGCCGTATGCGGACGAATCGCCCGCAGTTTTCTGACCATGCGCGAAGTAGCCGCTGACACCGGCGTAATCGTCAGCATCCGGTTGCAGAAAAACCAATCCTTTGGCTTTCTCGATGTGCGCGATGCGTTCAGGATCGTACAGCCAGTGCAAACCGAGCGCGGCGGCATCGGCAACCAGTGCGCCCAGGATAGCCGCAACGCGCGGCTCAAGCGTCATACATGAATTCATGGTGCTGTGCGGTATTATTTAATTTCAATGTCGTCCGGTATCCGGCGCGCTTCGTCCGCCAGCATCACCGGGATGCCGTCCTTGATCGCAAACGCCAGCCGATCAGGCTTGCAAATCAATTCCTTGTCGTCTTTTTTGTAAATCAGCGGCCCTTTGCACAACGGGCAAACCAGAATATCCAATAATCGTGCGTCCATAGTTTTCCTTATTCGGTCATTTCAAAATTTGCTGAGAATATCGTCCAATTGATCCAGGCTGGTATAGTGAATCACGATATTGCCCTGGCCGTTCTTTTTCGGTTTGATCGCCACTTGCGCCCCCAAGCGTTCGGAAACATCCTCTTGCAACCGCAGCAAATCGCGGTCGGGTTTTTTCACCTTTTTCGGCATTGGGTGTTCGAGCTGATTGACCAGCTTTTCGGTTTCGCGCACCGACAATTGTTTTTGCACGATCGCGTTGGCGATTTTCATCTGCTGCGCGGGCGCCAGCGGCAGCAGGGCGCGGCCGTGTCCCATATCGATTTTACCCTGCATCATCAATTCCTGCACCGGCGCGGACAGATTCAGCAGGCGCAGCAAATTGGAAATGGTGCTGCGCGAATTGCCGAGCGCTTCCCCGGCAGTCTGGTGCGTCATGCCGAATTCGTTGATCAAACGCTGGATTCCCATCGCTTCTTCGAGCGGATTCAGATTTTCCCGTTGGATGTTTTCGATCAATGACATGGCCAGCGCCGATTCGTCCGGAACTTTGCGGATCAAAACCGGCACTTCGCCCAATCCGGCCAACTGCGCAGCGCGCCAGCGGCGTTCACCGGCGATGATCTCGAAACTATCCGCATTCAATGGGCGCGCCAGAATCGGCTGCATCACGCCTTGCGCTTTGATCGACTCGGCCAGCTCGGCCAAGGCCACTTGATCCATGTTGGTTCTGGGCTGATATTTGCCGGGCTGCAATTTGGCGGTGGCGAGATTCTGCAATGATTCTTCCGCCAGCGCGGCACTGCCGTCGCCCGACAATAATGCATCCAATCCGCGCCCCAATCCTTTCTGTTTTGTCATATCACCGGTTTCCTTCCGTTGCGGTTACGCGTTGAGTATTTCCCTGGCCAATTCCAAATACGCCTGCGCCCCCTTCGATTGGCCGTCGTGGTACAAAACCGGCAAACCGAAGCCGGGCGCCTCGGCCAGGCGCACATTGCGCGGTATCACGGTGCGGTAGACCTTGTCGCCGAAATGCTTCTGCAACTGATCGGAAACCTGCTGCGCCAGAATATTGCGCGGATCGAACATAGTGCGCAGCAGTCCTTCGATGCGCAACGTGGGATTGAACGAACTGCGCACCCGCTTGATGGTATTGACCAGATCGCTCAAGCCTTCCAGCGCATAGTATTCGCACTGCATCGGGATCATCACCGCGTGCGCCGCGCATAAACCGTTCAACGTCAGCAAGTTCAGCGCGGGCGGGCAATCGATCAAAATGTAATCGTATTCGTCCTGAATCTCTTCCAGTGCAGTCTTTAGCCGCGCTTCGCGTTGCGCAAAATCGACCATTTCGACTTCCGCACCCGCCAGATCGCGGTTGGCGGGAATCAAATCGTATTTTCCTTGCGTACTGCTCACCAACGCTTGCTGTATGCCCGTATGGCCGAGCAACACGTGATAGATCGTGGTTTTCAGCGTTTGCTTGTTGGTGCCGCTGCCCATCGTGGCGTTCCCTTGCGGATCGAGATCGATCAACAGTACGCATTTATCGGCAGCCGCCAAGCTTGCGGCCAGATTCACGCTGGTAGTGGTTTTGCCGACACCGCCTTTTTGATTGGTAATGGCTAGAATTTTGGTCACGGGCTTAGCTCCTGTATTCATGACGCGGAATCAAAGCTGTTCTGTTGGATGATAATCAGTTGCCGGGCGGCATCCAATCCAGGCACATGCAGCGTGACCGTCTTTTCAATCGCAAACGGCGCGCGGATTTGCTGGCGTTCTTGTTCCGGGCAATTGGCTTTCATCGCAACCCAGCGGCAGCTGGCAGCATTTTCCCCGGCCAAGTGTCGCGTTAACGCGATGAATTCGCCGAGCTCGGAAAATGCGCGCGAAATGACGGTATTCACCATTCCATCGGGACGGACATCCTCGATACGCTGCGCCATGATTTCAACATTCTGCAACCCCATTTCGATTTTTACCTGCTGTAAAAAAGCGGTTTTTTTCTGATTGCTTTCCACCAAAACCACTTGCCAATCCGGCCTTGCCAGAGCAACCGGTATGCCCGGCAACCCTGCGCCGGTACCGACATCGATGATGTGCGGGCCCTGGATATGCGGCAATACCGCCAAGCTATCCGCCACATGCTGAGTCAGCATGTCATGCGGATTGCGGATCGCGGTCAAGTTATGGACTTTGTTCCATTTTTCGATCAGCGATAAATAATGCTCGATGCTTTTAGCAAGCTGCTCGGGCGCGGCAATAAGGTCTATATCCAGCGCTTGCAAGCTGCGCGTAATCTGCGGCAGCAGGCTCATGCGCTTTGTTTTTTGTCATTGACCGCAAAGCCGCGTTTCAAATGCACCAGCAGCAACGAAATCGCCGCCGGTGTCACGCCGGAAATACGCGACGCCTGGCCGATGGTTTCCGGTTTGTGCTGATTGAGTTTTTGCTGCACTTCGTTGGATAATCCTTTCACCACGCAATAATCGATCTCCTTCGGCAGCAAGGTGTTTTCATACTGTGCCTGACGCGACACTTCTTCCTGCTGGCGCTGGATATAACCGTGATATTTGGCTTGGATTTCAACTTGTTCGGCGACTTGCGCGCTCGCCACCGGTTCGCCCGCGCCGGGCAAGGTCATCAACGTTTCATACGTGACATCGGGGCGCTTCAGCAATTCGGTCAGCGTGTATTCGCGCTCGATACCTTTGCCGAGCACACGAACAGCGTCCTGTTCCGGCAATGTGCCGGGCAATACGCGAATCGAATCGAGCCGTTGCTGCTCGTTGATGATCGCTTCCTGTTTATTGGAAAACGCTTCCCAACGCTGATCGTCGATCAACCCTAACTTCCTGCCGGTTTCGGTCAAGCGCAAATCGGCATTATCTTCGCGCAGTTGCAAGCGATATTCGGCGCGGCTGGTGAACATGCGATACGGCTCGGTGACGCCGGACGTCACCAGATCGTCGACCAACACGCCGAGATAGGCTTCGTGGCGCTGCGGCGACCAAGCCTCTTTTTCTTGAATCTTCAGCGCGGCATTGACGCCCGACAGCAAGCCTTGCGCGGCGGCTTCTTCGTAACCGGTGGTACCGTTGATTTGCCCGGCGAAAAACAGATGCTCGATGGTTTTGGTTTCGAGCGTATGCTTCAAATTGCGCGGATCGAAATAATCGTATTCGATGGCGTAACCGGGGCGTGTGATATGCGCGTTTTCCAATCCGGCGATCGAATGAATCAGCTTGACCTGCACCTCAAACGACAAACTGGTGGAAATGCCGTTCGGGTAGATTTCGTGCGTGCCCAAGCCTTCCGGTTCGAGAAAAATCTGATGCGATTCGCGCGCCGAAAAACGCACCACTTTGTCCTCGATCGACGGACAGTAGCGCGGCCCGACGCCTTCGATTTTTCCGGTAAACAGCGGCGAATCGACCAAGCCATCGCGAATGATGTCGTGCGTATCGCTATTGGTATGGGTAATCCAACATGAAATCTGGCGCGGATGCTGGATGCCGGTATCGATCAGCGAGAAAAACGGCGCTGGTTGATCGCCGGGTTGCTCCAGCAGTTTGGAATAATCCATGCTGCGGCCATCGATGCGCGGTGGTGTGCCGGTCTTCAGCCGTCCCGCTGGAAACTCCATGTCGCGCAAGCGCTGCGCCAGTGTCAACGTCGGCGGATCACCCGCACGACCCGCTTTGAAGTGGGTTTTGCCGATATGCGCCAATCCGGCCAGGAACGTACCGACCGTCAGAATCACCGCGCGCGCACGGATTTTGAGCTGCAATTGCGTCACCACGCCAACCACACGATCCTGCTCGATGATCAAATCATCGACTGCTTGCTGCATCACCCGCAGATTCGGTTGGTTCTCAACCCGACCGCGGATCGCTTGCTTATACAACACCCGGTCGGCCTGCGCGCGCGTCGCCCTGACCGCCGGGCCTTTGCTCGAATTCAACACGCGAAACTGAATACCCGCTTCATCCGCCGCCAACCCCATCGTACCACCGAGCGCATCGATTTCCTTCACTAAATGGCTCTTGCCGATGCCGCCAATCGACGGATTGCACGACATCTGCCCGATGGTTTCGATATTGTGCGTCAGCAACAACGTCTTGCACCCCATGCGTGCCGCCGCCAGCGCCGCCTCTGTTCCGGCATGTCCGCCACCGACCACGATAATGTCAAAATCCGAATGATGATTCATTGTTTTAAAGCCATTGAAAATCCGAGCGATACGAAAGAAAATCCGTTGAAATGTTTCACGTGAAACCTTTCTGCATGGTTAGCGAAAAGGTCGAAATTTTGGATGCAATTATAGGTGGCAGGAAACAATGAAAGCAAGCCGAAGTTACAAAGAAATGATGTTTGGAGCTACGCTGTTATACCTGCCAGCACAACCACTCTATCCCGTTCGATCGCTTTTCTGAAGCGCTCGCTCGCTGTTGACCAATCGACGATATCCACTTTGTAAGGCAGATCCGATTCCGCAAACACTTCCACCAATTGCGCAATCAAATCTATTCCAAGCGGTTTTCCTCCGTTGATCGCCAAATCCAGATCGGAGTATGGCTTGGCACGGCCGGTAGCACGCGAACCGAAAGCCCACACGATACAATCCGGAACATGTGCACGTAAAATGTTCCGTATGATCAGCCAATCGGCCTCGGATACGGCAATCGGTAGCCGGTCGCTCATTTCGACAAGCGTTGCATCAATTGCTGATGCAGATATTGCGCTTCTTTCAAAAAACCTGGAATCGCATCCACCACCTCGCGAACAATAGCTTCATCGTAGGTATGACTGGTTTTTGCCCGCATATCGCGATACCGCCGCCATTGCGCCCAATCTCCGAGCAGCAAGCCCTACTCATTGGCTGAACGAATCAAATAATGAAAATCGGCTTGATCAAACTCCGCCGGATTGGCTGCCGATGCTTCCAGGAAGCGCTTGAGCATTTTATGCGCAAGCTCGTAAGTAATTTTAAAGCGCTGAATCAAGCCATCGCGGATTTGCGTGTCACCGGTATCGGATTGATGGCGCACCCAGCCTTCCGCCAATCGGGTAATTGCATTCGTTAAAGAAGAAATATCGAGAGACATGGACGGCATGCTGAATTAAAAGTGGATCAAGTTCGAATGGTAAATTTTTTGGGTTATTAGGGCCTGTTAACACTATTTGATATAATACGGTGATGGAAATCACCGAAACTCAATATCAACAGATCGAACACTGCATGCCGCGCCAGCGTGGCAATGTCAGTCATTCCAATCTACAAATTCTCAATGCTATTCTGTATGTTACCGAGCATGGTTGCAAGTGGCGCGGACTACCCAAGCGTTTCGGTAATTGGCATACCATCTACACTCGAATGAATCGATGGGCGAAAAGCGGCGTGCTTCAAAAAGTTTTTGAGCAGCTGCAGCATCAACAAATCATTCGCATCAAGATTGAAGCCGTTTCGATGGATAGCACCAGCATCAAAGTGCACCCTGATGGTACTGGTGCATTAAAAAAAACGGCCCGCAATCCATCGGCAAATCCCGAGGTGGCTGGACCACTAAAATTCATCTGGTTGCCGCAGATACCAGAACAGCCATAACTTTTTCCTTATCTCCGGGGCATACACATGACGCACCGGAAGGACGACAACTCCTGTTAGCACTCGGCCCCGTCTCTTCTCCTACTCATCTGCTGATGGATCGCGCTTATGAGGGTGATCAAACCAGACAGCTTGCATTGGAGCTCGGTTATATCCCGGTTGTCCCACCCAAAACTAATCGGCTGGAGCTCTGGGAATATGACCGCGCCATGTACAAAAAACGCAATGAGATCGAAAGATTATTCCGCAGACTCAAGGGATTCCGTCGAATATTCTCCAGATTCGACAAACTGGATGTCATTTTTCTCTCATTCATCCATTTCGCTCTCATCGTCGAAGCACTTAGGTAGTGTTAACAGGCCCTAATTAAGTTGACCGTTAACTCAGGTGTTGCTTCAAAGGGCGGGTTAAATTTGATCGTGGCGGTGGCAATCTTTGTTGGCCGTAATACATGAATTCTGATTACACCTGCCTGTTCTGATCCGTCGGAATTTGTTGTTTCTTGTGTATACTTGAGCACTTGTGATTCTGGTTCAATATTTGGGAACAAAGTCTTAATCTGAGACTCTCTTATTCCGCGCCCAAGCTCATCAAGTTGCGCTTTTAAAGCGGATACTTCTTTAAGGAGGTTTGCATTATCACCGGTACCAGCAGCCGTATTCTGGATAGCTTGTTCGAGTTCGTTGAGCTTTTCATAGACCTCTCGTTTGCTCTGGGTCACTTGACCATCGCCGCCCCCGCTCTCAATCCAATAACCTACTGCGCGCTGAACTATCTCTGTAATGTTAGTTTGAATTCCGCCGACGAGAGTCTCAATTCTTGTGACGGTTTCGTTCGTTTTGTCCGTGGCTTGTGTTGATTTGACATAAAACTGCCATGATAGCCATGCCATAAAAAACGACAAAGCTAGGGCGGCTATTGCCAAACCAAATGAAATTAATGAGAACATATCTAGCTCATAGGTATTCGAAGTTACGGCTGGCGAGGTCTCCGCTGCACACATAGTCGGGATAAAAAAAACGAAATAATGCTTCTCTTGATGCTCATTGATGTTCCTTTGTAAACGCTAACTAGAATTAGACGTCCGAAATGACGCAATATAATACGTCAAAGTAAAAATTAACAAATAAAAACAGAACACTATTTGCATTTGCTTTCTAAAAATACGTCAACAATATTTTCAATATAACACATTCGACGAAAGTGTCAGTAAGCGGTCTAACCCAATCCTATTGCAGCATCGATTCAAGGCGAATATTTGTCATTTGCTACGATTGATCCAATAATCCGGTGCGCGATGCAAAATTGCACGCACAGCTCTTGCACCTGGCATTCGTAGTAACGTTCACCGCCTTCAAATTCCACCTTGACTTCGAGTGAGAACTCGACATGCATCAGAATTCACCGATTACATCGCTGGCCGGAATACCTTTAACTTTGCCTTCGCGATAAGCTTGCAAGCGACGCTCGGCCTCTTCGATCCAGCTCGGGATCCAGCCTGAGGCTATGCAGAAGCTCATCGATCATTGCAAAACGCTCGGCTGGAGGTAATTTCACCGCTTCTGCAATTAATTCCTTTTTTATCCATGGCGCTGACTGCCTTCTAAATAGTTTTCTGTACGTTATGAATGATAACCGCAATTACTGCGCAACGGAGAACTTGCCGGCTGATTGTAATCAGCCTATCCAGCCGCGTTGTTCGATGGTATTCCGCGCGGCTTCATGGCGACTGATACGCCGCTTACCGGTGGTATTCGCCGGAACGTTCGGGCTGATAAGTGACTTCCTTGATCCGCACTCGCAACATGCCGCCGCCCGGCTTGGGCCATTCAATTTCGTCCCCCTGGGAAAGCCCGAGCAGCGCGCTGCCAACCGGTGCAAGAATCGAAATCTTTTCACCGGAAGCATCCACATTCCAGGGATATACGAGCGTAAGGCAAAACTCCTCGTGTGAAGAATCGACTTCAAATCTCACCGTGGAATTCATCGTGACTACCGTCGCGGGAACATCCTCCGGTTCTACGATTTCCGCCCGGGCCAGTTCGGCTTCAAGATCGTCCTTGCCGGGAAAGGACATGCTCGATAGCGATTCAATAAGCTGCTCAAGCCGCTCGGTGTCGAGTGACGAGATGATCACTCGCGGTTTTTTATATGGTTTTGTCATTTAACGCCTCTGTTGATGATTAAAGTATGGTCTAACTGGGATTAGGGAAACGCTGATTAATTGACGATACGAGCGAATCACTTCGTTACGCGGTACCCGCTCTCGCCTATCTTGTTGATAGGTCCCGGTTGCTACGTTCCGTACGACTCGTGCTTCATCTCGTCCGCCGAATTAATTAGCGTTTCCAGGAGCAACAGTCATTAATATAACGCAAATCCATCTCAGCCGGGCATGACGCATTTCCTCACGAAAAGGTGCTATGCTGCCATGCGATTAAAAACCCAAAAATCATTCTCTAAGGAAGCTCTGAAAAAGGTAGCGAGCGACGGCCAGGCAAGGCGGAATCAAGTGAAAAGCGTAATCTACAAGGGGTAAATAAGCATTTTGAACCTGATTTCAACGTAGAATGGTCGAGCACAGTAGTTTTTCAGAGTTTCCCTAAATACCAACGATCAGAACTTAGTGTACGTGAACGATATTGAAGAAATTACCCAGGCTTTGCGCAAATTCCGCGATGAGCGGGATTGGGCGCAATTTCATAATGCCAAGGACCTTGCGCTGGCGTTGAATATCGAAGCCGGCGAGCTGCTCGAAATTTTTCTGTGGAAATCTCCGGAGCAGGCGGATACCGGCAAGATCAAGGAGGAACTGGCTGATGTATTCACGTTTGCTTTACTGTTGGCGGAAAAATACGATTTGGATGTGAAGCAGATCGTGCTGGAGAAAATGCAAAAAAATGCGTTGAAGTATCCGGTCGAAAAAGCCAAAGGCAACCCAAAAAAATATACCGAGTTGTAACGGTATACATCTGGAAATGTTTTCGTCACTTTACTGCTAAGCGCCACAATGACGTCGACTCCGCCGCGCGAGCGGCGTGCAGCGCATCGCTGACGTCCGAAACACGCGGATGGTGCGGTTTGGTATCGATCTTGCTCAGTACCTTCAAACCGGCAGCTTCGATCATCTGCAGCAACTGCTCCCGGGTGCGTAATCCCAGATGCTCGGCCAAATCGGACAAAATCAGCCAGCCTTCGCCGTCGGGCAGCAGATGGGTACTCAGCCCATGCAGAAATCCGCGCAGCATGCGGCTTTCCGGATCGAAAATGGCATGCTCCAGCGGCGAACTGGGGCGCGCCGGAATCCACGGCGGATTGCATACGATCAATGCCGCTTGCCCTTCGGGAAAGAGATCGGCTTGCACCAATTCCACCTGATGGATCAAATTCAATCGGGTTAAGTTATCGCGTGCGCAAGCCAGCGCGCGCGGATCGTGATCGGTCGCAACAATATGCTGGATACCACGGAATGCCAATGCAGCAGCCAAAACACCGGTACCGGTGCCGATATCGAAAGCGATGGATTGTTCCGCCAGCAGCTTGGGCGGCGGTGCTTGCGCGGCCAGTTTTATATACTCGCTGCGGACCGGTGCAAACACGCCGTAATGCGGATGTATCGTAATATCCAATGCCGGAATTTCGATTCCGTTTTTGCGCCATTCATGCGCACCGATCAATCCCAGCAACCCACGCAGCGCAGCGACATAAGGTTCGGTACAAGCGCCGTATGCTTCCAAGCAAGCCGCGTACACATCCGGCGCGCGGCGCAATGGAATCGTGTGATCGGGATTGAACGGAATCAGCAATTTTTCCAGCGTGCGAGCGCGCTGCGATTGCGCCAAGCGGTGCCGGTGAAATACTTCCGCAGGCGATAGGTCTTCCGGCTTTTTTCTACGTTCCGGTTTTTTGTCGATGCGCCGCGCAATCGCTTGCAGCAACAATTTGGCGTTCTGAAAATCACCGCGCCACAGCAATGCGGTTCCTTCGCACGCCAAGCGGTAAGCCGTATCGGCAGGCATGCGATCGTCGGTGATCTGAACCCGCTGCGGCGGCGGCAAACCCTTTTCGTTTCGCCAGCGGGCGGATTTTTCTATGCCTGTCTCGTACCAATGAATGACGGGATTACCGCTCATTCTTTTGGCTGCTCAGCGCTAGGTGTGTTACCGTCCTGTTGTTCCGCCGACGCAGCGAGTTGCTTTGCGCCGGATGGCACAGTTTGGGCTGCCGCTTGCCTGGTGCGCTGCGTAAACTTGCCGATCAGCACAAAAAACAGCGGCACGAAAAAGATTGCCAGGAATGTCGCCGCCAGCATACCGCCGAATACACCGGTGCCGATCGAGTGGCGGCTGGCGGCACCGGCGCCGGATGCGACCACCAAGGGAAACACGCCGAGTATGAATGCCATCGAGGTCATGATGATCGGCCGGAAACGCAGCCGCGCCGCATCCAGCGCGGCATCGGTGAGCGTTTCACCGGCGGCGTGGCGCTGATTGGCGAATTCGACGATCAAGATGGCATTTTTAGCCGCCAGGCCAATCAAAGTCACCAGGCCGATCTGGAAATAAATGTCGTTGCTCAAACCGCGCGCCCATATCGCCAGCAGCGCGCCGAGTATGCCGAAAGGAATCGCCAGAATCACCGCCATCGGAATCGACCAGCTCTCATACAAGGCTGCCAGTACCAGAAACACCATCAGCATCGCAAATGCAAACGCTATCACCGATTGCCCACCCGCTTTGCGCTCCTGCAGCGAAATACCACTCCAATCGAGTGCGTAGCCGCGCGGTAGCAAAATTTCATCGGCGGTTTGCTCCAATGCCGCCAAGGCCTCTCCTGAGCTGTATCCTGGCGCTGCACCTCCCAACACTAGAGCGGAATTGGCGCCGTTGAAGTGCGTCACCGGATCGGGGCCGCTGTTGAATACTGTATTAACGACAGAATCCAGCGGAATCATGGTCGACGTCGCGCCACTCTGCGCGCGCACATAAATTTTGCTGATATCGTCGGGATTGGATCGGTATTCCGGTAACGCTTCGGTTTGCACCCGATAAACGCGGCCGAACTTGACGAAATCGTTGATATATAGATTGCCGAAATAGGCCTGCATGGTATCGAAAATTTCCGAAATCGGTACTCCCAGTGCTTTGGCGCGTTCGCGATCTACCGTGGCATACAACCTCGGTGCGCTGACCCGGAAATTGGTGCTGGCCATGGCAATCGCCGGATTCTCCATGGCCTTGGCGGTAAATTCCTGCGCAACCGCGGCAAACTCGGCGAAATCGCCGCCGCTGGGATCTTGTATCTGTGCTGAAAATCCACCGGTAGACCCTAGTCCGCTGATCGTAGGGGCATTGAATGCCAGAATCAGCGCTTCAGGAATTTTGGCAAACTCCTGAAAAGCCGCACCTATCAAGCCTTGCACTTTCTGTTCGGGATTCGGGCGCGTATCCCAGTGATCCAGTGGAACGAACATGGTGGCCTGATTGGCGCCGCGCGTATTGAATACAAAATTCTGACCCGCCAGCGCATCGGTGGAGTGCACGGCCGGGTTCGCTAGAAAATATTGTTCGATTTTTCTCAACACTTCCCGCGTGCGCGTCATCGAAGCACCGTCCGGCAGCTGCACCACGGTGATGAAATAACCTTGATCTTCTTCCGGCAGAAAGCTGCCCGGCAGAATTTTGAACAAGCCGATAATACCGGCAATTAGTACCGCAAAAAGTATCAGCGCAATCACCGAGCGCCGTATGATCGTTGCAACAGCGCCGGTATAGCGAGTCTGCATCCAGTCAAACGAGCGATTAAACAGCAGCCAGAATCCTTTCGGCGCTTGATGAGCGGGTTTCAGCACCAGCGCGCACAAAGCGGGGCTCAAGGTCAGCGCGACGAAACCGGATATCGCGACCGACAGCGCAATGGTGATGGCAAATTGCTTGTACAATTCGCCGGTAATGCCACCGAGGAAAGCCACTGGCAAAAACACCGCAGCCAGCACCAGCACGATTGCGATCACCGGTCCGGATACTTCTTCCATGGCGCGTTTTGCCGCATCCTTGGGAGATAAACCGCCCTGGGTCATGTGCCGCTCGACGTTCTCCACTACCACGATGGCATCGTCGACGACGATGCCAATCGCCAGCACCATGCCAAACAGTGTCAGCGTATTGATGGAAAATCCCAGCACTTCCATTCCGATCAGCGTGCCGATCAAGGAAACCGGAACAGCCACGGCGGGAATCAAGGTAGCGCGCCAGCTTTGCAAAAACAAAAAAACCACCAGAATCACCAGCAAGGTCGCTTCCACCAGCGTTTTCAACACCTCTTTAATGGAAACGTCGATGAACGTGGTCGTGTCGTATGGGATATCGTACGATACCCCGGCCGGGAAGCTCTTGCTCAAACGCTGCATTTCGGCGCGGATACCCCGCACGGTCTCGAGCGCATTGGCACCGGGTGACAGAAAAGTCAGCAAGAAGGTATTTGGCTTCCCATTCCAGCGTCCCTCCAGATCGTACGATTGTGCGCCCAGTTCGATGCGCGCTACGTCGCGCAGCCGCACCATTGAGCCATCCGGATAAGCACGCACGATCATGTTCTCGAATTCCTCGACTTCGCTCATGCGCCCATGCGTAATCACCGGAATGGTCATTTCCGTGCCCCCCGGCGTGGGCTCGCGCCCAATCCTTCCGGCCGGAAAATCGCGGTTTTGTTCACGCACCACCGCGGCGATTTCGCTCGGCGTCAGGTTCAGTTGCGCCATACGCACAGGATCGAGAATAAGCCGCATTGAATAGTTCTGGCCGCCGAAAATGACGGCATCGCCTACGCCGGGCAGGCGTTTGACATTATCGAGGATACGCAGCAGCGCGTAATTCGACAGAAAAACGTTGTCATGTTTGGGATCGGTCGAACTCAAGATGACCACGGCCAGCAAATCGGGTGAGGTTTTTTTCACCGTCACGCCTTGGCGTATCACCTCATCCGGCAGCTGTGGTTCTGCCAGGCGCTGGCGGTTCTGTGTCTGCACTTGCGCGATATCGATATCCGTGCCGATCTCGAAGGTTAAACGCAGCATCATGTGACCATCATTAGTGCTGACCGATTCGTAATACAACAGATTGTCGATACCGGGCAGCTGCACTTCGATCGGACGCGCCACCGCTTCGGCGACGACTTCCGCGCTGGCGCCGGGATAATCCGCATCGATCTGCACCATCGGCGGGGTAATTTGCGGGAATTGCGCAACCGGCAATTTCTGTAATGCAACCAAGCCAAGAACGACGATGATGATCGACAGTACCGATGCGAAAATAGGCCGGTCAATAAAAAAATGCGACTTCATGGCGCAACCTGCTGAACCGGTTCATCGGATGGCTGAGCGGCAGCGTTTTCCTGCTGCTGTTGCGCAACCGCATGTACTTTTACCCCCGGCAGGATGCGGAAGAATCCTTCCACCACCACGCGTTCTCCCGGTTGCAAACCGCTTTCGATCAGCCACTCCGTGCCGCGCCAGGCGCTGGCTTGCACCGGACGCAGTTGCGCGGTTTCCTGCGCGTCGATCACGTACACGAACGAACCGCTGGGACCTTGTTGCACCGCGCGTTGCGGAATCAGCACGGCATTATTGCGGATATAACCCTTGATGCGGACTCTGACAAACTGGCCGGGATAAAAGTAAGAATCCCCCGGCGCCATGCCGCCTTCCGGATTGGGAAATTTGAAACGCCCTTGCAACGATCCGCTTTGCGGTCGTATCGTGACATCGGCGAAATCCAGTATGCCTTCGTGCGGATACACGCTGCCGTCGGAGAACGTCATCACACCGCGCAATTTGAAGATGTCGGGGCGTTCCACTTTATTCGCGGCTAACTCGCGGCGGCGGCGCAGCAAATAGCTTTCCGGTACATTGACATTGACATACATCGGATCGAGCTGGTCGATGGTCGCCAGCAGCGATTCCTGCGCGGAAACCAGCCGGCCCTCGTAAAATTGGCTGCGGCCGATGCGGCCGTTGACCGGCGCGGTGATCAGTGTGTTATCGAGATCGAATTTGGCCTTGATCAGATCGTTCTGCGCCGCTTCCAGCGTCGCTTGGGCGGCCAGCATTCCGGCTTCGGCGTCATCGACGTCTTTCTTGCTGACCGCTTGCTTTTCCAGCAACGGTTTGACACGCGCCAGGTCCTGCTTAGCTTGAGTCAGGCGTGCTTGGGATTGCGCAACTTTCGCTTTGCTGCTGAGGTAAATGGCCTTGAAGGGCACCGGATCGATCAGGTACAGCTTGTCGCCTTTTTTGACGTTACGCCCTTCGGTGAAATGAATTTTTTTGATAATGCCGCTGACTTGCGGACGAATCTCGACCGGACGGAAAGCCTCGGTCTGTCCGATGAACTCCGGCTGATCGTCAACCGTTTGCGGCGTCACGGTGATGACTTCGACTTGCGGTGGCGGCGGTACCGGACTTTCCGGCGGTTGGCCTGAGCAGGCCGCGAGCAGTGCCAGCAACAAAACCGGTAAACGGTAAGCCGCATCGGCAATGATCCATTGAAATATTCTCTGCATAGCTTCGACTCTGGGTTATTCTGATTATTGAAAGGGGATGGTAGTCAGGAAAAATATCCTAAGGAAGCTCTGAAAAACAGCTGCGCTCGGCCATACTGCGTTGAAATCACGTTCAAAATGCTCATTTACACCTTGTAAACTGCGCTTTTTCACCTGATTTCGCCTTGTTTGGCCATCACTCACTACCTTTTTCAGAGCTTCCCTAATCATCGCTGCCGGAATTCCAAAGCATAAGTCAACCGGCGCGTACGTAAGTTCCAACTATGACCTCACGCCATCGACAGGCTGCGCAAGAGCGCCTGTCCCTGCACACCGGTGCTACAACTGCGTCCATCCGCCGCCCAACGCTTTGTAGAGCTGCACGATCGACACCAAATGCAGACGGTGTGTCGCCATCAGCGCGAATTCCGCGTCGAACAAGTTGCGTTTGGCGAGCAGCACGTCGACATAGCTGGTAATGCCGCCATGATAACGCAGATCCGCCACTTGCAAGGCGGAACGCAGCGCATCCACTTGTTCTTGTTGCGCCTTGCGCTGATCGTTAGCAGTCCGCACCGCCACCAGCGCATCCTCAACTTCCTGGAATGCCACCAGAATGGTCTGTTCGTATTGCGCCAACGCTTGCCGCGCTTGCGCTTCCGCTGCGCGCTGTTCAAATCCCAGGCTTTGCGCGTTCAGCAAAGGCACGGCCAAACCCAGTCCGCCGGCGCCGAATTCGCTGCCGGAAAGCAGCAGATTGGAGAGCGCCGGACTGGCCACGCCGAGAAAACCGGTAATCGAAATCTTAGGAAAGCGCGCCGCTTTGGCCACGCCGATTTTTGCCGTCGCTGCAGCCAGCATGTGCTCGGAACGCACAATATCGGGACGCCGTTGCAGCAATTCCGACGGCAATCCGGCAGGTACTTCCGGCGGCATCAGTTGCTCGATCAAGGTTTGGCCGCGCGCAACCAGCGCCGGATTTCTTCCTAGTAGCACGCTGAGTTCGTTTTCCTTTTGCCGCATTTGCCGTTCCAGCTCGGCAATACGGGCGGCGGCATTGGCGCGTTCAGCGTGGAATTGATCAAAGTCAAGGCGGGGAATAATGCCGCCTTGCAGCTGCGCCTGCGCAATGGCGACCGACTCCTCCCAGGAATTCAATGCGCGTTGCGCAATCTCACGCTGCATATCCAGTTGCAGCAGATCGAAATAAGACTGCGCCACTGCACTGACCAGCGTCAAAATCACGGCATGCCGGTTTTCCTCCTGCGCCAGCAAATCGGCGCGCGCCGCTTCGTTGGAACGGCGGATTCTACCCCAGATGTCCAACTCCCAATTCAGCGAGGTTTGCCCGTAATAATTGAACGGCGTGGCAAATCCGGGACGCAAGAAACCGCCCAGCGTGCCGAAAGCCGGTGCGTTGGCATCGGCCCCCATATTGGGAATAAATCCCATGCGTGCACTATTTAGGCGCGCTTCAAACTCCTCCACGGTAGCCACCGCTTGCTTGAGGTTCTTATTTTCCTGCAATGCCTGCCGGATCAGTTGCTGCAGCGTCTCATCCTGCAACAATTCCCACCAGCGCAAATTAGCAACCGATTCCCCCTCCATCGGCTCCATGCGGAATTTCTCGGCGACATCGACGGGCGGACGGATATAATCCGGCCCCACCGCGCAGGCCGTCAGCAGCAGAATAGGCAGGACTAGAATTTTACGTAACCAAGGATGATAGTGTTTCATATGCGTACGGGAAATCGGTCTGCACTTCCCAAAGAATCGAGAACGATCAGAATCACATAGATTTTGGGGTGATGTCAAACTTATTGGCCATGCTGAAGGCAGCAATGGCGTGCTACTCCACAGAGTCACCAATCGGAAATAAGTTTCTCTCCGGTACGATTTAAATCGGATTTGCCGGCGAGTAGTAAAGCTGGTGTCTTGCCACCGATGCTATTCGAAAATACGGGCAATTTCCACGGATTGCTTTTCGTAGATGAAAACCCTGTATTTTTTACTGGAGCAACGACTGCTCTACTAAGGATCATTTCTCTCATAAGTTTTTGGGAAGATCCTGAAATTTCAGCATGAAATGTTGCGCTTTGCTGGCATTTAGGACAAAAGCTATCTAGTCGCCCCTGCAAAATTCACACAGTCATGCCGACAAACGAACGTTTTGTGTAAAAGGTGTTGATCAGTTGCAGCAGCGCAAGTCGCAATAAAGAATTCTTGATGCCCAAACGGTGTATAGCTCTCATCAGCCAGCGCAGATTGTAGCCAGCCGCACATAACACAGCGTGCAGTGCATCACCCAACTGACCTGGTAACCAGCAGCGATCCATTCGGTGATCCGACTTCAGATGCCCGATTGCAGGTTCCACGGCCTGCCGGCGCTTGAGCCAGCGCCGCTGCGGTTTCGTCAGCGACTTGTACTTGCCGCGATGGATGATTTCCACTGCCGGATTGTCAGCATCCACTCCCCGGAACCCGAGATCGGCAATAACCTGCTTCGGTATTGATCCGGTATCTTCGAGTAGCCTGTGCGTTTGTTCGAGCTGTTGGTGGAGAATATGACCATCGTAGGGATTGCCAGGAAAGGTTCTGGCACCGACTATCAGGCCGCTTTTGTGCGTAACAGCAATGCCGGCTTTAACTCCGAACTCGTAAGGTTTGCGTGCTTTGCCCTTGCCGATGCATTCGGCTTCCGGTGCGTGCAATGCATAGAGTTTGTTGTTGTCCTTGGGTTGCTGCTTATGAATCCGTCCTGCCCGTTCCAATAGCGTGGTCAATTGCTGCAGCGATGCGGCACAGACCGTCGTCACGGTTGCCAGTTTGCGCTGGATCTCCCGCAGCACGATACCAAGGATCGTGCGTTGGCGTTTAACGGTTTTGTGCAGACGCCGCAATTGCCTGGCGTGGGCATAGCCGCCTGCCCTTCGGCGCAGCGCCTTGCCTTCTTTGGCGTAGGTTTGCTTCAAGGTGATGCCAGCCCGTCTGGCTGCTTGCACAATCTTGCCGCGAGCAATTTCCAGTAACCGGCTATCCACCGGATGCGCAATTGCCTTTTCCTGAATTGTCGTGTCAACAATCACTCGTTTGAATTCAGCCGGTTTGACCGCCTTGGTGTGCACCGCAGTGTCAATCGTTGCCTTCAGCAGCTTCTCAACACCAGCTTCACCAATGGCGGTGCGGAAACGGCCAATCTGGGTGGCATCACACGGCAACTTCGATGTGTAATATTCCTCGCCGCTGAAATACTGCCACACCACATTCTCCGACCAGCGAACCACCAGCTCTTCGTCACTGAGGTTGAACGCATGCTTCAGATACAGCAACGATGCCATCAACCGGATCGGCAAGCGGGGGCGACCCGCAGTGCTCACGCCCCCACTGGCAATCGCCAATGTTGTGCCAAAAAGATCGTTGATCTCCAACACTTCACCCTGACGGTTTTTACGCTCAAAAGCAGGGACAAGTGCTGCTTCAATATCAGCCCACGGCAGTCGATTCGACAGCACTGCCAGGGGATGACGCAGATCAATTATCTGATCGAGACGCGCTCGGAAAAAATCATCGGTCGGCATTTCAGTTCCTCTTGATTCTCTCAGTGTTTTGATGCGAATAGTATAAATTCTCAGGGATCAATGCCGTCTAAAATTTGATGATTCCTGCAGTTCATGCAGGCTCTAAGTGTTTTGCAGGGATGACTATCTAGTATTCCCTCAAACAGAAGGATAGCTCGAATTGCGTTCTCAATTTCCGTGTTTATTGTTGTTACAGGTTTGTACAATGGGAGTTGAAGCAACCAACTTTCGATAGGAAAATTTTCTTTTGTCATTATTCATTCATATCTATATCGGAATACGCCAAATACCAGTTTTCCCAATTTCCTCATACAACCAAGCCGGATCGATATCCGTACCATTCGGCCATGTCAGCACACTCAATTCAGTGCGATGCTGTACTGTCCATTCCAACACCATTGCCAGAGTTCGTTTCGGCAAACTTCCTTTTATAATTTCCAAAGTCCGGATCGATTAAAGCTTCATATTCCGCGTACAGTGCATGAAAATATGGTGGCGCATGTTCGCGCCAGAACATTTGAATCACGATTCCAAAAAAACTGACTGATCATCGGCATACTGTTCCTGTGCGGAAGAAAGTTTTTAGTTACCGGCTAATCGGCCTAAACCGTATCCGTTTCGGTTTGGCGCCTTCTTCACCCAAGCGTTTTTTCTTGTCGGCTTCGTATTCCTGGTAATTGCCGTTGAAGAAGGTCCATTGCGAGTCGCCTTCGGCGGCGAGGATGTGGGTGGCGATGCGGTCTAAGAACCAGCGGTCGTGCGAGATAACGAGTACGCAACCGGCAAATTCCAGCAGCGCATCTTCCAGCGCTCGCAGCGTTTCCACGTCGAGGTCGTTGGACGGCTCATCCAGCAACAGTACATTGCCACCGGCAATCAGCGTTTGCGCCAGATGCAAGCGGCCACGCTCGCCACCGGAGAGCTGGCCGACGACTTTTTGCTGGTCGCTGCCCTTGAAGTTGAATCGACCAAGATACGCGCGCGCCGGGGTGGTGTATTTGCCCACGGCGAGCAGATCGTTACCGCCGGAAATGGCATCGAACACGGTCTTGTCGTTTTCCAGTGTGTCGCGCGCCTGGTCGACATGGGCGATTTTGACGGTCGGGCCTATTTTGACATTACCGGTATCGGGCTGCTCCTTGCCGGTGATCAGCTTGAACAGCGTCGACTTACCGGCGCCGTTCGGACCGATGATACCGACGATCGCACCTGGCGGGATTTTGAAGCTGAGATTGTCGATCAGCAGCCGGTCGCCGTAGGATTTCGATACGCCGTCGAAATCGATGACGTCGTTACCGAGCCGGTCGCCGACCGGGATAAAAATTTCCTGCGTTTCGTTGCGTTTCTGGTATTCCTGCGAACTGAGTTCCTCAAAACGGGCCAGACGCGCTTTCGACTTGGCTTGGCGGCCTTTGGGATTTTGCCGCACCCATTCCAGTTCCTGCTTCATCGACTTCATGTGCGCGTCGATTTGTTTTTGCTCCTGCTCCAGACGCGCTTCTTTTTGCTCTAGCCAGTTCGAATAATTGCCCTTCCACGGGATGCCGTGACCGCGATCGAGCTCGAGAATCCACTCGGCGGCGTTGTCGAGGAAGTAGCGGTCATGCGTCACCGCGACGACAGTGCCGGGGAAGCGCACCAGGAATTGCTCCAGCCATTCGACCGATTCGGCGTCCAAATGGTTGGTCGGCTCGTCGAGCAGCAACATGTCCGGCTTTTCCAGCAGCAGCTTACACAATGCCACGCGGCGTTTTTCCCCGCCGGACAGGTTTTTAACCACGGCATCCCATGGTGGTAAACGCAACGCGTCGGCGGCGATTTCCATTTGATTGGCGGTGTCGCTGCCCGAAGTGGCGATGATCGCTTCCAGCCGCGCTTGCTCTTCCGCCAACGCATCGAAATCGGCGCCTTCTTCGGCATACGCCGCGTACACTTCCTCCAGCTTTTTCTGCGCCTGCATCACTTCGCCCATGCCTTCCTCGACTTCCTGGCGCACGGTGTGCTCGGGATTCAGTTGCGGCTCTTGCGGCAAGTAACCAATGCGGATATTCGGCAAACGCTGTACTTCGCCGTCAAAATCCTTGTCGGCACCGGCCATGATGCGCAGCACGGTGGATTTGCCGGAACCGTTCAAACCGAGCAGGCCGATCTTGGCGCCGGGAAAGAAGCTGAGCGATATGTCTTTGATAATCTGACGTTTCGGTGGAACCATTTTGCTCACGCGGAGCATCGACATTACATATTGAGCCATGAGTTTACTTTTTGTTTGATTGGAAAAAATGAATAGATGGAAAGTTTATCGTACGCCACCTGGCAATGAAAGCCGGGGGGCAGGAATTTGCTCAATTGCCGGTACGCGTGATCGACACGAACTTATTGTTTTCATCGAACACCAGTTCAAACGTGCCGTACACACCATGACTCTGCACCACCGAGCGCAGCACATTGGCTGGAAAATGCACGATGCGGCCATCGGTGGTTTCCGCAGCCACCGTATCGACAACACCTTGGTAATAAAACTCTAACCGGTGCGCCGGGATTTTCAGCACGACATGGACGCGTTGATGCATGCGATGACCTCAAAACGCCATTAAAACTTCTCGCCTTCTTCCAGATAACGCCATTGCCCTTCGAGCAGATTGCCCAATTTCACTTTGCCGATGCGCACGCGCTTCAGACCGGTCACTTTAAGATCGACCAATTCACACATGCGGCGGATTTGGCGTTTTTTACCTTCGCGCAGAATAAAGCGCAATTGATCGCGGTTTTGCCAGCTTACCTGCGCCGGTTTCAATGCCTGACCGTCGAGGCTCAGGCCATGGTTCAGCAACGCCAGTTTGGTGGGTGGTAAACCGCCTTCGACTCGCACCAGATATTCCTTTTCAATATTGGAATCCTCGCCGATCAATTGCTTGGCGATGCGGCCATCCTGCGTCAATACCAGCAAGCCTTGCGAATCGATGTCGAGGCGGCCGGCAGGTGCCAGATTTTTCAGGTGTGACGGTTGAAAACGCTTGCCCGGCTGCTTGGAAGAAAACAGGTTTTCCGGTTTGATCAGCACCACGGCGGGTTGATAGCCCGGCTCCGGCTGCCCGGACACGTAACCGACCGGTTTGTTGAGCAGGATCGTCACCAAGCCGGTCTGTTGTATTTGCGCGGCTTTATTCAGCGTGATTTTCTGCGTCGGAAAAATTTTGGTGCCGAGCTCGGAAATCCGCTCGCCGTCGACGAACACCCAGCCGAGCTCGATAAACCGGTCCGCTTCGCGGCGCGAGCAGATGCCTTGTTCCGACATCAGTTTGGATAAGCGGATTTTTTCCATGAAGCGCTATAATATTGGAAAGAAAAGGGATGAGAAGGAGGCATTACCGGCATTATAAAGGTAATCGCCCGATCGTTTAAAATTACATCGTTAGGACTATTTATGGAAACACTCGCAGCAATACTGGAAAAAGCGCAGCAACGCGCGCAAGAATTGGGGCTTCCGTACAAAGGCGCACTGCTGCCGATGGAAGCTTACCGTATGTTACAGGAACACTCGCAAGCACAATTGGTCGATGTGCGCTCACGCGCCGAGCTGGATTGGGTCGGACGTATTCCCGGTGCAGCGGAAATCGAACTGCGCTCGTACCCCGGCATGCAACCCAACCCTGATTTCCTCGATCAACTCTCGGAGCAAGTCGACAAAAACCTGCCTGTTTTGTTTATCTGCCGCAGCGGCGCGCGCTCAAACCAAGCAGCGGCAATGGCCACGGACATGGACTTTGCCGAGTGCTACAACATTCTGGAAGGATTTGAAGGCGATCGCGATGAACAGGGCCATCGCGGTAAAGCATCCGGCTGGAAGGTCGCCGGTTTGCCGTGGGTGCAAAGTTAGTAACGGCGATAAAACAAGAGCCTCATGAGAGGCTCTTGCCTATATTCAATAAATTTGCTCCACGCGCCCTGCACCTATCCCCGCGGCAAGACCGCGGGGTATTACGGCGCAGAAAACCAAAAACGGCGCGCTACGCTGACTTCAAAAACACAAAAACTATAATGCTCCCCGTGGCAAGACCACGGGGAATCGCAAGTTCAAACGGTTTCACGCCGGGTGCGACGCGCAAAGATTGTCAAAACGCCCAGACCGACCAGCAATAATGCATAGCTTTCGGGCTCCGGCACCGGGCTCAACAATCCACGTATCTCGCCTCCCGGGAACAAATTGGTATGAATGTTAAAGTAAGCCTTTCCCGCATCAAGACCGAGCACCAGATCGTTGAACGCCGAACTGACGGTGCCGCCATGGTTGGTGATAAAAGCCGGATTGTAACTGGAAGCTAACGCCATATCGAAGGTATGATCGTATGCGCCCGCTGTTACGCCCAAAGGAAAACCGATGAAGGATGGCAGTTGGGTTGCAACACCGACATTGGTTCCCGGATCCGTGCAGCAGTGGATATGCGCCGCTGTCACATTTCCCAGCAGACCGCTGAAATTGGCCTCGACCCGCATCGTCACCAAGTCAAAGTCGATCGTAACCAGCACCGAGCCGGTTGCGGGTGACGCATTCGCGGGCACCTCACTGCTACCGAGCAAAGGTGCGGCATATTTCGCCTCGTGTGCTGCAACCGGTAGCGTTGCACTGATAAAAACAAAGAAGCCTAAAAGTAATTTATGGATATTCATGATTTTTATCTCCGAGTTATAGGAAAAAATATATTTTCCCAAGGAGAAATGTACTGAAAGTCAAATAGGCAGTCAAACGAATTGTCCGGTGATTTCAACATCGCCGGGCTGGTACTCGATGAGAGCAAATAAAAGAATTTAACCGGTTAATTTTAAGAATGAATTTTTACTCACATCTCCGACCAGCCGATCACGCCGGTATACGCCGTGACCAAAATTACCACGCCAAAAACAATCCGGTACCAGGCAAAAACGGTGAAATCATGATTGCTGACGAATCGCAGCAAACCGCGCACGGCCAGTAGAGCGCTAAAGAAGGCGGCAATGAAACCTGCCGCAATGAGCGTCAAATCATTCCAATCCAGCAATTCACGGTTTTTATAGAGATCGTAAAAAGTGGCGGCGAACATGGTCGGTATCGCCAGAAAAAACGAAAATTCCGCAGCCGCTTTGCGCGACAGACCGAAAAACAAACCGCCGATGATCGTGGCACCCGAGCGCGAAGTGCCCGGAATCAGGGCCAGGCATTGCGCCAATCCAATCTTCAGTGCGTGTTTCCAATCCATGTCATCGACTCGTTCAACTTCGACAACATGCGCTCTGCGCTCCGCCCATAAAATCAGCAAACCGCCGATGATCAGCGCCAGCGCCACCGGTATGGGATGAAACAAATAGGACTTGATCGTCTTGATGAACAGCAAACCGAGAATTGCAGCCGGCAGGAATGCGATCATCAAGTTAACGACGAAGCGGTTCGCAGCCGCACTGCGGCCAATGCCACGAACCACTTCCACCACCTTGCCACGATATTCCCAGCAAACCGCCAGGATTGCACCGAGCTGAATCGCAATGGTGAAAACCTTGGCGCGCTCGCCGGTGAAACCGAGCAAATCACCGAATAAAATCAAATGTCCGGTGGATGAAACCGGCAGAAACTCGGTCAATCCCTCAACAACGCCGAGGATCAGCGCTTTTAGCAGTAGAACCAAATCCATAGCGTTCTTGTTAAGTCTTTATAAAATTGAAAATCACAACTTGCTGTAGATCTCGGCACCCTTTTCCTTGAATTCCGCCGATTTCTGCGCCATGCCCACGGTCAGCGCTTCATCCTCGGCAACCCCTTGATTGGCGGCATAGTCGCGCACATCCTGGGTAATTTTCATCGAACAGAAGTGCGGGCCACACATGGAACAAAAATGCGCCACCTTGGCACCTTCCTGCGGCAGGGTTTCATCGTGGAATTGCTGCGCTTTGTCGGGATCGAGACTCAGGTTGAACTGATCCTCCCAGCGGAATTCGAAGCGTGCCTTGGATAACGCGTTATCGCGGATCTGTGCACCGGGATGGCCTTTCGCCAGATCGGCGGCATGCGCGGCAATCTTATATGTGATGATGCCGTCCTTGACATCGTCCTTGTCCGGCAATCCCAAGTGTTCCTTCGGCGTCACATAACACAGCATCGCCGTGCCGTACCAGCCGATCATTGCCGCGCCGATGGCAGAAGTGATGTGATCGTAACCCGGCGCGATGTCGGTGGTCAGCGGCCCTAATGTATAAAAAGGCGCTTCGTCGCAATGTTTCAACTGCAATTCCATGTTTTCCTTGATCAGGTGCATCGGCACATGGCCCGGGCCTTCGATCATCGTCTGCACATCGTGTTTCCAGGCAATTTTCGTTAATTCGCCGAGTGTTCTCAGTTCGGCAAATTGCGCTTCGTCGTTGGCGTCATAGATCGAGCCGGGGCGCAGCCCATCGCCGAGCGAGAAGCTGACATCGTACGCCTTCATGATCTCGCAGATTTCTTCGAAATGCGTATACAGGAAACTTTCCTTGTGGTGCGCCAGGCACCATTTCGCCATGATCGAACCGCCGCGCGACACGATGCCGGTCATGCGCTTCGCGGTCATCGGCACGTACGCCAGACGCACACCGGCATGAATGGTGAAGTAATCCACGCCTTGTTCGGCTTGCTCGATCAGCGTGTCACGGAAAATTTCCCAAGTCAGTTCTTCCGACTTACCGTCGACTTTTTCCAATGCCTGATAAATCGGCACGGTGCCGATCGGCACCGGGCTGTTACGGATGATCCATTCGCGCGTTTCATGAATGTTTTTACCCGTGGATAAATCCATCACCGTATCGCCGCCCCAGCGGATCGCCCAGGTCATTTTTTCCACTTCTTCCTGGATGCTCGATCCCAACGCGGAATTGCCGATATTGGCGTTGATTTTCACCAGGAAATTGCGTCCGATGATCATCGGTTCCGATTCCGGGTGATTGATGTTGGCCGGGATGATGGCGCGCCCGCGCGCCACTTCGTCGCGCACGAATTCCGGCGTGATCATCCGCGGCAATGCAGCACCGAAATCCTGCCCCGGGTGCTGGCGCGTCAGCAACTCATGATGCTGCGCACCCAACGCTTCCGCGCGCTGATTTTCCCGGATGGCGATGTATTCCATTTCCGGCGTGATGATGCCACGGCGGGCATAGTGCATTTGCGAGACATTCAGTCCGGCCTTGGCGCGGCGCGGCTGGCGCTGCAAGTTGAAGCGCATGTCGGCTAATTTTGGATCATTCAGACGTGCTTGGCTGTAAGCGGAGTTATGGCTCGCCAGGATTTCAGTATCATTGCGCTCGGCAATCCACTGTTCGCGCAACGCTGGCAAACCAGAACGGATGTCGATTTTGACCGCAGGGTCGGTATAGGGACCGGAAGTATCGTACACCCAGATCGGTGGATTCTTTTCGCCGCCCGAACGGGTATGGGTATCGGTCTGAGCAATTTCGCGCATCGGCACGCGGATATCGGGGCGCGAGCCTTGCACGTAGATTTTGCGCGAATTCGGCAGCGGCTTTATCGCGGCGGCATCGACTTCGGCTGTGGCACTGGAAAAACTTTTCTGGTTTAAAACTGTAATACTCATAGAGTGCTCCTTAAATAAATGCCATAAAGAGCGGGAGGATGAATCCCAGCTTCCCTACGGCGGGATTATCCGCGTCAGGTAATAAGGGACTTTCTCACCAAATTATCAGAGAATTCTGAAAACGGACCCCTAGCTGATGCTGTGAAGCTAATGGAAATGTGAAATAATTGCAAGTCTAACTTCAATTAGGAATATGGATTGGAAATGAATATTGAACAAACCCGGTTTAATATGGTGGCACAGCAAATTCGGACATGGTATGTATTGGATGATAACGTGCTGGATTTATTATACAAAGTAAAACGTGAAGAATTCGTGCTCGCAGAAAACCGCACGGTGGCTTTTGTCGATATGGAGATTCCGCTCGGTCACGATCAAGTGATGCTGACGCCGAAAATGGAAGCGCGCATTCTGCAGGAACTTCATATCAAAAAGACCGACAAAATTCTTGAAGTCGGCAGCGGCAGCGGCTACATGACCGCGTTGCTGGCCGATCGCGGCGCGCATGTGTACAGCGTCGAAATCATACCCGAACTGAAAACCATGGCGGAAAACAATCTGAAAGCGCATAACATTACCAATGTCACCATCGAACAAGGCGATGCCGCGCGCGGCTGGGCCAAGCATGAACCATACGACGTAATCGTGTTGACCGCATCGACACCGGTTTTGCCGGATGCTTTCCAAAACAGCCTGAATCCGGGCGGCCGTTTGTTCGCCATAGTCGGTGAAGATCCCGTCATGGAAGCGGTATTGGTCACCTGCACAGCACCCGGCGAATTCACCACCACCACGCTGTTTGAAACCAGCACGGCGCCACTCATCAATGCGCAGCAACCGGTAAGGTTTACCTTTTGAGTATTCAAGCAAGTCCGCGTGTCATTTCCCGCAGCAATCAACGTATAGCTGAAGCATCACCGGCTCCGGGCTATTGCCGGAAATCACTATGAAATTCGTGCCATTCGTTATTGCTGTGAGTGTCGGCATGCTCGCGCATTCCGTGTTGCAGGCTGCCGATCTGATGGGTATCTATCAGGAAGCGCTGGCACAAGATGCCCAGTTCAAGTCTGCGCGAGCCGCCTATGAAGCGGCGCAGGAGAAAGTACCGCAAGGCAGGGCCGGTTTTTTGCCAAACATCACCTTGGCCGCCACGCGTCAGGTGCAGGAAGTTGATGTAGGAAAAACAACCAGTGCCGGCATAACAACCAATCCTTCGCCGCATACCATCCAAAGCGGCGGTGTAACGATAACCGCAACGCAACCGATCTTCCGCATGCAAAATATCGTCATTTATCAGCAATCGAAAATTGAAGTCAGCAAAGCCGAATCACAATTCATCGTTGCCGGGCAGGATCTCATTTTGCGCGTGGCGCAAGCCTATTTCGACGTGCTGGACGCGCAGATCGATGTCGAAGTCAACGAAGCGCAGAAAAAGGCCATTCTGATCCAGCTCGAGCAAGCCAAGCGCAACTTTGAAGTGGGTGTTTCGACCATCATCGATACCAATGAAGCACAAGCGCGCTATGATCTGACGCTGTCGCAGGAAATCGCCGCACGTAATGTATTGGAAATCAAACGGCGTGCCTTGCAAGGCATTATTGATCGCCTCCCGGAGAATCTTACCGGCGCCAGGGAAATTGCCAACAACTTGGCCACATTAAAATACGGCAGCATGGATGAATGGGTACATGCCGCGGAAGACAAAAACTTTACACTGAAAACCCAGCAAGCCGCTTATGAATCAGCGCATCAAAACGTTAAAAAAATCTGGGCGCAGCATTACCCGACACTGGATCTGGTAGCCCAGCATAGTACGCAGACCGGTGTCGGTGCGACGATTACCGGCCGCGGGATCGATCTCACTTCCCAATCCATCGGTTTGCAGCTCAACATGCCCCTATTTCAGGGCTTTTCCGTGCAATCCCAAGTGCGCGAGGCGATGGCGCTGCAAAACAAGGCGTTGCACGATCTGGAAAACACCCGCCGTAACATCACGATACAGGCACGCCAGCAGTATCTGAACGTAACCAACGGTATTGCCCAGGTCAAAGCGCTGAAGCAAGCCTTGGTTTCCAGTCAAAGCCAACTGGATTCCACCATTCTAGGGTTACAAGTAGGCGTCAGAACCGAAGTCGATGTACTCAACGCCCAGCAGCAGATGTATGCCGCCAAGCGTGACCTGGCCAAGGCCTACCACAGCTATCTGATGTCCCGGTTGCGTTTGAGCGCGGAAGCCGGCGAGCTGGATGAAGACACGCTGACGGAAATCAATGCGATGCTGGTTAAGTAGTCGATACCAAGTATCTCTTTGCTAAAAAGAGGTAGTGCATTTTTCTTGCACGATCACATTGCAAACCAATATTATTTGAAAGATAATTTCATCAGCAATGAAATGTCCTTTAGCAGATTAATTTCATCCTACTAACCCTTTCCTTGCGCAAGCAATCGCAGTTCCTGAACAAAGTAAGTGTTTAAAATCCCGGATTCTTAAGGAAGCACTGGTTAATTGACTATACGAGCGGATCACTTCGTTGCTCGGCACTCGCTTCCTCGCCTATCTTGTTGATATGTCCCGGTTGCTGTGTTCCGCGCGCCTCGTGCTTCATCTCGTTCGCCGAATTAATCAGCGTTTCCTTAACTCCTTATGAAGGAATAATAATGAAACAACAAAATCAGGCATCAGGCATCAAGCATCAAGCATCAATTAATTCTAATCTTTCTTGTTTCGATTCTCTTTTTATCCACATCGCCATGGGCAGCCCGGTATGAGGCGAACGACTACGAAAATTTGCTTGGCGAAGCTAATTCAAAAGGCTTTGTCCGGGTATTAATTTTACTGGATGATACCGTCACGCTCGAACGCATGACAGATGAGCAGGATTCATTAAGCACGATACTGGAAGAAAAAGCTCAAAAAGTTCTCTCGGAACTGGGACAAAATGCCCTGCCATCCGGCTACTGGAACAACGGCATCGGCCAAATGGGCGCGTACGTTAACGAAAGCGGCCTCCATATTTTAGCCGCAAGCGATCAAGCAATTTCTTTTGTCCGCGACATCACGCATCCATACCGTATCAAAGCGGCTGATGCCGATGGTAGTCTTGATGCTGTTGAAAAGATGATCATCGCCAACGGCTCCGCGGATGTTGAAATTTTTCTCAACGTCGATGCAGTTGATTACGACATCGACCGTTCAGGAAAAACCGTGCTAAGTCCTTCCGCGGCAATGTCAACGCAGGCGCAAACAATCAAAAGCGCTATCCTCAAGGAGAATCATGCAAACGGAATCAAAAACCTGGAAGATGATTTTTCGGCGCGGCCGGTCATGCGTGCGAATATCGACCGGACCGCTTTCCATGCCTTGATCGAGCGCGACGACATTCGCGCGATCCGTCCCATTAACTATGCGGATCCGCGCGTTGCGCAATGGCCGGACGAAGTCCTGGAAGCCGCCAAGCAATTTGGCGAAGCGGAAGTAATGATTACCTTACGTGGCGGGGATTTATTTACGCCCAAAACCGGCTACCTATCGGAAACAGCTATCAAATCCCAAGTTGCAGCCAATCAAACGGGCTTTAAAAGATATCATCGCCCAGACCGGCGCGCTTGATCCCGCCGAGGAATCGCTATCGGGCGCGAATATCGGCGTATTGCACATGCGGCTGCCTTTCGAGGCTTTGGCCAAATTGTACGACAGCAAGGACGAAAGGATTCTCAGCGTTGAATTGAATAAACCCGTTGCCTGGACTTCGCTGACCAACAGCACGAATTTGATGAATCTGCCGCAAGCATGGAATAAAGGTTATCGCGCCGCGGGGCAAAATATCGTTATTATCGATACCGGCGTGCGCAAAAACCACGCCTTTTTCACCACCGGCAGCACCTCCCGGGTTACCTATGAAGCCTGTTTTGGCACGAATGGAGTAGGTCCCGGTGGAGTCACCTATTCGTCGATCTGCCCTAGCCCCGACAGCTTTGGCGACAGTCCGTTAGGTCTTGCCGGATCGGGAGCGCCTTATTCCAACCTCACCGTCTGCAACTCTGCACCTAATCATGATTGTTCGCACGGCACGCACGTTGCCGGAATCGCCGCCGGGCGCCAAAATCCTGTTTTGTCCCCATCAAACTTGCAAGGAGTGGCACCGGATGCCTCGATCATTTCAGTTCAGATTTTTTCTTACAGTGCTAATCCTCCGCAAGGATCGGCATTTACTAGCGACATACAAGCCGCACTTGGTGCAATCGACCAGAATACAGTTGGAACATACAGTCCACACACTGTAAACCTGAGCATAAGTAGTCCGACACTTTATAGTTCTAGTTGTCCTGCTTTTTATAACTCTCAGGTGAGTAATCTTAACTCTAAAGGGATTCCGGTCATTGCTTCGACAGGAAATAATTCTAACAAAGGAGCTATCAGCTCACCCGCATGCACCCCTCTCGTTATTAAAGTAAGCTCGGTTAAAAACGATTCAACGGGCACGACGTTGAGTAATTTTGCAAACATCATCAGTCAATCCACTTTTTCGGGGCCGATTCTGCTTGCACCGGGCGGCGAAGACGGCGGAACCGGGGTTGTTTCCGCACATTTCGCAAATACCATTGCGACTGTTCCAATGTCAGGAACCTCTCAAGCAGCCCCACATGTAGCGGGCTTTTATGCCGCCATCAAGGCCGCAACGCCCGGCACCTCAGTCGCGAACGCCACGGCCTGGATCGCTACCGTCGGCAGCATTCCGGTCACGATCAACTTGCCATTGCCAGTTGGTAATCAAGTCTTTCGCCGCGTTCGCGCACCGAACTTCTAACTCTTGACAGGAGAAAACCCTATGAAACGCTACATTTTTATATCATTTCTTACCGGTATTGGTCTGCTTTTTACATCAACAGTATTAGCAAATGATTCTGAAATTAATACCAAATTCGCCTCACCGGGAAAAATATGTTTCCTACAGACCTACTTATACGCTGAAACCGACAATTTCAAGAGTGTCATGCTGAATCACTATCTGATCGTCCGCAAGGAAGATCATTTCAAAACCGGCGATGTGTTTGTCAGCTTCCGTTTGAAGAGCCAACCGGATGTATTGTGGCTCTATAACGGAGGGGTAAGCTGGATCAAGCAAGAAAAAGAAAAAATACCGGAATTCTTTTATAATTTTGCACAAATTCCATTCGGCCAACTCCAGCCGGTGATTCCGATTTCAATCTCCCCTCAACCTATTGATGTCAGTCCGTATGTGGGAGACGGAGAATTATGGGTCGGCTATGGCTTACGGTCCGAGTCGGAAACGGCGCAGGTATCCTTCGACGAAATGCTGAGCAGTAACCGGTTTAACCTTATTTGGGAAATCGGAAATTCTGTACTACAGCCTCCATTGGGTTCTTCGGTCATCTGTCTTACAATAACCGAAATGACCGAATACACTCCGCTACTAGGAACGTCAGATACAAAAAATTAGTGTCCTTCTTTCATTGGATCGACATTGTTTGTCTTGCAATTTCCTCATGGGAATTGCAAGGCATCCTCGCTATTTTTAGTCTCATAAATTCTTTCGATCTCAAATTATTCTCTTCTCCACCGTGGAATATCGATAAATAACCGTCCGGCACGTGCGGCTTATCAAGCCATGCAGGAAAAACTGGGCAAGATAGCGCTGGTTTTCTCTCGAATGTGACGCTACCGGCCAACCGCACCGAACAACAAATCAACGCCAGCAATAATTAATCCAGTGCTTATCACAATCCACATCGGTGTGCGCACCGAGGTCGACGTGCTCAATGCCCAGCAGCAAATGTTCGCTGCCAAGCGTGATCTGGCCAAGGCTTACCACAGTTATTTGATGTCCCGGTTGCGTTTGAGCGCGGAAGCCGGTGAGCTGGATGAAGACACGCTGACGGAAATCAATGCGATGCTGATCAAATGATCGTGTGCTAAACAAACCGGCTGCTTGACGTCAGCACCAGTTGATCAGCTGTTGGCAACTACTCCCATTTCGATGCCATGCTCGGCAAAGAGCGCGGTGATCCGCGTATTGAGCGCATTTTGAACTTCCATGCGCTCGCCCACTGTGCCCACATAAACCCGCAACTCAAACTCCAGCGATTCCTTGCCGAAAGCCACGAACCAGCACGAAGGCTCCGGTTCCGCCAATACCCGCTGATCCTTTTTGGCCGCCTGCAGCAACAGTGTGCGCACGGTATCGGCATCGGTGCCATAGGCTACCCCCACCTTGATGACGATGCGCGTGATCGTGTCGGTCAGGGTCCAATTGGTCAATTGCCCGGTAATGAAAGTTTTGTTGGGGATGACGATTTCCTTGTTGTCAAAATCCAGCACCGTTGTGGCACGGGTACGAATCTTCGTGACGCGGCCGGAAAAGCCTCCGACGGTAATCACATCGCCGACCCGGAAGGGGCGCTCGAATAACAAAATGATGCCGGACACAAAATTGGCAAAAATTTCCTGCAAACCAAATCCCAATCCCACCGACAAAGCGGCCGCCATCCATTGCAGTTGCGACCAGCGCATGCCGAGCAAACTCAGCCCCACCAAGGTGCCGCCGATCACGATCGCGTACCGCAGCACGCTGGTGATGGCGTAACGCGACGCTGCATCGATACGGATATGCGACAACAGGCTGATTTCGATCAATCCGGGCAGGTTGCGCGCCGCAGCCGTTGTCAGTGCCAGGGTAAAAATACCCAGCAGCACGACCATCAGCGTCACCGGCTGCTGCGTGGTGGCGCCATCGGCACCGGTATCGCTGATATGCCATAACACGATTTCATCGAGACGCGTCATGGCCGGCAATAGGGTTACCCATACCGCGATCAATCCCACGGCCAGCAGACTCAGGCGCAAAGCCCGCAACAACCGCTGCGTCTGGGTATTGACCTGCTCCAGGGTGATATTTTCGTCGGGCTCGAGCATCACTTCTCCGGACTCACCGGCAGCCTGCACTTCGGCCTGCCGGTGTTCTTCCAACCGGCGCAACGCCAGACGCCGTTCCCCGAGTAAAAACCAGCGTCCCAGCATGCCCATGGCAATCGCCACCACGACAATCACAATGAAGCTGGCCAGCATCGATTGCAGAATCATGCCTGCGGAAAAAACATAGCCCGCCAACGCCAGCCCAGCCACCGTCAGCAACATAGCCGGCAGCGTGAAACGCAGGGCTTTACGCAGCAGTGACGGTTCACTTGCTATGCCGCGAATCACCCACAATCGCCCCACATCCAGCAATCGCCACAGCACCCAGGCCAAAATTACGCAACTGAGCACGATGGCCAATCGCGCCTGCACATCGACGGCCAGATCATGCTTGCGGATGAATGCCAGAGAACTGATGAAATACAACGGCAATACGCTCATCGCAATGGACAGCCAATGGCGCAGTGCCGTGCGGCGCTGCTTGGTCCAACGGAAATGCGCGTGCCCCAGACCTCGCTCGATACAGGTCCAGCGCAGAAATTGCACCGCCAGTAGCGGCAATACCATGAGCAGGCAGACCTCACCGAAAGAATGACTGAATCGTCCCGGGCTGCCCACTTGCTGCAGCAATTGCCCGGATAAAGCGAACAAAGCCGGCAGAGGTAGCGCTGCCAAAAAAGTCCATCCCAAAGCTTTCACCGTCATCTGATAGCTATCCTTGCGGATCTGGTAGGTATCCATCGCCAGTGCCTCGATGCGTGCACGAGCGCGATAGCGCAGTTGCAGCATGACCACTACGAACAATAAGCTGATCAACCACGGCACGGGTTGCTGCGAGAAATTTTGCAAACCCAGCTCACCCAAGTTGACAAAGCGCGAGAATTTGATCAAATCCTGCATACCATCCGGCAAACGCTGCAACCAATCGCCATTGACGACGCTATGACCCGGAATCCACAATAAACGGCGGTCCAGCAGTTGTTGCAATTCCTGAGAAAACTGGATCTGCTCCTGTATGGCCTGCTCGCTTCTCTCCAGGGTTGCAATCCGCCGCTGCAACAGGGATTCCAGCAGAAACAGCAATTCGACACGTTTCTGCAGCAACGGCAACAACTGCTTCTTAACGCTTTCTTCAGTCTGGCGTTCATGCGCGGCATCGAAATGCGCATCGATCAGCGCCTGCGAGACCGTGTCGATATCCAGCAAATCCCTCTGCTGCTCGTTGAGCACGATCCGTTCCAAGCGCAGCTCAGCCAGATCAGTGCGAATCAGCTTCAAGCGCTGCTGAAAATGGGCAATCGGTTTCAACCGCCGCCGCTCGCTCCAAAGCCACCGGCCAATACGCTCATTGGCACTTCCCATATCCAGCCGGGTACGGCTGTCCTGCAAATTGACCGCGATCTGCTCCCGGTCCTGTTCGTTGACAGTCAGGGCTTCCCGGTCGCGCGCCAACAGCTCGTTGTGCTGGATCAACTCTTCACCGATAGCGCGATTGGCCTTTGCCGCCGAAGAAAAGACCATGCCCGCTTGCGCCAATTCCTGTTCCCGTTGCAACAACTGTTCATTCAACACCTCCAGCTCGCGCCGGCCCCGGCTGGTTATGCGCTGTTGCAGAAGTTCCACACGCTTTTCGTGCAATCCGGCGCGATAACGCAATTCGTGCAATACCAGTTCATTCTGGCTTTGCCGCTGCGTGGCTGTGTCCTGTTCGGCCAAACGCAATTCCAGCAATGCCTGCAACCGCCGCTGCTCGCTGCTGCGGCGCAAGCTTCGTGCTTCATGCAATGCCGCAGGCTCATCCTTGGACACGACCAATGGCACGGATAATTCTTCGATGCGGCGATGCAGTGTGGCAATCTCCTCTTCGGCCTGGGCCGGCCGCGATAAGGTCAGTGCCAGATCTTCACCGGTCGATTGGATTTGCACACGCAGATCGGCAATGATGGTGCGCTCCCGCTCCAGAATTTGTTCCAGTGTTTCACCGTCGGCATTGGTCGGCAAACGCTTGGACCATTCGTGCAATTCCTGTTCATGGTTCACCGCCAACGCTTTTTGTAGCTGATCCATGCGTTTCGGGTGATCGGCCGTTTCAGCCCGCAGCTCGATCAGGCGCTCTTTCAAAGTCTGTACTTCGCGCTCGTCCGCGCGGGCGGCCTCCAGATAGTCCAGCGCCGCCTGCCGCTGACTGTCGCCCATTTTGCTGCGATCGATCGCCGCACGTGCAGTATCGATGGCCTTGAATACCGATGGCTCGCCTTTCGGGTATGCGGTACCCGGCAGCAGTACGAGCGCCAGGATGCAATTGAACCAAAAGAAAAAAAGCAGCGCTTTGTCATTGAACCGGAACATATGCAACATGGGATAAATTGTGATGGTAAAAATGAATACAGACTTTAGGATCGGGTTGTGAGAACTTAGCACACTTCAGTGCATTACTCACACTTGCATTTCCGGCTTTCCGGTGAATATCAGTACCAATGCCAATGACAGAGAGTTGTATCAGTCACCCATTACACCAAAATTTATGGGTGTATCAGGCGTAACTCATAAATTTATCCTTCTTACCATAAAATATGTTGATAGAATACCCGGCGAAGTTGGCCAGGCAGTCGCTGCCTGTGTTCTCAATGAACACAGGGAGAGGAAAGTCCGGGCTCCACAGAGCAGGATGACGGTTAACGGCCGTCCGCCGTGAGGCGAGGAATAGGGCCACAGAGACGAGCGTATTCAGTTACGGTGAAACGCGGTAACCTCCATCCGGAGCAAGACCAAATAGGCAGGCGATGATGTTGCTCGCAGAGCCTGCGGGTAGGTTGCTTGAATGCACGGGTAACCGTGCATCTAGAGGAATGACTGTCCACGACAGAACCCGGCTTACCGGCTGGCTTCACAAAATTTTAATTTGACTGATCCGGATTTAATTGCAATCATCGTGAAAAAACATAACGAGCGTTTAATACCTTATGTAATCCGCAATGATCCGTAAATTTCTCCGCAAGGTATTCAGCCGCAAAACCCCTGTTTCCAAATCGACTGCACAGTTGAATACTATTCCGAATACGCGCCATGGCATCCGGCGTAACCTGATTAACCCATGCGCATTAAAAATCGCCACCAATCTGCAACAGGCCGGGTTTTCCGCCTACATCGTCGGCGGCGCGGTACGCGATTTACTGCTGGGACTGACGCCGAAGGATTTCGACGTGGCGACCAACGCCACTCCGGAAGAAATCCACAAGCTGTTCCGCCGTTCCCGCATCATCGGACGCCGTTTCCGCTTGGTGCATGTGATGTGCGGGGCAGAAACCGTGGAAGTATCCACTTTCCGCGGCCCTTCACCGGACGATGAGGAAGATTCCGCAGTAACGCCATCAACCGATGCGCATGGCCGCCTGTTGCACGATAATGTGTTCGGCAGCCAGGAAGAAGACGCCGTGCGGCGCGACTTCACCGTGAATGCGCTGTTTTACGATCCGGTCAAGGAAGAAATTCTGGACTACCTGAACGGTTACGAGGATATCAAAGAAAAAAAACTGCGGATCATCGGTGATCCGGTGCAGCGCTACCGCGAAGATCCGGTGCGTTTGTTGCGCGCGGTGCGGCTGGCGTCGAAACTCGGCATGCAAATCGATGCGCAAACCGCGCAACCGATCGGCGATCTGGCTTCTTTATTGCAAAACGTCCCGCCGTCCCGCTTATTCGATGAAATGCTCAAGCTGCTGCTATCGGGGCATTCGCTGTCCTGCGTCGTGGAATTGCGTGCACGCGGGCTGCACCACGGCCTTCTGCCGATGCTCGATGTGATCCTGGAGCAGCCGCTGGGCGAGCGTTTTATCACCATCGCACTGAAAAATACCGACGATCGGATCCAACAAAACAAACCGGTTTCACCCGGATTTCTGTTTGCCATTTTGTTGTGGCATGAAGTGCTATCAAACTGGAGCAGCTTGCAGGCATCGGGAGAAAAACCCATGCCCGCTTTATTCAGGGCGATGGATCAAGTGCTCTCGCTGCAGCATGAAAAACTCGCTATCCCGCGCCGCTTCGATGCGGTCATCCAGGAAATATGGTCAATGCAGCCGCGCTTTGAAGTGCGCAGCGGACGCAAACCGTTTCGCCTGATTTCCCACCCGCGTTTCCGCGCGGCTTTCGATTTCATGCTGCTGCGCTGCGAGAGCGGCGAATTAAGCCCGGAATTGGGTGAATGGTGGAAAGCTTTTCTTTCCGCCGGCAGCGAGGAACGGGAAAAAATGCTGCCGAAGCAGACTGCCGGCAAGAAACCCAGGAGAAGACGCAGCCGCAAAAAACCGTCGCCCGGTTCTACAGCGCAGCCGGACAATTCAAACAACCCGGAAAGTTTTTAATTCCCTCACTGCATGAGTAAAAAACCAAGCCAGGCCTTCATCGCTCTGGGCAGCAATCTGGAAAACCCTGTTTCTCAGGTTCAGCAAGCATTCGACGAATTGAAACAACTGCCCGGCACGCAATTGATCCGCCGCTCGTCGCTTTACCGCAGCGCGCCGGTCGGAAAATTGGATCAGCCCGATTTCGTCAACGCGGTGGCACTGATCGAAACCCATCTGGCGCCGCACGATTTGCTGAAGGCCTTATTGGCGATCGAACAACGCCACGGACGTGTGCGCGAATCGCTGAATGCGCCGCGCACGCTGGACCTCGACATTCTGCTGTACGATACACTGCACTTTCAGGATGCGGATTTAACTTTGCCGCACCCGCGTATGACGCAACGCGCGTTCGTATTGATGCCGCTGCTGGAAATCGCCCCGGAATGTAACATCCCGGGTCACGGCGACATTGCGCCACTGCTTGCGGCATGTCATGAACAAAAACTGGAACAAATTTAGAATAAACAACTCCGCGGCAAGATCACAGGGAATTTCAAGTTCAAATTAGGTCCTAGCAATGCCAAGAAACCACTTGCACGCACATCTGTTATGCGCCTTGAAACGTCCA
The DNA here is from genome assembly GCA_015709635.1 of Gammaproteobacteria bacterium. Taxonomy (NCBI): domain Bacteria; kingdom Pseudomonadati; phylum Pseudomonadota; class Gammaproteobacteria; species Gammaproteobacteria bacterium. Next base: position 3,215,012 of record CP054180.1, read on the forward strand.
TTGGAATGAGCCAAATGCGCTATCATGGTTGCGCAACGGCAAAAGTCCCGATCAGAAATCGATGCAAGGAAATATGAAAATTACCCGAACCACACTGCAAAAAATGATTGAAAATCATGAGAAACTTGCAGTTCTGACTTGTTACGATGCAACTTTTGCAGCCGTGCTGGAAAATGCCGGGGTGGATATGCTGCTGGTGGGTGATTCACTAGGCAATGTATTGCAGGGCGGCGATACGACCTTGACCGTGACATTGGATGAGATGATTTACCACACACGTTGCGTGGCGCGCAGCGCCAACAAGGCGTTCATCATCACCGATATGCCGTTCGGCAGTTATCAGGTTTCTCCCGAACAGGCGTTTGAAAATGCCGCCAGGATCATTGCCGCCGGTGCGCAGATGGTTAAAATCGAGGGTGGCCACATCATGGCGGACACAATTCAGTTCCTGACACAACGTGGCATTCCGGTGTGCGCGCATATTGGCTTGACGCCGCAATCGGTTCATCAGCTCGGCGGATACAAATTACAAGGTGATACGGAAAAATCGGCGAAACAATTGCTCGATGACGCAAAAAGTCTGGAAAAATCCGGCGCTGGCATGCTGGTCATGGAAGTAGTACCAGCCAAGTTGGCGAAAAAGATCACCCAAGCGTTATCCATTCCGACCATCGGCATCGGCGCAGGCCCTGATTGCTCGGGGCAGGTTCTGGTGCTGCACGACATGCTGGGAATATCCCAAGGTAAAAAACCCCGCTTCGTCAAGGATTTTATGCAAGACGCCAAAAGCATCCCGGAAGCGGTGGCTCAATATGTTCAAGCTGTAAAATCCGGGCAGTTTCCCGGTAACGAACACGTATTCTGATACCCGGAAGTTTATGAACACACTGAGCGACATTGCCGCCGTACGGGAAAGTCTCCGCGGCGAAAAAAACATTGCGTTCGTTCCCACCATGGGCAATCTGCATGAAGGTCATCTCGCGCTGATAAAGCAAGCAAAGCAGTTATCCGACTGCATGGTGGTCAGCATTTTTGTCAACCGCTTGCAATTCCTGCCACATGAGGATTTCGACCGCTATCCGCGCACTTTGGAAGAAGATTGCCAGGCGCTGTCTGCGCTGAATGTCAAGACCGTTTTCGCACCCAATGAAAAAATTCTTTTCCCAACACCGCAAGAATTCTTGTTAGCATTACCGCCTGTAGCAGATACCCTGGAAGGAAAATTTCGTCCGGGTTTTTTTCGTGGTGTTGCAACAATCGTATTGAAATTATTCAATATTATTCAACCTGACCTCGCTGTCTTTGGCAAAAAGGATTATCAGCAGTTGCATATAGTGCGTGAAATGGTGCGGCAATTAAACTTACCCATTAACATTGTGGCCGGCGAGACTGTCCGCGCCGCGGATGGGTTGGCATTAAGCTCGCGCAACCAATACCTGAACAGCGCACAACGTGCGGAAGCTTGCCATCTTTACCAAACATTGCAACAGATCAAGCAGGAAATCATCTCCGGCTGCCAGGACTTTCAGACGTTACAGGAAAACGCCTCGCGCAACCTAGCGCAACGCGGCTGGAACGTTGATTACATCAGTGTGCATGAACGTAATTCCTTACGGCTTGCACAACCCCCGGACCAGGATTTGGTCGTTTTAGCCGCAGCCTGGCTCGGTAACACGCGATTAATCGATAATCTGGAAATTTAGCAACAATTTTTTTAACTCGCATTGCATGATGACCGCCTTTCCAAACCAGACAGACGAAGAACAAAAAATG